>JBQCDH010000001.1:0-8926 GCA_051961435.1 Solirubrobacterales bacterium
GCGCGGGGGGGGGGGGGGGGGGGGGGGGGGGGGCGGGGGGGGGGGGGGGGCGGGCCCCGGGCCCCCCCCCCCCCCGCCCCGCCCCCCCCCCCCCCGCGACCAAGGGGGAGATCGTCTTCCTCACCGTCCCCTTCCGCGGCCAGTCGGAGAACCTCAACAACCTGCGCGAGGCGCTGCGCCCCGGCCAGATCCTCGTCGACTGCACCGTCCCCCTCGCCGCCGCCGTCAGCGGCAAGGCGACCCGCTCGCTCGGCGTCTGGCAGGGCTCGGCCGCCCAGCAGGCGCAGGAGATGGTCCCGGAGGGGGTGACGGTGGTCTCCGCCCTGCACACGGTCGGCGCCCCGATCCTCGCCGACCTCGACCAGGAGCTCGGCGAGGACATCCTCGTCTGCGGCGACAAGAAGGCCGACAAGGCCCGGGTGGCGCGGCTGATCGAGCTGATCCCCGGCCTGCGCGCGGTCAACGCCGGCGCCCTGGAGATGGCGCGGATCGTCGAGCAGCTCACCCCGATGCTGATCTCGGTCAACACCCGCTACAAGGTCCACGCCGGCATCCGCCTCACCAACCTGCCCGAGGGCGACCACTGGGCGTGAACGCCGGGTGCCATCCGCAGCGGGTGCCCGGATGAGGGTCGCGCTCCTCGCCGGCGGCACCGGCGGTGCCAAACTCGCGGCCGGGATGCAGGAGGAGGTCGGCTCCGACCTGGCGGTGATCGCCAACACCGGCGACGACATCGAGGCGCTCGGCGTCCACGTATCTCCCGACCCCGACCTCGTCACCTACTGGCTCAGCGGCGAGATCGACGAGGAGCGCGGCTGGGGGATCGAGGGCGACGACTTCGCCGTCTTCAACCGCCTCAAGCAGCTCGGCGCCCCCAGCTGGTTCGGCCTCTCCGACCGCGACCTCGCCGCCTGCCTCTACCGGCGTCAGTTCCTCGACGACGGCGGCCGCCCGACCGATGCCCAGGCACAGATCGCCCGCGGCCTCGGGGTCGAGGCGCGGGTGCTGCCGATGGCCGACACGCCGGTGCGGACCCGGATCCTCACCCCCGGCGGGACGCGCGCCCTGCAGGAGTACCTGATCCTCGACGGCGGCCAGCCCGACGTGCTCGGGGTGCAGCTGGAGGGGATCGAGGCGGCCGAGCCGACCCCGGAGGCGCTCGCCGCGCTACGCGAGGCCGAGGCGATCGTGATCGGCCCCTCCAACCCGGTGATCAGCATCGGCCCGATCCTCGCCGTGCCAGGGATGCGGGAGGCGATCGCGGCCTCTGCCGCCCCCGTCGTCGCCGTCAGCCCTTACGTCGCCGGCCAGGTGGTGAAGGGGCCGACCGATCGCTTCATGGAAGGGCTCGGCCGCCCGACCACCGCCGCCGGCGTCGCCTCCCTCTACGCGGGCCTGATCGACGCGATGGTCGTCGACGAGGGCGACCCGGACCCGCCCCCGGCCGAGATCCCGACCCTCGCCGCGCCGACCCTGATGGAGGGCGCCGCCGGCCGGGTGCGGCTGGCGCGGATCGTGCTCGACTACGCCGCTACTCTCGATTCGGCTTGAACGCAACCGCGGTACTCCCGGTGAAGCGCTTCGGCGCGGCCAAGCAGCGCCTGGCCGCGGGCATCGACGGCGAGCGCCGCCGCGAGCTGGCGGCGGCGATGGTCGCCGACGTGCTGGAAGCGATCGGCGGGGCGCGCGCGGTCGAGCGGACGATCGTCGTCAGCGGCGACCCGATCGCCCAGGAACTCGCCGCCGAGGCGGGCGCCGAGGTGGTCCCCGATCCCGAGGACGCCGGCCACGTCGAGGCGGCGCAGGCCGGCATCGCCCGGGCCGAGGTCGAGGGCGCCGAGCGCGTCGTGCTGCTCGCCGGCGACTGCCCGCTGCTCGACCCGCGCGAGCTCGACCGGCTGCTGACCGGCGTCCCCGGCAACTACGTCGGCATCGTCCCCGACCGCCACGGCACCGGCACCAACGCGCTGCTGCTCAGCCCACCGGGGGCGATCGCCCCCGCCTTCGGCGAGGGCAGCCGCGACCGTCACGTCGAGGCGGCGCGGGCAGCGGGCATCCCGTTCGGGATCGAGGGGCTGCCCTCGATCGAACTCGACCTCGACACCCCCGCCGACGTGATCGCGCTCACCCGCGAGCTGGAGAAGCGACCGAAGCGGGCGCGGCGGACGGCGAAGGCGCTGGGGATATGAGCCGCGAGCTTCGGGCGATCCCGGTCGAGGGACTGCCCGAGGTGCGCGAGGGCGACGCGGTCGGCGCGCTGATCGCCGCGCGGGCGGAGCTGGAGGCGGGCGACGTCGTCGTCATCTCGCAGAAGATCGTCTCCAAGGCCGAGGGACGGGTGCGTCGACTATCCGATGTCGAGCCGTCCGAGCGGGCTCACGAGCTGGCAAAGCAGCTGGGTAAGGAGGCGGCACTCGTGGAGCTGATCCTGAACGAGAGCCGCGCGATCCTCCGCGCCGAGCGAGGCATCCTCATCACTGAAACCCACCATGGCTTCGTCTGCGCTAACGCTGGGATAGACGCCTCGAACCTCCCGGAAGACGACACCGTCTGCCTGCTGCCAATCGATCCCGACGCCTCCGCCCGAGTCATCCGCTCCGAACTGGCAGCGACTGTCGAGGAGCCGGGGGTGAGGGTCGCCGGACCCTCCCCGCTGTTGTCCGCCGACCCTCACCCCCGGCTCCCCCCGGCAATCGCCGTAGTAATCGCCGACAGTTTCGGACGAGCGTGGCGCCTGGGTCAGTGCGAGGTCGCGATCGGGTGTGCGGGGCTGACACCGATTGATGACTGGCGCGGGCGACGGGACTCGCAAAGCCGCGAGCTGCAAGCAACCGTGATCGCCATCGCCGACGAGGTCGCAGCCGCTGCCGATTTGGTGCGCGGGAAGGACGAGGGGGTGCCGGCCGTGGCGGTACGCGGCCTTGGCCGCTTCGTAAATGCGGAGGGCGACGGCCCCGGCGCCGTCGCCCTCAACCGCCCTCCTGAGGAAGACCTCTTCCGCTGACCTAGGATGCAGCGGCATCCTCCGTGGGGTGGCACCCCTTCCTTGGCTTTCGAAGGTCCTTCTCTCTTACCCGGATCGGCGCCCGCTCAACCGCCAATCCAGCTCAGATTTGGAGCACGGCGGCGCCGCGGAAGCGGCCGGCGCGGAGGTCGTCGAGCGCCCGGTTCGCCTCCTCCAGCGGGTAGACGGAGACCTCGGTCCGGACCGGGACCTGCGGCGCCAGGGCGATGAACTCCTCGCCGTCTCGGCGGGTGAGGTTGGCCACCGAGCCGAGCACCCGCTCCTCCCAGAGCTGCGCATAGGGGAAGGAGGGGATGTCGCTCATGTGGATGCCGGCGCTGACGATCCGCGCGCCCTTGGCGCTGACTCGCAGCGCCGTCGTCATCAGCGCCCCCACCGGCGCGAAGACGATCGCCCCGTCGAGCGGTTCCGGCGGCGCCTCCTCCGAGCCGCCCGCCCACTCGGCTCCGAGCTCGCGCGCGAACGCCTGCGTCTCGACGTCGCCATCGCGGGTGAAGGCGAAGACGCGCCGCCCCTGGTGCACCGCCACCTGGCAGAGGATGTGGGCGGCGGCGCCGAAGCCGTAGAAGCCGATCCGCTCCGCCTCGCCGACCAGCCGCAGCGCCCGGTAGCCGATCAGCCCGGCGCAGAGCAGCGGCGCCGCCTGCAGATCGGGATAACCCTCGGGAATCGGGAAGCAGAAACGCTCGTCGGCGACCGCCGCCTCCGCATAGCCGCCGTCGAGGTCGTAGCCGGTGAACCTGGCGTGGTCGCAGAGGTTCTCGCGGCCGCTGCGGCAGTAGCGGCAGGTGCCGTCGGTCCAGCCCAGCCAGGGGACGCCGACGCGCTCTCCCGGCGCGAAGCGCTCCGCCCCCTCCCCCGCGGCGCGGATGACGCCGACGATCTGGTGGCCGGGGACGAGCGGCAGCTTCGGCTCGCTCAGCTCGCCGTCGACGATGTGCAGGTCGGTGCGGCAGACGCCGCAGGCGCGGACGTCCAGCAGGACCTGGCCGGGCGCGGGCTCTGGCTCGGGCAGCTCAGCCGGCCGGAGCGGCTGCCGCTGCCTCTCGAGGACCATCGCTCGCATAGGCCTCGATGATCTCGTACAGCGTCGTCCGCTGCGCCGGTTTCCGCCCGGCCGCCCGCGCCGCCGCGATCAGCTGCGCCGGCTCCAGTCGCACCCCGTGCTGGGAGCCGGCCATCCGCGAGATGTTCTCCTCCATCAGCGTGCCGCCGAGGTCGTTGACCCCCCAGCGCAGCGCCTCGGTCGCCCCCTCCAGGCCCATCTTCACCCAGCTTGCCTGCAGGTTCGGGATCGTCCGCCCCAGCGCCAGCCGGAAGGCGGCGGTGTGCTTGAGGTTCTCCCGCATCGAGATCTCCTCGATCCCGTGGGTGCGGCCGAGCATCGTGTTGAAGGGGATGAAGCTGAGCGGGACGAACTCGGTGATGCCGCCGGTCCGCTCCTGCAGGGACCGGACCACGCGCATGTGGCGGGCGAGCTCGCGCGGCTCCTCGATGTGGCCGAACATCACCGTCGAGGTCGAGCGCAGGCCGGCGCGATGGGAGGCTTCGACGATCTCGACCCAGCGGGCGACGGGCAGCTTGTTCGGCGAGATCCGCTGGCGGACGCCGTCGTCGAGCACCTCCGCCGCGGTGCCCGGCGTCGAGCCGAGCCCGCACTCGAGCAGGTACTCGAAGACCTCCCGCGGCGAGCGGCCGGAGCGCTCGCAGGCCCAGTCGATCTCCATCGGCGAGTAGGCGTGCAGGTGCAGCTGCGGCGCCGCCTCCTTCGCCAGCCGCAGCCAGCGGCCGTACTCCTCCAGGGTGAGGTCGGGATGGATGCCGCCCTGCATGCAGAGCTCGGTGGCCCCGAACTCGACCGCCTCGCGGATCCGCGCCGCGAAATCCTCCTCGGAGACTTCGTAGGCGTCCGGCGAGCGCCGCCCCTGGCCGAAGCCGCAGAAGGCGCAGCCGACGACGCAGACGTTGGTGAAGTTGATGTTGCGGTTGACGACGAAAGTCACGGTGTCGCCGGCCAGCTCCGCCCGCAGCTCGTCGGCGGCGACCCGCATCTCCTCGATCGCCTCGGGGCGGGTCTCGGCGAAGAGCGCGGTCAGCTCGTCCTCGCTCAGCTCCTTTCCCTCGCGGCCCTTGGCGATCGCCTTGCCGGCGAGATCGGGGGCGATCGACTCTTCCGAGCGGCGACCGGATCCTCGCCGTGGGATGAAGCTCCAGTACTTGAGCTTGATCACGTCCAGCACTCCCTGCTCCATCCACTCCGGGTCCATGTACTGGGGGTAGACGCAGAGGCGCTCGGTCAGGGCGTAGCCGCGCGGGGCCAGCTCCTTCCTGACTTGATGCGGGCTGGGGAACGGCTCCTCGGGGCTGATGTGGTCGCCGTTGGCGGAGAGGCCGCCTAGGTCGGTGGCGCCGGCTTCTACCAGCTCGGGCCAGAACTCGGACAAGTTCGGCGGGACCTGGACGCCTACGTCGGGCATCAGGCGCTTGCACTCGGCTATTAGGTGCTTGATGTCGTCGAGGCTGATGTTCGAAGCCCATGTCGGTAGGGGCGACGGGGGTGACCCCTCCGTCGCAAATTTCGTGGAGGCTCCTCCGGGGTCACCCCCGTCGCCCTGCCATCGTTGCTGGGAAGACGCGTTGGCGATGTCGGCTACCTCGGCGCCGTAGTAGCGCGGGTGGGGGACGAAGTTCTGGAGGATGATCTCTTGGAGGTGGCCGTACTGGCCGTGAAGAACCGCCAGCGCCTCCAGTGATTCCACGCGCTCGTCCTCCGTCTCACCGATGCCCACCAAGATTCCCGACGTGAACGGGATCTTCAGCTGACCGGCAGCCTCGATCATGGTCAGGCGCTGCGACGGGTGCTTGGTGGGAGAGCCGGCGTGGACGGTGTCCATCAGGTGCTCTGAAGTCGACTCGAGCATCAGGCCCTGGGAGGCGGTTACCTCTCGGAGGCGGGCCAGATCGTGCTTGTCCAGCACGCCGATATTGGTGTGCGGGAGCATGCCGCGCTCCAGGGCTCGTTCGCAGGCCCAGGCGACGTAACTGGTGAAGTCGTCGTGGCCCCAGGCCGCGAGGCGGTCGGCTACTACCGGGTTGACCTCGGGACGCTCGCCGGTGAGGACGAGCAGCTCCTTGGTGTTGCGGCGGACGGCTTCGTCGAGGATCTCTTCGACCCGCTCGGGGGCGTGGATGTGCGCTTGGTGGGTGGCGAAGGCGCAGTACTTGCAGTAGCACTGGCAAGTCCGGGAGAGGGAGAGCGTGAAGTTGCGGGAGAAGGTGACCCGGCGCACGACGCTCAAGCTACTAAAGCGAAAGCGCCACCCGGTCCGGGTGGCGCTTTCGAAGGTCTTGCCTCAGTCGGCGGGCCTGTCGCTGGTCGGCGTCGCCCGTTTCGGAACCGGCGGCCGGACGTGCTCCGGCGGTTCGGTCGGCGGCAGCGCCCCCGGCTCGAGGATGAAGCGGTAGACGGCCGCGGCCAGCAGCGAACCGACGATCGGGCCGGCCAGGTAGGGCCAGACGCCGCCCCAGGTGTTGCCGACGAGCGCCGGGCCGAACCAGCGGGCGGGGTTGAAGCTGCCGCCGGTCAGCGGTCCGCCGACCATGACGATGAACCCCAGGGTGGTGCCGATCGCCAGCGGCGCCCACTCCTTGAAGCTCTTCTCCGAGTAGACGGCGGTGAGGACGACGAGGACGAGGACGAAGGTGCCGATCCCCTCGACCACGGCGCCGGCGAAGTTGCCGGCCAGGAGGCCGCTGACTTGAGCGGCGCCGTAATGGGTGGCCCGCCCCTCGTCGAGCAGCAGCGCCTTGGTCAGCAGCGCGCCGAGGACGCCCCCGGAGAGCTGGGCGAGCATGTAGATGACGGCGTCGAGCGGGCGGATGCGGCGGATCGCCAGCGCCCCCAGCGTCACCGCCGGGTTGAAGTGCCCGCCGCTGACCACGCCGAACATGACGACCAGCCCGAACAGCAGGAAGGCGTGGACCAGCCCGACGACGGCGAAGTCGGAGCCGAAGCTCGCCTGACCACCGGTGGACACGAACAGGACGACGACACTGGTGATGAAGAAGACCAGCAGCAGCGTGCCGATCAACTCAGCCAAATATGCGGCTAGACCTCGTTCCTGCACTCTTATCCTCCTCGATTCCCGTGATCAGGTAAGCGGCGGCAGTGTACTCATATTCGCTCTATGAAATAGGTTTCCCGCCCAGATGAGTCGGGTTGTCGCGCTGCTGGCGACCGCTCTCATGCTCGCCGGCCTCGCCGGATGCGGCGGAGGCGGTGCTGAACCGGGCGCGCCGAAAGGCGCGACGCTCGTGCTCGATTTCACCCCCAACGCGGTCCACAGCGGCATCTACGCCGGGCAGGCCGAGGGCTTCTACCGCGACGCCGGCGTCGACCTGAAGGTGCAGGCGCCGGGCGAATCGACCGATGCGCCGAAGCTGCTCGCCGCCGGCCGCGCCCAGTTCGCGATCCTCGACATCACCGACCTCGGGATCGCCCGCGAGCGCGGCATCGACCTGGTCGGCCTGATGCCGGTCGTGCAGCGGCCCCTGGCCGCGGTGATCGCCCGCGAAGACGGGCCCGTCGGTCGTCCCCGCGAGATGGAAGGACACCGGGTCGGCGTCACCGGCCTGCCCTCCGACGAAGCCGTCGTCGACTCCGAGGTGGAAGCCGACGGCGGCGATCCGAGCAAGGTCGACGAGGTGACGATCGGCTTCAACGCCGTCGCCTCGCTGGCGGCCGGCAAGGTCGACGCGGCGACCGGCTTCTGGAACGCCGAGGCGGTGGCGCTGCGTCAGCAGGGGGTGCCGATCCGGGTCTTCAAAGTCGACGAATTCGGCGCTCCCCCCTACCCCGAGCTGGTCCTGACGACCTCGCGCAAGGAGCTGGAAAGCGATCCGAGGCTCGTGAACTCGGTCGTCGCGGCGACCCGCGAGGGCTACGCGTTCACGGAGCAGCACCCCGAAAAGGCGCTCGGCGACCTGCTCGCCGGCGACAAGGCGCTGGAACGGAGCGATCAGGAAGCGCAGCTGAAGGTCCTGCTGCCGGACCTGCACCCCAAGCCGTTCGACAGGCGGGTCCTCGAAGAATGGGCGGCCTGGGACCTGAAGCACCACCTGCTGGAAAAGCCGCTAGACGTCGAGCAGGCGTTCCGCTAGCGCGGGCAGCTCCCGCGCCATCCGGGAGCGCGGGACCGCCAGGTCGAGCCCGGCCGCTTCCGCCGCTTCCTTCGTGGCGACGTCGACGTGGGAGTAGTAGCCGAGGACGGGCATGCCGAGGCCGACGAGAGCCTCGGGGTTCTCGACGTCCAGGTCGGCGACGATCAGGTCGATGCCTTCCCACGTGCTCTCCTCCAGCGAGGGCGAAGTGGTGACCTCATGGCCGGCGGCGCTCAGCTGCGCCTCGACTTTCGAGCCGAGCATCAGGTCGCCGGCGATGCTGAGGACGTGGGCCACCCGGCTCCCCTACCCGTCCGCAACTACAGCGAGCGGCGCTGGCGGAACTCTTCGCGGACGCTCTCGGGGCGGCCCCACATCTGCACGACCTCCGAACGCCCCTCGCGCACCTCGGCCACCCGCAGCTCGCCGGCGACCCCTCCGGCGTCGAGCTTCTCCAGAACACCCTTCACCGTCTCCGGCGCGGCCGCATGCCCGAAGCTGCTGGCGACCAGCAGCCGCCATTGCCATTCCTGGTCCCGCGGGTGCTGGTACACCTGCGCGTTGACCTGGCTGAGGACGACGGCGGTGTCGACGTACTGCGATTCCTCCTCGATCCGCATGTCGACCTCGAGGTCCGTCCAGTCGGGCGGCAGCGTCTCGAGGATCTGCTGGAAGTCGGCGGCCAGGCTCACATCGCGAAGCGTAGTGGAGGGGCCGGGGGTGACCCCTACCGGACGCCTT
>JBQCDH010000002.1:0-25043 GCA_051961435.1 Solirubrobacterales bacterium
CGGCGGGTCGACCCCGCGCCCCCGCGCGCGCGGGTGCCGGTGGTGGCGCCCGCCCCCGCCCGCGCGCTCTCCTGGGCGGTGTTCGACCGCCCGGGGTGTGGCTGGTTCCCCCCGCCTCGGGGGGGTCTGGGGTTTTCCGACCTCCCCGCACTCCCCCCTCTTTTAGTTGTGTGTCTACTCCCACGGGGTTTGGATAGTCGCCCCCAATATTCCCGCAACAACCCACCACTCGTCCCTAGTTCATCCGCTCCACGAGCATCGCCTTGCCCTGGCCGCCGGCGACGCACATGGTCTCGAGGCCGACCTGCTTGTCGTCGGTCTCCAGCACGTTCAGCAGCGTCCCCATGATCCGGGCGCCGGTCATCCCGAAGGGATGGCCGAGGGCGATCGCGCCGCCGTGGGTGTTGAGCTTGTCTTCGTCGATCCCGCATTCGGCCATGATCGGGATCACCTGGGCGGCGAAGGCCTCGTTCAGCTCGACCCGGTCGACGTCGCCGATCGTCATCCCGGCGCGGTCCAGCACCTTCTTGATCGCGCCGATCGGGGCGACGCCCATCAGCTCGGGCTCGTTGCCGTGGGTGGCGGCGGTGACGATGCGGGCGCGCGGAGTCAGGCCCAGATCCTTGGCCTTGGTGTCGCTCATCAGCAGCACCGCGGCCGCGCCGTCGTTGAGCGGGCATGAGTTGCCGGCGGTGACGCCGCCGCCGCCGAAGGCCTCCGGCAGTTCGGAGAGCTTCTCCAGGGTCGAGGAGGCGCGGGGGCCGTCGTCCTTGGCGACCTCGCTGCCGTCGGGCAGCTTCACCGGGACGATCTCGCGGTCGAAGAAGCCGTCTTCCTGCGACTTCACCGCCAGTTCCTGCGAGCGCTGCGCGAACTTGTCCATGTCGGCGCGGCTGACCTCGTACTTCTTGGCGACGTTGACGGCGGTCTCGCCCATCGCGATGTAGGCGTTGGGCTGGCCGTCGTTGCCTTTGAGGTTGTCGTTCTGGTCGGCCTCGCCGGCGGGCTCGGTGCGCTCGTTGTAGCGACTCACCCACTCGACGCCGACGGCGAGGTAGGCGTCGCCCTCGCCGGCCTTGATCGCGTTGCCGGCGTGGCGGATCGCGTCGAGGCTGGAGGAGCAGTAGCGGGAGACGGTGACCCCGTTGACCTCCTGCGGCAGCTTCTCGCTTAGCAGGGAGATGATGCGGGCGAGGTTGAAGGCCTGCAGGCCCTGTGGCATGCCGACGCCGCAGAAGACGTCTTCGATCAGAGCCGGGTCGACCTCGGGGTTGCGCTCGAGCAGCCGGTCGACCACGTAGGCGCCCATCTCGTCGGGGCGCAGCTGGGCCAGCGAGCCCTTGAAGGCACGGCCGATCGGCGTGCGAATGGTGTCGACGATCACTGCTTCGGGCATTCCGTTTTCTCCTTGAAGGCTTGGGAAGGGCTTGCGACTGCGGCAGGAGGGTAGTTGACCGGCGACACTTGCGTTTCGTGCGGATCATCACAAAGTTTCCCGGGAGCGTCATGAGCCTGCGTTACATTCGCCTCAATCCACCTCGCTCACAAGGCGAGATTTGCCCGTTCGCGGCAACGAAAGGAGGGCCCCTTCATGCCTGAGGGTTACTGCGTCAAAGAGCGCAAGAAGGTCGAGATAAAAGACGCCAAGCAGGTGACGATGAAGAACGGTCGCCCGGCGATCCAGGGTGTCTGCCCGGATTGCGGGACGAAAATCTTCAAGATCGGGAAACTCGAATAGGGGCCGCCCCGGGAGGCATTTGAACCCGGCTAGGCCGGGGAGCGTATGCCGGGTCGGATGATCCAAGCAGGAACTTCGACCCGGGGAGCGCTCAGCCGCGAACGCGACGTCCGCGAGGCCTACTCCGCCCATTCCGGCGAGCTGTACGGCTTCGCGGTCCGTTCGCTCGGCGACTCTGGGCTCGCCGAAGAGGCGGTCCAGGAGACCTTCGTCCGCGCCTGGCGCGCCGGCGACCGCTTCGACCCGAAGATCGGCTCGCTGCGGACCTGGCTCTTCGCGATCCTCCGCAACGTCGTCATCGACCTCGGGCGGGCGCGGGCGGTGCGGCCCGGCGTCGCCGAGGGCGGGATCGAGCCGAGCGTCGAGCCGCTGGAGGAGGCGCTGCAGGCCTGGCAGATGGAGGAGGCGATGCGACGGATCGGCGACGACCACCGACGGGTGATCGTCGAGACCTATTACAAGGGGCGGCCGTACGCCGAGGTCGCGGAGGAGCTCGGGGTCCCGGAGGGGACCGTGAAGAGCCGCGTCTATTACGGGCTGCGGGCGCTGCGGGTCGTGCTGGAGGAGATGGGCTATGAAGACTAGGAACGATTGCCGGGAATGGCGCGAGCTGCTCGGCGCTTACGCGCTGGGCCATCTCGCAGGAGACGAACGAGTGGGGCTGGAGGCACACCTCGACGGCTGCGGGCGCTGCCGCGAGGAGCTGGCATCGCTGCAGCCGGTGGCGGCGATGCTCCCCCACGCCGATCCGGCGCGCTTCGAGTCGGCGCCGCAACCGCCGCCCGAGCTGGGCGAGCGGATCAGGGCGACGATCGCTGCCGAACGGGAGCGAGTCCGCCAGCGGCGTCGGCGCCGGCGCGCCTTCGGCGGCTTCGCGCTGGGCGGCGCGGCGACGGCGCTTGCCGCCGCGGCGCTGGCGATCTTCGCCCTCGGCGGGAGCGGCGAAAACCCGGAACAGACCGTCCGGTTCGCCTCGCTGCCGCAAGGGGTGAAGATCGACGCGACGCTGGAGCCGCACGCCTTCGGGACCGAAATCCACATGTACGTGCACGGGATCCCCTCCGGCACCCTCTGCCGGGTCTCGCTGCGCGGACCGCACGGCATCGCCTATCCGGCCGGGACCTTCCGCTACCGCTGGGGTGACGACTCCGACGCGGTGCTGAGCTCCGCCCTCGACCTTTCCCGGACCCGCGCCGTGGTCGTGCGAGCGGGAAACAGGACCTTCGTCGCGCCGGTGGGGAGGGCGCCGATAGCGGCAATCACCCAACACGAGGAGGAACCCACGTGAACAAGAAGTCCCATGTCTTGGCGCCCCTGGCGGCGCTGGCGGCCTTGGCGGTCGTGATCGCGGGCTGCGGCGGGGGGAGCAGCACCTCGAGCGAAACCAGCTCGAGCGGCTCGAAGAAAACCGCTTCGAGCGCAAGCTCCACCGGCACCAAAGGCACCGGATACGGGGGCGGCGGCGAAAACAAGTCCACCAGCTCGGAGTCCAGCGGCACCGCCGCGGTGGTCTCGCTCGGTCACACCAAGGTCGGCATGGTCCTGGTCGACTCCAACGGGATGACCCTCTACGACTTCCACAAAGACAAGGGGACGACGTCCTCCTGCTACGGCGCCTGCGAACAGGCCTGGCCGCCGATGACGACCGAAGGCAAACCGACCGTCGGCAACGGCGCCTCCGCCTCGAAGCTGGGCACGACCGAACGCAAAGACGGGACGATGCAGGTCACCTACGCCGGCCACCCCCTCTACACGTTCGTCGAGGACAAAAAGCCCGGCGAAGCCAACGGCAATGACACCAGCGCCTTCGGCGCCCCGTGGTACGCGCTGAAAGGCAACGGCGAGGAGGCCGGCGGCTAGCTCCTGGCCCAAACCAGAGCACGCCTCCACTTCCGTGGTTCCTTTTGCACTCATACGGTGCAAAAGGAACCACGGAATCGTTGATGGGGGGAGAGTCTGAGTTGTGCGGTTCCTTAAGCACGCATGTCGTGCAAAAGGAACCGCACAAACGAGAAGGGCAGCGCTCGGAAGCAGGTAGCGGAGTTGGCTACCCGGCAGGGTGGCGTCATCTCTTTGGAGCAACTGAGAGACGAGGGTATTTCCGCAAAGGTTGCCGGGGATCGCAGCAGGGATGGTTCGCTGCACCGGCTGCATCGCGGCGTCTATGCCGTAGGCCACCGTTCGATCACCCGGGCGACGCATCTGCGGGCCGCCTTGCTGGCTTGCGGAGAGGGGGCGGTGATCTCCCATGGGACGGCGGCGGCGTTTCACGGGCTGTGGGACAAGTGGCCGGCTCTGATCGACGTGACGGTGCCCGTCGAGGCGGGACGCAAGATCGACGGGATCCGCTGCCGACGGTGTCGCTATCCGCTCGAGGAGGAGGTCACCGTCCGCGATACGGCGTCACCTGCACCACCGTGGCCCGCACCCTCGTCGACCTCGCCGGGCGGCGCGGGCTGAAGGCGCTCGAGCTGGCGCTGGTCCCTTACCGCACCAAGGACGGCAAGCCCCCGGACGTTCGTAGCGACTTCGAGACGCTGGTGCTACCCGAGCTTCTCGACATGGGGCTGCCGCGGCCACAATGCAACGCCCGGATCCACGTCGACGAGGAGCGCTTCATGGTCGACTTCCTCTGGGAGCGAACGCGGGTGGTCGTCGAAACCGACGGGCGGGAGACGCACGAGACGCCGACCGCCTTCCAGAGCGACCGCCGCCGCGACCAGTTCCTCACCGCCGCCGGCTACCGGGTCCTGCGCGTCACCTGGAACCAGATCCACGGCGAACGCGACGCGGTCCTCGGTCGGATCGCCCGCGCTCTGAAAGGCTAGATCCCATTCCGTGGTTCCTTTTGCACCCATAACGTGCAAAAGGAACCACGCGATGGGGTCAGTCCTCGGCTACGGCTGAGAGCTTGGCGCGCCTGCGGTAGCTCAGAGAGGGTGGGACCAGCTCGCGGATCTCGGCGAGGAGGCGGGCGGAGAGCTCGCCGGGGTCCTCGTCGGGGCGGGGCTGGCCGCCGGCCGGGTCGAAGAAGCGGATGCGGATGCGGGGGCGACGGGGGAAGCCGGTGAGGTCGGTGGTGCCCTCGATCGCGACCAGGCTGACGTGCGCCTCGGGCACCTCCAGCGCCAGGCGGCCGATGCCGCTGCGGGCGCGCAGGACCTTGCCGCGGGAGCGGGTCCCCTCCGGGAAGACGCCGATGCAGACCCCCGAGCGCAGGGCCTCGATCGCCCGCGCCAGCGCCTGCGCGTCGCCCTTGCCGCGTTCGATCGGGATCTGGCCCATGCCGTCGAGGACCGGGCCGAGGCCGCGCACCTTCCAGAGGTCCGATTTGGCGAGGGCGCGGATCTGCCGCCGCTTGCGCGCGGCGATCCCGACCATCACCGGGTCCCAGTGGCTGTCGTGGTTGCCGACGATCAGCAGCGGCCCCTCCGCCGGCAGCGTCTCCAGCCCCTCGACCCGCAGCCGGCCCCACCACGCCACGGGCAGGTTGACCGCCATCGCCAGGCCGTAGGTGCGGGTCCGCTCGCGCATCGGGGACCGGAGTTCTACGCGACCGCGCGCTCCGAGGTCAGCCGGGTCCGCCGCATCGGTAGCCTCGGCGCGCAATCACCAGTCGAGAGGACCCAATGACGAACGGCAACCAGCGCAGCGGCGGCATCGAGGTCGAAGCCCTCGTCCGCGAGTTCAAGAACGGGCCGCGGGCGGTGGACGGGATCGACCTCCGCGTCGAGCAGGGCGAGATCTACGGCTTCCTCGGCCCCAACGGCGCCGGCAAGTCGACGACGGTCCTGATGCTGACCACCCTCCTCCCTCCCACCTCGGGCACCGCCCGGGTCGCCGGCTTCGACGTCGTCGAGGAGGGCCCGCGGGTGCGCGCGGCGATCGGCGCCGCCCTGCAGGAGGCGGCCCTCGACCCGCTGCTGAGCGGCCGCGAGCACATGCGCCTGCAGACCGCCCTCCACGGCCTCGGCAAGGCCGAGCGCGAGGAGCGCGGCAACGAACTGCTGGCGCGGGTCGGCCTCGCCCACGCCGCCGACCGCAAAGTCGGCGGCTACTCGGGCGGGATGAAGCGCCGGCTCGACCTCGCGCTCGCCCTCGCCCACCGGCCGCGCATCCTCTTCCTCGACGAGCCGACCACCGGCCTCGACATCCAGAGCCGCACCGCCCTCTGGGAGGAGGTCGCCCGCCTCGCCCACGAGGACGGCGTCACCGTCTTCCTCACCACCCAGTACCTGGAGGAGGCCGACGCGCTCGCCGACCGGGTCGGGATCATCGACCACGGCCACATCGTCGCCGAGGGCACCCCGGCCGAGCTGAAGGCGGAGATCGGCCGCCCGACGGTCGAAGCGATCCCCCGCGAGGAGAGCGACCGCGAGCGCATGGCGGCGGTGCTGGGACGCTTCGGCGAGCCCGCCGGCTCCTCCCCGCGCGCCGTCGCCGTCCGCCTCGAGGGCGGCGAGTCGCAGCTGGCCGAGGTGGTGCGGGCGCTCGACTCCGAGGACGTCGCGATCGAGCACCTGCAGCTCCACGCCCCCTCGCTCGACGACGTCTTCCTCGCCAAGACCGGCCGCTCGCTCGAGGGCGCCGAGGACGACGAGGAGCCCGAGGCGCCCGCGCCCGAGGCGGTGGCCTCGGCGTGAGCGAGGGGCTCCGCAACCAGGTCGGCCAGCTCGCCCGCCGCTCGGTCCTGCGGACGCTGCGCCAGCCGGCGCAGATCGTCCCCGCGCTGATCTTCCCGCTCTTCCTGCTCGCCGTTAACTCCGGCGGCCTCAAAGACGCGACCAACCTGCCCGGCTTCCCGACGGACTCCTACCTCACCTTCGCCCTCGCGGTGCCGTTCATGCAGGGGGCGCTGTTCTCGGTGATGAACTCCGGCACCGACCTCGCCCGCGACATCGAAACCGGCTTCCTCAACCGCCTCGCCCTGACCCCGCTGCGCGGCGCCGCCCTGCTCAGCGGCCTGCTCGCGGGGACGCTCATCCTCGGCGTCGTCCAAGGCGTCGTCTACCTCAGCGTCGGCCTGATCGCCGGGGCCGAACTCGCCGCCGGCGCGGGCGGGGCGCTGGTGATCATCCTGCTCGGCGTGGCGGTCGCCGTCGCCTTCGGCACGATCGGCCTCTTCGTCGCCCTGCGCACCGGCACCGGCGAGGCGGTCCAGGGACTGTTCCCGGTCTTCTTCGTCTTCCTCTTCCTCTCCTCGATGGCGCTGCCGCTGGAACTGATCCAGACCGACTGGTACCGCGCGATCGCCACCGCCAACCCGGTCTCCTACCTGCTGCAGGCCTTCCGCTCGCTGCTGATCGAAGGCTGGAACGCCGGCGAGCTGGCGCTCGGGTTCGGGATCGCGGCGGCGGTCTTCGCGATCGGCATGTACGCGGCCAGCGCCGCCCTGAAGACGAGGCTGGTGCGGACGTGAGCGCGTACCCCGCCCGCGCCGACGGCGGCGGGCTCCACCCGGCCCGCTTCCGCGACGTCGCCCGCGCCGTCGCCTGGCGCAGCATCCACAACTTCCTCACCAACCCGGCCTTCCTGGTGCCGGCGCTCGCCTTCCCGCTCTTCTTCTTCACTTCCTTCGCCGGCGGCCTCTCCTCGATCGAGAACGTGCCGGGCTTCGACTACCCCACCGGCTACACCGCCTTCCAGTTCGTCTTCGTCCTCCTGCAGTCGGCGGCCTTCGGCGGCGTCTTCACCGGCTTCGGGATCGCCCGCGACTTCGAGACCGGCTTCGCCCGCCGCTACCTGCTGGCTGCGAGCGACCGCCGCGGCATCGTCGCCGGCTACGCGATCGCGGCCCTGCTGCGGGCGCTGATCACCTGGACGGTGCTGACCACGGTCGCCCTCCTCGCCGGCATGAACGTCGACGGCCAGGGCGTCGAAATCGTCGGCCTCTACGGCCTCGCCCTGCTGGTCAACGTCGCGGCGACGATGTGGGCGGCGGGGGTGGCGATGCGGGTGCGCTCGATCCAGGGCGGCCCGCTGATGCAGTTCCCGGTCTTCCTGATCCTCTTCCTGGCGCCGGTCTACGTTCCGCTCGACCTGCTCAGCGGCTGGATCCACGCGATCGCCTCGGTCAACCCGGTGACGGCGCTGCTGGAGGCCGGCCGCAGCCTGATCGCCGGCGACCCGGAGACGATCGCCCTCGCCTTCGCGATCGGGCTGGTGCTGCCGGTCCTCTTCGCCCTCTGGGCCCGGGGCGGCCTGCGCAGCGCCGAAGCCGCGGGGTGAGGTTTAGGGGAGCGCGTTGGGTTGCGCAGCTCGGGAGGCGGGAATTAGGGTCGGTGTATATGCGCCGCCTCGCCAGTCTCGCCGCCTGCTGCACCGCCCTGGCGCTCGCCCTCGCCGCCCCGGCCACGGGCGCCGCCCCGAAGGGGTTCAAGTTCGGTGTCTCCTCCGGCGACGTCAGCACCAACTCGGCGATCCTCTGGGCGCGCGCCGACAAGGCCGGGAAGGCGCTGCTCCAGGTCCGCGCCGGCGGCGGCTTCGGCGCCTGCGACGTCGCCGGCGCGACGAAGAAGTTCCTCGCCAAGGCGATGAAGTCGAACGACCTCACCGTGCAGAAGAAGGTGAGTGGCTTGAAGCCCGGGCGGCACTACAAATACCGCTGGTGCATGGAAGGCGGTCGCCACAGCGCCGTCGGCCGCTTCGACACCGCCCCCGCCGCCGGCCAGGCGAAGACGATCCGCTTCGCCGTCACCGGCGACCAGGACGCCTCGCCGCTGCCCGGCACGACGACGCCGTTCTGGAACGACTTCGGCGTCTGGCGCCAGATCAAGCGGGAGAACAACAACTTCAACGTGCTGATGGGCGACACGATCTACTCCGACTCCGAGGTTCCCGGGGTCGGCGGCGTCGCCGGCACCGCGCTGACCGTCCTGCAGAAGTGGGCGAAGTACCGGCTCAACCTCGGGCAGAAGCCGTGGGCGAGCGCGCGCGGCGCCACCTCCTACTACGCGCACTGGGACGACCACGAGTTCATCAACGACTTCGCCCGCTCCGAGAACGTCTTCCCCGAGGAAGGCGGCAACGTCGAATTCTCCGGCGAACAGCTCTACAAGAACGGCCTCAAGGCGTTCCGCAACTACAACCCGATCACCTACTCGGCCAAGAACGGGATCTACCGGACCTTCCGCTGGGGGAAGAACCTGCAGGTCTTCTTCCTCGACGAGCGCTCCTTCCGCAGCGCCAAAGCCGACTACGGCGGCCAGTGCGACAACCCGCCCGGCAGCGGGCACCCCGACCTCGCCCCGACCGCGCCGGAATCGAGCCGCAAAACGTTCTCGCTGATCGTCCCGCAGCTGGCCTCGCCACCGCCACCCGCCTGCGTCGCCGCGATCAACGATCCCAACCGGACGATGCTCGGCACCCACCAGCGCGAAGTCTTCGAGCACGCGATCGAAAAGTCGACGGCGACCTTCAAGGTGGTCATGAACGAGGTCCCGATCCAGCAGTTCTACGCCCTCCCCTATGACCGCTGGGAGGGATACGCCGCCGAACGGACCCAGCTCCTCAACTTCCTCCGCGAACACGTCAAGAACGTCGTCTTCCTCACCACCGACGTCCACGCCAACATGGTCAACGACGCCCGCCTGCAGACGCTGGAGCCGGGTGGGCCGGTGAACACCGGCATCACCGAGGTGACGACCGGGCCGGTGGCGACCAAGACCTTCGCCGGCGAGATCAACGACGCGGTCGGCAGCCCCACCGCGGCGACCGCGATCCGCGCCTTCTTCTTCAACGCGCCGCCGCCGACCGGCGTCGGCATGCAGTGCTCCGGCCTCGACCAGTTCAGCTACGCCGAGGTCTCGGCCTCGAAGACGCAGCTGACGGTCAACCTGAAGGACATCGAAGGCAAACCGGTCCAGAACACGGCCGACCGCAGCAAGCCGGCGGAACCCTGCCCGCCGATCGTGATCCCGGCCCAGTAGTTCGGGATCTCTAAGTGACGAAAGTCACGCCTATCCCTTCTATGTAGAAGCGTTTTCCGCCTGAGCCAATAGCGAGTCTGCCGCCTCCCAATCAACAAGTGGCCGGGCGACTGCGCAAACAGCCCCCGGCCGTGACACCAGGAGGTCTAGTCCTGATGCACCAAGAGGGTAAGCCAGCGTCCACCGCTGCCCAAGACACGCGCGACGAGAGGGCGGCCTATTGCCACATCATGGAAGCCCAGCCCGCGACCCTGCGGGTCTCCGATCTGATCCGCGAACTGGCCGAGGGCGAGGATTTCGTCTACCGAGATCGCGTCGAACGGGCAATCCACGAGTTGACGAACGCGGGCCTGTTGTTCCGCCACGGCGGCGCGGTGCTGCCGACGAGAGCGGCTATCCGCGCCTACGAGCTGCTTGACGAGGCGGCGTAGATGGAGGCCGCAAAGCAGTTCGGCCGCAACCTCCGCAGGGTTCGAAAGGAGGCGGGATTCACTCAGGACCGGCTCGCGGCTGAGGCCTACATGCACCGAGCCGCCGTGTCTCGGATGGAGAACGGCCATCAAGTCCCGCGTCTGGACCACATGGTGTGGCTGGCTGCGGGAGTCGGGGTGCAGGTCCGCGACCTGCTCCACGGGATCGGGTAGGGCGATGGACAGAGTGGGCATCACGTTCACGACTGTCGCCGAGCGGTTCGGCTGGAATCTGCGACTCGCCCGTCAACGGGCGGGTCTCAGGCAGCACGAGCTAGCAGCACGGATGGGCAGGGGTAGCGACGTATCGGTTTGGGAGACCGGCAGTCAATGCCCTCGAATCGACACCGTTGTGCGGCTCGCAGAAGCGCTGGATATCGAACCCGGCGAGCTGCTCCGGGAGACGCGAGGACTCAGCAGCTAGCTGATTAGGCGGCTCGGGGTGGCTGCCCCGAGCCGCCTTGGACAACAAGTAGGTGCGCAGGCCATCAGCACCCGTCGCGATGCTTTCAACGCTAGCGGAGCCGAAATGTCGGCAGGTCTGTCCGAAGGAGCGGGAAAAATCAGGTCAGACCCTCAGAGCTTTCGTGCCTGTGGCTGCAGGCGGCTCCGAGGCGGAACCAAAGGACAACAAATCGATGTCTGAATCGCCGTTTTTCTACGTGTATCGCGACCGGGCCGGCGAATGGCGCTGGCGCCTGAGGGCTGCGGGCAACCACGAGATCATCGCCGACTCGGCGGAGAGCTACATGTCGAAAAGGGGCGCTGAGGACGCCGCTGCTCGCGTCAAGCGCGACGCCCCTAAAGCGATGATCGTGACGGAAAGTTCGTAGCGCAAGGGATACACAGAGGCTCGACGAGTGGTTGATCGCCGATGAAGCCGTACAGGCGCTCGGAGTAGCGCTCTGGCTCGCTGAAGACGTGGGGGCACTGGCTGCACGAGAGACCGTGCGGCCAGTCTTCCTCCAGGTAGACCACGCCCTCAACTAGCGATGGTGCAGCGCTCATGCGTTGCCTTTCTGGGCCAGGGAGCCCGATCCTGCGGGATTCGGCGCATTGGGTGATTTCTCCTGTCAATCTTTGGGAGTGGCCAACCGCAAGCAGAAGACCGAGAAGGGTCTAGAGATCCCGGTCCCGACCAAGGGGGAGTTCGACGCCGCTATGCGGAAGGTCGCTCCCCCAGCAGGTCGTAAACGCCCTGCCGGGAAAGACCGGCCTCAGAAGCAATCCGAGTGATCGAGACGCCCGCCTCGCGGGCGTCTCGCACGTAGCCGCGCAGATCGTCGGTCGCCTGTCGTTTCGCTGCGTCGGCCCGCTCGCGGCGTTTGGCCGCGCCCCGGATGCTGCGCAGGATCGTCGCCTCGCTCACTGCTGCGCCGCCTCTCTGACGAGGGCGTGGAACATGGAGCGCTGGCCGGTGCGGCGGTTGTTGTAGCGCCAGGCGTACTCGTCTAGGTAGGACTGCAACCACTTGCGGGAGACGAGCTTGTAGGTGCCGCGCATCCCCGTTTTGAGGTTGCCAAAGAAGCCCTCGATGGTGTTCGTGTAGATGTTGCCTCTGACGTAGAGGCCAGCGGAGTGGTTGATAACCCGGTGGTCCGCGAACTCCCGGGACAGGGGCTTGTAGGCCATCCAGTCGTCGGTGTAGAGGATCGCTTCCGGGTTCACGTTGGCCCGCACGGCGCCACTTAAGGGCTCGCCGCGCCGCGAGTCGATCACTCGCACGCGGACGCGGCCGCCGCGCTCGACCATCCCCAGGACGGTTGGCTTCGCCTCGCGGAAGCGGGCAGCTTCCGCGTAGGTCATTTTGCGCCGCGCTTTCCCGCCCCAGGAGGTCTCGTCAACCTCGACTTCCCCGCGCAGGCTAGGCGCCGGATCGGGTTCGGCCATTAGGTGATTGCGGATCTTGTTGAACATCCGCCAGGCGGTCTTGTAGTGGACGCCCAGCTCGCGCTCTAGCTGTTTGGCGGAGATCCCGCAGCGGGTGCTGGTCATCAGATACATCGCGTGGAACCAGAGCCGCAGCGAGGTCGAAGAGCGGTGGAAGATCGTCCCGGCGGTCGGGTGCAGGTGGTGGCCGCAGGCGGTGCAGGTCCATGACTGGCGCTGCTGCTTGGTCGCGTAGCGCTTGAAGACCTTCACTCCGTCGCACTTGGGGCAATGGGCATGTTCCCCGTCCGGTGCGTGGCGGGTCCGCCAGAGGTAGTCCAGGCAGGCGGCGTCGTCGGGGAAATCGGCCAGGAACTCGGTAACCGAGTAGTCGGAGGTCGAAGACTTCGCCCTGCGCGGTTCGTGGCGGTTGGCCGGTGGCATGTTGTAAAGCTACTTGACAGATGATCGTTTGTCAAGTGACTTTACGTCTCTTAGGCTTCCTCGACTGTGCTTGCCAATGACGGGCCGGTAAAGATTTTGATAACCCAATTGACTGCCCAAATGCACCGGGTGACCCTCAAAGTCGCCGCAAGGCTGAGACCTGCGGTGAGAAAGAATGCGATGCGGCTCGCTACCTCCCCGGTCAGTAGGAGGCCAACAATGGCGGCAAGCGTCGCGAATCCCAGAAACCGCATCGCCGACCGGAAGCACGCCCACAAATCCCCGTAGTGCTTGCTCCCGCGCAAAAGCGCCATCCGCTCCGCTGGAGCAGCCGTGACCACAATCGCAGCTGCGGCCAGAATGAAGCCCAGCATGGCTGCCGTGATTGGAGCCAAGACCACGTAGAGCGTCTCGCCATGGTCACGCAGAAAGTCGTTTAGCTGGTCAGAGCCGCCCAAGATCTCCGACCAAACGATTAGGCCAGCGGTAGCTGCCACCGCCGTTGCAACCTCGAATGCGAGAAAGTGAGCGGCCCACGTCTTACGCAGGCTCATTGTGGGGCGAGGGCCGCAGCCCTCTCTAACTCCTTCTGTCGATCTTCGTGGGCTTCCTCGATCTTGGCAAAGGCATCTTCGGAATCAAGCGCGCGTCCGTTTTTCGTCAGCCTGAGGATGCGGGCATCAGCTATGAAGCGGTCGCCCAAGAGGTCCAGGGCGGCTGAGGCCTTCCCTGGCTCCATGACCTCGACCTTGAACTCGCTAGCAAGCTGGCGCAGGTCGTTCCGCCTCGCCATCTTCCGAGCAATCTGCATGAACTTGTGGTCAATGGGAGAGTCACGCGAAAAAGCCTTCGGCCTGACTATGACCTGAAACTCATCCCCTTCCCCGATGTTCGCGGTCGCTTCTAGCGCGTCCCCAAGCGATTTGTCCGCCTTGGCAATCGTGTCGATCATCGAGCGGCGCGCTCGGAACGAGAAGACCCTCAGGTCTTTATTCCCTTCAAGTTCCTTCACGGCGTCGTGGCGAAGCAGCGGCCAGAACGCGACCTTTCGGCTTTTCCCGGCGGCGACCCGATTGAGATAGACACCGAGTCGGGGCAAGCGAGGGCCGTAAAAGTTGAAGTCGAAGCCGACCACGTTTCGGGGGAAGAAGCGGACGTGGATCTGCTCGATCAGCCCAGCAGTGGCCGGAACATTGAGAGCCGACACCAAGCCTTCTTCCTCTACCTGCGGAAACGCGTCGCGCCGGATGACGGCAAACCTAAGTTTGTTAGGCGACTCGATCCAGCAGCAGTAGACGTTCACCTGATCCCGAAAGTACCTACCCCCCCTGGTCTCGTGATCGGTGAAGGGGAGGCCTTCGATGAAGGCCAGTGCCGGACCCGGTTTGTAAAGGACTGGCTTCCCAGATTCGTCGGTCCCGCAAAAGGATTGATAGAAGTGAATGTTCCGTTCGAGGACGTTGCTTTTTGACCCTTTTTTGGGCTGGGGCACGCGGCTTCCTCCCGTCTTGCTTGAAGAACCGGGAGTACCCTATACGTCTTTTGAGCGGCTTAACCAACATGGAGCGTCGGCAAACTATTCGCCGTCTTCGCGAAGACGAAGCCCATCGAGCGCTGGGCCACTATGTCTTCGCATTCGCCTATCTGGTTTCCGAGATGCGCGAGGCCGTTGAGTATGCCCTGAGCAAACACGACCTCGACGGCGACCGTATGGACGCGAGGCTTGCGATGGGGGCCGCATTCGCGGAGCAGATCGCAAATGCGTTCTTCGCGATCTGCGAGCGCTATGCCGAGCTTGACGATGAAGAGCGGCAAGTCGCAATCCGACTCAAGAAAGAAGTGAAGGACGCCATCGCCGACCGAAATGACTTTGCCCACGGCGACTGGTCGGTCCTATGGCCAAATCAGGGGCCGACCCTTAGCCGCATCAAGCCCGGCCGCCGAGCCGGTCCCTTGGTCAAGCAGGAGCGCTCTGCCGAGGAGATTGACTCGATGGCGAGGTCGGTTGAGGAACTCGCCGACACGACCACCGAGTTCGCGTTGATCTGCTTCGGCCTTCACCCGGTAGAGGAACGAACGGGAACGGCGGTCCGGGTGCGGGACATCTACCGCTTCCGCAAGCATCGCGTTCTTCGGATTGGTCGCTACGCTGACCTTCCGTGGTCTGAGTGGGAAGAAGAAATGCTGAGGGAAGAAGAGGCAGAAGCAGAAGAGTTGGGCTAGCCGTCTTCCTGCTCCCAAACGGCGTGTATCTCCGCCGCCGCTTCGCCTTGGTCTAGCCAAGCTTCATCCGGCTCCGCGTCGTCTGGGGCGGTAGGCTCGGAGCCAGGGGACGTGGAACGCCGTCGCTGGTTCGAAACCAGCGACTCAAGGCGCGTTTTTGGCATCCCAGAGCGGCGCTGCGTCACTCTTGGCCACTTATTGGCTGCAGGCTGCGTCACAGCGCGGTCTCATTCGCTTCTACATTCATGGGATAGGCGTGACGAAAGTCACGCCGTCCGGTGACGCGGCCCGCGAAGCTCTCGATTCTTGGCTTGCTGCTGCGGAAAAACCGGTCCCCTTAACAAGCTTTAACGGACGATTTAAAGTGTCGTTTGTGACGCAGAGGCCGCTGGAGCTGATCCTCGCCCGCAACCTGATGTCGGCGCTGTCGACCCCTGCCTTCCTCGTCGACGAGGGAGGCCTGCTCGTCTTCTACAACGAGGCCGCGGGGATGCTCCTGGGGAAGCGCTTCGAGGAGCTGGGGACGGTCGGGCCGCGGGAGTGGGGGGCGCTGTTCGGGCCCTTCGACGAGAGCGGCGAGCCGATCCCCTACGACGACCTGCCGCTGGTCAAGGCGGTGCGGGCGGGCCGCCCGGCGCACGCCGAGCTCAGCGTCCGCTCGACCGACGGGACCCAGCACGACGTCGAGGTCTCCGCCTTCCCGATCCTCACCCCGCACGGCTCGCAGGGCGCGATCGCGGTCTTCTGGCCCTCGCTGGCGAACGGCGCCGGCGGCAACGGAGCGGGGCCCGCGTGAAGGTCAAGCTCTGGGGCACGAGAGGCTCGATCCCTGCCCCGGGGCCGGAAACGATCCGCTACGGCGGCAACACCTCCTGCGTCGGCGTCACCCTCTCCGACGGCTCGACCCTCGCCCTCGACGCCGGCACCGGCATCCGCTGCCTCGGCCTCTCTCTTCCCGACGAGCCGACCCGTCTCCACATCCTCCTCACCCACCTCCACCTCGACCACATCCAGGGCCTCGTCTTCTTCGCCCCCGCCTTCCGGCCGCAGACCGAGATCGTGATCTGGGGCCCCGCCTCGCCGGAGGCCTCGCTGCGCGACCGCATCGCCCGCTACGTCTCGGCGCCGCTCTCGCCGGTCGAGGTGCGCGAGCTGCCCTGCGACGTCTCCTTCCGCCACTGCCCGGAGAGCGAGTGGGAGATCGGCTCCGCCCGCATCCGCTCCGCCTCCGTCTCCCACCGCGGGCCGACGCTCGGCTACCGGATCGACGACGGCGACTCCTCGCTCACCTACGTCCCCGACCACGAGCCCGCCCTCGGCGCCGACCTCGACGAGCTCGAGGAGGACTGGATCTCCGGCTTCGCCCTCGCCAAGGACACCTCGCTGCTGATCCACGACGGCCAGTACACCGACGCCGAGTACCCCGAGCACGTCGGCTGGGGGCACTCCGCCCTCTCGCACGCGCTCAGCTTTGCCCGCCGCACCGGCGCCGAGCGCACCGTCCTCTTCCACCACGACCCGCTCCACTCCGATGAGCAGCTCGACCGGCTCGGCGTCGAAGCGCAGGAGCGCTGGCTGGAGCTGGGCGGCGATGCGGGGACAGTGGAGGTCGGCGCCGAGCGCAGCGAGTACGAGCTGCCAGCGCGGGCGCCCAGCGCCGCCGGCGCCGCCTGAGCTCAGAAGGTCGACCTCGGGGAATCGATCATCTAGGCTGCGGGCGTGTCCCCGGCCGACCGGATCGAGGCAGCCGCACGGCGTTCGTCGCTGGTGCGCGCGGCTTTGGAGAAGGCGCGGGTCGCCCACGAGGGGCAGGTCCGTAACGGCAGCGGCGGCATGCCCTACGTAGAGCACCCGGTGCGGGTGGCGGCGCTGCTGGACGAACGCGGCTACCGCGAGGAGGTGCTGGCGGCGGCGCTCCTGCACGACGTGGTCGAGGACTCGGGCACGAGCCTGGACGAGCTGCGCGAGGAGTTCGGCAGGGAGGTGGCTGGCCTGGTCGGCGCCCTCACCGACGACGAATCGATCGACTCCTATCGCGAGCGCAAGGCCGAGCACCGCGAACGGGTCGCCGCCGCCGACGGCGAGGCGATGGCGATCTACGCCGCCGACAAGCTGACCAACTCGAGCACCCTGCGCGCCGCCTACGAGCGCGAAGGCGACGCCGTCCGCGAGGAATTCAAGGTCCCGCTGGAGCTGAAGACGGAGATCTGGGAAGCCGACCTGGGGCTGCTGCGCGAAAAGGCACCGGACCTTCCCTTCCTCGACGACCTCGAGGCGGCGCTCAGCGCTCTTCGGGTTTGCCTAGAGGCTCCTGCCCAGCGCGGAGGCTGAGCCGCCGCTGCAGCGGCAGGACGAACCAGAAGAAGCCGAAGACGCAGAGGGCGAGCGCAGCGGCGACGATCGCCGCCGCGGTGCTGAAGAGGAAGTCGGTGATCAGCAGGATCGCCCCGGTCATCGCCAGCGCCAGGAAGGCGAGGCCGACGATCGCATAGCGGTTCGCGTAGAAAACGAGCCGGCGCTTTTGCTGGTAGCGGAAGGTGATCCGGTGGTAGGCCGAGGGCGAGATCAGCATCGTCGCCGAGATCGCGGTGAGGATCAGGGTCGCGAAGTAGACGTCCTTCTGGAATTCGGTGACTTCCGCGAAGCGTTTCTGGAATGGAACCGCGAGCAGGAAGGCGAAGAGGACCTGGACGCCCGGCAGCGCCACCCGCAGCTCCTGCAGCAGCTCGCCGAGGTTGCGGTCGAGGCGTTCCTCCTCGGTCTCGTCGCGGCCGGAGGCGCGTTCCGTCTCCATCGCCCCACCATAGGCCAACGGGCATAGGATCGCCGGGTGGGACGACTGGCCGTGATCCTCGGCAGCAACGCGCTCGGGCCGGGCGGCGAGGAGATCGCCGCGGCGGCGGCCGAGCACGGGGCGGCGATCGTCCAGCGCCACCGCGGCGCTGACGGCTCCTTCGTCCTCCCCCACGCGATCGACTACGCGGCGAACCTACGGCCGCTGGCCGAGCAGGGGTGCGACCGGGTGCTGGCGATCGGCTCGGTCGGCTCGCTGCACCCCGAGCTCGCGGTCGGCAGCCTCGTCTGCCCCGACGACTTCATCGCCCTCAACCTGGCCGAATCGATCTTCGCCGACGAGCGCGGCCACTCGGCGCCGGGCTTCGAGCGGCGCTGGCGCGAGGAAGTGATCGCCGCCTGGAGCGAGGGCGGGCAGGCGCCGCGCGACGGCGGCGTCTACTGGCAGGCGCGCGGGCCGCGTTTCGAGACCCCGGCCGAGATCCGGCTGATGGCGGCGCACGCCGACGTGGTCGGGATGACCATCGCCTCGGAGTGCGTCGTCGCCGGCGAGCTCGGCCTCGACTACGCGGCGCTCTGCGTCGTCGACAACCTCGCCAACGGGCTGAGCGAGGAGCCGGTCAGCATCGCCGAGATCGAAGCCGACCGGCTGATCAACGCCGAGCGCCTGCGCGAGGGACTGGCCGCGGTGCTGCCGAGGCTGGGGGCGGTCGGCCGATGAGGTTCCGTGGTTCCTTATGCACCTATGTCGTGCCTAAGGAACCACGGAACGGGGTGGCATGGCGCTGACGGTTGAGAACGCGCTGCTCGATGGCGAGACGATTGGCCTCCGCTGCGAGGACGGGTTGATCGCCGCGCTCGGTCCCGATGTCACTGCGCAGCCCGGCGACGAAGCGATCGACGCCGGGGGGGCGCACCTGGTGCCGCCGCTCGTCAACGGCCACACCCACGCGGCGATGACGCTCTTCCGCGGCTCCGGCGGCGACCTGCCGCTGATGCCGTGGCTGGAGAAGCGGATCTGGCCGGTCGAGGCGAAACTCGAGGCCGAGGACGTCTACCGGGGCGCGCGCCTCGCCTGCGCGGAGATGATCCGCGGCGGCGCCGGTCGCTTCTGGGACATGTACTGGCAGCCGGAGGCGACGGCGCGGGCCGTCGAGGAGATGGGGATCCGGGCGGCGATCGGCGCGCCGCTGATCGACCTCGACGGCGACGGCGCGAAGCTGCGTGAATCGGCGCTGCGCAGCCTCGAGGGGCTCGCCGAGTTCGGGCCGCTGGTCGCCCCCGCGCTCGCCCCGCACGCGATCTACACGGTCAGCGAAGAGTCGCTGCGCTGGATCGCCGAGCTCAGCGCCGAACGCGGGCTGCCGGTCCAGATCCACCTCTCCGAGACCGAGAAGGAGGTCCAGGACTGCATCGCCGAGCACGGTTGCCGCCCCGCCTTCTACCTCGAGCGGCTCGACCTCCTCAACGAGCGCACCATCCTCGCCCACGGGGTCTGGCTCGACCCCGACGAGCTGGCATTGATCGCCGAGCGCGGCGCCACCGTCGTCACCAACCCGGCGGCGAACATGAAGCTCGCGGTCGGCGGCGTCTTCCCCTTCCCGGAGGCGCGCGCGGCCGGCGCGCGGGTCGGGCTCGGCACCGACGGCGCCGGCTCCAACGACTCGCTCGACCTGCTCGCCGAACTGAAGCTCTTCGCCCTCGTCCAGAAGCACGCCGCCGGCGACCCGACCGCGATCCAGGCCGCCGAGGCCTGGGCCGTCGCCACCGGCGCCTACGCGCCCCGGCTCGGGGCCACCGGGCTCGAGGTCGGCGCGCCCGCCGACTTCCTCCTCCTCCGCGCCGGCTCGCCGGAGCTCGGGATCGGCGAGCTCACCACCGACCTCGTCTACGCCGCCAGCGGCGCCGCCGTCGACACCACCGTCGTCGCCGGCCGCGTCCTCATGCGCGGCGGCGAGATCGAGGGCCTGGAGGAGATCGTCGCCCGCGCCGCCGAGCGCGCCCGCCGCCTCGGCATTTAATACCCCCTAGGGGTATCTGCTACAGTCGTTCCATGGTCGGATACCAGGAGGACAAGGAGAAGCTGCTGAAGCGGCTCGCCCGGGTCGAGGGGCAGGTGCGCGGGGTGTCGAAGATGGTCGCCGAGGAGCGCTACTGCATCGACGTGCTGACCCAGATCGGCGCGATCCAGGCGGCGCTCGACAAGGTCGCGCTGGGGCTGATCGACGACCACACCCGCCACTGCGTGGTCGAGGCGGAGGGCGGTGAGCGGGTAGAGAAGGTCGACGAGCTGATGGCCGCCCTGGGGAGGTTCGTGGGCCGGTGAGCGAGGTGCTCGGCAAGATCTGGGAAGGGCTTGAAATGGCCTTCCTGATGGCGTATGAGGTCTGGTGGGCGCTGGTCCTCGGCTTCGCGATCTCCGCGATCGTCCAGGCCTGGGTGCCGCGGGCGCGAATCGAAGGCGCGCTCTCGGGCGAAGGCTTCGGCCCCGTCGCCAAGGCGACCGGGCTCGGCGCCGCCTCCTCCTCCTGCTCCTACGCGGCGATCGCGATCGCCAAGTCGCTCTTCCAGAAGGGCGCCTCCGCGGTCACCGCGCTCGCCTTCCAGTTCGCCTCGACCAACCTGGTCTGGGAGCTGGGGCTGGTGCTGTGGGTGCTGATGGGATGGCAGTTCACCCTCGCCGAGTTCGCCGGCGGCCTGATCCTGATCGCGCTGATGGCGGTCTTCCTGCGCGCCTTCGTCTCCCCGCGGCTGGAGGAGCGGGCGCGGCGCCACGCGCAGCAGGCGCAGGCCGGCCACCACCATCACGGCGACGGCGAAGACGGCGCAACGCCTTCCTGGCGCGAGCGGCTCACCACCCGCGCCGCCTGGGCCGACGTCGGCGGCAACTTCCGCGGCGACTGGCAGATGCTCTGGAAGGAGATCGGGCTCGGCTTCCTGCTCGCCGGCTTCACCGGCCTGCTCGGCAACGACTTCTTCAACTTCCTCTTCGTCACCGACGCGCCACCCGTCGTACAGACGATCGAGAACGTCCTCGTCGGCCCGGTCATCGCCATCCTCAGCTTCGTCTGCTCGGTCGGCAACGTGCCGCTGGCGGCCGTCCTCTGGTCCGGCGGGATCGGCTTCGGCGGCGTCGTCGCCTTCCTCTTCGCCGACCTGATCGTGATCCCGATCGTCCTCGCCTACCGCAAGTACTACGGCGCCGAGTTCGCGCTGCGGATCACGGCGCTGATGTTCGTCACGATCGTGATCGCGGCCCTCGCCGTCGACGGGTTGTTCGGCCTCTTGGGGCTGATCCCGACCGGCCCGCGCCCGACCCGCGCCGACGTCTTCGGCTCGGTCGAGGTCGACTACAAGCTCTTCCTCGACGTCCTGGGGCTCGCCATCTTCGCCGCCCTCTTCTGGGTCGGCCGCGGGCGGGGCGACGCGCACGGGTGCGAGCATCACGCTCGCCAGGCCCATGCCCACCACATGAGTGAGCGGGAGGCCGCCGGGGTATAGGGTCGGCCCGATGCCGTCCGGCGCCACCGGCAGCGAAACCCAGTCTCGGTCCGAAGCCTCCTCCGTCCGCTACGAAGAGGCGACGAAGGTCTACCCGGGCGCGGGCGCGCCGGCGGTCGACCGGCTGACGCTCGAGGTCCCGGCCGGCGAGATCTGCGTCCTCGTCGGTCCGTCCGGCTGCGGCAAGACGACGGCGATGCGGATGGTCAACCGCACGGTCGACATCACCTCCGGCGACATCCTGATCGGCGGCCGCTCGGTGCGCGAGCGCGAGCCGGCGCAGCTGCGGCGGGAGATCGGCTACGTGATCCAGCAGATCGGCCTCTTCCCCCACCGCACGATCAGCGAGAACATCGGCGCCGTCCCGCAACTGCTCGGCTGGGACAAGGCGGGGATCCGCGCGCGCAGCGCCGAGCTGCTGGCGCTGATCGGCCTCGACCCCGAGCTCGGCGACCGCTACCCCGCCCAGCTCTCCGGCGGCCAGCAGCAGCGCGTCGGCGTCGCCCGGGCGCTGGCGGCGGACCCGCTGGTGATGCTGATGGACGAGCCCTTCGGCGCGATCGACCCGATCAACCGCGAGCGCCTGCAGAACGAGTTCCTGCGCCTGCAGGCGGAGATCCGCAAGACCGTCCTCTTCGTCACCCACGACATCGACGAGGCGATCAAGCTGGGCGACCGGATCGCGGTGATGCGCGAGGGCGGACGGGTCCAGCAGTACGCGACCCCGGCGGAGCTGCTGATGGCGCCTGCGAACGAGTTCGTCGAGGACTTCGTCGGCGCCGACCGGGCGCTGAAGCGGCTGGCGCTGATGCGCGTCGGCGACATCGACCTCTGGGAAGCGCCGCTGGCGCACGTCGGCCAGGCGACCGCCGAGGTGCGGGCGAAGCTGGCGGCGCCGGACGTCGAAGTCCCCCACGCCCTGCTGGTCGACAGCGAGCGCCGGCCGCTCGGCTGGCTGAGCGAGCGCGACCTCGCCCGGGAGGTGGTGCCGCGCGAGCCGGACTCGCCGCTGGGGCCGGTGCTGGAAAGCGAGGACGTGATGCGCGACGCCCTCGCCGACCTCCTCCAGGGCGAGGCGCAGTACGCGGCGGTGGTCGACCGCCGCGGGCGGATCGCCGGCGTCCTCTCGGTCGAGATCATCTCCGAGTTCCTGGGATCGCCGGAGGCGAAGAGCGACGAGCACCCGGCGGTGGAGCGGCCCCGTGACTAGCGGGCTCGCGACGCTCTCCCTTCCCCTCGCCGAAGTGGGCAAAGTCGGCGAAGGGTTCTTCCACGAACGCACCTCCGCGACCCTCCCCTGCCAGGCCAAAGACGAACTCTTCTGCTGGGACTGGGCGCGGGAAAACCTCCACCGCTACGCGACCCCGACCCTCCAGCACCTCGAGCTGGTCGTCGCCTCGGTCCTGATCGGCTTCGTGCTCGCTTTCGCGCTGGCGCTGCTGGCGCACCGTCATGGCTGGCTGCACCCGCCGCTGATCGCCGGCACCGGGATCCTCTACACGATCCCCAGCGTCGCCCTCTTCTTCCTGCTCGAACCGATCACCGGCCGCACGATGCTGACCGCGATCATCGCCCTCAGCCTCTACACGGTGCAGATCATCTACCGCAACACGATGGTCGGCCTCGGCAACGTGCCGGCCTCGATCAAGGACGCCGCCAAGGGCATGGGCCAGACCTCGCGCCAGGTCCTCTGGCGGGTCGAGCTGCCGCTGGCGATCCCCGAGATCACGGCGGGCCTGCGGATCGCCACCGTCAGCACCGTCGCCCTGGCGACGCTCGCGACCTTCGTCGGCGGCGGCGGGCTCGGCGAACCGATCTTCAAGAACATCGACTTCGAGACCAACATCATCATCGCCGGCGGGATCGCGATCGCGATGGCGCTCGCCTTCGACGCGGTCCTCTTCTTCGGCGCGCGGATGGCGACGCCGTGGCGGCGGGTGGAGGCGGCATGAGCGGCCTCGCGCAGCTGCCGCTCGGCTCGATCGGCGGCGCGATCGAATTCATCCTCACGCCGCAGAACTCGAACGTGACCGGCGGCAACAAGGTCGGCGGCATCGACCAGGTGGTCGAACTGACCCTTAACCAGCTCGAACTGACGGTGCTGGCGCTGGCGCTCTCGCTCCTCGTCGCCCTGCCGGTCGGCCTCTACTTCGGCCACCGCGGCAGCGGCGAGCTGCTCGCGGTCGGGCTCGGCAACGCCGGCCGCGCGGTGCCCGAGCTGGCGCTGATCGCCTTCATGGCGGCGGCGATCGGGGTAGGCGTCCTCAACCTGACGATCGCGCTCTCGGTCCTCGGCATCCCGCCGATCCTCTCCAACGCCTTCACCGGCATCCGCCAGGTCGACCCGGCGACCGTGCAGGCGGCGCGCGGGATGGGGATGACCGAGCTCGAAATCCTCCGCAAGGTCGAGGTGCCGTTGGCGATCCCCACCCTGTTCGCGGGGATCCGCACGGCGACGATCAACATCGTCGCGACGGCGACGATCGCGCCGCTGGCCGGCGTCCTCACCCTCGGCGACTTCGTCATCAACCGCAACGTGTACGGGACCGACGGGGTGCTCGCGGGGGCGATCCTGATCGCGGCCCTCGCGCTCACGCTCGAGTTCGCCCTGGCCGGGCTGCAACGTCTGCTCACTTCGAAAGGCTTGCGGTTGCAGGGCGCCTGACTTGACCGACCAACCCAAAAGAGGAGGCAACCAGTGAGGATCGACCAAACGAGAGCCCGGGTGCTGCTGGCGGCGCTCGCCGCGCTCGCGCTAACGCTCGGCCTCGCCGCCTGCGGCGGTGGCAGCAGCACCACCAGCGGCGGCGAAGAAGGCGGCGAAACCGGGGCGATCAAGTCCAACCCCGAAAACGCCAAGGTCAGCCTGACGATCGGCTCGAAGAACTTCCCCGAACAGGAAATCCTCGGTGAAATCTACGCGCAGGCGCTGAGCGCGGCCGGCTACAAGGTCAAGTCGGACCTCAACCTCGGCTCGGAAACGGTCGCCCACCAGGCGGTCAAGAACGGGACCATCTCCGGCTACCCGGAGTACGCCTCGACGGCGCTGACCTCGTTCTTCGGGCTCGAACCCGAAGAAGTGCCCTCCGACGCGACCGAAGCATGGGAAAAGGCGAACGAAGAATTCGAAAAGGAAGGGCTCGTCGCCTTCGAACCGACCCCGTTCGCCAGCGCCAATGCGGTCGGGACGCTGAAATCGACGGCGGAAAAGTACGGCCTGAAGACCGTCTCCGACCTCGAAGGCGTCTCCGAAAAGCTGACCCTCTACGGCTCGCCCGAGTGCCGCCAGCGGATCGACTGCCTGGCCGGGCTGGAAAAGCTCTACGGGCTCGAGTTCAAGTCGTTCCACCCGGTCGACATCGGGCTCCGCTACACGGTCCTGGAAAAGGGCCAGGCGGATCTATCGATCCTCTTCACCACCGACCCGCAGCTCTCGGCGGAGAAGGACAAGTTCGTCATCCTCGAAGACGACAAGCACGTCTTCCCGGCCGGCAACGTCATCTTCGTCAGCAAGAAGTCGACGGCCGAAAAAGCCGGGCCTGACTACGAAAAGACGATCCTGCAGGTGCAGGAAGGCCTGACCCTGAAAGTGATGCAGGAGCTCGACGCCCGGGTCGAACTCGAAAAGGAAACGCCGGCGGCCGCCGCAAAGGCCTACCTCGAATCCGCCGAATACATCAAGTAGCGCAGGACGAAAGCGATTCCGGGGGAGGGGCACCCCCTCCCCCGGTTCAGGGACCGACCCCACCCGGCACAGGGGACCGGCACTCCTCCTCCGGAATCGACCTCCCCTCCCTCCGGTCGGGGAGAACCTGGAGCGCGGCCTTCGGCCGCGCAAGACACCAGATTGCGTCTCGCCGAACATTCCTCCGCAGGAGTGCCGGTCCCCTCCACCACAGAGTTCCGGCAGGCGCCAGCCGACGAAAGGCAGCTCCTAGTTCCGTGGTTCCTTATGCACCTATGCGGTGCAAAAGGAACCACGCAACGTGTCGAGAGAGGGTCCGGTCGTCCCCTGTCCGCGAAGTGCGCGACATGCAATCTGATGTTTGCCCTCCATAGGAGGGCACTATCTAAGGG
>JBQCDH010000003.1:0-54381 GCA_051961435.1 Solirubrobacterales bacterium
CCCTGCTCCTTGCTCGCCGCCAGCAGCTCCTTGGCATGGCCGACCGAGTAGCTGGGCGTCTGCCAGTGCTCGCCGGAGAGCTCCAGCCCCTCGAGCAGCTCGCGGCGGCGCGTATAGGGCTCGCCGGTGAGGTCGCGGCCATCTAGATAGAGGAGGTCGAAGACGACGTAGACGACCGGGTGGCTCTTCATCCGCCGCCGGATCACGTTCTCGTCGGTGTTGTGGATGCGCTGCTGCAGCCGCTCGAAGCTGGGCTTGCCGTTCGCGTCGAAGGCGACCAGCTCGCCGTCGAGGACGGCGTCGTGGGAGCCCAGCGCGCGCGAGATCCGCCGCACCTCCGGGTACTGGGCGGTGACCTCGTTGAGGTTGCGGGTCTGCAGCTCCACCCGACCGGGTTTGCAGTAGGCGATCGCGCGGATCCCGTCCCACTTCACCTCGACCGCCCACTTGCCGTCGTCGCGCGGCAGCTGCGAGAGGCGGGCCAGCATCGGCACCACGTTTTCCGGGAACGGGTCGCGCTCGCGCGACGGCGGGTCGATCCGGTGGATCATCCAGTCCTTCTCGGCCTTGCCGGCGCGGAAGAGCGCGTAGCGGCCCTGCAGCCGCTCGCCGTGGAACTCGACCATCACTTTCCCCGGCTCCCACTTCTCCAGCTCGTAGGTGCCGGCGTCCCAGATCTTCATCGTCCCGGCGCCGTACTCCCCTTGGGGAATCTCGCCCTCCCACTCCAGGTACTCGAGCGGGTGGTCCTCGGTGTGGACGGCCTTGCGGTTCTCGTCGGGGCTCTCGGGGATGCCGTTGGGGATCGCCCAGGAGGCGGCGACGCCGTCGTGCTCGAGCCGCAGGTCCCAGTGCAGGCGGCGGGCGCTGTGTTCCTGGACGACGAAGCGCGGCGCTCCTTCCTCCCCGCCCCCGCGCTTCGCCGCCGGCTCCGAGGTCTTCCCGAAGTCGCGCTTGCGCTCGTACTGGTCGAGGGCCTTCTCCGGCTGCTTCGCCTTTCCCGATTTCTTCGCTTTGGCCGACACGCTCGCGACCTACCCGCGCCAGGCCTCCCAGTACCGGCGCAGGCGACGGTCGAAGGCCTTCGGCTTCTCGGCGTAGAGGCGGCGCCCGAGGTCGAGCGCCTCGCCCGCGAGGCGCTTCTGCCGCTTGAAGATCGCCCCTTCCAGCGCCGCCGCCTCCTCCTCGCCGAGCTGGCGCTCGCGCAGGTCTGCGCGCAGGACCGCGAGGTCGTGGTGATCGCCGAGCAGGTCCGTCAACCGGTGGGCCTCCTCGGCCGCGGCTTCGAGCGGCCCGCTCCAGGCGGCCCCGAGGAGGCGCAGCTCGTACCAGAGGTCCTTCGCCCGTTTCCGCCACCGGTGGAAGCTCGCCTCGCTCGGCTCCGCTTCGGCGTCGGCCATCGCCCGGCGGCCGCGGCGATAGGAGCGCTTCGCGCCGGCGCCGAGCGTCTTCCACGAGTCCCCCGCCAGCGGCCACTCGCGGATCCCGGCCAGGCCGGCTTCGATCAGGCCGATGGCCGCCTCGCCACCGGCGGTGTTGGCGGCCGCCTCGCGGTCGCGGTCGAGGATCGCCCGCCAGGCCGCGACCGCCTCCTCCGGGAGCTTCCCGTCCTCCTCGGCGAGAGCGTCCAGCGTCGCCAGCTTCACCTCCGCGTCGCGGCTCGCCGACAGCGCCCGCGCCGCGTCGCGAAAACGCTCGTTTTCCTCCGCGTAGAGGTCCTTCGGCAGCTCGTCCCGGGCCAGCCGCAGGACCGTGCGCAATTTCTTCATGTCCTTGCGGGCGCCGTGGACGGCCTCCGCGCGATCCTCCTCGTCGCGGAGGCGTTCGATCGCCCTCTCCGCCCGGCCGGCGGCGACGCGCTTCAGTCCCGCGCCGAGCTCCTCGTCGCTCCTGAGCTCGTAGTTGCGATCGACTTCGAGCGGCATGAACGCATCGTAGGATGCGGTACTTGCGCGCGCCACGGTCGCTCTTCCTTCTCGCTTGCTTCGGTCTGCTGGCGCTCGCACCGCAGGCGACGGCGAGCGAACCGTTCTTCCCGCGGGTCGGCAGCCACGCCTACGACGTCCTCCACTACGACTCCGACCTCTTCTTCGAGCCGGGAGCCGGCGAGAGGATCGCCGCGGCGGAGCGGATCGTCGCCGTCGCGAACGCCGAACTGGAGAGCTTCTCCCTGGACCTGTTCGGCCTGCAGGTGAAATCCGTCGCGGTGGGCGACCGGCCCGCCGGCTTCTCGCGCAAGGACGGCAAGCTGGCGATCCGCCCGCAGACCCCGCTCGGCAGCGGCGAAAGGTTCGTGGTCCACGTTCGCTACCGCGGCCGGCCGCGAACTGTCACCGATCCCGACGGCAGCGAAGAGGGCTGGGTTCGCACCGACGACGGAGCGCTCGCCGTCGGCGAGCCGCTCGGCACCGCCTCCTGGCTCGCCTGCAACGACGTGCCGTGGGACAAGGCGAGCTTCGACGTCTCGGTCTCGGTCCCGCGGCCCCTGGCCGCCGTCTCCAACGGCCGGCTGACGGGATTCGTCAGGCAACCCCGCCGGCGGCGGCGCTACTTCTGGAGCGAACGCGCGCCGATGAGCCCCTACCTGGCGGTGCTCGACGTCGGCCGCGGCAAGCTCGTCGAGAGCCGGATCGGGAAGCTGCCCGCCTGGACGCTGGTCGACCCGCGGATGGAGAGACAGTCGCGGCCGGTGCTGGCCGAGCTGGCTCGGATCGTCCGCTTCGAGTCCCGCCTCTTCGGCCCCTACCCGTTCGACTCGGCCGGCTCGATCGTCGACTACGCGCCGCAGCTCGGCTACGCGCTGGAGAGCCAGAGCCGGCCGATCTACGCCTTCGTCCCCGACCTCACCACCGTCGTCCACGAGACCGCGCACCAGTGGTTCGGCGACTCGGTCGGGCTGAAGCGCTGGCCCGACATCTGGCTCAACGAGGGCTTCGCGACCTGGGCCCAGTGGTACTACGCCGAGCGCCACGGCGGCCGCAGCGCTCACGCGACCTTCAGCCGGCTCTACCGGGTGCCGGCGGCGGACGAGCGGTTCTGGAACCCGCCGCCCGGCCATCCCGGCTCGCCCGCCTACCTCTTCGACCCGACCACCTACGTCCGCGGCGCGATGGCGCTGGAGGCGCTGCGCCTGGCGATCGGGACCAGGCCGATGCTGCGGGTGCTGCGGAGCTGGGCGGAAGAGCATCGCTACGGCAGCGGCGACATCGCGGAATTCATCGCTCTCGCCGAGCGCGTCTCCGGGCGCGACCTCGGCCCGCTCTTCCACCGCTGGCTCTACCAGCGCGGCAAGCCGGTGGCGCGGTCGTCGCCAAACGGATAGGCGATGGCTCGCTTCCTCGTCGCGCCGGACTCGTTCAAGGGGACTTTCGACGCCGCTGCGGTGGCGGAGGCGATCGCGGCGGGGGTGGAAGCCGCTGGCGGCGAGGCCGACCGCTGCCCGGTCGCCGACGGGGGCGAAGGGACGATGGAGGTGCTGCTGGCTGCGCTCGGGGGAGAGCGGCGCACGGCGCCGGTGCACGATCCGCTGAGGCGGTCGCTGGAGGCGGCCTTCGGCCTGCTCGGCGACGGGGAGACGGCGATCGTCGAGACGGCGCAGGCGTCGGGGTTGTCGCTGCTCACGCCCGGGGAGCGCGACGCCGAGGCGGCCGACACCTTCGGGACGGGCGAGCTGATCGCGGCCGCGGTCGCGGCCGGGGCGCGGCGCGTCCTCCTCGCCGCCGGCGGCAGCGCCAGCACCGACGGCGGGCGCGGCGCGATCGAGGCGCTGCAAGAGGCCGGGCTCCTCGACGCCCTCACGATCGAGGTCCTCTGCGACGTGCGCACCCCCTATGAGGAGGCCGGCCGCGTCTTCGCCCCGCAGAAGGGGGCGAGCCCGGCTGCGGTGGCGCGCTTGGGCGAGCGACTCGAGCGCTTCGCCGTCGAGCTCCCCCGCGATCCACGCCGGGTGCCGATGACCGGCTGCGCCGGCGGCCTCTCCGGAGGCCTCTGGGCCCACGGCGCCCGGCTCCGCCCCGGCGCCGACTTCGTCCTCGACGCCGTCGACTTCGACTCCCGCCTCGCCCGTGCCGACGCCGCCGTCAGCGGCGAGGGCCGCTTCGATTCCCAGAGCCTCGAGGGCAAGGTCGTCGGCGCGATCGCCGCGCGCTGCACCGCGGCCGGCAAACCCCTGCACCTGATCGCCGGAACCAATGGCCTGCGAGAGCTCGCTCCTGCCGCGATTTCATCGATCGAGGAAGCGGGAGACCTGGAGGCAATGAAGCGCAGGGGGGAGAAATTGGCGCGCTGCAGCCTTGAGGACCCGTGATTCGCAGCCGCGAAGCCGAAGCTCAAACCAAGGCGACATCACTTGGCGCTATGGTCAGGCGACATGCCTTCCGATACCGCCACCATTCGCGTTCCCCGGCAGACGCGCGACCGCCTGGCCGCGCGGGCCAAGGATCGGGGCGTCTCCCTCTCGACTCTGCTCACCGAATTGGCCGAGCGGGCCGAGCGGGCCGACGCCTACCGCTCCGAGCGCGAAGCGACCAGGGCCGAGATGAACGATCCCGTGGCCTTGGCCGAGTACCGGCTATGGGAGGGCACCCTCGAAGATGGAATCGACTAATCCGCGGCGCGGTGAGATATGGCTCGCGTCTCTAGGCGCGGGTCGAAGGGGAGAGCCTGGAAAGAATCGGCCCGTAGTCGTGCTCTCTGCCGATGAGTTCCTGGTCGGCATAGACCATGAGCTGATCGTCGTCGTTCCCCTCTCCAGCTCTCTGCCCCCCTCCGCACTGCGACCCCGGTTGACTCCCGAGACGGGGATCGACAATCCCAGCGCCGTGATCTGCCGTGGGATCCGGGGTGTTGCGCGCTCGCGACTGCTGCGCCATCTGGGGGAAGTCGATGGCGAGAAGATGGCCGAGATCGAGCGGGCGGTGGGGCTCGTCCTCGCGACCGCCTGACGCACCGGTCAGGGCAGCGGCGTGCAGGGCCGGGAGATCGTGCCGCTGAGGCGGGTGCCGTCGCTGCCGCCGGCGATTTTCGGGATCGAGCCGGCGAGCTCGAGTTTGTAGCGGTTGAGGTCGCTTCTCTTCACTTTGCCCGTGGTGACGATCTCCGCGGGAGTCCGATCTCCGCCTTCTCTCCGCACCGGAGCCGCTCTCTGCAAGCAGATCGTCGCCCGTTCGCTTTGGGCTGCCCGCGCGAGGGCACTGCCGCAGACCGCCGCCACGAAAGCGGCCGCCAGCAGCAGTACCCGGCGCGGAGTCGGCTCAGCCCTTCCCGGTGCAGGTCCGGGCCACTTCGCCCGAGAGCCTGTTCCCGTCGGCGAACACCGCGCTGCCGCGGGCGTTGAGGTGGCCGTCGGGGCAGGTGGCGGAGAGGATCCCCCTTTTCAACGTCAGGTTGAACGATTTGACCGAGCCGCTGCCGCCGGCGATCTTCGGAATCGAGGCGACGGACAGCAGGCCATAGCGCCCTTTGTGGATTTTCGTGATCTTCACCGTGGTGACGATCGCAGCGGGGGTCGGAACGGTGATGTAAGCGTGGATCAGCAACTTCGTCACCCCGCCCTTGAACCCACCGTTGAAGACGAGCAGTTCGCTTTTGACCGGGATTTCCTTCTGGTCGGGGAACTTGATCCCGACTGCCGTCTTACCCGTGCCGATCAGCGCCGGACCGCAGACCTTGCGCGCCTGGGTGCTGGTCGTCGACTGCAGCTGGCCGGGCTTGCAGATCGGGATCCCCTTGACGGAGATGCCGGCGTGCTTGTCCCCTTCGAGGATGAATTCCTTCAGCGCCGGCAGATGCTGTTCTTCCGGGTTCGGATTCAGGCTTTTCATTTTCGCCGAGATGTTGAAGCTGATCGGCGTCGGCTTTTTCTTCGACAGGACCTTCGGCGTGAAGCCGCCGTCGAATTCAGCATGGATTTCACCGCCGACCACTGTCACCGGTTTTTCGGCAGCGCCGGCGAGACCGCTTGCCACCAGAACCATGGCAGCGGCAATCGCCGCAGCCAGGAACAGACTGCTGATTGGTTTTTTCATGACTACCTCCCTTGACCGGTGAGCCTATACCGTCAAAGCTCATGAGGGTCCTCGCGATCGTCCACCAGCGCGACGCCGGGCCGGGGGTGTTCGCCGAGGCGATCGAGGAGGCCGGCGGGCGCCTCGACGAGTGGACGCCGCCGGAGCGGCGCGAGCCGCCGGCGGACCCCTTCGGCTACGACGCCGTGCTCGTCCTCGGCGGCGCGATGAACGTCGACGAAGGCGATCGCCACGGCTGGATCGCCGAGGAGAAGGCGCTGCTGGGGGAGCTGCTCGCGCGGGAGGCGCCGCTGCTGGGCCTCTGCCTCGGCGGCCAGTTGCTCGCCGCGGCTGCGGGGGCGCGACCCCGCCGCGCCCTGCGGCCGGAGATCGGCTGGCACCCGGTCGAGGTCACCGCCGCGGGGAAGGAGGACCCGCTGCTCGCTCCCCTCGCCCCGTCCTTCGAGGCCTTCCAGTGGCACAGCTACGAGTTCCCGCTCCCACCCGGCGCCGTCCCCCTGGCCCGCAGCGAGGTCTGCCTGCAGGGATGCCGGATCGGCGAGCGCGTCTGGGCGCTGCAGTTCCACCCCGAGGTCAGCCGCGCCGACGCGCTCCACTGGGTCGAGGGCTACGAGACCGACCCCGACGCGGTGCGGATCGGCATCGACCCGGCGGTCCTCGGTCCTGAGACCGAGGCGAAGATCGGCGCCTTCAACGCGGTGGGAGGAGACCTGTGCCGGCGTTGGCTGGAGGTAGTTAAAGGTTCTTGAGCATGAAATAGTTCTGGCATGAGCCGGGGCCGCATCGCGATTCTGGGGGCAGTCGTCCTTGGCGCTGCGGTTCTCGCCTGGATCGTCCTCGTCTCCAGCGACGGGGGTTCAGGTTCGCCGCTCTTTTCCGTCACCGAATCCGAAGTCAGGGCCGAATGCATGAGCGGGACCTTCGTCATCGGAGGGGTCGGGTTGAAGATCGCCGAAAAGCCCCCGCCCGGCGACTGGCGGCAGATCGAAGAAAACCCGCAGGCGATGCCGGCCGAACGCGGCGCGGTCGAGGTGACCCTGCGGCCGACCGAACCCGGTGCAGCGAAGAAGATCACGATCACGAGCGTCGAGTTCCAGGTCGTCAACCTCGGTCTCCGGCCGATCGGGACGGTCTTCTACCGTCCCTGCGGGCGGCGGCCGGTGGGGCCGGCGATCGAAACCGACCTCGACGGCTTCACGCACGAGATCAGGGGGAGCAGCGCCGACCCGAACGGCGCCCTCCGCGTCGGCTTTCACCTGCCGCATCCGGCGCCGCCGATCGAATTCCCCTGGACCGTCTCGTTGCGAAAGCCGCTGAACCTCTTCCTGCTGGTGCAGGCGCTGGACATCTACTGCGACTGGACCGCCCGCATCGCCTGGAGCAGCGGCTCGAGCCACGGCGTGATCCGGGTCGACAACCACGGCCGCAAGTACAGGATCGTCGACGGAGCCGGGAGCGGCTGGAAGAAACCCACGGCGAAGGGGGAATGGAGCCGCTCGTTGGGCTCTGCCGCGTGGATCGGCGTCAAGCGCTGATTCAGGAGGGAGCGTCGCGCTGCACCGGGGTCAGGTAGGCGGCGGAGAGGCCGCCGTCGACCAGGAAGGTGCTGGCGGTGACGAAGCTGGAATCGTCGCTGGCGAGGAAGAGGGCGGCTTTGGCGATCTCCTCGGGCTCGCCGAAGCGGCCCATCGGGATGTGGACGAGGCGCTTGGCGGCGCGCTCGGGGTCCTTGGCGAAGAGCTCTTTCAGCAGGGGGGTGTTGACCGGGCCCGGGCAGAGGGCGTTGACGCGGACGTCGCGGTCGGCGAACTCGACCCCGAGCTCGCGCGAGAGCGAGAGCACGGCGCCCTTGGAGGCGGTGTAGGAGCCCTGCGAGACGGCGGCGCCCATCGTCGCGACGAACGAGGCGACGTTGACCACCGAGCCGCCGCCGGCCTCGAGCAGGTGGGGGATGCCGTGCTTGCAGCAGAGGAAGACGCTGCGCAGGTTGACGTCCTGCACCCGCTGCCAGCTCTCCAGCGTCGTCTCCAGCACCGAGCCGTCGTCGGTGGGGTTGATGCCGGCGTTGTTCATCAGCACGTCGATGCGCCCGAACCGCTCGCGCGCGGTCTGCAGGGCGCCGCGCACCTGCTCCTCGTCGGAGACGTCGGCGGCGATCGTCAGCGCCCCGACCGCCTGCTCGGCGTCGAGGTCGATCCCGACCACGTCCGCCCCCTCGGCCGCGAACAGCCGCGCCGAGGTGGCGCCGATCCCGCTCGCCGTCCCGGTGATGACGCAGACCTTTCCCGCCAGCCTTCCAGCCATGCTCAACCCCCCTCGGTCGCGTAGTAGACGTTCTTCAGCTCGGTGTAGTGGTCGAGGGCGTCGGGCCCCAGCTCTCGTCCCACGCCCGACTGCTTGAAGCCGCCGAACGGGGTCGAGACGCGCACGGAGGTGTTCGAGTTGACCGAGAGGACGCCGGTCTCGATCGCCCGCGCCACCCGCAGCGCCCGCGCCCCGTCGCGGGTCCAGATCGAGCCCGAGAGGCCGTAGATCGTGTCGTTGGCGAGGCGAACCGCCTCCTCCTCGGAGTCGAAGGGGATGACGCAGGCGACCGGGCCGAAGATCTCCTCAGCCGCGGCGCGGTCGTCGTTGGCGACGGGGGAGAGCACGGTCGGCGGGAACCAGTAGCCGGGCCCGTCGGGGACGCTGCCGCGGATCGCCACCGGCGCGTCCTCGGGGACGTAGGAGGCGACGGCGTCGCGCCGGCCGGCGGAGATCAGCGGCCCCATCTGGGTGCGCTCGTCGAGCGGGTCGCCGACCGCGATCCCCTCCACCGCCGGCTGCAGCACCGCGAGGAAGTCGTCGACTGCGTTTCGCTCGACGAGGATCCGCGAGCGGGCGCAGCAGTCCTGGCCGGCGTTGCCGAAGACCGCCATCGGCGCCGCCGCCGCGGCGGCCTCGAGGTCGGCGTCGGCGAAGACGACGCTGGCCGACTTGCCGCCCAGCTCCAGCGTCACCCGCTTGATCGTCTGCGCGGCGCCGGCGGCGATCCCGCGCCCGACCTCGGTCGAGCCGGTGAAGGCGATCTTGGCGACGTCGGGGTGCTCGACCAGGCGCCGGCCGCAAACGCTGCCGGGCCCGGCGACGACGTTCAGCACCCCCTCCGGCAGCCCCGCCTCCGGCGCGATCCGCTCCAGCTCCAGCGCGGTCAGCGGCGTCAGCTCGGCCGGCTTGAGGACGACGCAGTTGCCGGCCGCCAGCGCCGGCGCGACCTTCCAGGAGGCGATCGTCAGCGGGAAGTTCCAGGGCACGATCAGGCCGACCACTCCGAGCGGCTCGCGGAAGGTCATGTCGACGCCGCCGGCGACCGGGATCGTCTGCCCGAGCAACCGCTCGGGCGCGCCGGCGTAGTAGCGGAAGGTCTCGACCACCATCTCCATCTCGCCGCGCGCGTCGCCGATCGGCTTGCCGGCGTTGCGCGCCTCCAGCCGCGCCAGCTCCTCGCCGCGCGCCTCGATCGCGTCGGCCAGCTCGCGCAGCAGCTTCGCCCGGTCCGCCGGAGCCACCGCCCGCCAGGCCGGGAGGGCGGCCTTCGCCCGCGCCACCGCCGCGTCGACCTCCTGGACGCCTGCGCGCGGTACCTCGGCCATCATCCGCTCCGTCGCCGGCTCGACGACTTCGATGGTCGCCCCGTCAGCCATGCCCACCCCCCGTTGCGTGGTTCCTTAGACCCGATATGCGTGCATAAGGAACCGCGGAACTGCGGGCGGCCTCGACCAGCGCCGCGATCACCCTGCTGCTCTCGTCCTCCTCGGGGTGCCAGATCACGCCGAGGGCGAAGCGCCTGCCCGGCAGCTCGATCGCCTCGGGCAGGTCGTCCTCCTGCGACCAGCCGCTCACCCTCAGCCCCTCGCCGAGCTGGTCGACTCCCTGGTGATGGTGGGACCAGACGACGAAGCCCTCCAGGCCCGCCGCCGCGCAGGCGAGCGACTCGGGGTCGAGCCGCACGTGGTGCTCGCTGAAGGTGCCGGCGACCGTGCGGTGCGTCTCCGCGCCGAGCGTCTCCGGCAGGTGCTGGACCAGCGTCCCGCCCAGCGCCACGTTCAGCAGCTGCATGCCGCGGCAGATCCCCAGCACCGGCAGGTCGCGCGCCAGCGCCCGCCGCGCCAGCGCCAGCTCGAAGCGGTCGCGCTCGGGCCAGGTCCCGCGCGTCTCGGGATGCGGCTCGGCGCCATAGCTGGAGGGGTCGATGTCGGCGCCGCCGGCCAGCATCAGCGCGTCGACCCGGTCGAGGAGGAGATCCGGCTCGGCGACCGCCGCCTCGTCGGGCGGCAGCACGATCGCGATTCCGCCGGCGCGCTGCACCGCCCGCACGTACCCGCGCGGCGCCAGCGTCACCTCGTATCCGTCCCAGACGCCCCAGGAGACCCGCTCGACCGCGGCGCAGATGCCGATCGCCGGCGCCCCGCTCGCAGCCGTCCCGGTCACAGCCGCTCGAAGCCCCGGTAGCGCTCCCAGTCGGTGACGGCCGCCTCGAAGGCGTCGATCTCGACGCCCGCCCGGTTCAGGTAGTGGTCGACGACCTCGCCGCCGAACGCCTCCCGCGCCACCTCGCTCGCCGCGAAGGCGTCGCGGGCGGCGTAGATGTTCGACGGCACCCGCGGCTTGTCGGACTCGTACGCGTTGCCCTCGAAGACCGGCTCCAGCGGCAGCTCCGCGTCGATCCCATACAGGCCGGCGGCGATCATCGCGCTCAGCGCCAGGTAGGGGTTGACGTCGGCGCCCGGCAGCCGGTTCTCCACCCGCAGCCCCTCGCCGTGGCCGACCACCCGCAGCGAGCAGGTGCGGTTGTCGCGCCCCCAGGCGATCGCGGTCGGCGCGAAGGACCCCTTGGCGAAGCGCTTGTAGGAGTTGACGTGCGGCGCGTACATCAGCGTCAGCTCGCGCATGCAGGCGAGCTGGCCGGCGACGAAGCGCTCGAACAGCGACTGGTCGGCGGCGAACGCGTTGGCGCCGCCCTCCCCCGCCAGCGAGCAGTGGATGTGGCACGAGTTGCCCTCGCGCTCGTTGAACTTGGCCATGAAGGTGATCGCGTGCCCCTCCTGGGCGGCGATCTCCTTGGCGCCGTTCTTGTAGACGACGTGGTTGTCGGCGCTGCGCAGCGCCCCCTCGTAGCGGAAGTTGATCTCGTGCTGGCCGAGGTTGCACTCGCCCTTGGAGTTCTCGACGCTCATCCCCGCGCCGGCCATCTCGTTGCGGATGCGACGGATCAGCGGCTCGACCCGCGCCGTCCCCAGCAGCGAGTAGTCGATGTTGTAGAGGTTGGCCGGCTCGAGGTCGTGGAAGCCCTTCCTCCAGGCCTCCTCGTAGGTGTCGCGGAAGACGATGAACTCGAGCTCGGTGGCGGCGTTGGCGCCGAGGCCGCGCTCGGCCAGTCGCGCCAGCTGGCGGCGCAGGATCTGCCGCGGCGAGGCGACGACTTCGCGCCCGTCCCCCCACTGCACGTCGGCCATCACCATCGCCGTCCCCGGCAGCCACGGCACCGGCCGCAGCGTCTCCAGGTCCGGGACCATCTCGAAGTCGCCGTAGCCCTTCTCCCAGGAGGCCATCGCGTAGCCGCCGACCGTTTCCATGTCGACGTCGACGGCGAGCAGGTAGTTGCAGCCCTCCGCTCCGTGCTCGAGCACGTCGCCGAGGAAGTGCGACGCGGTCAGCCGCTTGCCCTGCAGCCGTCCCTCCATGTCGGCGATCGCGAGCAGCACGGTGTCGACCGTGCCGTCCGCGACCGCCTGCTTCAGCTCCTCGACGGTCACGCGGGGAACGTTACGGGCTCGCGCTTGCGCTCAGGCCGAGGCAGGTCATGGCGCCGCCGGCCCGACTTCCGGCACCGCGCCGATCTCTTTCTCGAGCTCGACCTCGCGCACCTGCCCGGTGAAGTGCTTGCGGGCGCTCGCCAGCCAGGCGATCCCGGCCAGCGCGATCACGACCCCGACCGTCAGCGGCGCGTAGTTGAACGCCTCCCAGCTGAATTCGCTGTTCCACGGCACCGCTTCAGGGGTGAACGGCAGGCAGAAGATGACCGTGATGATCCCGACCCAGATCGTCGCGAACAGGTTCATCCACTTGTACTTGCGGCCGTTGGTCCAGGGACCGGGCTCGAAGGACTCGCCCATCCGCCAGCGCAGGAAGATCGGGATCACGTAGGCGATGTAGAGGCCGATCACGGTGATCGAAACGACCGCGAAGAAGGCGAACGGGACAGCTTCGCCGTTCGACTTGCCCTTCAGCGCCGGCAGGGTGATCAGCAGCGCGAAGAAGGCCATCGTCAGCACCGCGTAGACCGGCACCCGTTTCTCGTCGACGCGGGAGATCCAGCCCGACACCCTGTGGCCGAAGCCTTTGTCGCGCGAGAAGGCGTAACACATGCGCGAGGCGCTGGTCAGGCAGGCGGCGCCGCAGAAGAGCTGGCCGACGACGGAGATGATGAGGACGAACTTGCCCCAGCCCGTGCCGAGCGCTTCGGTCAGCAGGGTCGGCGCGAAGCCGAAGGCTTCGTTGGCGCCGCTGACGTTGGTGACGGAGAAGGTGATCGCCAGCAGCACGATCCAGCCGATCACCGCCGAGTAGAAGATCGAGCGCCAGACCCCCTTGGCGGCGCTCATCTCCGAGCCGTGCGTCTCCTCGGAGATGTGCGCCGAGGCGTCGAAGCCGGTGATCGTGTACTGGGTCAGCAGGAACCCGAGCGGCAGCACGTAGAACCAGTACATGCCGTTGCTGAAGCCGCTCTGGTTGATTCGGTGGCCGAAGACGAAGCTGAAGCTCTGGTGGCCGTCGGGGACGAAGATGAGGACGAGGACGATCGCGGCGACGCCGAGCACGTGCCACCAGACCGAGACGCTGTTGACCAGCGAGAGCAGGTGGGTGCGGCGGATGTTGACGATGGTGTGCACCGCCAGGATCAAGACGAAGAGCAGGAAGACCTCGGCGAGGACGTGCGATTCGTCGCCGAAGTTGATCCCGAAGACGTTGACTTCGTAGAGGCCGAGGACGACGTTGAGGAAGGTCGCCGCCGCGTAATCGACCGAGGCGACGACGGCGACGAGGCCGATCAGGTTGAACCAGCCGGTGAACCAGGCCCAGACCGGCCCGCCAAGACGGCCAGCGAACCAGTAGATCCCGCCCGCGGTCGGGTAGGCGGAGACCAGCTCCGACATGCAGAAGCCGATGATCAGGATCGGGATCGAGATCAGCGGCCAGCCGATCGAGATCGCCACCGGGCCGCCGTTGTTCCAGGCCTGGCCGTAGGTGGTGAAGCAGCCGGCGAGGATTGAGATGATCGTGAACGAGATCGCGAAGTTGGAGAAGCCGCTCCACGCCCGGTTCAGGGTCTGTTTGTAGCCGAGTTCCGCGAGTCGCTGTTCGTCGCGGCTCGGCGCCGAAGCGCTGCTCTCCATCCGACCTCTCCCTTCCCGAGCACCCAACTCGGCGTAAAAAGGTGTAAAGAACCGACCTATAAGGTCCAGGCGAGCCTAGAACTGCGCTTGACCCATGTCAATGGCGAGCAGAGAATCTTGCTCCGGCGCTCATGGCCTCACTCGCGGACACCCTCGGAGCGATCTCGGCCCGCCTCGGTGAGCTGGAAGGGGACGCGGTCCCGCTCGAGGGCGGGATCACCAACCGCAACTTCCGCGCCCGTTTCGCCGGGGAGGACGTGGTGGTGCGGCTGCCGGGCAAGGACACCGCGCTGCTGGGCATCGACCGCGGGGCCGAGCGGGTGGCGGGAGAAGTGGCAGCGCGGGCCGGGCTCGGTCCGGGCGTGGTGGCGATGCTGGACGACCCGCCCTGCCTCGTCACTCGGTTCGTCGTCGGCGAGCCGATGCGCGCCGAGGAGCTGCGTGAGCCGGAGGCGGTGGCCGAGGTGGCGGCGGCGCTGCGCTCGCTGCACGCCTGCGAGGAACGGCTGCCGGCCGATTTCTCCAGCTTCCGGATCGTCGAGGCCTACGCGGCGCGGATGGCCGACCGCGGCGCCGAGGTGCCCGCCTCCTACGAGTGGGCCGCGGCGGCGTCGCTGCGGATCGAAGCGGTGCTGACAGGGCCCGAGCACGAGCCGGTCCCCTGCCACAACGACCTCCTCGCCGCCAACTTCATCCGCTCGGCGCGGGGGATCCGGATCGTCGACTGGGAGTACGCCGGGATGAACGACCGCTACTTCGACCTCGGCAACTTCGCCGTCAACAACGAGCTCGACGAGGCGGGCGAGGAAGCGCTGCTGAGCGCCTACTTCGAGACGCCGGTGAGCGGACGGCGACTGGCCTCGCTGCGGCTGATGCGCTTCATGTCCGACTTCCGCGAGGCGATGTGGGGGGCGGTGCAGAGCACGATCTCCGAGCTCGAGTTCGACTTCGCCGGCTACTGCGAGCAGCACTTCGAGCGGATGCGCGACCTCAACGCGGGTGGCCGGCTGGAGCGGTTGCTGGAGGAGGCGGGCGGTGCCGCGGGCTGAGCTGCCCGACCGCGCCCGCTGCGTGATCGTCGGCGGGGGCGTCGGCGGCGCCTCGCTCGCCTACCACCTGGCGCAGCTCGGCTGGGACGACGTGGTGCTGCTGGAGCGCTCGCAGCTCACCTCCGGCTCGACCTTCCACTCCGCCGGCCTGGTCGGGCAGCTGCGCGGCTCGGTCTCGCTGACGAAGATGATGATGCACTCGGTCGAGCTCTACCGGCGGCTGGGCGAGGAGTCCGAGTTCGACCCCGGCTGGGTCGAGTGCGGCGGCCTCCGGCTCGCCTCCAGCGAGGAGCGGATGGAGGAGCTGCGGCGCCAGGCCGGCTGGGCCAAGACCTTCGGCCTGCCGCTGGAGCTGATCTCGGCCACCGAGGCGCAGGAGCTGTTCCCGCTGATGTCGACCGAGGGCGTGCTCGGGGCCGCCTGGCTGCCGACCGACGGCTACGTCGATCCCGCCCAGCTCACCTACGCGCTCGCCGACGGCGCCCGCCGCCGCGGCTGCCGCATCTTCACCGGCACGCGCGTCACCGGGATCGACGTGGCCGACGGGCGGGTGCGCGGGGTGCGGACCGAGCGGGGCGACGTCGAGGCCGAGGTAGTGGTCGACGCGGGCGGCATGTTCGCGGCCGAGATCGCGCGGATGGCCGGCGTCCGCGTCCCGGTGATCCCGATGTCCCACCAGTACCTGGTCACCCAGCCGCACGAAGCGGTCGCCGAGGCCAGGAGCCGTGTGGCGCTTCCTTCGTTTGTCCCGGATAGCGACACAAACGCAGGAAGCGCTCGCGGGCACTTGCCCACGTTGCGGGATCCCGACCTGCTCGTCTATTACCGCGAGGAGGGGGGCGGGCTGGTGATGGGCGGCTACGAGCGGCGCAGCGAGGCGGCGTTCCTGCCGGGCGGCCCGGGCCGCGTCGAGGCGATCCCGCCCGACTTCAACGGCCGGCTGCTGGAAGAGGACTGGGAGCGGTTCGAGGAGATCGTCGAGAACTCGAAGCGGCGGGTGCCGGCGATGGAGCAGATCACCGTCACCAAGCTGATCAACGGGCCGGAGGCCTTCACCCCCGACAACGAGTTCTGCCTCGGCGAGACCGAGGTGGCCGGCTTCTTCGTCTGCGCCGGCTTCTGCGCGCACGGGCTGGCCGGGGCGGGCGGGATCGGCAAAGCGCTCGCTGAGTGGATCGCCGCGGGCGAACCGAGCCTCGACCTCTGGCACATGGACGTCCGCCGCTTCGGCTCCCAGTACCGCTCCCCCGCCTACACCCACGCCCGGATCGAAGAGACCTACGAGACCTACTACGACATCCGCTACCCCAACCACGAGCGCGAGGCGGGGCGGCCGCTGCGGACCTCCCCCGCCAACGCCTGGCACCGCGAGCACGGCGCCGCCTTCGGCGAGAAATCGGGCTGGGAGCGGGTCAACTGGTACGAGCGCAACGCCGCCGCCGGGGACGAGCGGCTGCGGCCGCGCGGCTGGGCGGGCAAGCACTGGTCGCCGGCGATCGGCGCCGAGCACCGCGCCTGCCGCGAGGCGGTCGCGCTCTTCGACGAGACCTCCTTCGCGAAGCTCGAGATCGAAGGTGAGGGGTCGGAGGCGTTCCTGGAAATCCTCTGCGACAACCGGGTCGCGCGCGGGGTCGGCCAGATCACCTACACGCAGATGCTCAACCGCCGCGGCGGCGTCGAGTGCGACTTCACCGTCGCCCGCCTCGGCGCGGAGCGCTTCTCGATCGTCACCGGCACCGCCTTCGGCAATCACGACCGCGAGTGGATGCGCCGCCACCTCCCCGGCGGCGACGAGGTGCGCATTCGCGACGTCACCTCGCAGTGGGCCTGCTTCGGGATCTGGGGGCCGCGGGCGCGCGAGGCGCTGCAGCCGCTGACCCCGCAGGACCTCGGCAACGAGGCCTTCCCGTACATGTCGCTGCGCGAGACGACGGTCGGCAACGTGCCGGTGCGGATGCTGCGGGTGACCTACGTCGGCGAGCTCGGTTGGGAGGTCTACTGCCCGACCGAGTACGGGCTGGGCCTGTGGCGGGCGCTGTGGGAGGCGGGGCGACCGCACGGGATCGTCGCCGGCGGCTACCGGGCGATCGACAGCCTCCGGCTCGAGAAGGGCTATCGGGTCTGGGGCGCCGACATCACCCCCGACGAGACGCCCTACGAAGGCGGCGTCGGCTTCTGCGTCAAGCTCGACAAGGACGGCGGCTTCGTCGGGCAGGAGGCGCTGCTGGCGGCGAAGGAGCGCGGCCCGCGCTCGCTGCTGCGCTGCCTGACGCTGGAGGACCCGCGCTCGATCGCGCTCGGCAACGAGCCGGTCCGGGCCGGCGGCGAGATCGTCGGGCGGGTGACCACCGGCGGTTACGGCTACACGGTCGGGCGCTCGATCGCCTACGCCTACCTGCCGCCGCGGGCAGCCGAGCCGGGGACCGCGGTCGAGGTAGAGATCTTCGGCCGCTGGGTCGGAGGCGAGGTCGCGAGCGAGCCGCTGTTCGACCCGCAGGGGGAGCGCGTCCGCGCCTAGGACGCTCCTCAGCCGGCGTCGGCTAGAGCCGCAGCGGCGCCGGCAGCAGGCCGGCGAGGATGTGCTCGGTCCCCTCGGCGTGCTCGCGCATCAGCCGCAGCGCCCGCGTCGCGTCGCCTTTGCGCAGCGCTTTGATCAGCCGGCCGTGCTGCTCGTTGGAGCGGATGAGGACCTCCGGCGGGTGGGCGATCAGCGAGATCAGGTCGCTCATCTGCGCCTGCACGTCGGTCATCGCGCTGACCAGGCGCGGCGACTGCGCGGCCTCGGCGAGGCCGATGTGGAAGCGGACGTCGGCGCGCCGGTACTCCTCGAAGTTCTCCAGCGAAGCGGCCATCTTCGCGATCAGCTCCTCCAGCCGGTCGAGCTGCGCCTCGCCGCCGCGCTCGGCCGCCAGCTGCGTCGCGCCCAGCTCGACGGCCAACCGGTAGTCGAGCACCTCCCAGGCGCTCTGGCCCAGCGGCTCGCCGGCCTGCTCGGTCAGCGGCGGCTCTTCGGCGACGAAGGTGCCGCCCGTCCGCCCCCGCAGCGAGATCAAGTGGCCGCTCTGGACCAGCGCCGTCAGCGCCTGCCGCAGCGTCGAGCGCGAGATCGCCAGCCGGCCGGCCAGCTCCCGCTCCGGCGGCAGCTTGTCCCCCGGCGCCAGCAGGCCGAGGCGGATAGCGCTGCCCAGCCGCTCGACCGTCTCCTCGAACGTGCTCGCCGTCCGCACCGGCATGAACACCGCTTCAAGCGCCGCGTCGCGCTCCATGGGGGAACCGTATCGCCGGCTAGGAATCCATGTAGCGGTTGAAGGCCTCTCGGGCGAGATCGCTGAGTGATCGTCCTTCTTCGTCCGCCCTTGCCCAAGCGGCCTTGTGAAGAGCCGGTGGGACCCGAAAGCTGACGCGGGGAGAGTGGCCCGCCGGTCCTAGCGAGGGGCGGCCGACATACCGGCGTTCTACCTTGGATGGGTCGAGTCCCTCCCGCTCGAGCTCTTCGGCCCACTGTTCAGCAAGCTCCTCCGTGATCACCGTCCCAGAGGGGGTCACTCCGAGAGCCTCGGGGGGCAATTCCTTCTTTCTCACTTTCGCCATTTCCCTGCCTCCTCGTAAAAGTGCCGATGCCGCTCGTGGAGGTCCATCGCGTGGATCACCATGAACTCTTCCTCATCGAGTTCCACCGCGATCACCTCGAGGGGAATCCCCTCGAGATCGTCTCCGAAGAATCCAACCCGTTGGTCCACACCCGAGGCTGCGGGATTCCGACGGCGTTCGACGAATTGGATGCCGCAGCGCGCGATGACGTACAGCGAGCGCTCCCGAGAGACCCGGTGCTTGGTGGCTGACCGCGCAAAAGTAATCCGAGCTTGTTCAGGCCAAACATTCTGTCGGACAGAATAGCGCGTTTCGGGGTTGAACTCCGTCCCTAAAACGCGCATCAGCAGCCAGGGTGGGCTGACCTCCCGGTATCGCGTCTTAGGGACATACACGAAAGCTCGCCCGTCCTCGGAGAGGTGGAGATAGTCCCTGGTCAAGTAGTGCTTATAGACCTGGATCCGGGTCCCATCGGTGAGCTGGATCGTTCCCATCCACATGAAGTCGACGACATGGTCAGGAGCTAGATTCAGCAGCGGCTCCCATTCGGGATCGCCCGCACAGAGCACCCGGCCTTTTCTGAGCTTTCGCCGCGGCACGCATCGTCAAGCGCCGAGGCATGTCGATTTCTCCCCCGCCGTTCGTCGCTGAGGTAAAAGGGTCCGGAAAGAGCGGGTCCGCAAGCCGAAGGGAGAACACCATGGGCAGGATCGTCGTAACCGAGTTCATCTCGGTGGACGGCGTCATCGAGGCTCCGGGCGGGGGCGAGGGCTACCGCCACGGCGGCTGGACCTTCGAGATCGAGCGGGGAGCGGAGGGCGACAGGTTCAAGCTCGACGAGCTGGTCGAGGCCGAGGCCCAGCTGCTCGGCCGCGTCACCTACGAAGGCTTCGCCGCCGCCTGGCCGCAGATGGAAGACGAGGCCGGCTTCGCCGAGAAGATGAATTCGATGCCGAAGTACGTCGTCTCCTCGACCCTCGAGCGGGCCGACTGGCAGAACTCCACCGTGCTCGGCGGCGATCCCGCCGACTCGGTCGCGCGGCTCAAGGAGGACGTCGACGGCGTCATCCTCGTCGCCGGCAGCGCCACCCTGGTCAAGGCGCTGATCGAAGCCGACCTGGTCGACGAGCTGCGCCTGATGGTCTTCCCGGTCCTGCTCGGCGCCGGCAAGCGCCTCTTCCCCGAAGGGGAGGCCAAGCACCGGCTGGAGCTGATCGAGGCGAAGACCGTCGGCGACGGGATCTCGCTGGCCCGGTACAAGCGTCCATAGCCGCCCATAAAAGGCGCAGAGATTTTACTTTCTGCGCGCAACACGTCGCAACGTTCCGTCTACAGTCCTGCCATCATGGAGGCGCTGAAAGCGAGCAGGCAGATGAGCAACTGGAACGACGACAGGATCGACGAACTCGCCCAGGGAGTGAAGGACGGCTTCGTCAAAGTCGACGAGCGGTTCAAGCAGGTCGATGAGCGGTTCAAGCAGGTCGACGAGCGGTTCAAGGAAGTCTACGAGCGGTTCGACAAGGTAGACGAGCGGTTTCAAAGGGTTGAACACCAGCTAGCGCAGAGGCCTACTCGCGAAGAGATGCGCCAGGGCTTTGCCGAACTGAAGGCGCAGGGGGCCGAAATCGAAAGCCAAATCGAAGGCCAGGTCGCCGAGATCAGGACGTTGATCTGGGGCCTTGGTCTGACGCTCCTAGCCGGAGCTTTCGCGGTCATCGCCGCGCTGATCGCCTTCCACGGTTAGCCGGAAACCTCGAGCCGTTTTTCTCGCTGTTCGTCGTCCTCGACGAGGGCCTCTCGCCTGAGGATCTGGATCGCCCGCTGCAGAACGTCGGGAGGGGCCGTGAACCGAACCGCTTCTTCCCGGCCCTCCCCCCAGCCGAGATCGTCCACCACCAGCCGCAAGAGATCGGAGAATTCGCGGCCGAGCCGCTGAGCGTCCTCCCATTCATGGTCCTCCACCGCCCGCCAGACGCCGTCGATCGCGGTGAGCCGGCTCAAAGCGATCCCGTAGAACAGCTCTCGCTGCCTGCCCGTGATCGCGATGCTCATCGCTTTGCCCCGGCGCCCGCGGAGCGATCACCCTTCTTCTCCCGCGAAGGGAAGTAGTAGAACAGCTCCACTGCGCCCCGCGCAGGCCGCCTGCCGACCACGCTCACTACTCCTGCCTCCGCCATCACGGCCAAGTGGTAGGAGAGCAGCCCCGCGTAGTGGTCAGGGTCATCCAGCATCGCGGCGAGACCGGTGGCCGACATCGGCTCCCCAACCCACAGAAGCGCTTCGAGCGTCACCAGTTTGAGCGGGTGAAGCAACCGCGGAGCCAGCGAGCCCCACACATAGGACGCATCGACCTCTCCAGGCGGGGAAAAGGGAGACGGCAGGACCTTTGGGGTGGGTTCGATTTCCAAGAAGTTCACTCAGCGTTCAGCAAGATTTGCGAAGTGCTGAGTGAACAGGATCAAATCAGCGGCGTCAACACTTCACCGCTGGAGAAAGTTCTACTAGGAAGATTTCTGGCGAGGGCGGGGGCCTCTCTTGAAGAGGATGATTGCGGAGGACACGGGGATCTCCGTGGTCCCCTCCTTGGCATGACGCTCTGCGCTGCGCCCGGCGATCTTTGCGATCTCGTCTTCATACTTCTGCGAAGCTTTCAGCGCTTCATGAATACCTTTAGGATCGAGCACAGGCAAGTTGCGGACTAAAAAGAACTCCTCGTCAGATCCGACAACGGATGCCCGGCGAGAGTCCGTGTAATCGTCGACCGTGCTTTGCATGATGTCGTCAATCACGAATTCCGCCATCTCAGGCTCATCTTCGACTAACTCCATCCACTCGTCCGTATCAATCATGTGTAGCTCGGTGGGGGAGTAAAAGGTCTCGACAGCACCCCGAACCCGCCGGTTACCCACCTCTTCTACACAGTTAAATTCTTTGAGTTTGCGGATGTGATAACTGACGTCTTTGGTATCCGCTTCTAGTTCACGTGCGAGTTCTTTGGGGCTGCTCGGGTGCCGGTCGCGGATCAGCCGAAAAGCTTCCGCTCGAAGCGGGTGCACCATCGCCTTCATACGATTTTGGGTTGCCTGCCGGCGCTGCGCTCTGGTGGTGCCCATGAAGCCCTCCCTGTTTCAGTTTTTGATTGCTGGATCGTAATTGCTCATAGATGTGCGCACAAGAGTCGCTGAGTCTCCCTTGTCCAATGGTGGAATCATTTCCACTAGTGGATCCAAGGGAGAGGAGGTGACTAAATGCTGCTCCAGACCGAGATTGTCTTTCCCCACGCGTTCAAAGCTAAGGGCAACTAAAGCCGCCCATTGACAAGCTCCCGGCTGCATCCAGCGGTCGGGAGCCGCCGCAGTGCGGAAACAATCCGCAGGGCCCAGGACGGGCTCCTGAATACGAAAAGACATCCAGAACGGCCCCGGCCGCCTGGCGGCCAGGGCCGAAGAAGGCGCGCCTCCGCGCGCGCCAGACGAGAAGGGCAGAACGATGACCGGAACCGAAATGGCAAGAGACGCCTATGACCGCTTCGCCCCCATCTACGACGACTGGAATGCGCAGAACGACTACGAGATGTGGCTCGGGGAGGTGCTGCTGCCCGAGTTGGAGCAGCATGGGCTGGAGAAGGGCTGGGCGCTGGACGTGGGCTGCGGCACCGGCCGGGCTTTTGAGCCGCTGCTGGCTCGGGGCTGGAAGGTGGTCGGGTGCGATGTCTCCCCCGGCATGCTCGCCGAGGCCGAGCGTAAATTCGGTTCTCGCGTCCAGCTGCTGAATGTCGACGCCCGCCACCTTCCGCCCATCCGTCCCACCCCTGAGCTCGCCCCCGGCGCGGCTTTTCAGCTGGTCCTGCTTCTCAATGACGTGGTCAACTACCTGACCGAGGACGGCGACCTGGAGCAGCTCTTCGACGGTGTCAAGCGGAACCTGGGCCAAGAGGGTCGAGTCGTTTTCGACGCCAACACGCTGACTCTGTTCCGTGCCGACTACGCCTCTGGAGTGAACGAGCAGGCAGGCCGCTCCCGGTGGCAGGGGCTTTCGGACGAGGTGAAGCCAGGGGCGCTCTTCGAGGGCCGGTTCTCCGGCGAGGACATCGAGACTCACGTGCACCGTCAACGCCACTGGCCGATCGAGGAAGTGCAAACGGCGCTCGATGCGTGCGGCTTGCGCTCCCTCGCTGTTCTCGGTCAGCGGGAGGAAGACAACCGGATTCTTCTCTCAGGATCACCGAGCGAGGAGCGAGACGCCAAGGTGGTCTATATCGCCGCTCACGCCACCTAGCCGAGTGGAGCCAGCCGGGATCGAACCGGCGACCTCCTGCTTGCAAAGCAGGCGCTCTTCCAGCTGAGCTATGGCCCCGCTTGGGCGAATTGTAGGCGCCGCTGGCCGAGCGGCCCGCTGCCTCAGATGAAGTTGACGATGACGTCGTGCGAGCGGAAGGGGTCCGGGATCGTGATGCCCCCGAACGTCGCCAGGGTCCGCCGCGGGGAGTCGGGCTCCACGCTCTTCACTTCCCGCACCCGCACGGGCGGGGTGGCGGTGGGCAGCGGCGCGGTGACCGGTGGGATCGCCAACCCCCCGATCAGGCCCGCGAGCGGCCCGTTGAGGAACTGGCCGCCGAAGAGATCGACGAGGCCGAGGATGGCGGCGATGCCGAAGCCACCGGTGAGGCCGCCGGCGACGTAGACCCACCATTCGATCGAGATGTCGCTTTCGACGATCGTCGGCCGCGCTTCGGCGAGTTCGATCGCGAGGTTGCCGCCGCTGACGCTGGCCCTGATCGACAAGGCGACGTCGACCGAGGCGGTGATCTTGAACGCGCCCGCGACGCCGTGCACGGTGAGGTTGATCAGCAAACGCAGGAGCCCCGACTCGTCGATACCCGCGAGCAGCGTTTCGAGCGTGACTTCGCTGATCACGGACGGCAGTCCAGAGACGGGGATCGTGCTCGGCCCGATGAAGAAGCACGGATGCCCGGCCGTGAACCCTCCGGGCGGGAGGCCGAAGCGGGCGATCGCTTCCGGCTTGACGAAGCAGCCGAGCAGGCAGGCGTTGCTGATCGCGAAGGCGGCGACGTCGGCCGTGGCGCCGGCGGTCGTGGTGAGCAGCATCGAGCGGCTGATCGCGGCGGTCGATCCAGCCGGGTTGCAGAGCGCGTAGCAGAGATGCAGCGACTGCGACTGGGTGAGCAGCGCGGAGCCGGTGATCGGATGCCCGGAGATGTTGGGAGCGGCGACCAGCGTGACCCGTCCTCTGCTCGCCAGCGCCCCGAGCACCTGCTGTTTGATCTGCGCCTGCACTTCTTCGACCAGCTGGTGGCGGGCGGCGACGTAGGCGGCTTCGCCACCGGCGAAGAAGGCGGCGGCGAGGGCGAACTGGACCAGCGGCGCCGCGAGCAACGAGGCTTCGTCGAGCGTGACCGAGACAGCCGGCTGCGAGCGGCCGCTGTCGGTGGCGAAGTCGATGACCAGGTCGTTCCCGCTCATTTCGAGGTGGTCGGTGATGTGGACCTGGCCGTGGAGGACGATTTTCGAGAGCCAGGGCGGCGGCGGGTTTTTGACCCCCGGGATCGGGAGGAAGATTTCTTCGACGTTGATTTCGGTGCCGTCGATCGCCAAGCCGATCGTCACGTCGCCGCCGCTCGAGAGGCTGACCGTGCCGGGGGAGACGTGCGGGGTGACGGTGCCGCGGAAGGCGGGGTTGGAGACTTCCGTCGTCGGCAGCGAGCTCGGCAGCAGCCCGCCGAGCGCCCGCTGGATCGCGCTGGTCGCGATCTCGATGACGAGGTCCCAGTTGCCGGTGTCGGCGGTCGGCACTAGCGCTCCTCCTCGACGGGAGGGAGGAAGACCTGGGTGAGGAAGCCCTCCACGCTCTCGACCGGCCCGATCGGGTCGAACACTTCGTGGAGGATCGCTTCGTGGGCGACGCGCCCGAAGCTCGGGCCGCGGCCGGATCCGCCGCCGCTGCCCTGGTTCAGCCGGAAGGCTTCGATCACCTGCTTCACCGCGCGTTCGGGCTTGCCTTTGCCGAGCAGTTCGATCGTCCCCCGCTCGTTGGCCTTGAAGGCGTTCGCGTTGGCTTCGCTTTCGGCGACGTATTTCCAGACTTCGGCGAAGAAGTCGAGCGTCGCCTGGTCGACGCCGCCGAGGTCGATGCCGCCGAGCGAGACCGGGACATGGATCGGGCCTTCGACGACGCTCTTTTTCAGCTCGAGGTCGGGGAACTTCTTGCGCAGCGTCCCCACCGGGTCCTGTTTGAAGGCCGCCGCGTTTCCAGGCTCGCGGAGCCACTCCTGGATCGCCCCGCGCTCCTTCAGGACCCTGCGCAGGGCGGGGTTCAGCTCCTCGCCGAACTCCTTCTCCAGCTGCTCGTAAACCCGCTCTGGATCGGGCTGGGCCGCGCCTGCCTTGGAGGGGAAGCGGCCCCCTTCCTTCCTGATTTCCTCGCGCTCGGGCTCCATCGGCGCGAATGAATATCCACTGCCGCTGACTCTGTCAAATAATCAGCGGAGTTTTTAAGAAACGTTTTAAGGAACGCTGCGCGCCAGGTGCGTTAAGGAATGAGCAGATGCTCGGCCCGGTGCGACTCGGGCAGGTTCTGGTCGGCGTGGTAGCTGGAGCGGACCAGGGGGCCGGCGGCGACCGACTCGAAGCCGAGGTCGTAGGCGGCTTCCTCGAGGGCGGCGAACTCGTCGGGGTGCCAGTAGCGGACCACCGGCAGGTGGTTCTCGGTCGGGCGCAGGTACTGACCGACGGTGAGGACCTGGACGCGGTGCTCGCGCAGCAGGCCGAAGGTCTCGACCATCTCCTCGAAGGACTCGCCGAGGCCGACCATCAGGCCCGACTTGGTGACGACCTCGTCGCCGCCCATCTCCTTCGCCATCTTCAGCACTCGCGCCGAGCGCAGGAACTGCGAGCCGCGCCGCGCCACCGGGTAGAGGCGCGGCACCGTCTCGACGTTGTGGTTGAAGACGTCGGGCCGCTCGTGGACCACCTTCGCCAGTGGCATCTCCTGGCCGCGGAAGTCGGGGGTGAGGATCTCGACCTTGCACCCCGGCGCCAGCATCCGGATCGAGCGGATCACGCCGACGAAGGCGGAGGCGCCGTAGTCGGGCAGGTCGTCGCGGTCGACCGAGGTGACGACGGCGTGGCGCAGCCCCATCGCCTTCACCTGGTTGGCGACGCGCAGCGGCTCCAGCGGGTCGTTCCAGGTCGGCTTGCCGGTCTGCACGTTGCAGAAGCCGCAGCGCCGCGTGCACACATCGCCCAAGATCATGAACGTCGCCGTCCCGCGCTCCCAGCACTCGCCGACGTTGGGGCAGTTGGCCTCCTCGCAGACGGTGTGGAGGTTGTCGGCGCCGATCTTCTCCTTCAGCCGCCGGTAGTTGGGCCCGCCCGGCGCCGGCACTTTCAGCCACGGCGGCTTGCGGGCGCGGCGGAAGGGGACGGTCCCCTCGGCATCGGCGGCGGTCCCGCCCGGCTTGGCGCGGGAGCGGGTGACGTGGATGCGCTCGGCGGTCTCGCTCATTCGGCTCCGCTGAGCGTAGCGGGCAGCGAGCCCAGGCCGAGCTCGGCCAGCGCGGTGGGGACGGGATCGCGGTCGAAGACCTCGGCGTAGCGGGCGACGAGGGTGCCGGCGAAGGCGCCGAGGTCCTGCGCGGCGCCGAGCTCGCGCGAGAGCGAGGTCATCGCCACCCCCTCGATCCCGCACGGCACCACCCACTCGAACGGCTGCAGGTCGTTGTTGACGTTGACCGCCAGCCCGTGCGTGGTCACCCCGCGACTCACGTGCAGCCCGATCGAGCCGATCTTGCGCGCCGGCTTGGCGGCGAACGTCGGCGGCGGCTCTCCCTCCGTCCAAACTCCGGTCAAGCCCTCGAAGGTGCGGGCCGCCACGGCGAACTCACCCAATGCCTCGATCGTCACGCGCTCCAGCCCGCGCACGTAGGCGTGGACGTCGTCGCCGTAGGCACCCAAGTGGACGATCGGGTAGGCGACCAGCTGGCCCGGCCCGTGGTAGGTGACGAGGCCGCCGCGATCGGTGTCGCGCACCTCGATCCCCTGCGCTTCGTACCACTCCGCCCCCATCGGCAGCTCCTGCGGCTGCGAGCGCCGCCCGCGCGTGTAGACCGGCGGGTGCTCGAGCGCCAGCAGCACGTCCGGGATCTCGTCCCGCTGGCGCCGCGCCTCCAGCAGGCGCTGCAGCTCCCGCGCCTCTTCATAAGGGACGAGCCCGCAGCGCGCGACGAGGATCTCGGCGGCCATTTACGAATCGTTGCAGGAGCGCGCCTTATCCTTTGACCGCCCCCTCCCATGGTCCAGTCCAAGCCCCTTCGCCCCGAATGGCTCCCGGCCGTGGCGCTCAGCTCCGCGCTGGCGCTGCTGATGCTGATCTGGAGCCCGCCGGTCGGCGACCTCGCCGCGCAGGTCTTCCGCACCGAGCTCTTCCAGCAGGTCGGCCTGGCGATCTGGAACGGCAGCTGGTACGGCGGCCACTACACCCTCACCTACAGCCTCCTCTTCCCGCCGCTGGCGGCGCTGCTGGGGCCGCAGGTGGTGGGGATGCTCGCCGTCGTCGCCTCCTCCTACCTCTTCGACCGCCTGGTCCGCGACCGCTGGGGCGCCGAGGCGCGCTGGGCGACCCTCTGGTTCGCCGCCGGGGTCGTCACCCTGATGGCCGACGGCCAGCTCACCTTCGCCCTCGGCGTCGCCTTCGGCCTGGCGTCGCTGCGCGCGCTGCAGACGGGACGGACGCCGCTGGCGATCGCCGCCGCAGCCGCCTGCCCGCTCGCCAGCCCCGTCGCCGGCGCCTTCCTCGCCGGGGTCGTGGTCGCCGGCGCCGCCGAACGGGGCCGCCGCTTCAACCGCGCCGCGATCGCCGCCGGTGCCGTGGCCCTGTTCCTCACCGTCGCCCCCAACCTGGCCTTCCCCGAAGCGGGCCAGTTCCCCTTCGCCTTCTCCTCCTACCTCGCGATCCCGCTCTGGTGCGCCGGCGCCTTCGTCCTCACCCAGGGGGTGCGGCGGGAGGAGCGGCAGCTGCGGCGGGTCCTCGCCGGCTACCTGCTCGCCTCGACCCTGATCTGGCTCCTTCCCAACGCCCTCGGCGGCAACGCGGCCCGCCTCGGCGCCCTCTTCGGCGGCCCGGTGCTGGCGGCGGTCCTGCTCTCGCGCCGCCCGCGCCCCACCGTCCCCGGCTGGCTCTTCGCCCCGCTCCTGGCGCTGGCGATCGCCGGCAGCCTCTACTGGCAGCTGACCGCGAGCGTCGCCCAGATCGCCCGCTCGGTCGGCGACCCCTCGACCAGCCCCGCCTACTTCGAACCGGCGGCGCACTGGCTGCGCGCCCACGGCGCCGAGGGGACGCGGATCGAGGTGCCGCCCACCGCCAACCACTGGGAGTCGGCCTATCTGGCGCCGAAGTTCGAGCTGGCGCGGGGCTGGCTACGGCAGCTAGACACCACCCGCGACGACCTCTTCTACGACGAAAAGGAGCTGACCGCGGCAACCTACGGCGCCTGGCTGCGCTCCAACGCGATCTCCTACGTCGCCCTGCCGGACGCCCCGCTCGACTACTCCTCCGAAACCGAGCGCAAGCTGATCCTCGCCGAACCCTCCTACCTGACCCTGCGCTTCCGCTCCCCGCACTGGCGCATCTACGAAGTGAAGGACCCGAAGCCGCTGGTCGCCCCGCTCGGCGCCGCCCAGGCGAAAACGCTCTGGTTCGGCCGCGAGGGCTTCGCCCTCGACGTCCGCCGGCCGGGCGAGTTCCTCGTCCGCGTCAACTTCACCCCCTACTGGTCGATCGCCCGCGGCTCCGGCTGCATCATCCGCCACGGCGACTGGACCGTCGCCCGCGCCTCCAGTCCCGGTGTCTTCCGCGTCGCCGCCGACTTCTCCATCGGCCGCGCCTGGAACGCGATGACCGGCGCTAGGAAGACCTGCTGAGAGTCGCCAGCGCGGCGCTCACCACGTGCTCCTCGTGCGGGATCGCCGCCTGCTCGAGGCGGCGCGAGTAGGGCATGTGGACGTCGGCGCCGGTCACGCGCTGGATCGGGGCGTCGAGGTAGTCGAAGGCCTGCTCGGTGACCAGGGTCGAGAGGTTGGCGCCGACGCCGCCGTGCGGCCAGCCCTCCTCGACGATCACCGCCCGGTTCGTTTTCCGGACCGAGGCGAGGATCGTGTCGAGGTCGAGCGGTCGCAGCGTGCGCGGGTCGATCACCTCCGCCTCGACCCCGTGCTCGCTCGCCAGCTTCTCCGCCGCCGCCTCGGCGACGCGCGCCATCTTCAGCACGCCGACGATCGTCACGTCGGCGCCCTCGCGCCGCACCGCCGCCTCGCCGAAGCGCAGCGGTGACACGTCCCCGTCGGGCACCTCGCCGCGCACCCCGTAGAGGCTCTCGTGCTCGATGAAGATCACCGGGTTGGGGTCGCGGATCGCCGCCTTCAGCAGCGCCTTGCCGTCCGCCGGGGTCGAGGGGCAGGCGACCAGCAGCCCCGGCACCTGTAGGTAGAGCGCCTCGAAGCTGTGCGAGTGGGTGGGGCCGAGCTGGTGGCCGCCGCCGCCCGGCATCCGGATCACCATCGGCACCTGCGCCTGGCCGTTGAACATGTAGGGGATCGCGGCGGCGTGGTTGACGATCTGGTCCAGCGCCAGCAGGCTGAAGTTGACCGTCATCAGCTCGACCACCGGCCGCAGGCCGTTCATCGCCGCGCCGATGCCGGTGCCGACGATCGTGTTCTCGGAGATCGGCGTGTCGCGCACGCGCCGCTCGCCGAACTCGTCGAGCAGCCCTTCGGTCACCTTGAAGGCACCCTGGAAGACGGCGACGTCCTCGCCCATCACGAAGACCGACTCGTCGGCGCGCATCTCCTCGGCGATCGCGTCGCGCAGCGCTTCCCGCATCCGCAGCTCCGCCATCAGGCGTCCTCCTCCAGGCGCTCCTGGTTCCCCTCTTGGACGTCGCCCTGCAGCGCCGGGTTGGGCCGCGAGCCCTCGTCGTCCTGGGCGGCGTAGGCCGCCCCGGCCTCGGCCAGCTCGCGGGCCGCGTCGGGCATTTCGTCCTCGCGCTCGCCGCGGTGCGGCTCGGGGCTGCGCTCGTCGACCGCGTACCAGCCCCCGGGATCGGTGCGGGCGTAGAGCCCTTCGTACATCGTGTCGAGCGGCGGCTCCGGCGAGCCTTCGGCGAACTCGACCGCCGCTTCGACGTCCTTCTCCGCCGCCTCGCGCGCCTGCCCCACCTCGCGCTCGCCCAGCACCCCCGCCTCGACGCAGCGCCGCGCGAAGCTCTCGATCGGGTCTTTCTCGCGCCACTCCTCGACCTCCTCGCGCTCGCGGTAGACCTCGGGGTCGGCGGCGGAGTGGCCGCGGTAGCGGTAGGTGAAGGCCTCCAGCAGCGTCGGCCGCTGCTCCTCGCGTGCCTGCCGGATCCCCTCGGCGACGCCCTCGCGCACCGCGACCACGTCCATCCCGTCGACCCGGGTGCCGGGGACCCCGTAGCCCTCGGCCTTCTTCGAGAGGTCGGTCTGGGCGGAGTGGCGCTCGACCGCCGTCCCCATCCCGTAGAGGTTGTTCTCGACCAGGAAGAAGAGCGGCAGCTTCCACAGCGCCGCCAGGTTCATCGTCTCGCCGAAGTTGCCGGTGTTGGAGGCGCCGTCGCCGAACATGCAGACGGTGACCGCGTCTTCGCCCTTGTACTGGGAGGCGAGGGCGAGGCCGGCGGCGATCGGCAGGTTGCCGCCGACGATCCCGTAGCCGCCCATGAACCGCTGCTCGGCGTCGAAGATGTGCATCGAGCCGCCGCGGCCGCCGCTGGTGCCGCCGACGCGGCCGAACAGCTCCGCCATCACCCGGCCCGGCGCGGTGCCGCGGGCGATCGCGTGGCCGTGGGTGCGGTAGGTGCCGATCAGGAAGTCTTCGTCGCGCATCACCGAGGTGGTGCCGACGATCGTCGCCTCCTCGCCGATCGCCAGGTGCAGGAAGCCGCCGGCCCGCGCCCGCTGGTACTGCCGCCCCGCCTCCTCCTCGAAGCGCCGGATCAGCATCATCCGCGCGAGCAGCTGGTAACAGGTGGCGGCGTCGGGCAGATCGGCCATCGCGGTCACCTTAGATCACTGCCCAGCGCGGGCCGCCGTGTCGACTTTGTAGCCCTATAGGACGACAAAGTCGACACGCCACTAACGCCCCGCCGCCTCCACCGCTTCCTCGAGGCGGTCGTCGCCCCAAAAAACCTCGTCGCCCACGACGACCGCGGGGACGCCTTCGACGCCGAGGTCTCCGGCATGGTCGGTCGCCTCGCGCAGCGCGCTCTTCACCACGTCGGTTTCGACCGCCTTCAGCAGCGCCCGCGGGTGCAGCTCGCAGGCGGCGCCGGCGATCGCGACGTTGTCGGCGTCGCCGAGGTCGCGGCCGGCGGCGAAGGCCTGGCGGAAGGCGGCGAGGGAGAAGGCGATGGTGCGGCCGGTCTGCTTGGCGAAGGTCGCCGCCCGCATCGCCACCAGCATGTCGCCCGGCCACGGCTGCGGCCAGGCGAGCGGCGGCAGCCCGTAGGCGGCGGCGCGGCGCTCGATCTCCGCCATCCCCTCCGCCCGCGCCGGCGTCTCCGCCCACGACCCCCGCCCGAAGCGCCGGAACAGCCCCCCGAGCAGGATCGGCTGCCACTCGGGCTGTTCCAACCCGGCTTCGGTGAAGAGACCGCTGATCCGCTCGGCGGAGAGGTAGGCGTAGGGGGACCCGAGGTCGTAGTAGAAGGTCGCGCGCCCGCTCACGCCTAGGCGTGGATCGCCCAGCCGTCGACCGCCCGCGCCGCGTCGAGGATCGCCTCGGAGACCGTCGGGTGCGGGTGGACGATCCGGGCCAGCTCCTGGTAGCCGCCCTCCAGCGCCATCGTCGCCACCAGCTCGGCGATCATGTCGCAGGCGCGGTTGCCGACCGCGTGGGCGCCGAGGATCTCACCGTACTTGGTCTCGACGACGAGCTTGACGAGGCCGTCTTTGTCGTCGTAGACGGTGCCCGCGCCCTCGCCGGCGATTTTCTGTTTGCCGACCTTGACCTCGTGGCCCGCCTCCTTGGCCTGCGCCTCGGTGAGGCCGACGCTGGCGACCTGCGGCTGGCAGAAGGTGGCGCCGGCGACGAGGTCCTGGTCGACCGGGTGCGTCTCGGCCCCGGCTGCGGTCTCGACCGCGACCACGCCCTCCTCGGAGGCCTTGTGGGCGAGCGCCTTGCGGTTGACCAGGTCGCCGATCGCGAAGACCTTCTGGTTCGTGGTGCGCTGGAGCTCGTCGACCTTGACCTTGCCGTTCTCCTCCAGCTCGACTCCGGCCTCCTGCAACCCCAGCCCCTCGACGTCGGGGCCGCGGCCGCCGGCGATGCAGAGGTAGTCGACCTCGGTCGTCGTTTCCCCGTAGGTGAGCTTGACCGAGTCCTCGCCGGCCTCGACGTTCTGCACCGGGGTGCCGGTGGAGATCTCGATTCCCTGCCGCTTGAAGACCCGTTCGACGACTTTTGCCATGTCGCGGTCCTCGGCCGGGAGGATCTGGTCGAGCATCTCGACCAGGATCACCTCGGTGCCGAAGCGCGCGTAGGCGGAGGCGAGCTCGGCACCGGAGGCGCCGGCGCCGACGATGGCGATCTTGCCGGGCCGCTCGGAGAGCGACCAGGCGCCCCAGGTGTCGAGGACGCGGCCGCCGAACTCGACGCCGGGGATCGGCAGCGCCACCGACCCGGTCGCCAGCGTCACCGCCTTCGCCTCCAGCACGTCGTCGCCGACCTTGACGTTGCCCTCCGCGGTCAGCGAGCCGTCGCCCGCGATGAACTCGACCTTGTTCTTCTTCCACAGCCCTTCGACCCCGCCCGAGAGCGTCGCCGAGACGTCGGCGCGGCGCTGCTGCAGCGCCTCCCAGTCGAGCTGCACGTCGTTGCCGACGACGCCCAGCTCGGCGCTCGACTGCGCCTCGTGGAAGATCTCGGCGGTACGCAGCACCGTCTTGGCCGGGATGCAGGCGTAGTTGAGGCAGCGGCCGCCGGCTTTGTCGCGCTCGACCACGGCGGTTTTCTGGCCCAGCTGGGCGGCGCGGATGGCGGCGACGTAGCCGCCGGGACCCCCGCCGATGACGATCTGGTCGTAGGAGTCGGCCATGCGTGCGGAGCCTATAGAAGGCGCGGCGCGGGCATTTCCCCGCGATTACCCCTTCTTCTGCCCCGGCACGCGGCCGGCGAGGCGGCCGAGCGGCCCGACCGCGCCCTGCAGCGTCTCGACGCTGGAGTTGAGGCCGTCGATGCCGGTGAGGATCCGCTCCATCAGCTCGTTGAGCTGGGTGAGGCCCTTGTCGAGGCTGGTGAGGCCCTTGTCGATCCGGCCGATCCCGTCCTCCAGCCGGCCCATCGTCTCCGGCAGCTTGGCCAGGTGCTGCTGCACTTCGACCAGCACCGGCATCGCCCCCTCGATCGCCGCCATCCGCCCGTCCATCGGCCCCAGCACGCTCGCCGCCTCCTTGACCTGCTCCATGTCGCCGCTCATCGCCGGCAGCACGTCGGTGTCGGCGGCGACCCGGTCGAGCGCCGCGGCGACCCGCTCCAGCGCCGCCGTGTGCTCCTTCATCGCCCGCGTGCTCTCGGCGATCTCCGGCAGCTTGCGCAGCGCCGCGACGGCGTCGGTGGGCAGCGAGGCGACGCCGCCGAGGGAGGGCAGGCCCGGGCGCGCCACCGTTATTCCCGCGGCAGCCGGTTCGGCATCTGGATCCGCGCCATCGCCTTGACCATGAAGTAGAAGAAGCTACCGGCGACGGCGAGCAGACCCAGCGTCGCGGCGAACTGGGGGACGGTCGCGGCCTGCACGGCGAGGCCGAAGACGGCGCTGAAGATGAGGAAGACGAGGATCACCTGGAAGCCGAGCACCGCCCAGTAGCGGGCGCGCCACATCCCCCAGGCCATGACTCCCATGATCAGCGCCGGCGCCGCCACCTGGGCGAATTTCGGCGTTTCGCCGTTGACCTTGACCCCGGCGAGGTAGCTGGCGACGATCGAGAGCGCGATCAGGGCGGAGACGACGGCCCCGAGCGTGACCACGGCCGGGCGCTCGCCTTCGGCCAGCGGCTCCAGCGCTTCGCGCGCCTCCCGGTTGCGCTCCTCGGCGCGGGCGTAGCCGCGCGCCATCGAGCCGGCGCCGCGCTGCTTGCGCTTGGCCCGCTCCTCAGCCACCGGGCGCCACGCCCCTCTCCCTGGCGGCAAACGCCTGCCGCAGGGCCGCGGCCGCCGCTTCGGGGTCGGCGGAGTCGCGGATCGCCCGCACCGCGCAGAGCCGCTCTGCCCCCGCCGCGACCACCTCGCCGGCGTTGGACGGGTCGATGCCGCCGATCGCGAAGAAGGGATGGGGGGCGTGCTCGGCCGCATGGGCGATCAGGTCGAGCCCGACCGCCGGGCGCCCCTCCTTCGTCGGCGTCTCCCAGATCGGCCCGACGCTGATGTAGTCGACCGGCCGTCCGGCGCTGGCGGCGATCTGCGCCTCGGAATGGGTCGAGAGGCCGACGATCGCGTCGGGGCCGAGCAGCTCCCGCGCCTCCTCGGCGCTGGCGTCGTCCTGGCCGACGTGTACCCCGTCGGCGTCGCAGCGGCGCGCCAGCTCGGGGTCGTCGTTGAGGACGAAGAGGGCGCTGAAGGTGTCGGCGACGCGGCGGAAGGTCTCGGCCGCGCGCTCGATCTCCCCCTTCCCCAGCTCCTTCTCGCGCAGCTGGACGACGTCGGCGCCGCCGGTCAGGGCCGCCCGCAGCAGCGCTTCCAGGTCGGTCGGCGGGCGGGCGTCGCAGACGAAATAGAGGCGGGCGGTGCGCAGGCGCTCGCGGCGCAGCGGGCCGTCTCCCTCGGGCAGCGACAAGCTCATGCGGCGATTATGGCGGGGAAGCCTTTTTGCCAGGAGCGGCGGAGGGGTAGCATCGGAGATGCAACGGGAGCCCGCAAGGGCTGAGAGGGTGGCATCGAGGCCACCGACCGTCTGGACCTGATCCGGGTAATGCCGGCGGAGGCAAGGAAGTGACCGAGAAGCGCAGTTTCGACGTGGTGTTCGTGGGTGGGGGCGTGATCGGCCTCAGTTGCGCCTGGCGCGCGGCTCAGCGCGGCGCGCGGGTGGCGGTGCTCGACCGCGGGGTGCCGGGCGGCGGAGCGACGCGGGTCGCCGCCGGGATGCTGGCGCCGGTCGGCGAGCTCAGCTTCGGCGAGCCGGAGCTGCTGGAGCTGACGCTGGCGGCGGCGCGGCTGTATCCCGGGTTCGTCGCCGAGCTGGAGGAAGCGACGGGGAAGGACACTGCCTACGAACAGGTGGGAGCGCTCCACGTCGCCCTCGACCGCGACGAGTCGGCGCAGCTGCGGCGCGTGCACGACCTGCAGCGCTCGCTCGAGCTGGAGGCGGAATGGCTGCCGCCGCGCAAGTGCCGCGAGCTGGAGCCGGGGCTGACGCCGGCATTCCACGGCGGCGTCTTCGCGGCGGGGGAGGCGGCGGTCGACCCGCGGGCGCTGAGCCAGGCGCTCGTGGCGGCGCTGGCGGCCGAGGGGGCGGAGGTGCGCGCCGGCGTCGAGGCGATCGAGGGGATCTTCGAGCGGGGGCGGATCGCCGGGGTTCGGACCCGAAAACGGGCCGACTACGGGCGGAGCCACTACACCTATACCGACTGGGATGCGGAATTCCGCGCCGATGCGGTCGTCCTCGCGGCGGGCGCCTGGTCCGGCGCCGCCGAGTGGCTGCCGCAGCATGCCCGCCCGCCGGTGCGCCCGGTCAAGGGCCAGGTGCTGGAGCTGCGCCGCCGCGGCGAGGAGCCGCCGGCGCGCCACGTCCTCGCCTCCGAGCGCGTCTACCTGGTGCCGCGCCCCGACGGCCGCCTGATCGTCGGCGCCACCGTCGAAGAGATGGGATTCGACGCCGCCGTCACCGCCGGCGGCGTTCACGAGCTGCTGCGCGAGGCCTACCGCCTGCTGCCCGACGTCGCCGAGATGGAACTGGTGGACGCGACCGCGGGCCTGCGCCCCGGTACCCCGGACAACCTGCCGATCGTCGGCCGCGGCGCGATCGAGGGCCTGTTTCTCGCCACCGGCCACTACCGCAACGGCATCCTGCTGGCGCCGCTTGCCGCCGAAGCCCTCGCCGACCTCCTGGCACCCGCGGGGGCCGCGCGATGAGGATCGAGCTGAACGGGGAGCCGCGCGAGCTGCCGTCCGGTGCCACGCTCGAGGTCGCCGTGCGCGAGTCGGGCGCGGCGGAGGGAGCGCGCGGGGTCGCCGTCGCCCTCGACGGTGAAGTGATCCCCCGGAGCGAGTGGGGGCGGACGCCGCTGCGCGAGGGGCAGGCGGTCGAGGTGCTGGCGGCGATCCAGGGCGGCGCCGAGACCTGGGGGCTGGGCGGGCGCGAGTGGTCCTCGCGGCTGATCGCCGGCACCGGCGGCTTCCGCTCGCTGGAGCAGATGGAGGCGGCGCTCGCCGCCTCGGGGACCGAGATCGTCACCGTCGCCCTGCGCCGGATCGACCCGGCGGCCGAGGGCTCGGTCCTCGACGTGATCGACCGCCTCGGCCTCTTCGTCCTCCCCAACACCGCCGGCTGCTACACCGCCCGCGACGCGGTCCGGACCGCCAAGCTCGCCCGCGAGGCCTTCGGCACCGACTGGATCAAGCTCGAGGTGATCGGCGACGACCGCACCCTCTACCCCGACGCGGTCGAGCTTCTCGACGCCGCCGAGCAGCTGGTCGGCGACGGCTTCACCGTCCTCCCATACACCAACGACGACCCGATCCTCGCCCGCCGCCTCGAGGAGGCCGGCTGCGCCGCGGTGATGCCGCTCGGCTCGCCGATCGGCTCCGGCGCCGGCATCCGCAACCCGTACAACATCGCGATCATCGCCGAGCGCGCCGAGGTCCCGGTCGTCCTCGATGCCGGCATCGGCACCGCCTCCGACGCCGCCCAGGCGCTCGAGCTCGGCTGCGAAGCCGTCCTCGCCGCCAGCGCCATCTTCGGCGCCGCCGACCCGGTGGCGATGGCCACCGCCCTGCGCCGCGCCGTCGAGGCCGGCGACCTCGCCCGCCGCGCCGGCCGCATTCCCCGCCGCACCCACGCCGAGGCCTCCACCGCCTACGAGGGCCTCCCCGACCTCTCCTGAGACCGCCCCCTAACATGGGCAGCTCGCCCCTGTAGCTCAGCTGGTTAGAGCGGCGGCCTTTTAAGCCGCGCGGCGCGGGTTCGAGTCCCGCCGGGGGCACTAGCCGCGTTGGCTCGATCCTTTCGGCTGAAGCAGAGCGACCGCTACCGCTCGCCCAAGATGCGCGAGTACACCGCCGCCCGCGTCGGCAGGACAAAAGCGTCGAGGTGGTCCAGGAGGCCGTGTCTGACCAGTTCCCTCACGGCGCGTTCGATGGCGTCGCGGTCACCCGGCAGATCGGAACCGCTGGGAACTTCTCGGATCAGATCGGATAGGCGGAGCATGGCCGGGTGTTCGTCCAATACGTGGTGCAGCACCGCCCCTTGAACGGCGAGGTCTTCTTGATGCGGGTCCTTCGACCGAGGGGCGCTCACGACGAGAGCGCTGGTAGACGGGTGGTCCTCGTGCTCATGTTCACTTCCTTTCCATTGCCTTTCTCGTTCAAGCCAAAGCCGGTCCCTCGCAGGCGGCGGCGAGCCCGGGAGAGCCGTGAGCGGACTGTCCCGACGGGAACTCCGAGCCTGGTCGCGGCCTCCTCGTAGCTGAGGTCGCCGCCGGCGATCAGCGCCAAGACCTCACGCTCGCGCCGGGGGAGGGACCTGATCGCGTCCGCCGCCTCGCGCACGTGGCGGAAGGCGTCGATCCGTGCGATCACGGCAGACTCATGACCGGCCCCCTCGCGCGGCAGCGCGGCCTTTAGGCGCATCAGCGCCTCGCAGTGGCGGCGGGAGGTGCGCCACTGGCCGCGCACCACGTTGTTGGCAATTCCGAGGAGAAGCGCCGCGGCAGAATCCGTCTCCAGGCTGAAGCGATCGCGCAGCCGCCATGCCTCCAGAAAGGCGGTGGCCACCGCGTCCTCCGCTGCTTGCCGATCGGCTGTTCGCCAGAGGCAGTAATCGTGGACAGCGCGAGCGTGGCGCGCATAGATCTCGCCGAATGCTTCGGCGTCGCCACTTCGCGCCTGCGTCCACAGCGCCTCGTCGCTTGCGGTTTTCGCTGCGTCCATCGCAGATATATGGCCGCAGCGTCGAATCCGGTTCCCGGTCGCGAGGAATCGTCAGGCGACGGCGCCTTGCGACCCGGCTTCGGGATAGGCGTTGGCCACCAGCCAGACCATGTCGCGGCGCTCTGCCATGAGCTTGCCGGCTTCTCCCCGTCGGGCCCGCGATGCCGTGAGGGAGACAAGGGCCCGCGCCAGGAACTCCTCGACGAAGGGGATCGACGATCGGCCGTCTTCGGTCCGCGCTTGGGAAAGCTGGCTCGCGAGCTCCTCGACCCCAGCCTCGAAATCGGCACCGGCGGTCTCCCCTGGGATCGCGTAGGAATGCACCAGGCAGAGCTCGGCAAGCAGCGGCGCGGCGGTCACCGAACAGCAGAGCGCCCCTATCTTGGCCTCGACCGTCGCCAGCCAGTCATCGCCAGCCGCGGCCGCGACGGGCTCGAATACCTGGCGGTGGGACTCGGCGACGGAGTAGCGCAGGCAGCCGCCCAAGCCGTCGAAGAGGCTGTAGAAGGTTGCCCGGCCCATCCTCGCGACCCGTAGGACGGCAGCCGTCTTCACAGCCGAAAGACCGAATTCGTGGGCGATCTCGGCCACCGCGTCGATGGCGCGCCGGCGGTGCGCGGCGACGATGAACTCGCGCGGGAGTTGCGGGATCTCCAAGCCCACGAAAAGCATTCTCTCAGATGCTTGCTATTTAGAGACGCCATCCTCTATACTGGCCGCGATCCAGAGTTCCCTGTCTGGATTTCCCTAGCCGGCGACTTCCCTGATCGCCGGGCTCCGGGCGCCACCCCAAACGGCCCCAGGGGCGCGAGCGATTCGTGCGGCTCCCCGGTCGCGCGGATCCTCGTTCGTCCTCGTCAGGACCTTTCGCAAAGGGCTTGTTATTAGAGACGCAATCCTCTATGATCGCGCCAATTCAGCTTCTAGAGCTGGAGAGCAGTGCCTCCCGAGTGCCTCGGGTCTCCGGACCCGGCGGCCGGGCTCCCCTTCCCAAGGCGCCCGCTATGCACATAGGCCCATGCGTACCAGCCACGCATGGGCCTTCGTGCGCTCCACTCGAGGAGTGGCCGATCGCTTATTGCTCGGCTGGGGAGCGCCCGTACGCTTCGACGATCAGGGCACGCAGCGCGGCAAGCGTCTCCTCGAAGCCCCGATCTTTGCCGCCGAGCAGGTAGTCGCACACGGCGCACTCGATCGCGCCTAACATGAAGGCCGCAGTCAATGGAGGTGGAGAGTGGCGAGGCTTCGAGGTCTCGCGGCGCGCCCGGTCGAGGGCGTGGGAGAGGCGCTCCCATACTTCCCGTCTTTTCGCGAGCGCCGGTTCGCCGGCGACGTGTACCTCGACGAACAGAGCCCGCGCGAGCAGCGGCCGCTGGAGAACGAGCCCTCGCAGCACCGCGAGCGCCTCGTCGAGCCCCTCCTCCCAACTGGCCCCGCAGCCGCCCAGCAACCGCTCGCCGACGAGGTCGATCTCCCGCTCGTAGGCTGCGGCGTAGCAATCGGAGAGGCTCTTGAACTCCCGGTAGAAGCGGTTGCGACCCACTCCCGTCAGATTCAGGACTTCCTGCACCGTGAGGCGCGCGTACCCGAGCTGCGCCGCCCCCAGCAGAGCTCCGGCTTCGAGCCGCGTACGTGTCTGCCGTGCCCCCTCTTCGCGCTCTTCGAGCAAGCGGCCCAATTCCTCGCGGGGGGTGCTCAACGGCTCCTTCGCTCCCCGCTCATGGCGCCGGAGACGGTAGCACTATTTAATGTAGACGTGACGCTCTGTAAAGAAACGTTGAGTATCGGAGTATGCTCAGGTAATGACGACCTTGCCCCCCCATCTGGCAAAGACCCCTGTTGGCCGCGACCCGTTGCCGCGGGAGGTGATCGAGTCCCACCAGCGCGAGCGGGTGCTGGAGGCGGCGATCGGCGTCTTCGCCAAGCGCGGCTATCCCAGCACTACCATCGACCACATCGTCGCCGCCGCCCGCATCGGGGTCGGCAGCTTCTACGCGCTCTTCGACGGCAAGGAGGACTGCTTCTCGCACGTTTTCGAGCGGGTGGTGGATCGCGGTCGCGAGCGGGTTGTCGGCGCAATTCCCGCGGACGCCAGCTGGGAGGACCAGGCGCTCGCGGCGCTACGCGCGCTCCTGGATTTGATCGCCGACGAACCGCACGCCGCGCGCATCGCCCTTGTCGAGGTGCAGACCGCCGGGCCGGACTCGCTGCTGCGCTACGAGGAGCTCCTGGAGAGCCTGACGCCCGTGCTGCGGGCGGCACGCCAGCTCAGCCCCGTCGGAGCCGAGCTGCCGGAGACCTTCGAGGATGCGACGGTCGCCGGCGTCGCCTGGCTCCTCCACCAGCGCCTCGTCGCCGGCGAAGTGGAGGACCTCGACGAGCTTCTCCCCGACCTAGTGGGGATCCTCATCGAGCCCTACGTGGGCGAGAAGCGCGCGGCGGCACTGCTCGTCGCCTGAGCCCGCCAGCCCTCCGCCGGCGGGGGGCCTGAGTGGCTGTCCGGCGAGACGACGCCAGCGGCGCGCCCGCCCTGAGCGACCGTGAGCGCATCGGCGAGACGGTGATCGATCTCGTCCTGGAACGCGGTTACGGCGCGGTGACGACCGCCGATCTGCTCCAGCGGGCAGAGATCTCTCCCGAGACCTTCGCCCGCGAGTTCTCGAGCCTCGAAGACTGCGTCCTCGGCGCCGTCGACGACGGTGTGGAGCGGTTTCGCGAGGTCGTCTTCGGCGCCTACGAGAGCCACGAGGACTGGCGCGACGGGTTGCGCACGGCCGCCTACGCCGCGGCTCGCTGGATCCGTGACCACCCGCGCTACGTCGTCTTCGCGACGATGATGATGAACCAGGCGACCGAGCTCGCCCGCGCCCACCGGGACATGGCGCTGCAGATGTTCGTCGAGATCGTCGACGCGGGGCGCCGGGAACTCGACGACCCCTGCTCGGTCTCGCCGGAAACCGCGATGACGGTGATCGGCTCGATCTACGAGCTGCTGCAGCGGGAGCTGACCAAGGGTCAGGGCACCGCCAGGGCGGAGGACTTCGTGCCCGAGCTGATGTACGTCGCGGTCCGTCCCTATCTCGGCCACGCCGAGGCGCTGAAGGAGCTCTCGATTCCGCCGCCGGAGGACGAGGGATGAGCAGGTGCGGCCGCTTCGCTCCGCGCAACGAGGCTCATGAGCGCGAGCGAATCGAGGCCGCCGTCTTCGATCTGGTGCTGGAGCGGGGATTTGCGGAGACCACGATGGAGGCCGTCTGCGAGCGCGCGGGTCTTCCGACGCGGGTCTTCGAGTGCCACTTCGCCGATCTGCAGACCTGCGTCGCCGCCGTCTACGGGCGGATCGACGACGAGGTGGATCGCGAGGTGCGAGCGGCCTATGAAACGGGGGACGACTGGCGCAGCTCGCTGCGTGCCGCGGCTTATGCCGCCGCGGACTACTTCGCCGACCACCCGCGCGAGGTGCGCTTCAGCACCGTCGCGATCATGGACGCCGGCGAGATGGTCGCCGCCCGCCGCGACGCGAACCTGCAGCGGTTCGCCGACCTGATCGACGCCGGCCGGTTCGAGCTGCCCGAGCCCGATGCGATCGGCCGCGGTGCCGCTGAGAGCGCCGTCGGGGCGATCTTCGAACGGATGCTGAAGAACGCGAGCCGCGGCGGCGACGCCCGCGACGCCCGCGCGCTCGTGCCCGAGCTGATGTACCTGGCGGTGAGGCCGTACGTCGGCCATCGCGAGGCGATCAAGGAGCTGTCGGTGCCGCCGCCGGCGCGATCCCCATCGAGAGCCTGAACAGAGGCGGACACAAACGAAACGACCTGTGCAAGAGATCGTGACATGGAGTTAGGGTTTGGAGACATGAGCAAACGTCCCTCCGCCGAGGACGAAGCCGCCGCGCGCCTGGCGCGGCTTCCTCCGGGCCGCCACGGCCTCAGCCGCGATTTCGTCACGCAGAACCAGCGCGAGCGTCTCGTCGCCGGGATGATCGCCGCGATCGCCGAGAAGGGCTACCGCGACACCACCGTGACCGACATCTCGGCGGCGGCCGGGGTCTCGCGTCGCACGTTCTACGGCTATTTCTCCTCCAAGGAGGACTGCTATCTGGCCACCTACGAGGTCGTCGCGAAGTACCTGGCCGAAGCGTCGCGCGCGGGGGGGAAGGGGCAGCGGTCGTGGGGTCGGCGGGTGCGCGCCGAAATCGAAGGAGCGATGGAGTTCTTCTCCGGCAACCCCGACCTGGTCCGCTTCTACCTGCAGACGCCGCCGCGGGCCGGCGACGCGATCGCCGCCCGCTACCGGCGCGGAGCCGAGCGGGTCCTCGCCCAGCTCGGCGACGGCGTCCCGACGAGGGCGAAGAAGCCGAACCCAGACGTCCTCAACGCGATCAGCGGCGGCATGGCGGCCCTGATCGTCCGCAAGGTCGAGGCGGGCGAGGGGGACCGCCTCGTCGAGCTCGTCCCCGACCTGACCGAGATCTTCCTCGCGCCGTTCCTCGGGCGCTCGCAGGCGGCGAAGATCGCCCGCGGCGAGTGACCACGAAGATCTGCCGACGGTTCTCTAGGAGCTTCCGCGTTCGTCGGCAGCGCGTACGAATCTCGCAGCCTCCGCCGCCCCGATGAAGGGGGCCAGGATCGTGTAAGCGAGACCTGGCAGGAGGTCGGGCAGCCCGGCGGCGGTACCTGCTTGCCGCAGCTCGCGGTAGGTCAGCTCGAACATGACCGCCGCCAGGGCTTCGGAGGCCACGTGCGAGAGCTCGCGCTCCGCGGGCAGCCGCCTATAGCCTTCCTCCAGGAACAAGGTGAACGCGTCCAGCCTCTCGTACGTGATTCCGACGAAGTCAGGGCCCATGGCGTGGCACTCGACGAAGCTGAGGTGGGCCTTCGAGGGGTGGGCGGCGATGTAGTCGAGCAGGGCGCCCCCAGCCATCCAAACGCGCTCGGGCCACTCGCTCGCCGTGAAGAAGGCGCGCGCGGCTGCGGTCATCGCTTGCTGGAAGAAGAGCTCATTGGCCTCGGTGGCGGCATGCGCGCGATCGCGGAACTGGGCGTAGAACGCGTTGCGCGAAACGCGCGCCGCGCCGGTGATCTGCGCCACCGTCAGAGACGCGTAGCCGTGCTCACGGCTGAGGTCGGCCGTGGCGGCGAGGATGCGCTGGCGCTGGTCGCGCGCCACCTCGTCCCGAGAGAGTCGGTGCCGCCCGCGTGGCAGGGGCCGCGGCGTGATTTCGGGGGTGGGCGAGGGGGGCTCACTCCCGCCCGTGCGGGCCGGGACCGGCGCCCAGGCTTCGCCGCCGTCGCCCGGGACATAGCTGCGGATCCAGAGGCGAAGGCCCTCCGCCAGCTCTCCGTCGGCGCCGATCCCCCCGCGCTGCAGGCGGATGGCGAGGAGCCGGGCCACCCCACCCACCACGGTCACGGCCGCCGCCCTGGCGCCTGGCCGTAGCCCTTCCCGGCCCGACCACGCTTGCGCCAGGGCTTGGGCGACGGATTCGCAGAGGGCATCCCGCCGATCGAGCCCCGGGGGCCCGGAGGCCAGGGACTCGAGAAACAGGCAACGAGCCGCAGCTTCGTCCTCGATTGCAAGGTCGAGCAAGGGCTGCAGCAGGCGCATCGCCCTCGAGTCCGAGCTCGAATCGATCACGATGGACTCGATCCGGGACAGCAGGACCGCGGCGATTTCATCCAAGGCGGCGCGAAAGCAGGATCCGATGTCCGGAAAGTGTTCGTAGAAGGTGGAGCGGCCGATGCCGGCTCGCTCGACGACCCGGGTGACGGTCAGCTCCGCGCACCCGTGGGTCGCCGCTACCTGGACGGTCGTATTAAGAATTTGTTGACGCAAAGGCCCGCCCTCTGAGAGGGCGAGACAGACTGTCCGGGGACCCTGTAGGGCCTGCTTGTCTTGAGCAATCCCTGCTCTGCTGTGCGGTCTTGCGCTCAAATCGAGGTCGTGCAGCGGATGGTCATAGTTGAGGATCGCGTTTCTGTATACCAGCGCCGTCTGCAATCGGCCCTTGACAGCCACATCGCGCTCCGACTAGTGATTTGCCTCCGACCCCCGAGAGACGGACGAGAGACGATGCCATCCCGCCGAAACAAAGTTTGCCTCGCATGGCTTCCACCGGCCTTAGCGACGGTCCCGCTCACCTCGCTCCTCTTCAGCGCGCCTCAATCCGGCCTTGCGCTGGCAGCGATCCATTTGGAAGGGAGACACGCATGACCGGAGTTGAATCAAAGCCAACGGACGGGGGCGTCACGCGGCGACCGCTGCTCGCCTGCCTCCTCGCGGTGGCGGTGCTCATGCTGGGTCTCCTTGCCGCCCCCATCGCACAGGCCGAACCACTGCCCAACGGGGTACCGGGGAACTGGTCGCTGCGCCTGAACGAAGAATTCAGCGCGAACGGCCTCAACCACTCGCTCTGGACTCCGGAATGGCCGCATGAAGCCATGTCCGGCGAGTGCACTTCGCCCTCACTTGTCCAGCAGCCGGGCGACGGCTACCTTCACCTTCAGGTCAAGGTGCTGTCCAACAACAGTTGCTATGGATGGTCCAATGCAGCTACTGGCTCGCTAGTCGAGTCAAACCCAGCTGACGGCGTGGGCGGGCACAGTGGGTTCTCTTATTCCTATGGCTACGTAGAATGGCGTGTCTTCATCCCGGGCTGGGGCGGACCCGAACAGGGCTGTCCACAAGGCGGTTGCCTACCGAACTGGCCCGCGGTCTGGAGTTCGTCTGCCCCGTCCATCGAGATCGACACCATGGAGGGCTTGAAGGGTGAACCGTGTTATCACTACTGGTACCGGACCCCGACCGAACAGGTGCAATTACCGGTATTTGGTTGCGAACCCGGGAACTTCAGCCCATCCGAAAAAAAGATCAAGAGCTGGGCAGGCTGGCACACCTACGGGCTCGATTGGGAGCCAGGAGTCCTCAAGTATTACTACGACGGGTCCCTGGTAGGCGAAATCGCCGAATCACAGACGGGCGTCCCGGTCGGCTCTGCGGCTCAATATTTGATCATGGACGAGGTTCCTCCATGCAGGAAGAACTCTTCTTCGGGAGAAATCAACTGCTTCGGCGGTCACGCAGTTTTCCCGAACGAAATCCTCGTCGACTACGCCCGGGTTTGGCAGCATCCGCCCGAAGCGACGACGGGCGCCGCCAGTGGCGTCTCTGTCAACCAGGCGACGTTGAACGGCACCGTCCACCCCAACGGCCCGGACACCCACTACTACTTCGAATACGGCACCACCACGAGTTACGGCAGCGACCAGCCCGCGCCCCCCGGAACCGACGCCGGGTCCGGCACCGCCTCGGTCGGCGCCGCGACCGCCCTCTCGGGCCTCACGCCCGGCACCACCTATCACTACCGCCTCGTCGCCTCCTCCAGCGCCGGCACCAGCTACGGCGGCGACCAGAGCTTCACCACGCCGCCGGCCGCGCCCGCGGTCACGGTCGAAGCCGCCAACAACTTCCAGCCCGGCGGCCTCGCAACCCTGCACGGCACGGTCAACCCCGGCAACGGCCCGACCCACTACCGCTTCGAATGGGGTACCAGCGAAGCCTACGGGAACAAAGCCCCAGTCCCCGACGGCGAACTTGCCGCCGGCCTCAGCCCACAGAGCCTCGAACGAGCGATCACCGGTCTCTCCGGCCACACCACCTACTACTATCGCCTCTTCGCCGAAAACAGCGGTGGCACGGGTGAAGCCAAGGGCAGCTTCACGACGCCGGGCTGGACCCCGGCCATCACCGCCGAACCAGCGAGCGCGATCAAAGCCCACTCGGCAATCATCAACGCCGAGGTCAACCCCGAAGGCTTCGACACCACCTATTACTTCGAATACGGCCTGACCACGAGCTATGGGACGAAAATACCAGCCGTCGCCGAAGACATCGGCTCAAGCACCGCCAATGTCGGAGCCGCCCAGCCGATCAGCGGGTTGACCCTCAACACCTTTTACCACTATAGAGTGGTGGCGACGAACGCCAACGGGACTATCAAAGGTCCCGATCGGGAATTCAAGACTATTGGCCCGCCGCTAACGCTGACCGAATCAGCGATCCACCTCAACACGTTCACGCCCCAGCTCATCGGTAACGTAAACCCTGAGGGGGCCGACACCCACTACTACTTCGAATATGGACCCACGCCTGCATATGGCTCCAAAGTGCCGCTCACGCCCGAAGACATCGGCTCGGCAAAGCAGCTGAAGGAAGTTCGCGCCGCTCTAAGTGGCTTGCAGGACAATGCCACCTACCACTTCCGTGTGGTGGCCGAAAACGAAGCGGGCCTCTCCAAAGGAGAAGACAGCTTCTTCAAAACGCTGGCCCCGTGCAAGAACGGGACCGAGAACTGCACCTGGTCCACCCAGGCCACCGTCAATCCGGTTGCCCGAAACGAAGCGAAGATTGCCGGTGTCGCCTGCGCCACGGCGACGCGCTGCGTCGCCGTCGGCGAAAACCCCTACACCGAAGGCGGTTTCCTCGAGACCTGGAACGGCGCCCAGTGGCAGATGGAATACCAGCTCTCCGGCTACAGCGGCGGCATGCGCTCGGTCTCCTGCCCGAGTGCCACCTACTGCATGGTCGTCGGCGAGACGACCAACAGCGCTGAAATGCGCAGCTGGAAGCTCGAATACGCCGAAGCGGGAGGCGAAAGCTATTGGACCCTCCTCTCAAAGGCGGTTCCCCTGCCCGCCGGCGCTACGACGGCGGAACTGAGGTCGGTCTCCTGCAAGGCCACCACGGCCTGCACGGCAGTCGGCTCCCAAAACCACGGCCAGGACCTGATCGAGACCTGGAACGGCACCAGCTGGTCGGCTCAGGCTGCACCCGCGGAAGGCAACGGCCCCGAAGCGATGCGCGCCGTCTCCTGCCCGACCTCGAGCTCTTGCGTCGCGGTCGGCACCCTCGCCTCTAAGCCGACCGCCGAGACCTGGAACGGCACCAGCTGGTCGCCGAGCGTGGCCCCTCCGTTGCCGGGGGGTGTCTCCGAAGGCGCTTTCGAAGGTGTCTCTTGCAGCTCGGCCAGCGCCTGCACCGCGGTCGGCAACTACCGTGAAGCCACCAGCCCCTTCAACCGCAGGACCCTGGCCGAGAGCTGGAACGGCGTCGCCTGGACGATCCAGGCCTCGCCCAACCCCGCCGAAGCCAAAGGTAACGTCAACCTGCACGCCGTTTCCTGCCTCTCGGAAAGCTCCTGCTTCGCCGTTGGCCAGTACGTCAGCGCTGGCGAAGCTGGGGAAGTCACCGAAGAAAAGACCCTGGCCGAGAGCTGGAACGGGGTCGCCTGGACGATCCAGGCCTCGCCCAACCCGGCCGGGGCGAAGTTCAGCTCCCTGACCGGCGTCTCCTGCAATTCGGCAACCGCCTGCACCGCAGCCGGCAGCTCCAAGCCCGGCACTGGGTCGACCATCGAAACGCTGGCCGAGCGCTACGAATAGTGCGGGGCTTCCTTTTGAAAATCATGTTGCCAGCGGCCACGGCGTGGCCCGAGGGCTAAGGAGAAGCCACGATAATGTCGATTCGCCGATTGGCCGCTTGCGCCACCCTTCTGGCAGCTCTCCTGTTGATGGGATGCACCGGATTGGCGATGGGAGCGGGTACGCCGCCGTCTTTTGCAGCATCCAAGCTCAGCCCCGCGGAGCACGCAGCGTGGACCGAAGCGAAACGAAGCCACGGCCTTCCGCCGGGAACCGCTCTGCCGGCCTGGGCAAAAGAACGGGGACAGAGCCCCTGGTTCGCGCCGAGCCCGGTTGCGCTGATGCGGGCGCATCGCAACCGCAACGCGGACGCGGGACCGCTCGGAGGCCCTGAAGCCGGGCCGGCTCCTCCGGCCGCTGGCCCCGATGCGGCGATTCGCTCCGGCGAGACTCCGCCTCTGCGCTTTCTCGGGGGATCCGTCCAGCACAGCCCCACCCTGCATCTGATCTTCTGGGGCGGCAACTGGGAACAGGCGCCCGGGGCCGCGGTGAAGTCCGAGCTGCTCGGCATGTACAACGGCCTCTCTGGGTCCACCTACCAGGGGATCCTCACCCAGTACTTCGATTCCACGGCTTGGATCTCTTCGACGGTGTCCGTCGACTCAATGGTCGATTCACGCGTAAACGCCCCGTCAAACGTCACCACCGAAGCCCTCGAAGCGGAGGTGCAATACGGCGAAGGAAAACTCGGCGCGCATACCGCCGACGCTCAATACGTCGTACTTACGGCTCCGGGCTCAACCTATGCGACGAGCTTCGTCGGCCCGTTCTGCGCATTCCACGACGTGATGAAAAGCGGGGCGATCTGGGACTTCGTCCCCTATGAGGGGGATGAACCCTTCAAGCAGGGGAATGCCTGCGAATGGTATGGACACGAAAACGTCGCGGACGCCACCTCTGTGATGGCGACCCATGAGTACGCGGAGGCCGCGACCGATCCGCTTTGGAATACGTCTCCCGGCTGGCAGGGAGTGCAGGGGGGAAGCGGGGAGATCGGCGACCTCTGCGCAACGCCCGGCGACGAACTGTCCAACGGAAGCGTGGTGCAGGGCGAGTACGACGACCACCAGAACAGCTGCTCGGACGCCGATTCGAATCCCCCCCACATCCTGGCGATCACGGAAACCGCCTCCGAAGTGACCGACAGCTCCGCGACGCTCTACGGGCTCGTCAACCCGGAGGGGACCGCCGCGACGTATCACTTCGAATACATCGGCGACGCCGCGTATCAGGAAAACCTGAAAAACGGCCGGGAAGCGTTCAGCGGTGCGACCGCGATCCCCGCAGGCGAAGAAGCCAGTGCCGGTTCGACGAAAGGAAACGTGATCGTCTCCCGGGCGATCTCCGGCTTGCAGGACGAAACCGCCTACCACTACCGGGTGGTGGCAAAAAACGCCAACGGCACCGCCTACGGAGAAGGCCGGACCGCGATCACCTCCCATTGGAGGATCCGCGACTGGCCCCGCCGGTCCACCTATGGCTGGCTCAACGACGTTGCATGCTCGAGCGAACGAACCTGCATGGCGGTCGGGTACTACTACGATCTCTCGAAGGGTTCCGAACCGAACCAGGCCGCCGCCGAGCGGCTGGTCAACGGCAAGTGGGTGGAGACGTCGGTCCCTTATTTCACCGGCGAGTCCGACCTGGAGCTGAAGGGAGTGTCCTGCCCCGAAAGCAACCGCTGCACTGCCGTGGGGCACGTCTACTCCTCCGGCCACCCCCACGGCGCCGTCGCGATCTGGAATGGCTCGTCCTGGTCGCGACAAACCGTCACTGAGCCCGCAAACACGATCGCCAGTGAACTCAACGGGGTCTTCTGCACCGCCGGATACGAATGCATGGCTGTCGGCAGCCGGGAGACGACCGAAGGCGTCTGGGTCGATTACTCGGTGCAGTTGCGCGAAGGCTCCGCTTCGAGTCTGGAAACGCCGACGGCGGGAGGCTCCGGACGGAGCGAAGTCCGGGGGGTCTCATGCACCTCGACCTCGAGGTGCTTTGCGGTGGGCTGGTACAACCCTTCGGCGGGTGGTGCCGCCAAACCGCTCAGCTTGATCCTCGAAAACGGGAAATGGACGCTGCAAGGGCGCTCATGGGAAGGCTTCCTCGAATCCGTCACCTGCACCGCGGCCAATTTCTGCATTGCAGTGGGGGACGAGTACGGACACGGTCCGAGCACCGAAACGTGGACCGGAAACGAATGGTCCGCCCCCTCCGTGGCGAGCCTTCCGGATGTGGAAGGAGGAGCTCTTCATGACGTCTCCTGTACGGCGAGCAGCAAGTGCACGGCTGTCGGTGCGGGCTGGAACAAGACCGACGGCGCCCCGACGACCCTGGCCGAGACCTGGAACGGCAGTTCCTGGACCGAGCAGGCGACTCCTCGGGAAAGCGAAATTGCGGGGAACAACCTTCAGGGCGTGGCCTGCGCGGGCGCTGCCAGGTGCGTCGCGGTCGGCTTCAGCTCGGCGACCATGAGCGAAGCGGGCGTGATCGAGACGCGCGAGAACAGGGTGAGCGCCACCTACGACGCTTCCTTCGCGAGCAGTGGCAGCGGCAATGGTCAGCTGAACTACCCGAGTGGCGTGGCGGTCGACCCCTCGGGCAACGTGTGGGTGGCCGATCAGCTCAACAACCGCATCGAGGAGTTCAATTCAAAAGGCGAATTCGTCACCAAGTTCGGCAGCCTCGGCGCCGGCAACGGCCAGCTGAGAGAACCGAAGTCGATCGCTTTCGCCGCCAACGGCAACCTCTGGGTGACCGACGCGGGCAACCATCGCGTCGAGGAGTTCAAGCCCAATGGCGAATACGTCGCACAGTTCGGATCGGAAGGGGTGGAAGCGGGGAAGTTCATCGAACCGTATGGAATCGCGATCGATGCCGTCGGCCATATATGGGTCTCTGATACGCGCTATGGGCGCGTCGAGGAGTTCACGTCCTCGGGCGGGTTCATGCGGGAAGTGCATGGCGCCGGCCGGTACGGGGCGGGCAACGGCGAATTCCTGCGTCCGACCGGCTTGACGATCGATCCTTATGAAGACGTCTGGGTGGCGGATTCAGGCAACGATCGGGTTCAGGAGCTCTCCTCCAGCGGCGAATATCTAGCCAAGTTCGGATCTGCCGGCAGCGGCGAAGGGCAGTTCACGGAACCGAAGGGCATCGTGATGAAGCCTTCCGGCAACCTGCTCATCTCGGATACCGGCGACCATCGCGTGGAGGAACTCACGCCGACGGGCGAATTCCTCGACCAGTTCGGAACCGCCGGCAGCGGCGCCGGGCAGTTCTCCGAACCGGACGGCCTGGCCCAGGGCCTGGGCGGCGCCGAGTACGTCGTCGACGGCCCTGACGGGCGGGTGGAGATCTGGAACCAGCCTTGGACGCCGGAAGCAACCACGCAGCAAGCCTCCAACCTTTCCGCATCCACCGCGACCCTCAACGGCAGCGTCGATCCGAGCGGCGCGGCGACGACCTACTGGTTCGAATATGGAACCGGCAACGCCTACGGGAGCGTCCTTCCCGCATCGCCCGGAAGCGCGGGGCCCGGGATCTCGCCCGTCTCGGAGACCGTCACCGCGACCGGCCTGCAAGCCGAAACCACCTATCACTTCCGGATCGTCGCCTCGAACAGCGAAGGGACCGTTTACGGGAAGGACATGACGTTCCAGACCCCGTCGGGAATCGCAGGCGACCTCAGCGGCATGGCGACGACCGATCCCTTCAACGGCACCACCAGCGCGATCTCCAACTTCGCAACCAACTGGTCTGCACCCTCCTGGGCCTCCGGCAAGGGCGAAGACAGAGCGGAAGGCTGGGGTCCCAGCGGGGCTTATCCAGCGGTAAACGCCGCCTACTACTCACCGGTTGTCAATGACACCGGCACCGGGATCGCCACCGTCGCGACCATGGCGACGAATCCGGCCAACGAAAGCCGCTACTTCTCGATTTGGAGCGATCTCTCGAACCCCGCGGGGGCGAGGTCGGGGTACGAGCTTCGCTTCACCGACACCGCGACCAACACCTACAACGTCACCCTCTCGAAATGGGTCTCGGGCTCCCAGACCGTGCTCGCATCCCGCTCGGCCTACACGTTCGTCAACGGGAACTCGCTCGCGCTGGTCGACGACGGCGGGACCGTGTCCGCGTGGACCGACACCGGCAGCGCCTACAGCCAGCTCCTCAGCGCCGGCGACTCCACCTACAGCGGCGGCAGCGGCGGCGTCGAGGGCTCCGGGAACATCACCCGTCTCACGCGCTTCAAGGTCGGCGCTCTCGAGCCCCCCGTGACCGGCATGGACGCGGCGCTGAAGGCCCTGTCGGTGGACGATTCCTTCGCTGGCAACGAAAGTCCTCTCTCCGACGGAGGCGCCTTCTCGCCCCTGACTTGGGACAACGGGACCAGCGGGCACAACACCGGCCAGGTCTCCGCTGGATGGGGGCCGTATGACGCATATCCGACCGTCAACGGGGCCTCCTGGCATACGTCCTACGCCGACACCGGAGCCGGCGACGCGGTCGCCGCAACGCTTGCCGCGAACCCGTCGATCACTAGCCGCTACTTCTCGCTGGACCTGAACATGCCCGCGCCTGCGACCACGCACAGCGGCTACGAACTCCGTTTCACCGAAACGTCCAGCGCCGTTTATGAAGTCACCCTGGCGAGGTGGCAGTCCGGCACGAAAGCGACCCTGGCCTCGAAATCCGGCTATTCGCTCCCCGTCAACAGTCAGCTCGCCCTCGTGGACAAGGCGGGGACCGTTTCCGCCTGGACGAAGACGGGCTCTGAATTCACCCAGCTGCTCGCGGCCACCGACGCCGCCTTCACCAACGGCTATTCCGGCGTCGAGGGGGCGGGCAACATCACCAGACTGACGGAATTCAAGGCCGGCCCGCTTGCTCCGTTCTGAGCCAGGTCGGCCCCCGACCGACCACCTACTGCTGAAAACGAATATTAAGAATGTACAAACTCGAAGCAGACCCCGGCCGTCAAACGTACGCACTGTCCGGTTCTGAGCTACGGACCAGCGGCACCCATCGGCTTAACAAAGGCTGGGATTTTCCCACATTGAATACCGCCGCTGTCCACCGGGAACCGGCGAGTCTTCTTGACAGGCGCGCCGACCTCCATCTATTGCTTCGTGGTGTCCGGATTGAGAATCCGAACCGGAGATCCCAGCAAACACCCCTCCCACCGAAGGAAGTGACCGCATGTTGAACGAGGCGAGACTGTCAGCCACCCGAGGTCGTGCCCGCGCAGCAGGGCTGGCAGCCGTCTTCGCCCTCGTCGCGCTCGCGTACCTTTTCACCGTGGGAGTGGGTTCCTCCCTCGCCGTCGGCTACGTCGACGGAATCTCCGACCAGAGCCTGCCCTGGTGGGACTATACGTCCGGGCAGAGCTACAACTGGAACGAAACCTTCTTCGCGAACTACTTCGCTAATCACTGGGTCAACCCGGCCCCACACATCCAGTACTCCCGCTTCGTCCCGCAGTGGGACGCCTACACGCGGACGGGGGGCGAAGGCGAGCTCAACGACTTCAAGCAGTGGGTGATCGACGCCGGCGGGATGGGCCTCCACCTCGACATGTCGATGACCAACTACGGCCACGAGCGGCCCACCGGCATGACCCAATACAAGGAAAACCTCAGGGACCTGCTCAACGTCGCCAAGGAACTGGGCCACCCGATCCAGTACGTCGAGCCCTGGAACGAGCCCAACGGGCAGGGGGCGACCTCGGCGGTCGAAGCGGCGGAATTCGCCAACGCGGCGAACACGGTCTGCCACGAAGCGGCCTACAACTGCGCGATCGTCGCCGCCAACTTCTACGACACCGCCAGTGCCGTGGAAGGGCTGGTCAAAGAATACCGCGGCCACCTCAACTTCAGCCCGACCTACTGGGGCGTGCACCCTTACAACTCGGTACAGAAAATGAAGGTGGAACCGTATAAGAAGTTCCTCAACGGCCTGCCGAGCGAAGGGGCGGGCGACCACATCTGGTTCACCGAGGTGGCGGCCCACTACTGCTTCGAAAACGGGGCGACGGTGAATGGCGAAAACGGCCAGGCCGAACGGGCGAAGTGGCTGGTCAACACGCTGATCAACTCAAACGAAGTCGAAGGCACCCGCCTCTATCCCCCCGAACACGTCTTCTACTACAGCTTCCTCTACAAGAACCGGGAACTCTCCAACTGCGTCACCAACCACTCCGACGACGCGCTCTACGTCCCGACCAGCTCCGACCCCAACGCCGCCGACCGGCCCCGCCGCGCCGCTTCCTACATCGACGGCGACTCGGCGATCCCCGCGGCGTTCACCGGCGCCGCCACGACCAATCCCGGCGAACGGCAGGCGACCTTCCACTCCAGCGTCTATCCGCTGGAAAACGGCGAAGCCCATTTCTACTACGAATACGGCCCCACGACCGCCTACGGCTCGACCACCCCGACGCAGAGCGCCGGCGGCGGCCTCGGTCCCGACGCCTCCAGCTACACGCTCGGCGGCCTCGCCCCCAACACGGTCTACCACTACCGCGTCTATGCCTTCAACACCCACGGCGGCGAGTTCGGCCTCGACAAGACCTTCACCCTGGTGGTGCCGCCCAGCGCGGCAACCTCGCCCGCCAGCGGCGTCGAACCGAGCGGGGCCACTCTCAACGGCACGGTCAACCCCCAGGCCGTCGACACCCACTACTACTTCGAATACGGCACCACCACGAGCTATGGCAGCGACCAGCCTGCGCCCCCCGGCACGGACGCGGGCAGCGGGACCTCCTCGGTTGGCGCTGGGACCACTCTCTCTGGCCTCGTCCCGGCGACCACCTATCACTACCGCCTCGTCGCCTCCTCCAGCGCCGGCACCAGCTACGGCGCCGACCAGAGCTTCACCACGCCGGCGCTGCCCCCGAGCGTCACGGTCGAAGCCGCGAGCAACATCGAAGCCGGCGGCCACGCCACCCTGCACGGCAGCGTCAATCCCGGCAACGCCGCGACCCACTACCGCTTCGAATGGGGCACCAGCGAAGCCTACGGCAACAAAGCCCCTGTCCCCGACGGTGAACTGGCGGCGGCCCTGAGCGCGAAACCGGTCGAACAGGCGATCTCGGGCCTCGCCGGCCACACCACCTATTACTACCGGCTCGTCGCCGAAAACAGCGCCGGCTCCGGCGAAGCCAAGGGCAGCTTCACCACCCCCGCCTGGGCCCCCGCCGTCAGCACCGAAGCGGCGAGCGCGATCAAAGCCCGCTCGGCGATCCTGAACGGCAAGGTCAACCCCGAAGGCTTCGACACCACCTACTACTTCGAATACGGCCCGACCACCGCCTACGGGACGAAAGTCCCGGCGAGCGCGGAAGACATCGGTGCCGGCACGGCCAACATCAGCGTCAACAAGCCGATCAGCGGCCTGGAAGTCGGCACCACCTACCACTTCCGGCTGGTGGCGATCAACGCCAACGGCACCGTCGACGGCGCCGACAAGGAATTCACGGCGCTCGCCTCCTGGACCACCCAGACCACCCCCAACCTGGCCAACCCCGCTCCCTCGGCCCGCTTCAAGGCGGTCTCCTGCCTCTCTGAAACCTCCTGCTACGCGGTCGGCGACAACACCGCCAGCGGCGAGGCCTTCGTCGAGGCGCTCG
>JBQCDH010000004.1:0-30324 GCA_051961435.1 Solirubrobacterales bacterium
ACCCGCGTATGCGATCTGGCGAGCGCCGGACCAAGCGGGGCAAGGACGCAGGGAGGCCGAATAGCAGCGCTATTCGGCCGACCGAGGACGCCGCACCGCGCGGTGTCCGCCGCCGCCAGGCGCGTGCGGGGGTTTCGCCAATCCCTCCTAGTAGGGCAGCCTCAGCCCGGCCCCGAGCCACGGGCCGCGCCGAAGCGCTCGGGCAGGACCAGGGGCCTCAAGGTCGTCGCCAGGAGGACGGCGGCGAGGAGGAACTGGCTGCCCGCCCAGGTGAGGCCGACTGCTTCGATCCCCATGCTGGGCAGCAGCAGGGCGCTGAGCCCGAGCACGATCGCGAACTGAGCCGCCTGGATCGCGACCACCACCTGCCCCTTGTGCTCGATGCGGGCGACCCCGATCCCGAGGGCGACGATCACGTTCGGGATCGCGCCGAGGGCGAGCAGCCGCAGCAGCCCGCTGCCGCTGTCGGCGTAGGCCTGCCCGAAGACCAGCAGCGCCACGGGCGCGGCGAGGGCGACCAGCGCGGCCAGCGGCGCCACCAGACGCATCGAGTGCGCCAGCGCCCGGCGGCAGAGTTCCCGCAGCCGCGGCATGTCGAGCGCCGCCTCGACCGTGAGCGAGGTGGTCACGTTGAGCGCCACCAGCTGCAAGGAGAGCGAGATCATCCAGGGGACGAAGAAATAGGCCGCCTGCGAAGCGCTGATCCGATTGGCGACCAGGATCGGCAGGTACATGTTGCCGACGAGGGCGAAGAGGTTGCCGCCGTAGTTGCCGGCGGCCATCCGGATCACCTTGCGCCGGTCGAGCGAGCCGAACGAGCGGTCGGCCGGGATCAGGCGGCGGAAGATCAGGTAGTTGACGAGGACGATCGCCGGCAGCAGCGGCGCGTTCCAGGAGACGAACGGTCCCGAGGTCGGCAGCACCCCGGCCAGGACGATCAGCAGCACCAGCTTCGCCAGCGCGTAGAGCGAGTTCTCGAGCGGGATCCAGCGTGCGGCCCGTAGCCCCGTGAGGACGCTGTCCTCGAGCGTGAACACGGTCGTCGCCGCGGTCGCCAGGGTGAAGCCGGCGAGCCAGGCCGGTTCCCGCAGGAAGGAAAGGGCGGGAGACCAGATTTCGCTCGTCGCCGCCACCACCGCGCCGAAAACCAGCGAAAGACCGATCGTGAGCCCGTAGCTGCCGCTGACCAGCCGCTTGGTCGCGGTCCCGGCGATCGGCAGGTAGCGCACGAGGACCGCCGAGAGGCCGAGCGAGCAGACGCCGGAGACGAGGGTCATCGCCGAAATCGCAGCCGCGTTCTGACCCACCTGGTGGGCGGAATAGGAGCGGGCGGCCAGGGCCCAGAAGGCGACTCCGAGCAGGCTCGTGATCCCGGTGCCGATGATCAGGTAGTAGCCCGTGCGGTAGAGCTGGTCGTCGAAATGGCCGCGCAGCCGGCCGAGGCCGCGGGGCGCAGCCTGGGTGGAGGTCGAGCTCTCCACGGCTAACCCGCTCCGCGGCGCCGGGCTTCCCAGAGGACCTCGTCCCGTCCCACTGCCCGCCAGAGCGCCTTCGAATCGGGATGGCGCCGGCCCCAGGCGCCGCCGCTGATGACGAAACGGGAGGGCGGGGGCTGTCGGTTGCCGTGGAACAAGGTCAGCATCGTCTTCGGCATGAACCACTGGACGGTGTAGAGGCCGATCGTGTCGTAATGGTCGAGGTCATAGGCGATGGTCTTGGCGCCCGCGCCTTCGACGGCTGCCCGGGGGCTTTCCCAGCCTGGAGGGTAGACGGCGCGTTGGGAGCTGCGAACGGGATTCCAGACACCGTAGGCGACGACGGCGACGAAAAGGCAGACGGCCACTCCTCCGAGCGCATTGTTGCCGCGAGTGCGCGCCCACCAGAGCAGGGAGGCGCCGGCGAGGGCGACGAGAGCGGCCCCGATCAAGATCGCCGGTCCGAGCTGGACGGTGATGAACGGTAGCGCCGAGATGTTCCAGCGGTTGGGCGCGTCGGGGTCGGAAGCCGTCGCCCGGATCACCGCCACGACCGCGGTCAGGGCGCCGAAGCCGAGCAGCGGCCAGGCGATCGGCCGCAGCCGTCCCGCAAGGGTGTGGTTGAGCTTAGTGGCGCTATCCGCGCCAAAGCTCAACCACACCCTTCTGAGGGCGACCAGGCCGAAGGCGATCAGCGCCGGTGCCACCACCTCGGTGTAGCGGCCGTAGATCAGCATGTCGGGCCGCGTCCGTTCCGGGAAGGCGGCGGCGGAGATCAGCAGCAGCAGCGCGGTCAGCGCCAGCAGCACGCCGAGGACGGGGGCGGGGCGCTCCGCCGCCTCCCTTCGGCGCCGGCCCGAGAAGAAGTCGGCCGCCGCCGCGGCTGCCAGCCCGAAGGTCGCGACCAGCAGGTACCAGCTCTGGCCGACCAGGTTCGCCAGCGCCGTCCGCAGGCCGTGGAAGCCGAAGAGGCTGTCCATCCGTTCGCTGAGTTCGTTGGGGGCGGAGCCGGCGTAGTTGTGGTCGATCAGGTAGCCGTCGAGGAAGTGGACGCCGACCAGGGCGGCGGCGATCACCGCCAGGCCCGCGCCCAGCGCCGCCGGCCGCAGGCGCCGGCGCAGCGCCAGCCACGCCATCCCGGCCACGGCGATCGCGACGGCGGCGATCATCCGGGTGTGGACCGCCCAGAGGGCGCCGCTGGCGGCGCCGAGCCCGACCGCCCAGAGCAGCTGGCCCCGCCGTTCCTCGCTCGCGAGCAGGCCGGCGAGGGCGATCAGCCAGAGGCAGACGAGCGGGAAGAGGGCGTTCTCCGACATCGCCACCTGCGAGAGCACCGTCAGCGCCGGGTACACCGAGCCGGCCAGCGCCGCCCAGATCGCCAGCTGCGGCCGCACCCCGCCGAACCGCGTCAGCAGCAGGTAGAGAAGGGGGAAGACCGAGGCCGCCAAGGCCGCGTTGAGGACAAGGATCAGGTGGTAGACGAAGGTCGGGTTGGAGCTGAGGTTCACCAGCGGCGCGATCAGCAGCGAGTAGCCGCCGCGGTAGAAGGGCGCCTGTTCGAGCTGCCCGGCGAGCCCGCCGGCGAGGACCCGGGCATTGGTCAGGTAGCCGATCTCGTCGGCGACGAGGACCGGTCCGGTGCGGATCAGGGAGAGGACGAGACGCGCAGCGAACAGCGCCAGGGTGCCGGCCAGGAGCCGGTTCCGCAGGGACTGGTTCATTTCTCCTCCGTAAACGGAGGAGTTATCCGCCCGTCAGGGCAAAGATGAAAGCTCCTCAGCGCGACCGCGCGCGGTGGCCGTCGATCGCGAGGCGGTAGGCCTCCTCGTAGAGCGGCACGATCGCCGCGGGGTTGAAGCTCGCCGCCCGCTCCCGCGCCGCCGCCCCGAGCCGCGACCGCAGCTCGCCGTCGGCGATCAGCCTGCGCAGCGCCGCGACCAGCGCCGGCCGGTCTTCCGGCGGGACCATCAGGCCGGTCTCGCCGTCGAGGACGATGTCGCGCAGGCCGCCGATCTCGGAGGCGACGATCGGCTTGCCGGCGGCCGCCGCCTCGAGGGCGACCAGGCCGAACGGCTCTGGCCAGAGGGAGGGGGCGACGCTGAACAGCGAGCGCCGCAGCGCCTCGATCGCCAGCTCGTGCGGCCAGGCGCCCATCGCGTGCACGCCGGGCCGCCTTTCCAGCTCCGGCAGGTAGCAGCGCCCGATCAGCACCAGCGGCGGCGGGTCCTCGAGCTGGGCGTAGGCCTCGGCCAGGTGCCAGGCGCCCTTGTCCTCCGTCACGTCGCCGAAGAAGAGGATGAACGGCTCGTCGGGAAGCAGCGCCAGGCGCGGGTCCTCGCCTGGCGGGTCCGGCAGGCCGGGGACGAAGTTGGGGATCACCCGCGATGTTTCCTCCCCGCCGATCCGGCAGAGCTCCTCGACGGTGGTGCTGACCGGGAGGAAGACGTCGACAGCCCGTCGCAGCCGCGACTCGCGCGAGCGGACGCCGAAGGCGGCGACCACGCCCTTGATCGCGCCGTAGTGCTCAGCGGCGCAGAGCTGGCACTTGACCGGCGCCGGCCCCGAGCAGAAGCGGTCTTTGCGTCGCAGCCTCTTGGTCGTGCAGATCAGCCCGTAGTCGTGCAGGGAGAGGGCGAGGGCGCTCCGCGCTTCCCGTGCCAGCGGCAGGTAGGAGTGGACGATCCAGTTATGGGCGTGGACGATCTGAGGCCGCTCCCGCCGCAGCACCCGCTGCAGGTCCAGCACGGTCTCGGGGTCGGGGGTGGGGGGCGCGTGGCGGCGCTCGGTGTCCTGGTGGGCCCTGGTGACCCGGTAGCTGGTGCTGCGCAGCGTGTGCACCTGCGCCCCCGCGACATCGCTGGGGACGACTCCGCCCGGCTGCTGCAGCGTCGCGATCGAGACCCGGTGCCCGCGCGCGACGAGCTCGCGGCTGAGGTCCTCGACCACTCGCTCTTCGCCGCCGACGATCGGCGCGAAGGACTGGGCCAGCATCATCACTCGCATCGCTGAAGACTCGCATGAGCGGGGGCGGCCGGCCTGCCACAATCGCCCCGTGCCGAGCGAGCCGCCCACGATCTCGGTTGTCGTCTGCGCCTTCACCCGCGAGCGGCTGGAGGTGATGGGCGAAGCGATCGCCGCGCTGCGCGCCCAGACGCTGCCGCCCCGCGAGGTGGTCCTCGTGATCGACCACGCGCCGGAGCTGCTGGAGGAGGCGCGGGGGCTCTGGCCCGACCTGAAGATCGTCGCCAACCGCGAGCGCCAGGGCCTTTCGGGGGCGCGCAACACCGGCGTCGCCGAGGCGGGCGGAGAGGTCGTCGCCTTCCTCGACGACGACGCGATCCCCGCCCCCGACTGGCTGGAGCGCCTCGCCGCGGCCTACGCCGACCCGAACGTGCTCGGCGCCGGCGGCACCGTGCGCCCGCGCTGGCTGGAGGGCAAGCCCGGCTGGTTCCCGCCCGAGTTCGACTGGGTCGTCGGCTGCACCCACTCGGGGATGCCGCAGCGGCTGGAACCGGTGCGCAACCTGGTCGGCGCGAACATGTCCTTCCGCCGCGAGCCGCTGGTCGAGGTCGGCGGCTTCAGCCACGACCTCGGCCGGGTGGGGGCGCTGCCGGTCGGCTGCGAGGAGACCGACCTCAGCATCCGCGTCCACCAGCGCTGGCCCGAGGCGGAGATCCTTTACGACCCCGCCGCCGCGGTCGAGCACGTGGTGCCGCCGGCGCGCGGGAGCGTGCGCTACTTCCTCGACCGCTGCCGCGCCGAGGGGCGCTCGAAGGCGGTGCTGACCGGGATGGTCGGCAGCGACGACGGGCTCTCGGCCGAGCGCTCCTACGTGCGGCGGACGCTGCCGCTCGGCTTCCTCCGCGACCTCGGCGACGCCCTCCGCGGCGACCTCGGCGGCTTCGGCCGGGCGGCGATGATCGTCGCCGGGCTCGCCGCCACCAGCGTCGACTACCTGCGCGTCCGCAGCGGCGTGGCCAGGCCCGACGAGACCGCGAGCGCCCACCCGAGCGCGAACGGCGGCGCCCCGCGGGTGCTGATGGTCACCCCGCGCAGCCCCCTCGCCCAGGGCGGGGTGGAGCGGCACGTGATGGAGGTGAGCCGGCGGATGGCGGCGGCCGGGGTCCAGGTCGAGGTCCTCTGCACCGATCCGCAGCTGAAGCGAGCGACGAGCGAGACCCGCGACGGGGTCCGGATCAGGACCGTGCGCGCCTGGCCGCGCGGCCGCGACTGGTACTTCGCGCCGGGCCTCTGGCGCGAGATGGGGAGGGGGAAGTGGGATCTGGTCCACGTCCAGAGCTACCACACGCTGGTGGCGCCGCTGGCGATGCTGCGGGCGCTGACGCTGCGGCTGCCCTACGTCGTCACCTTCCACGGCGGCGGCCACTCCTCGGAGCTGCGCAACCGCGCCCGGGGAGCGCAGATGCGGCTGCTGCGGCCGCTGCTGCGCCGGGCCGCGCGGCTGATCGCGGTGGCGCGCTTCGAGGTCGACGAGTACGGGGCCGCCTTGGGCGTGCCGCCCGAGCGCTTCGCCCTGATCCCCAACGGCACCGACCTCAGCTTCTCCGACGCCGACCTCGCCGGCGCCGAGCCGGAGGCGCCGACGCTGGCCTCGATCGGCCGTCTCGAGCGCTACAAGGGCCACCACCGGGTGCTGGAGGCGTTCCCGCTGGTGCTGGAGCACGAGCCGGCCGCGCGCCTGCTGATCGTCGGCAAGGGGCCCTACGAAGAGGAGCTGCGCCGGCGGGCCGAGGCGCTCGATCTCGACGGCAGGGTTGAGATCACCAGCGTTCCCTCCGACGACCCCAAGGGGATGGCGACGCTTCTGGGCCGGGTCTCGCTGGTGGTGCTGATGAGCGAGTTCGAGACCCATCCCCTGGTCGCGCTCGAGGCCGCGGCCGCCCGCCGCCGCCTGCTCGTCGCCGACGCCGGCGGCCTCGCCGAGATCGCCGCCGACGGGTTCGGCCGGGGGATCCCCCTCGACGCGACCCCGGAACAGATCGCCGCGGCGGCGGTCGAGGAGCTCGCCAAGCCCCTACCGCAGCGCTCCCCGAGCCTCGCCTCATGGGACGAGTGCGCGGCGGCCCTCGTCGATCTGTATGGATCGATTCTTCGCACTGGACCATCCGTCCAGGGTGAAGGGACATCCGTCCAGCGCCAAGCGGGGTAGCTGAAGTCGGCAAGCGGGGCGGGCCGATGAGAGCCGGGCAATGTCCCGGACCCGCTCCATCGCCGCCCTCTTGGCCCTCGCGTTTGCCTTCGCCGCGCTGCCGGTCTCTGCTGCCGCCGCGGCGGAAGGGATCTCGCCGGCCAGGGCCCTCACCCTCGTCAAGGGCGACACCGCGACCAGCGAAAGCAGCTCTTCGCGCCTCAACACCAGCGTCGCCGGCAAGGAAACGCTGTCGCTGGTCACCGTGGCGCCGACGGGCGGTCAGACGGTCTCCGGTTCGCTCACCTGGGAAGTGGCGGTGACCGCGGGCTCGCCGAGCAGGGTCGAATTCGCGATCGACGGCTCGACCAAGGCCTCCGACTCCAGCGCCCCCTACACCTATGCCCTCGACACGACCAAGCTCTCCGACGGCAGCCATACCCTCAGCGCCACCGCGGTGGGCTCGCGCGGGGTCAAGGCGACGACGAAGGTGACCGTGAACGTCTCCAACAAGCCCGCCCCCGAACCGGAACCGACTCCCGAACCGCAACCCGAACCGACGCCGGAACCGGCTCCGACGCCGAGCGGCGGCCCGATCTACTGGGGCGCGACGATCGGCTCGCAGCTGACCGGCAACCAGGCGCCCTGGGACATGACCGCGGTCACCAAGTTCGAGGAAGAGACGCGGAAAAAGGTCTCGCTGGTCCAGTTCTTCCAGCCCTTCGCCCAGTGCAACCCGGGCTGCTCCTTCTACGGGTTTCCGACCACGCCGCTGGAAAACATCCGCCAGCACGGCTCGATCCCGGTCCTGAGCTGGAGCTCGCAGTCGATCCCCTCGACCAACAACGAGCCCGACTTCCAGCTCTCCGACGTGATCGAAGGCCGCTACGACTCCTACATCCGCGAATTCGCCACCAAGGCCAAGGCCTGGGGCCACCCCTTCTTCCTCCGCTTCGACTGGGAGATGAACGGCCACTGGTTCCCCTGGCACGAAGGCGTCAACGGCAACCAGCCCGGCGAATTCGTCACCGCCTGGCGCCACGTGCACGACATCTTCGCCTCGGTCGGCGCGACCAACGTCACCTGGGTCTGGTGCCCGAACGTCGAATACAGCGGCGCCACCCCGCTGGCCTCTGACTACCCCGGCGACGCCTACGTCGACTGGGTCGGCCTCGACGGCTACAACTGGGGCACCAATCCGAACAAGCCGGACAAGTGGAAGACCTTCAGCCAGGTCTACAGCGCCAGCTACAAGAACATCGTCAACAACATCGCCCCCTCGAAGCCGATGATGGTCGGCGAGGTCGCCTCCAGCGAGTACGGCGGCTCGAAGGCAACCTGGATCAAGGAAATGCTGAGCCAGGTGCCGACCGAATTCCCCAAGATCCGGGCCCTGCTCTGGTTCGACAAATACGACAGCAACATGGACTGGCCGATCGAGACCTCGAGCACCGCCACCAGCGCCTTCGCCGAAGGCATCCAGAGCTCCGCCTACGTCGGCAACACCTTCTCCGGCCTCAGCGCCACGGCTATCAGCCCCGCCGGCTGAGCGAAGGATTGCAACCCCGCCTGGACGAATGTCCAGGTCTGGTGCGTTGAGCTGAAACAGACGGCCAGGCCGCCGATGGGCCTGTATGGCCGAAGGTCTCAGCCGCCGCTCCGCCGCCCTCTTCGTCTGGGTGGCCCTCTTCCTCTTCGCTGCCGGGCTCGCCTGGGCCGGCAGCGCCGGCGCCAGGTCGGTCGGCCACAGGCACATGCACCTGGCCGAGGCGAGGGCGCTGGGGAGCGGCAAGAGCTGCATCCGAGGCCGCGCCAAGCGCGCCGACGTCACCGGCATCCGCCGCCGCTGCGCCCGCGGGCCGGCGCGCCCCAGCCGCGCGCCGCAGCCGATCTACTGGGGCGCGACGATCGGCTCCCAGCTGACCGGCGAACAGGCGCCCTGGGACATGAGCGCGGTCGCCAAGTTCGAAGAAAACGCCCACAAGTCGGTCTCGCTGGTCCAGTTCTTCCAGCCCTTCGCCCAGTGCAACCCGGGCTGCTCCTTCTACGACTTCCCGACCAGCCCGATGGAAGACATCCGCGCCCACGGCTCGATCCCGGTGCTGAGCTGGAGCTCGCAGTCGATCCCCTCGCAGCTGAACCAGCCCGACTTCCAGCTCTCCGACGTGATCGAAGGTCGCTACGACGAATTCATCCGCGAATTCGCCACCGAAGCGCGCGAATGGGGCCACCCCTTCTTCCTCCGCTTCGACTGGGAGATGAACGGCGACTGGTTCCCCTGGGGGGAAGGGGTCAACGGCAACGGCCCCGGCCAGTTCGTCGCCGCCTGGCGCCACGTCCACGACATCTTCACCGCAGTCGGGGCGACCAACGTGAGCTGGGTCTGGTGCCCGTTCGTCGACCCCTCCGGCTCGCTGCAGAGCCTCTCCTCACTCTACCCCGGCGACGCCTACGTCGACTGGACGGGTCTCGACGGCTACAACTGGGGGACGAACCCCGCCTCGCCGCGCGGCTGGAGGAGCTTCGACCAGTTGTTCAGCCGCAGCTACGGCGAAATCGCCGAAGACATCGCCCCCTCGAAGCCGATGATGCTGGGCGAGTTTGGCTCCAGCGAGCAGGGGGGATCGAAGGCGGCATGGATACAAGACGCGCTCGCTCGGATCCCCGCCGAATACCCGCAGATCCGCGCCGCGCTTTGGTTCGACAAATTCGACGACGGGATGGATTGGCCGATCGAGACCTCGAGCAGCGCCACCCAAGCCTTCGCCGAAGGGGTCCAGCAGCCGGTCTACGTCGGCGCCTCCTACGCCGGCCTCGCCGGCGGCCCGATCCAGCCGCCCAGCTGAGCGGATCTCGAGTGCCGGGAAGGCCGTTCCCTACACTTGTCACTCTGTCTTCTCGGCCTCACCTGGGGAGCCCTGGACGGGCGCGTTCGATCATCGTGTTGCTGCTGGCGGCGCTCGTCGGCTGCTGCCTGCTGACCGGGAATGCGACGGCCGCCGGGGGGCATAAAAAGCATCATCACCACCGCAAGCACGCGAAGCCGAAGCCGATGTACTGGGGCGCCTGGATCGGCGACCAGCTGACCGGCACCGACGCGCCCTGGGACATGAACGCGGCCGCCGCGTTCGAGCAGATCGTCGGCAAGGGGATGTCGATCATCGAGTTCTCCTCGCCCTTCCAGGATTGCCATAAGAATCCCTGCAAGGACTACGGCTTCCCCTTCGAAGGGATGAACAACATCCGCGCCCACGGCTCGATCCCGCTCTTCAGCTGGGGCTCGGAAGCCTCCCCGCGCGCCTCCGCCGAACAGCCCGCTTTCACGCTCTCCCGCATACTCGACGGCACCTACGACTCCTACATCGCCCAGTTCGCCACCGAAGCGCGCGAATGGGGCCACCCCTTCTTCCTCCGCTTCGACTGGGAGATGAACGGCAACTGGTTCCCCTGGTACGAGGGGGTCAACGGGAACGGTCCCGGCCAGTATGTCGCCGCCTGGCGCCACGTCCACGACATCTTCACCTCGGTCGGGGCGACCAACGCGACCTGGGTCTGGTGCCCGTACGCGGATACGCCCCAGCGCCTGAAACGGCAACGCCTGCAGAGCCTGTACCCCGGCGACTCCTACGTCGACTGGACCTGCCTCGACGGCTACAACTGGGGCCAGAACTCGGTCAACCCGCGCCCCTGGCGCAGCTTCAGCGAAATCTTCGACCCCGCCTACAAACTGGTGACGAAGAAGATCGCCCCGCGCAAGCCGCTGATGCTGGGCGAGTTCGCCACCAGCCCCTACGGCGGCCACAAGGCTGCCTGGATCAAGAAGATGTTCCAGCAGCTTCCGCGGCGCTACCCGCGGGTGAGGGCGATGGTCTACTTCGACACCGTCGACCGCGGGGTGGACTGGCCGATCGAGACCTCCCCGGCCGCCACGAGGGAATTTGCGAAGGGAATTCACAGGGGCATATACGCGAACAACCGCTTCGGCGAACTGGCGGGTGGCCCGATTCTTCCCTTGCGCTGATCCTGGCGGCCGGCGCATCCGTATACAGGGTGTAAAGATCGCCGGGGGAGAACGCCGCAGCATTTGTCACCTGGCGGGGTTTGAAACCCAGAAGATGAAGACGAGCGACCGCAAGAGGGACCGGAAGGGCCGCCGCCTGCTATGCGCCGGCGTCGCCTGCCTGCTCGCCTCCTCGCTCTTGCCGGCACCCGGGGCCGCGGCGAAGAAGCCTCCGCCCGCCTCGCTCTACTGGGGCGCGCAGATCGGCGAACAGATGACCGGCGAAGCGGCGCCCTGGGACATGGTGCCGGTGCAGCGCTTCCAGCAGCTCGCCGGCAAGGGGCTCTCGCTGATCGAGTTCAGCGCCCCCTTCGCCGAATGCGGCTCGAGCGGCTGCACGATGACCAAATTTCCCACCACGCCGCTGGAAAACGTGCGCCGCTACGGGGCGATCCCCGTCTTCAGCTGGAACTCGACCTCGAGCCCGCCCAGCCTCGACGAGCCGGCCTTCAACCTCGGGGCGCTGCTGAGCGGCACCTACGACTCCTACATCCGCGAATTCGCGCTCAAGGCGAAGGCTTGGGGCCACCCCTTCTTCCTCCGCTTCGACTGGGAGATGAACGGGTTCTGGTTCCCCTGGTCGGAGGGGGTCAACGGCAACGGCCCCGGCCAGTTCGTCGCCGCCTGGCGCCACGTCCACGACATCTTCACCGCGGTCGGGGCGACCAACGTGAGCTGGGTCTGGTGCCCCAACGTCGATCTCTACAACAGCCTGACGTCGCTGGGCGAGCTCTACCCCGGCGACTCCTACGTCGACTGGACCGGCATCGACGGCTTCAACTGGGGCACGCGTCGCGGCTCGCCGGGCTGGCAGAACTTCAACCAGGTCTTCCACCGCACCTACAAGCGGATCATCACCCGCGTGGCGCCGGGCAAGCCGGTGATGCTGGCCGAGGTCGCCTCCACCGACAAGGGCGGCAGCAAGCCGGCCTGGATCAAGGAAATGCTCTCCAAGGTCCGCCACCGCTACCGCAAAGTCCGGGCGCTGATCTGGTACGACGTCAACGACCGCAACACCCACTGGCCGCTGGAGACCTCGAAGAAGGCCAGCAACGCCTTCCGCGCCGGCATCCGCAGCGGCGCCTACAAGGCGAACGTCTACGGCGGCCTCAGCGGCGGCCCGATCCAGCCACCGGCGCGCTGACGCTGAGGGACCGACCCCACCCGGCACAGGGGACCGGCCCTCCTCCTCCGGAATCGACCTCCCCTCCCTCCGGTCGGGGAGAGCCTGGAGCGCGGCCTTCGGCCGCGCAAGACACCAGATCGCATCTCGCCGAACATTCCTCCGCAGGAGTGCCGGTCCCCTCCACCAGAGAGCCGCGGCAGACGCCAGCCGACGAAGGGCAGCCCCGAGTTCCGTGGTTCCTTATGCACGCATGCGGTGCAAAAGGAACCACGCAACGTGTCGAGAGAGGGGTCCGGTCGTCCCCTGGGCGAATGTCCGCGAAGGGCGCGACATGCAAATTCGCCCGAGGAGTGACCGACTCCCTCTACCGCTAACCGCCGGAGCGGCGTTCCTCGGCTACCGGAGTGCCCGACTCGTCGGCGATCACCTCTGGAGGCCAGGGGCCGGCCCAGTTGTCGCGGGCGCCGTCGATGGTGATCGTCGTGCCGGAGAAGAAGTCGCCGGCCGGAGAAGCGAGGTAGGCGACGAGCCAGGCCATCTCCTCCGGCCGCCCGGCGCGGCCGATCGGGATCGAGTGCTCGAGGTTGTCGACGACCACCTGGGGATACTTGGTCAGCAGCGTCTCGGTCGCGAACTGGCCGGCGGCGAGGGCGCAGGTCTTGATCCCGAAGCGCGCCCACTCCACCGCGAGCGTCCGCATCATGTTCTCGACCGCGGCGCGGGCGGCGCCGGAGTGGACCATCCCCGGCATCCCGTTGTGGGGCGAGAGGGTGACGCTCAGCACCTTGCCCCCGCCCTGGGGGATGAAGGCCTTGGTCGCGGCGGCGTGGGTCATCAGCCACGTCCCCATCACGTTGAGGTCGATCACGGTGCGGAAGCCTTTCGGCGAGATCGCCTCCGCCGGGCTGAGGAACTGGCCGCCGGCGTTGTTGACGAGCACGTCGAGGCGGCCGTGCCGCTCCAGCAGGCCGTCGAAGAAGCGGCCGACCGGCTCCTCCTCGCGGATGTCGAAGGTCTCGAACTCGAAGGAGCCCGGCAGCCCGCTCGCCAGCGCCGCCGTCTCGGCCAGCGGCTCCTCGCGGCGGCCGCAGGCGACCACGGCCGCGCCCAGCCGCGCCAGCTCCAGCGCCGTCTCCCGGCCCAGGCCGCTGCCGGCGCCGGATACGGCGCAGACCTGCCCCTCGAGGAGGCCGTCCCTGAAGACCCGCGAACGGTCGCTTTCAGCCATCGACGGGGGAGCCTATAGGCGCCCGCAGCCGCGTAAATTCCCTGCGCGATGGGCGTTCACGCCGAACCGCACCCACTGCACGAGCCGCTCGCCGGCGGCAGCCGCGGCGCCGCCGTCGCGGTCGAACCGCTGATCGCCGGCCACGTCAAGTGGCCGCGGGCGATGATGGTCAGCCCCGGCGGCCGCCTGCTGACCGCGAAGCTGGCGCGGGCGCTCATCACCGGCAAGGGGGCGGTCTCCGTCCCGGTGCCCGCCTTCCTGATCCGCCACCCCGGCGCCGGCGCGATCCTCGTCGACACCGGCCTGCACCCCTCGGTCGCGACCGACCCGCAGGAGAACTTCGGCTCGCTCGCCCGCTTCGGCGGCCTCACCCTGAATCCCGGCGAAGACGTTCCCGCGCAGCTGCGCGAGCGCGGCCTCGACCCCGGCGAGGTCTCGGTGGTGGTGATGACCCACCTGCACCTCGACCACACCTCGGCGATCTCCGAGTTCCCCAACTCGACCTTCGTCGTCAGCGAGACCGAGTGGCGCGCCGCCGCCAACGGCTCCACCCCGCTGCTGAACGGCTACCGCCGCGCCCACTTCGATTACGCCTTCGACTACCGCACCGTCGACTTCGACCGCGCCAACGTCAACTCCTACGCCGGCTTCGGCCGCACCTTCGACCTCTTCGGCGACGGCTCGGTCCGCCTCGCCTACACCCCCGGCCACAGCGCCGGCCACATGTCGGTGATCGCCCGCCTCGCCCAGCGCGACTTCGTGATCGGCGGCGACTGCATCTACGTGGAGGGCCAGCTGGACGGCTCGGAGGCCGGCCAGCCGCGCCCCCAGGACGCCCACAACCTGCGCCGCTCGCTGCAGGAGCTGCGCCTCTTCCGCCGCCAGTTCCCCGACGGGGTGATCACGCCGGGTCACGATCCGGACTTCTACGCCCGGATCGAATCCCGCTACGAGTAGCCAGCCCCTCGTGCATCTCGCGCACCCGGCCGAAGACCTCGGTCGCGACCTCGAGCTGGCGCTCGCGGCTCGGCGCCGCCTCTGCCGGGAAGCCGAGGGGCTCGCCGAACTGGATCGTGACCCGGGGGAAGCGGAGCCGCCTCCAACCGCGGACGCGCTCGGAGCCGTGGATCGCGACGGGGACGACCGGCGCCCCCGTTTCCAGCGCGATCCTCCCGATGCCCGGTTTCGGCTCCCCCAGCTTCCCCGAGCGCGAGCGGCCGCCCTCGGCGTAGACGAGCAGCATCTCCCCTTGGTCGACGAGGATGCGCGCGGTCTCGATCGCTTCCTCGTCGTGATGGCCGCGGCGGACCGGGAAGACGCCGCCGTGCTTGTAGATGTAGGTGAGGACCCGCGGCCCGAACAGCTGCGATTTCGCCATGAAGCGGATCTTCCGCTTCAGGTAGACGCCGACGAAGAAGTGGTCCATCTGGCTGAAGTGGTTGGGCGCGAGGACCAGCGGCCCCTCCTCGGGGACGTTCTCAACGCCGATCGCCCGCAGCCGGTAGATCAGGATCGTCGGGATCGTGAGGACGATGCGGGCGAGGGTGTAGGTCCAGCCGACGCCCTTGCGCGCCGCCTCGTGGAACTGCACGAAGTACTCCGCCGGGCGCGGGTCCTTGTAGACCTGTGGCTTCATCTCCGCCATCGCCTCTTCTGCCTACCCCGCGACGGCCGCGCCGGTTACGCCCAGCGACGCGAGCGCTCCAGCGCCCGCCGCCAGTCGGCCAGGAGCTCCTCCCGCCGCCCGTCCTCCATCCGCGGCTCGTAGCGCTCGGCCTCGCGCCACATCTCCCCCAGCTCGTCGGCCGACCAGGCGCCGGTGGCCAGCCCGGCCAGGTAGGCGGCGCCGAGCGCGGTCGTCTCGGCGATCTCCGGAACGGAGACCGGCGCCCCCAGCACGTCGGCCTGGAACTGCATCAGCCAGCGGTTGACGGTGGCGCCGCCGTCGGCCCGCAGCAGCTCCAGCCGCTCGCCGGCGGCCTCCTCCTGCGCGCGGACCGCGTCTACGGTCTGGTAGGCGATCGCCTCCAGCGCCGCCCGCGCCAGGTGGGCGCGGCCGCTGCCGCGAGTGAGCCCGATGATCGTCCCCCGCGCGTAGGGATCCCAGTGCGGCGAGCCGAGCCCGGTCAGCGCCGGGACGAAGTAGACGCCCTCGTTGCCGTCGAGCGAGGCCGCCAGCGCCTCGGTCTCTCCCGCCTCGGCGATGATCCCGAGCCCGTCGCGCAGCCACTGCACGGCGGCGCCGGTGACGAAGATCGAGGCCTCAAGGGCGTAGGAAACCTCGTCGCCGAGCCCGCAGGCCACCGTCGCCAGCAGGCCGTCGGGGACCGGCGGCGGCTCGGGGCCGCTGTTGAGGAGGACGAAGCTGCCGGTGCCGTAGGTGTTCTTCGCCATCCCCGGGTGGTGGCAGGCCTGGCCGAAGAGGGCCGCCTGCTGGTCGCCGGCCACCCCGGCCACCGGAACCTCGCCGCCGAACTCGGCGGTGGTGCCGAAGACGTGGGCCGAGGGGCAGGGCTGCGGCAGCCGCGCCGGGTCGACTCCGAGCAGCTCGCACAGCTCCGGGTCCCATTCGAGCTTGCGGATGTCGAAGAGCAGCGTCCGCGAGGCGTTCGTGTAGTCGGTGACGTGGCGCCCGGTGAGCTTGAAGAGGAGCCAGGAATCGATCGTCCCGAAGACCGCCTCCCCCGCTCCCTCGGCGTTGCGCAGCAGCCACTCGATCTTGGTGCCGGAGAAGTAGGGGTCGATCGTCAGCCCGGTCCGCTCCCGCACCAGCGGCTCGTGGCCGGCCGCCTTCAGCTCCTCGCAGCGCGCGGCGGTGCGGCGGTCCTGCCAGACCAGCGCCCGGTGGACCGGCTCGCCCGTCCGCGGGTCCCAGGCGACGACGGTCTCGCGCTGGTTGGTGATCCCGATCGCCCCCAGCTCGGCCCCGTCGATGCCGGCGTCGGCGAGCGCCTGCCGGGCCACGCGCCGCGTCACCTCCCAGATCTCGTTCGCGTCGTGCTCGACCCAGCCGGGCCGCGGGAAGAACTGCTCGAACTCCGAGTAGGCGCGCCCGGCGATCGCCCCCTCGCCGTCGAAGACGAGGCAGGTCGTCCCCGTCGTCCCTTGGTCGATCGCGAGGATCAACGGCTGTTCCGGACCTTGCAGGTGCGGGTCAGGGTGGAGGAGAGCTTGCGGGCGTCGGAGAAGGTCATCGAGACCCGGACGAAGGGGAAGGCGGCGATGTTCAGGCCCGCGGGGGCGGCGCAGGCGGCGGTCAGGTAGCTGCGCCGGCGGCCGCGGTAGGCGAAGTGGCGCCGCAGGTCGAGGCTGATCTCCTTCAGGTAGCCGTACTTGTTGAGGCGAGCCGGGAGGTCGGCGGTGAGGATCGTCCCGAAGGTGCCGTGCGCCTTGCGGATGTGGAAGACGATGAGGCGGCTGTTCGGCACCGGGTTCTGCCCGTAGACGTGGGCGAGGATCGCCCGCCGCCCGTCGGCGATCGCGTTGAAGGCGAGCACCCGCCCCCGCAGGGGAAAGGTGGTTTGTTCCGGCAGCGAGACGGCGCCGACGTAGCGCCCTTCGCCGACCAGCGCCGGCCCGCACACCGCCAGCGCCTGCCGGGAGCTCACCGACTCGATCTGGGAGCGGCGGCAGCGCGGCAGCCCGCGGGTGTCGATCTCGCCGCCGTGGTTGATCGCGATCGCGATGAAGCGCAGGGCCGGCGGCCGCTTCCCCGACAGCGTCCTGATCGTGCCTTCGACGCGGACCGAGATCGGCGCGTTCTGGTCCCGCGGCAGGGACAGCGGAGCGATGCCGCCGTCGAACTTGATGAAGAGGTCCCCGCGCTCGACCAATTCCGCGGCGTTGGCGATCGCGGCGACCAAGAGCCAAGCTGCCGTCAAGCCTGCGAGCAGCGCTCCCCTCTTCCCCCGTGCGCGCATCGACTCAGGCTAACGCGGTCACGGTCAGGAGCGCCGCACCAGACGGGACAGGTATACCCGCAGGAAGTCGCGCAGCTGGCCGGCGCGGTGGAGGAAGCCCTCGAGGTCCTTGCCGGTGGCGCGGTGCTCGAGGTCCAGCTCGTACTCGCGCAGGCGGAAGCCGGCGCGGGCGGCGTCGACGGTCATCCCGATCTCCATCCCATAGCCGCGGGCGAAGGGGAGCGCCGCGCGCAGGACCTCGACCCGCATCGCCCGCTGGCCGGAGATCGGCGCCTCGACCTCGAGGCCGCAGAGGAGGCGGACCGCCCAGCGGGCGAAGCCGAGCGCGACGCCGAAGCCGCCGCCGACGCGGCGGCTGAAGGAGGCGACCGCGAGGTCGCACTCGCCCCGCTCCACCGCCTCGACCAGCGGCGCCAGCCGCGCCGCCGAAGCGCCGAGGTCGCCGTCGCACAGCAGCACGATCGGCGGCGCCGGCTCCACGCTCAGCGCCGCCTCGGCGGCGGCGGTGACGTTGCCGCCCTTGCCGTGCGGTTTGCCGCGGCGCACCACCTCCGCGCCCGCGGCCATCGCCAGCTCGGCGGTGCCGTCGCCGGAAGCGTCGTCGGCGACCCATACCCGCGCCCCCGGCAGGGCCGCGCGCAGCGCCCGCACCGTCTCGCCGATCCGGTCGGCCTCGTCGTGGGCGGCGACGATCGCCGCCAGCTCGCCCTCCTTCCGCTGCCCCGCCGAGGTTTCCGGTCCCATCGTCGGGTTATTGTCCCCGGCCATGGCAGACATCGAGGCGCACATCACGGGCAACGTCTGGAAAATCGAGGTGGCGGTCGGGGACCAGGTCTCCGACGGCGACACCGTCGTCATCCTCGAGTCGATGAAGATGGAGATCCCGGTCGAGGCCGAAGACGACGGGGTCGTGAAAGAGATCCGCTGCGAGGAGGGCCAGTCCGTGAGCGAAGGGGACGTCCTCGTAGTGCTGGAGTAGCGGTGGACGAGCAGCTCGCGGGCGGCAAGCTCCTCCTCGACCGGCCGGCCGACGCCGTCGCCCGGCTGACGATCTCCAACCCCGAGCGGCGCAACGCCCTCGACCACGAGATCCTCGACGCGATCGCCGAGGTCGTCCCGCGGCTCGATTGCGGGATCGAGACCCGCTGCCTGATCGTCACCGGCGCCTCGCCGGTCTTCTCCGCCGGCTACGACATCGCGGGCATCGCCGAGGAGACCTTCGAGCGCGACGCCGAGGCGCTCGTCGCCCATCCCTTCCACGCGGCGATGGAGGCGCTCGCGCAGCATCCCTGGCCGATCGTCGCCGCGGTCAACGGCCACTGCCTCGGCGGCGGCCTCGAGTTGGCAATCACCTGCGATCTGCGGATCTGCGTCGCCGGCGCCAAGCTCGGCATGCCGCCGGCGAAACTCAGCCTGATCTACGGCCACACCGGCCTGCGCAAGTTCCTCGACACGATCGGCCTCCCCCGCACCAAGGAGCTCTTCCTCACCGGCCGCAACCTCGATGCGGCCCGGGCCGAGGAGATCGGCTTGGTCAACGAAGTGGTCGCCACGGAGGAGGAGCTGGAGCGGGAGTCGGTGGCGCTGGCGGCGGCGATCGCCGAGAACGCGCCGCTCTCGATGCGCGGCAACAAACACGCGATCGACCTCCTCAACTCCTCGCCGGAACTGACCGAGCGGCAGGAGGCGGGCCTGGTCGCCCTGCGCGAGTCCTGCTTCTCCTCGGCCGACTTCCGCGAGGGCGTCCGCGCCTTCGCCGAGAAACGGCGCCCGCAGTGGACGGGAAGGTGAGCGCGAAAGCGCGCCGACACCTCGCCGCCGCCGACCCGACGATGGCTGTGCTGATCGAGCGGGTCGGGAAGATCGACCTCTCCACCCGCCTGCGGCGCCGCAAAGAGGAGCGCCCCGCCGACGCCTACGGCGCCCTCCTGCGGGCGATCGTCGGCCAGCAGCTCTCGACCAAGGCGGCGCGGACGATCTACATGCGCGTGCTCGACCTCTTCGGCGGCGCCACCCCCTCCCCCGAGCAGCTGCTGACAGCGCGCGAGCAGGACCTACGCGCCGCCGGCCTCTCCGGCCGCAAGACCGAATACGTCCGCGACCTCGCCTCCCACGTCCTCGGCGGCGAGCTGGAGCTGGACCGGCTCGTGGAGCTGGGCGACGAGGAGGTGATCGAGGAGATCGTCGCCGTCCGCGGCCTCGGCCGCTGGACCGCGGAGATGTTCCTGCTCTTCCACCTCGAACGGCCCGACGTCCTCTCCGGCGGCGACCTCGGAATCCGCAAAGCGGTCCAGGTCGAGTACGGATTGGCGGAGATGCCGCCGCCGACGCGGGTGCTGGAGATAGGCGAGCCCTGGCGTCCCTACCGCAGCCTCGCCTCGCTCTACCTCTGGGAGTCGCTGGCGGCGGTGCCGGCATGAGGACACGCTTCTGGATCGCGATCGCCGCGGTCGTCCTGATCGCGGTCGGCTCGGTCGTCGCCGCCGTGCTCGTCTACGAAAACGACCGCGACGACATCCAAAACGTCCAGCGCGACGAGGCGATGCGGGCGGCGCACCAGGCGGAAAGCACGGTCGCTCTGTCGATCGGGAAGCTCACCACCGTCGCGGCTTTCGCGCAGACGCAGAAGCAGCTCGACCGGCACGAGTTCAGCGTGATCGGCCGCTCCCTGCTCGGGGACGGCGCCCTCGACGGCGCCGCCTACATCCCTCGGGTCCCGGCGGCGAGACGCGCCGAGTACGAACGGCGCCTCGGGGTCGAGATCCGCGAACGCCGCTTCGGGCCGTTCCTGCGGCGGGCGGCGGCGCGCCCCGTCTACTTCCCGGTCACCTTCGGAACCCACGAATCCCGGACGCCGCAGCTCCACGGCTTCGACCTCGGATCGGACCCTCTGCGAGCCCGCTTCCTGCGTCGCGCCCGCGATACCGGGAAAGCGCTCGCGACGCCGCTGGTCCGGCTGCTGATCGGGGGGACCGGGATCAACGTCTTCCGGCCGGTCTATCGCGACGGCGCTCCGGTGGCGACGGTCTCCGAGCGCAGGCGGGCCCTGACCGGCTTCATCGCCGGCAGCTTCCGCGTGCAGGACGTCACCGCCGCGGCGATTGCCGTCCTGCCCGCTGACGCCAAGGTGCAGCTGTGGGCCGACCGCCGGCTCGCGTTCGGACCGGCGGGGGAGCTCGAAGGCGCCGCGACCGTGCCGATCCACATCGCCGACCGCACCTTGGTGCTGGCGGTCGACGATCCCGGCGGTCCGAGCATCGGCCTGCCGCTCGCCATCGCGGTGACGGGGATCGCGCTCGCCGCGCTGCTCGCCTCGCTGATCGTCGGCTGGAGCCGCCGCGAACGGATGCAGGAACTCGAGCGCCAGGTGGGCGAGGACTCGCTCACCGGCCTCGGCAACCGGCGGCGCTTCGAGGAGGAGCTGGCGGCGGCGATGGCGCGCAGCCGCCGCGAGGGCTCGACCGGCGCCCTGCTGATGCTCGACCTCGACGACTTCAAGCGGGTCAACGACTCGCGCGGCCACCCGGCGGGCGACCAGGTGATCAAGGAGGTGGCGGCAGTGCTGCGGGGGAGGATCCGCGAGAGCGACATGCTCGCCCGGCTCGGCGGCGACGAGTTCGCCGTGATCCTCTCGCGCTGCGGCCGCGAGGAGGCCGTGCTCGCCGCCGAGGCGATCGGGCGCAAGCTGCGCGAGCACCAGGTCGACGGCGAGCCGGAGCCGGTCACCGCCAGCGTCGGCATCGCGATGTTCGGCGAGGACCCGCGCACCAGCCTCACCACCGTCGTCTCCGAGGCCGACACGGCGATGTACGCGGCGAAGGACGCGGGCCGCGACAAGGTCCGCCTCTTCGATCCCGCCGCGTTGCAGGAGGAAGCGCGGGACCCGAGCTAGGAGGCCTTGCGCGGCAGTCCGGCGCGCAGGTCGAGGACGCGTTCGACCGACTGCTCGAACGGAGCGCGCTGCAAGGCGCCGGCGCGCAGCTTCGCCAGCAGCGCCTTCCAGGCCCTCTGCGCCGGCGCGAGGCGGCCGAACAGCAGCAGGTCGGCGCCGGCGCGGGCACCGGCGACCGCCGCCTTGCCGGGGCCGCCGAAGTGTTCGACCGCGGGCGTTTCCAGCGCGTCGGTGATCGAGACGCCCTCGAAGCCGAGCCGGTCGCGCAGCTCGCCGGTCGCGATCGCGCGGGTGAAGGCGGCCGGCTCTGCGGAGAAGGCGGGATAGACGGCGGTGCTCAGCATCACCAGCTTGCCGCCGGCCCGGATGAACGCCCCGTAGGGCTTCTCGTCGACTGCGCGCAGCTCCCGCTTCGAGAGCTCGATTCGCTCGACCGAGAAATCGGTGTTTTCGCGCGCCGCGCCGAAGCCGGGGAAGTGCTTGCCGGTGGCGGCGACGCCGCCTTCCTGCAGCGCTTCGGCGAAGGGGACGGCGGTGGCGCTGACCCGCGCCGCGGTCGCGCCGAAGCTGCGTTCGGTTGCGGCGATCACGCCTCCCGGCCGTTCCACGTCGAGGACCGGGGCGAGGTCGACGTCGACGCCGAGGTCGCGCAGGTTGGCGGCGGTGCGGCGGCCCTGGCGGGCGCTGAAGGCGGCGCCGCGGGCGCCCATTTCGCGAGCCGATGCGGTCGGGGCGCCGCTAACCCGCTTCACCTGGCCGCCCTCCTGGTCGACCATGACCAGGAGCGGGTCGCGCAGTTTCGGCGGTCGCGGGATCGCCTGCAGGCGGGCGATCAGCCGCCGGCCGGCGGCGCGATCGGGGAAGTTGTCGGCGAAGAGGACGACGCCGGCCAACCCGCCGCGATGGATCGCGCCGCGCAGAGCGGGCGAGACCGAGGTTCCGCTGAGCCCGACGACGATTCGCTCCCCCGCCAGCTGCTTCAGGGAGAGCGTGCCGGCGACGCCGGGGTCGGCCTCGGAGGCCGGGTCGTGTCCCAGCGCCGCGCCGAGGGCGAAGGCCGCGAGCGCGAAGCAGGACAGCGTCCCCAGCGCCGCCCGCCGCCGCCTTCTCGCCGCCCGCCTCATGCGCCCATGCTAGGCGTCCGGAACGCTTCTTAGGCTGCGCCCCGATGCCCCCCTTGATCACCGCCGAGGAGGCCCTCGCCTACGGCCGCCTCACCGAGCACGCCGAGATCGAAGCCCTCGTCGAACGCGCCTGGACGGTCCGCCGGGAGAACTTCGGCGACTCGACCGACATGTGCTCGCTGGTCAACGCCAAGTCGGGCGGCTGCGCCGAGGACTGCGGCTTCTGCGCCCAGTCCCGCTACGCCGAGGCCGACACGCCGATGCACGCGATGATGGAGCCGGAGCAGATCCTCGAGCACGCGAAGGCGGCCGAGGCGGCCGGCGCCCACCGCTTCTGCATGGTCACCCAGGGCCAGGGGCTCTCGAAACGGGACTTCCAGAAGATCCTCGACGGCGCCCGCCTCGTCGCCGAGCGGACCAACCTCAAGCGCTGCGCCTCGATCGGCCACATGTCGGTCGAGCGGGCGAAGGCGCTGAAGGAAGCCGGTGTGCAGCGGGTCCACCACAACGTCGAGTCGGCGCGCTCCTACTACCCCGAGGTTTCGACCACGGTCCGCTACGAGGGCCGGCTGCGGACGATCCAGGCGGTCAAGGAGGCGGGCCTGGAGACCTGCGTCGGCGGCATCCTCAACCTCGGCGAGACGCCCGAGCAGCGGGTCGAGATGGCCTTCGAGCTCTCCGAGATCAACCCCACCTCGGTGCCGATCAACCTGCTGATCCCGAAGGAGGGGACGAAGTTCGGCGACCGCACGACGATGGACCCCTGGGACGTCGTCAAGTGGATCGCGATCTTCCGCCTGATCATCCCCGGCGCCCTCTTCCGCCTCTGCGGCGGCCGGGTCGAGAACCTCGGCGAGCTGCACGGCCTCGCGGTCAAGGCCGGCCTCAACGGGGTGATGATGGGCAACTTCCTGACCACGCTGGGCGCCGAGCCGGCCGAGGACCGGGCGATGTTCGAAGAGCTGGGCCTGAACGTGGCGCGCCACCCCGACAACGGCGCCAACCCCCGCCCCGACAACCGCTCCGGCTGGCTCGAGGGCGAGACGCCGGCGACGCCGATGGACGAGCTGGTCGACAGCCAGGAGGAGGCGAACTTCTGGGACCCCTCCACCCAGCTGCGGGTCGTCAAGAAGGCGAAGAAGCCGCCTTCCTACCCACGGGCGGCGTGACCGACGTAGCGGAGCGGCTCGAGGAGCTCCGCCAGCGGGGCCTCCACCGGCGATTGCGCCTGATCGACGGCCCCCAGGGCCCCAGCGTCACCCTCGACGGCCGCCCCGTCCTCCTCCTCTGCTCGAACAACTACCTCGGGCTCGCCGACCGCGCCGAGGTGCGCGAGGCCGCGGCGGAGGCGGCGCTGCGCTGGGGCGCCGGCGCGGGGGCCTCGCGGCTGATCTCCGGCACCATGGCGCCGCACCGGGCGCTGGAGGAGCGGCTCGCCGCCTTCAAGGGCTACGAGGCGGCGCTGCTGTTCGGCTCCGGCTATCTCGCCAACACGGGCGCGATCGCCGCCCTCGCCGGCCGCGGCGAGGTCGTCTTCTCCGACGAGCTCAACCACGCCAGCATCGTCGACGGCTGCCGGCTCTCGCGCGCCGAGACCTTCGTCTACCGCCACTGCGACCTCGAACACCTGGCCTGGGCGCTCTACCACGTGCGCGGCCGGCCGGCGCTGATCGTCACCGACGGCGTCTTCTCGATGGACGGCGACGTGGCGCCGCTGGCGGAGCTGCTGGAGCTGGCACGTCGCCACGGGGCGCGGCTGCTGGTCGACGAGGCCCACGCGACCGGCGCGCTCGGCCCCGGCGGCCGCGGCTCGGTCGCCGCCGCCGGCCTCAGCGGCGAGGTCGACGTGGTGGTCGGGACGCTGGGCAAGGCGCTCGGCTCCTACGGCGCCTACGTCTGCGCCAGCGCCGAGACCGTCGAGTTCCTCGTCAACACGGCGCGCCCCTTCATTTTCTCGACCGCCCCGCCGCCGCCGGCCGCGGGCGCGGCGCTGGCGGCGCTGGACGTCCTGGAATCCGAGCCCGAGCTGGTCGAGCGCCTGCAGGCCAACGCGGCGATCCTGCGCACGGCCCTGGCGGCGACGGGGCTGGACGCCGGCCGCTCGGCGACGCAGGTGGTACCGGTCACGGTCGGCGAGGCCGATGCGGCGATGGCGCTCTGCGAGCGAGCACTGGAAGGCGGCGTCTTCGCCCAGGGGATCCGGCCGCCGACGGTGCCCGAGGGCTCCTCGCGCCTGCGCCTGACGGTGATGGCGACGCACCGGGCGGAGGAGCTGGTGGGAGCGGCGCAGGTCGTCGGAGCGGCCGCGCGCGAGATCGACCTCCTCCCCCCCGCCGCCCTCGCCGCCTAACGAGCCGATGGCCGCCGCGGGCATCTTCGTCACCGGTACCGGCACCGAGGTCGGCAAGACCGTAGTAGCCGCGACCATCGCCCACACCCTCGCCGGCGAAGGCCAGCGCGTCCACGTCTTCAAGCCAGCGGTAACGGGCCTCGACGAAGGAGTAGAGACCGACCATGCCCTCCTGCGCCGTGCATCCGGCTCGGACCAAACCGACGACGAAATCGCCCCCTACCGCTACGGGCCCCCAGCCTCCCCCCACCTGGCCGCAGCGATGGCCGGCGAGCAAATCGACCCCAACCGCCTAAAAGAGACCGCCCGCGCCGCCGCCGAGGGCGCCGACGCCCTCGTCTGCGAGGGAGTAGGCGGCCTCCTGGTCCCCCTGACTCCCACCTACCTGGTCCGCGACCTAGCCGCCGACCTCGGCTACCCCCTGGTAATCGTCGCCACCCCCGGCCTGGGCACGATCAACCACACCCTCCTAACGGTCGAGGCCGCCCGCGCCGCCGGCCTCCACATCGCCGCAATCGTCCTCAACCCCTGGCCTGAGGCCCCAACCGAGATCGAGTTCAACAACCGCGAGACGGTCGCTTCCATAGCCGCCACGTCGGTTCATACCCTTCCCCACCTCGATCTCGGAGATCCGACCAGATGGCCTGCGCTGCAGATCTGAGCCCGCAGGGCAAGTCAGGGTGATTGCAGATTTACACCGGTCGGTACCGTCGGAAACGGAACCCTTCCTCTTAATGCTTGCGCGCCTTCTTCGAATTGAAGATGGTCCTATTGCGCCCACAGGCCGGACAAATCGCTGCCTGCCTCCCCGTCAGCCCGTTGTCATGACCGCAGTGAATGCATTTGCTCTGGTTCATCAGGTTCCACTTCGCGGCGCCATAGCCGATGACGATGACTCCGGCCACCAAAAACACGACTACGTTCCCCACTGCGCTTGCTTGAACCAATAGTGCGTACACGGTTCTCCTCGACTCTGCGCGTCCCCCTCGGCTCCTGATCGGACGAGAGACTATTCAGGAACGCGCGGAATCGTCAAGACCGCATTCGAGGCAATGCCGCCGGATAGAAATCAGACGATCACGTCGAGGCTGCCGTCGCCGAGCTCGACGGCGAAGCCGGCTGACTCGGCGAGCGCGGCGGCGGCGGCGGGGTTTGATGGCGGCTTCTTCGCCTCCAGCAGCGCCCGCGCGACTTCGCCGCGGACGGCCTTCGCCATGTGCGAGACCGCCTTTCGCTCGCCGTCGGTCTCGGTGAAAGCGCGCACCGCCAGCAGCGTCGCCTTCTTCGGTTTCCAGGCGGCGACGTAGGAGCCGGAGCGCATGTCGAGGATCAGCTCGCCCTCTTCGTCCGGCAGCGCCTTGGTCAGCGCCGGGCGCCAGTAGGTCGCCGGTGGCCCGATCCCGACCAGGCGCGTCTTCGGCGAGAAGCGGTAGTGGGGGATGCGGTCTTCGGGGCGGACCACGCCCCAGAGGAAGCTCGCGATCAGCACCTGCCCCTGCGCCTTCGCCGGCAGCTCCGGCAGCCGCAGCCGCTGGAAGAGGACGCCGGTGTAGACCTCGGCCGCCGGGGCTGCGGGCGCCTTCCCTAGCCCAGGGTCGAGGGCCTCGAGCAGCTCTTCGCGCTGCTCGCCCAGCTCGGCGGCGAAGGCGAGCGAGCCGAGGTCGACCGGATCGCCCGCCTCGGGCCGGGCCTTGCCTTCCGAGGGCGGGAGCAGGACGAGCATCGGGCGGCAGCCTATGCCGCCCGACCGTCCTCGAGCGGTTAGGCGGCTGCCGCCTCCTCGGCCGCGATCGCCTCGCCGCCGGGGTTGGCCTCGGCGGTGGCGGCCTCGACCGTCGTCGGCGTCCGCCCTTTGGCCCGGATCGCCGTCGCCCCGATCGTCGCGCCGAGCAGGGCGACGAACCCCGAGACCGTCATCGCGTGGCCGAGCGCGTAGACGAACGCTTCGCCGCCGGCCGCCATCACCTGCTTGGTCTGCGCCGCGTCCAGTCCCTGGATGTGGCCGACCGAGCCGCCGCCGAGCTGTTCGGAGACGGCGTCGCGCTGGGCGGCGGTCACGCCGCTGCCGCCGAGCAGCGTGTCGAGCCTGGAGCTCACCAGGCCCTGGAAGATCGCGCCGGTGACGGCGACGCCGAGGCTGCCGCCGACCATGCGGAACATCGAGAGCACCCCGGAGGCGATCCCGGCTTTCTGCACCGGCACCGCGTTCATCGCCGCGCTCGTCATCGGCGACATCGTCATCGCGATGCCGATGCCGAGCAGCATGAACCCGGGCAGCAGGTCGAGGTAGCTCGAGTCGACCGCGATCCGGCTGAAGCTGAACAGCGAGGCGGCGACCAGCACCAGCCCGCCGGCGATCAGCCAGCGCGGCCCGAAGCGATCCGACAGCCGCCCCGCCACCGGCGCCACGCCGACGATCATCAGGGTCGAGGGCAGGAAGCGGATCCCGGCTTCCAGCGGCGTGTAGCCGAGGATGTCCTGCATGTAGAGAGCGAGGAAGAAGAAGACGCCCAGCATCGCGAAGCTGATGATCATCGCCACCACGACCGCGGCGAGGAAGTCGCGGTCGCTGAGCAGGTCGAACTGGACCATCGGCGCCTTCACCCGGTTCTCGACGAAGACGAAGACGGGCAGCGCCACCACGGCGGCGGCCAGCAGGCCGACGATTTCCGGCGAGCCCCAGCCCCAGCTGTTGCCCTCGACCAGGGCCAGCACCAGCGCCGTCAGCCCGATCGTCAGCACCGCGACGCCCGGGTAGTCGACGTCGCGCCCGACCGAGGTGTCGCGCGACTCGCGCACGGCGAAGGTGGTCGCCAGCACCGCCCCGATCGCGACCGGGATGTTGATGTAGAAGATCGCCCGCCAGCTGACGTGCTCGGTGAGGAAGCCGCCCAGCACCGGCCCGACCGCCAGCGCCAGGGCCGAGACGCCGGCCCAGGTGCCCATCGCCTTGCCGCGCTCGTGGGCGGGGAAGGCGTCGGTGATGATCGAGAGCGTCCCCGGCATCATCAGCGCCGCGCCGACGCCCTGCACCACGCGGCTGATCACCAGCGAGGTCTCGTCAGGCGCGAAGCCGGCGGTCGCCGAGGAGAGGGCGAAGATGACGACGCCGCTGAGGAACATGCGCCGCCGGCCGAAGATGTCGCCGAGCCGGCCACCGGTCGCGAGCAGCACCGCGAAGGAGAGCGTGTAGCCGTTGATCGTCCACTCCAGGCCGCTGATCGAGGCGCCCAGGTCCTTCTGGATCGAGGGCAGGGCGACGTTCACCACCGTGTTGTCGAGCATGATCATGAACAGCGCGAAGCACATCGCGCCGAGCGTCCACCACTTGCGGTTCTGGTCGGTGATCAGGTGGCTGTATCGCGTCAAGCGAGCTCACTTCCCTTCAGGTGCTCGTAGGTCTGGGCGAGGTCCTCGCGGTCCATCAGCGCCTCCACCGCAGCGTCCAGCTTGCGTCGCTGGGCCGCGGTGAGCGTGGTCACGAAGGCCTCGATTCCGGCCATGCGGACGGTGACGAGGGTGGCGACCAGGTCCTTGCCCTTGGCCGTGATCTTCACCCGGCGAACGCGGCGGTCGTCCGGGTCCTCGACCCGGTTCGCCAGCTTCGCCCTGACCAGCGCGTCGACCGCGCGGCTCATCGAGGGGACGGAGACGCCGAAGCGCTCGGCCAGGTCGCTGACCTGCCAGGCGTGCGGAGACTCCCCCAACCCGCCCAGCTCCAGCAGCGCCTTGCACTGGGTCATCGAGAGACCCGTCTCCTCGATCACCCGCAGCTGGTTGCCGCGGTCGTAGAGGAAGACGTGGTGCATCAGCGCCGTCAGCCGCGCGGCGGTCTCCTTCTCAGCCGGCCCGACCCCCTCGCGGGAGGCCTCGGCGATCCTCTTCACATCCGTCGCATGCATCAGGACAATAGTTGCACGCGCGCAACCTTTTCGGAAGGGCAATGGTTGTTCGTGTGATGGATATCACGCGGCGCCCTGTCCGCGCGGGCGCATTGCGAGGTGCGACCTACGCCTCGCCGTCGAAGTACTCGACCCTGCTCTCGCGGCGGACGATCACGTCGGTCTCGGGGTCGCCGGTCCAGACCCCGACCTTGTCGCTGTCGGGATAGACGGTGGCGGTGGGGACGGCGACCGTGGAGAACATGAGGACGCGCACGGTCTCCTCCGTCTCGTTGCGGATGCCGTGGGCGCCGGCGGGGCCCTTCGGGAAGAAGACGACGTCCCAGGGCTCGAGCCGATCGGAGCCCTCGGGGTGGCGCAGGGTCGGGGTCCCCTCCAGCACCAGCAGCCACTCCTCCTCCCCGCACTCGTAGTGGTAGGGGCAGATCGCCTGCCCCGGCGGCAGCTCGTAGACGCTGATGCCGGACTCCTCGGCGCCGCCGAGCAACTTGCCGACGCGGGCCATGCCGCTGCGGAAGCCCTCCGGGTCCTCGCCGTCGTAGGTGAATTGCGGCGCCCCGATGTTGATCCTCCTCATGGAGCGAAGCTAGCAACGCGCTAACTCGGCACTTCTGGGCGGGCCGATCCCGCCGGGCGCGGGGCTAACGTCCGCCGCATGCCGGATTACGCGCAGCTCGACCGCGACCACGTCTGGCACCCGTTCACCCAGCAGCAGGGCTGGAGCGAGGAAGAGCCGCTGGTGATCGAGCGCGGCGAGGGCTCCTACCTGTTCGACACGGAGGGCCGCCGCTACCTGGACGGGACGGCGGCGCTCTGGTGCAACGTCCACGGGCACCGGCATCCGGCGATCGACCGCGCCGTCCGCGAGCAGCTCGACCGCGTCGCCCATACGACGATGCTGGGGCTGACGCATCCAGGGGCGACGGAGCTGGCGGCGCGCCTGATCGAGATCGCCCCGGAGGGCCTCTCCCGCGTCTTCTACTCGGACTCCGGCTCGACCGCGGCGGAGATCGCGCTGAAGATCGCCTTCCAGTACCAGCAGCAGCGCGGCGGCGAGCACTCCCGCCGGACCAAGTTCGTGCGCCTGCGCGAGGCCTACCACGGAGACACGATCGGCTCGGTCTCGGTCGGCGGCATCGACCTCTTCCACTCGACCTACCGGCCGCTCCTGTTCGAGACCCATGTCGCCGAGCCCGGCGACGCCGCCGATCTGGAGCGAGTGCTCGCCGCCCACGGCGAGGAGGTCGCGGCCGTGATGGTCGAGCCGCTGGTCCAGGGCGCGGCGGGGATCCTCGTCCAGCCCGCGGGCTATCTGCGCGCGGCGCGTGAGCTCTGCGACCGCCACGGGGTGCTGCTGATCTGCGACGAGGTGGCGACCGGGTTCGGCCGCACCGGGACGATGTTCGCCTGCGAGCAGGAGGGCGTGGCGCCGGACCTGATGTGCCTGGCGAAGGGGATCACTGGCGGCTACCTGCCGCTGGCGGCGACGCTGACGACGGAGGAGATCTACGCCGGCTTCCTCGGCTCCTACGAGGAGTTCAAGACCTTCTTCCACGGCCACACCTACACCGGCAACCCGCTCGCCTGCGCGGCGGCGCTGGCCAGCCTCGACGTCTTCGAGCGGGAGCGGACGCTGGAGCGGCTGCAGCCGAAGGTCACCCTCTTCGCCGAGCTGCTGGCCGAGGTCGCGGCGATGCCCGAGGTGGCGGAGGTGCGCCAGAAGGGCGTGATGGTCGGGATCGACCTCGGCGACCACGACGACGCGCTGCGGATGGGCCACCGGGTCACGGTCGAGGCGCGCGAGCGCGGCGCCTTCATCCGCCCGCTCGGCAACACGGTGGTGCTGATGCCGCCGCTCTCGATCTCCGCGGACGAGCTGCGCGAGCTGGTCGGCATCGCCGCCGAGTCGATCCGGGCGGCGGTCGCCTCGGCGCCGGCGCCCGAACTGCGGCAACCCCCCTGACGTTTTGTTGGTTTTTCCCGCGGGAGGGGGGTGGACTAACCAAAAACGGAAAAACGGGGTGGTGGGTTTGGGGTACCCCCCGCCTGACGGGGGGGGGCCGCCGCGGGGAGCCCCCCCCCCCGACACGCCCCCCGC
>JBQCDH010000005.1:0-27778 GCA_051961435.1 Solirubrobacterales bacterium
CGGTGCCGCGGGGGGGGGGGGCTGCCTCCCCCGCGTCGTTGTGGGGGGCGGCCCGCCCCCCGGGGGGTGGTCATGGCCGCGTCGTCGCTCTCGGGGGCCGGGGCCCCCCCCCCCCCCCCGCTCCAGGTTCTCCCCGACCGCAGGGAGGGGAGGTCGAGTCCGGAGGAGGAGGGCCGGTCCCCTGTGCCGGGTGAGGTCGGTCCCTCAGCCGACAGCCGTAAGTGCCGAGGATGGCGCCGATCAGGACGCTGCGGGGGGGGATCTCGGCGCCCGGCAGGGCGATGACTTCTTTGAGGCGGGCGCCGTCGCCGACGCGGACGTCGTCGCCGATGATCGAGGGGCCGTCGATGCGGACGTCCTCGCCGATCTCGCAGCCGGGACCGAGCAGGACGGGGCCCACCAGGTCGGGCTCGCCCTCCATCCGCTCGCCGCTGCGGTACCCCTCGACCAGCTCGCCCTCCCGGTCCAGCTCGACGGCGCCGGTGAGGGCGTCGACGTTGCCGGCGCGCAGCTCCTCGAGGTTGCCGATGTCGTTCCAGTAGGCCTCGATCTCGTGCGAGTAGAAGGCAACGTCGCCCTCCAGCAGGCGCGGGAAGACGTCCATCGCCCAGTCGGCGAAGCCCTCGGGATCGCCGGGCGCGGCCGCCTTGCTCGCCCCGGGTGCCGGGAAGAAGTCGAAGATCTCCTTGCGGAACATGTAGATGCCGCAGTTGGCGAGGTCGGAGAGCGCTTCGGCCGGGTCGGGCTTCTCCTGGAAGCCCTGGACGCGCCCGTCGGAGCCGACGATCGCGACGCCGAACTGGCTCGTGTCCTCGACCCGCTTCATCGCCAGCGTCGCGATCCCGTCGTGGGATTCGTGGAACTCGCGCATCGCGGTGAGGTCGATGTCGGTGAGGGCGTCGCCGGAGATGACGAGGAAGGAGTCGCCGAGGAAGCCGGCGGCGTTGCGGACCCCGCCGGAGGTCCCCAGCAGCTGCTCCTCGCGGCTGTAGGAGAGCTCGACCCCCCAGCCGCCGCCGTCGCCGAAGTAGCCCTCGATCAGGTCCGGGAACCAGTGCAGGTTGGCGATCGTCTCGGTGAAGCCGTGGCGGGCGAGCAGGCGCAGGATGTGCTCCATCACCGGCCTGTTCAGCACCGGCACCATCGGCTTCGGCATCTCGTAGGTGATCGGTCGCAGCCGCGTCCCCAGCCCGGCCGCCAGCACCATCGCCCTCATTTCGCCAAGCCCTCCTTCAGGCTCTCGATCGCTTCGATGCCCTCCGGGTCCACCCCCCGCCGCTCCGCCAGCTGCAGGGAGACGAGGTCGCCCAGCAGCGTCGCCCAGAGCAGCCGCTCGACCCGGTTGGCCCCCTCCGTCTCCAGCCGCACCACCGCCGCGGCCTCGACGGCGACCGCCTGCGCGGTCAGCTCGAAGCGGCGGCGCTCGCGGGGGTGCTGGTCGCAGTCTTCGAGGAAGACGGCGGAGACGGCGTCGGCGCCCGAATCAGGCGACCAGCCGCAGATCTCGTTGTGGTCGGCCTCGGGCAGCTCGGAGTGGAAGGCGAGCAGCTTGGCGTTCTCGTTGAGCTGGGTCTTCCAGCGCCGCGCCGCGGCGGCGGTCAGGTCGCTGCCGTAGATCACCGCCGGCCCGTCCCCGAGCTGCCCCGCGACCTCGGCCGCCCTCGCCTTCAGCGCCTCCAGCCGCTCGCCGAGGAAGGCGGCGGCGGCATCGACCTCGGTGCGGATCCGCGGCGCAACCCCCGCCAGCGCCGCCACCTCGGCGGCGGCGGCGAACATGTAGGCGACGGCGACGCGGGGCTGGAAGATGCCGGGCAGGCCGACCACGGGAACCCCCTCCGCCCGCGCTCGCTCGACCAGCTCGCCGCCGGTGCTGACGACGATCCGCCGCGCCCCCAGCGCTTCCGCCGCCTCGAAGCAGGCGAGCGTCTCCTCGGTCTTGCCGGAATAGCTGGAGCAGAGCACCGTCCACTCCGGCGTCGTCCAACTCGGCAGCTCGTAGCCGCGGACGGTGAGCAGCGGCCTGGTCAGCCGGTCTCCCAGGGCGGCGGCGGCGAGGTCGCCGCCGATCGCCGACCCGCCCATGCCGCAGACCATCAGCCCCGCCGAGTCCGCCGGCTCGAGCCGGGCGGTTTCGATTCGCCAGAGAGCGTCGCGGAGCTGATCCGGCAATCCGAGGACGTCGTCGATCATCGCGTTCATTCAGGCGCCGCCAAGCGTGCGTGGGGTTTTTGGATAGCCACTAGGCCGGGACTCTTTCATCTCGCCCGACCACGGCGCCGAGGAGGTGCGCGCCCGCCGCCACTTCGGCTCCGGGAGCGAGGATCGATCCCTCCACCCGGGCGCCGTCTCCCACCGTGCAACCCCCGAGCAGGACCGATTCGCTCACCTCGGCGCCGGCGCCGATCTCACATCCCGAGGCGACGACGGCGCGCTCGCCGACCCGCGCGTCCGCGGCGATCGCCGCGTCGCCGGCGACCAGCGAGCCGGGTGCGGTCGGCTCGACCCGGGTCTCCACCCGCCCCTCGAGGATGTCCCAGGTCGCCTGCAGGTAGCGCTCGGGGGTGCCGATGTCCATCCAGTAGCCGTCGAGGAGCTGCGCGCAGAGGCCGGCGCCGACCAGCCGCGGAAAGACCTCGCGCTCGATCGAGACCGCCCGCCCCGCCGGCACCAGGTCCAGCACCGAGCGCTCCAGCACGTAGGCGCCGGCGTTGATCTCGCCCGGCACGGCTTCGCCGGTCTTCTCGAGGAACTCCAGCACCGTACCCTCGTCGTCGCAGCGGACCAGCCCGTAGGCGGAGGAGTCCTCCACCGGGTGCAGGGCGATCGTCGCCTGGTCGCCGCGCTCGGCGTGCGCCGCGAACAGGGCCGAGAGGTCGAGGTCGGCGAGGACGTCGCCGTTGAGGGCGAGGAAGCGGTCTTCGAGCCGGTCCCCCAGCGCCTCGGCGGCGAAGCGGATCGCGCCCGCCGTCCCCAGCGGCTCCGACTCGACCGCGTAGGTGATCGTCACCCCCGCGTGCTCGTGGTCGCCCAGCGCCTCTTGGAGGACGTCGGGCAGGAAGCCGCAGGCGAGGACGACCTCGTTGACGCCGTGGGCGGCGAGCCACTCGATCGCGTAGGCGAGGAAGGGGCGGTCGACCAGCGTCAGCGCCGGCTTCGGCACGTCGTTGGTGAGCGGCCGCAGGCGAGTTCCCTCGCCCCCGACGAGAACTATCGCCTGCACTACTCGGCGGCCGCCGGAGCCGGCGCGTCGCGGGGCTGGCGACCGATGCCCTCGTAGCGGAATCCCGCCCTGACGAGGGTGTCCGGGTCGAGGAAGTTGCGGCCGTCTACGATCACCGGCCGCGCCATCCGCTCGGCGGCGGCGCGCCAGTCGAGCGCGGCGAACTCCGGCCACTCGGTGACGAGGACGGCGGCGTTGGCCCCGTCCAGCGCCTCCATCGCCGAGGGGGCCATCTCGACCGAGCCGAGCAGCTCGGCGGCGCGCTCGGCCGCGACCGGGTCGTAGGCGACGACCTCGGCGCCCTCGCCCTGCAGCCGCGCCGCCAGCACCAGGCTCGAGGCCTCGCGCATGTCGTCGGTGTCGGGCTTGAAGGCGAGCCCCAGCAGCGCCACCCGCTTGCCGATCAGCGAGCCGAGGTGCTTCTCGAGCTTGCCCACGACACGCCGCTTCTGCAGCTCGTTGACCTCGATCACCGAGGTCAGCAGCTGGAAGTGGTAGCCGGTGTTGCCGGCCAGCATCTTCAGGGCGCTGACGTCCTTGGGGAAGCAGGAGCCCCCGTAGCCGATCCCGGCGCGCAGGAAGGCGCTGCCGATCCGCTCGTCGAGGCCCATGCCCTTCGCCACCTGGCCGACGTCGGCGCCGACCTCCTCGCAGACGTTGGCGATCTCGTTGATGAAGGAGATCTTGGTCGCGAGGAAGGCGTTGGAGGCGAGCTTGATCATCTCGGCGCTGGCGACGTCGGTGCGGAGGATCTCGCCGCCGAGCGGCCGGTAGAGGGCTTCGACCGCCTCGGCGGCCGCCTCGTCGCCCGGGTCGGCGCCGACCACCACCCGGTCGGGGTTCATGAAGTCCCTGACCGCGGTCCCCTCCTTGAGGAACTCGGGGCAGGAGACGTAGGAGAGGTTCGGCATGTCGCGCCGGATCGACTCGCCGGTGCCGGCGGGCACCGTGCTCTTCATCACCAGCACGTGGTCGCCGTCGCTGGAGAGCTCCTGCACGACCGCGCGCACCCGCGAGAGGTCGGCGTCGCCGGAGTAGGTCGGCGGCGTGTCGACGCAGACGAAGAGCAGGCGCGCCCCGGTCAGCAGCTCGCCCATCTCGGTGGTGAAAGCGATCCGCTCGGCATTGCGGCGCAGCAGGTCCTCCAGCCCAGGCTCGTGGATCGCCACCTCTCCCCGGGAGAGCGCCTCGACCTTCTCGGGGACGATGTCGCGGGCGATCACCTCGTGGCCGAGCTCGGCGAAGCAGGCCGCGGTCACCAGCCCGACCCAGCCCACTCCGATGACGCCGACCGGCTCCAGCTGCTGGCTCATTGCTGCTTCCCACCCTTCTTCGGCTTTTTCTTGGGCATGATCACGTCGGCCGAGCGCGCCATCCCGATCATCTGCTCGTTGCTCAGCGATCGTTCGAGGTCGTTGGCGATCCAATAGGTGTTTTCGCCGCGGTGCCAGGCGACCATTTTGATCTCGCCGCTGTCGACGAAGATCTCGTATTCGCGGCCGTGAATCGGCTCGGTCACGCTCGGGTTGTCGAGGATCGGCGGGTTCGACCAGCCGCGGATCCCCTGCACGCCGAAGTAGTGGTAGCCGTCGGGCTCTTCCATCACAGCGACCATTTTGTAGGCGGTGTGGCGGTTGCCGTCGTCGTCCTTGAAGCGGTAGACGCGGGGGTCGACGACGTGTTCGTAGGGGTCGGTTTCGACGAAGTGGGCGCCGGGGGGCAGGCGGGTCGGGAAGAAGATCGGGAAGGCGCCGCCGACCTTGCGCGCGGCCGCCGCGGCCTCGGCTTCGCCGGCTTCGCGGGCGGGGACCAGGCCGTCGCTGCCGGGCTTGGCGACTTCGACCTTCGGCTTCGGCTTCTGCCTGTGGTGCTTGCCCGACTTCTTGCCGCCCTTCTTCTTCGCCGAGGACGAGCCCCCCGAGCTTTCGCCCGATTCGCTGCCGAACGATTCGCCGGTGAGGAATTCCTTCACGGCTTCGTGAATCAGCGTCTCGTTCGAGTAGACGTAGCTGGGGCCCAGTTCGGCCGGGAAGTGGACCTGTTTGATCGGCGCGTTGCGGGAGGCGATGAAGAGTTTCAGCACTTCCAGCATCGTCTCTTTGCTGTTGATGTCGGAGGTCGTGTACTTGGTGAAGATGTCGATCAGGCCGCTCTGGTCGAAGACGAGGTCCTGCACGGAGATCCGCTGGCGGGCGTCGCTGAGGAACGCCTGCTGGCGGGCGGAGCGGACGATGTCGGTGTCGGTGTGGCGGTAGCGCACGTACTGCAGGGCTTTTTTGCCGCAGAGTTTTTGATAGCCCGGCTGGATGTTGATTTCCGAATACTGTTCGGAGGGGGGCAGGCCGACGTTGGAGTGGTAATAGCGGCGGTCGACGTCGGTGTAGACGCAACCGATCGCGTCGACGGCGCGGACGAAGCCGAGGAAGTCGACGTTGACGACGTGGTTGATCTTCAGGCCGGTCAGTTCCTTCACCACCTGCAGGGTCAGCTTCGGGCCGCCGTAGGAATAGGCTTCGTTGAACTTGCCGGTCCCGTAGCCGGGGATTTCGACCTTGAGGTCGCGCGGGATCGACATCACCGAGATCGTTTCGTCTTCGGGGTCGAGGCGAAGCAGGATCGTCGTGTCCGAGCGCCCCGGGTCTTCTTCGAATTCTTCGCCGGCGCGTTTGTCGGAGCCGAGGATGAGGATGTTCTCCGGCGCCCCCGGTTCGACTTCGGCCAGGGCCTTCTGCAGCTTGTTGTTGAGGACGTTGTTGTGGGAGAGGGCGTGGGCGATGCTGTCGAGGTAGAGGAGGATGCTGGTCGCGGTCGCGGCGGCGGAGACGGCGACGATCAGGATCGAGGCCAGGGTGAAGCGCCACCAGAAGCGCTTCGGCTTCGGCGCCGGCTCGCCGTCGCCGCTCGGTGGCGGTTTCTTCGGCGCCCAGCCCGGGCCCAGCTCAGCGGTCATCGAGCCGTTCCGGGATCGCCCGAAGGAACGATTCGAGCGCCTGGCGGTAGGTCTGCAGGGAGGAGACGGAGACCCACTCGGCCGGACCGTGATGGCCGGCTCCCACCGGCCCGAACTCGACCGCCGGCACCCCGACCCGCAGGAAGGAGACCGCGTCGGAGGCGCCGTCGCGACCGACGCTCATCGGCTCCCCGTCGTGGTGCTCGCTCGCCGACGCCCGCAGCGCCCGGACGAAGGCCGAGTCGCGGTCGACGGTGGCGGGCGGGCGCGTCAGCAGCGCCGTGGCCTCGATCCCGGAGATCTCCCGCACCTGGTCGAGGATGGCCCTCGGGTCCTGGTCGGGCAGGTAGCGGATGTCGACGTCGATTACGCAACGATCAGGCACCTTGTTGAGAGCGTCGCCGCCCACGATCCGTCCTAAGTTGATCGAGGGGCGGTCGAACAGCTCGGAGCTGTGTTTGGCAAACGGTAGCGACTCGATGCTGCGGAAAACGTCGATCGCGTTGAGGACGGCGTTGTCGCCGAGCCAGGGAGTGGCCCCGTGGGCGGCGGTGCCCCCCACCTCCAGCCGCAGCGCGAGGACCCCCTTGGCCTCGATTCCGATGTGGAGATCGGTCGGCTCGCCGGTGACCGCGAAGTCGCCGGTGAACCCCGTGTCGACGAGATGGTCGGAGCCGCGCTCGGCCTCCTCCTCGGACTCCTCGTCGCCGACGATCCCGAGCCGCACCCGCACCTGGTCCTGCTCGCGCATCGCCGCCGTGACCATCAGCATCGCCGCGACCGCGCCCTTCATGTCGTAGGCGCCGCGCCCGTAGAGCCGGTCGCCCTCGACCCGCGGCTCGAACTGCCCTGACAGGCCGGGAACGACGTCGATGTGCCCGTGCAGGACGACGGTCGGGGCGCCCTCCGGCCCGACCTCGGCCTTGACCACCGGCAGCCCCCGCACTTCGTCGCTCTCCGCCTCGATCCCCCGCGCTTCCAGCCACCCCTGCACGAACCCCGCCGCCTCCGCGATGGCTTCCGCCTCACAGGTCTCGTAAGAGATCAACCGCTTGGCAAGAACCACCAGCTCGTCGGTCATCGCCCCGCCCTCCAACTTCCGCGGTTCCTTAGGCACCCATTTCGTGCAAAAGGAACCACGAAACGGAGCTGATCGCCTCTAGCGCAGTTGCGTGGTTCCTTAAGCACCGTATGGGTGCAAAAGGAACCACAACTTTGGGAGCTGTTTCCTCCGAGCTTCGCCGCGGCCCGGGTGGGGATCCCGGCGCTCTCCGGGCGAATGTCCGCGAAGCGCGCGATATGCAATCTGGTCTTTGCCCTCCATGGGAGGGCAGCATCTTCGGGAGCTGCCCCGATAGGGGCGCGACAAATTCGCCCGAAGAGTGCCGGGATCCCCCTCATCCCCCGGCAATCGAGAGAAACGCTTCGGCCCGTTCCCGGTCCTTAGCCGCCCGGGCGTGGTCGGCGCTCCCCTCCTCGCACTCCGACAGCCGCTGTTCGGCGTCGGCGAGCTGCTCTTTGAGGGTGCCGGCGTCGAGGTTCTCCGGCGGGATCGCCTCCTCCAGCAGGAGCCGGGCGCGGTTGCCGTAGACCTGCAGCCAGCCGTGAGCCTGCGCGTAGCGCCTGGTCTCCGAGTCGGAGACCTTGAGGCGGAGCTCGGTCGGCCGCAATGCCGCCAGCAGCGGCGCGTGGTTGGCGAGGATGCCGAGTTCGCCGGTCTCCGAGCGGGTCGAGACCTGGCGCGCTTCGCCGCTCCAGACCTCGCCCTCCGGGGTCAGGACTTCGACGTCGACCATGTGCTCCGCGGCCACCAGCTCCCCCTAGGCCGCGGCGCCCGACTTGGCGTTCTCGAGGACCTGGTCGATCGAGCCCTGCATGTAGAAGGCGCCCTCGGAGAGGTCGTCGTGCTCGCCGTCGAGGATCTCGCGGAAGCCGCGCACGGTCTCGGCGACCGGCACGTACTCGCCGCTGCGGCCGGTGAACTGCTCGGCGACGAAGAACGGCTGCGAGAGGAAGCGCTCGATCTTGCGGGCGCGCGCCACCGTCTGCTTGTCCTCGTCGGAGAGCTCGTCGATGCCGAGGATGGCGATGATGTCCTGGAGCTCGCGGTAGCGCTGCAGGACCTCCTGGACCTCGGTCGCCGTCCGGTAGTGCTCGTCGCCGACCACCTCGGGCTTGAGGATCGTCGAGGTCGAATCGAGCGGGTCGACCGCCGGGTAGATCCCTTTCTCGGAGATCGACCGCGAGAGGGTCGTGGTCGCGTTGAGGTGAGCGAACACCGACGCCGGAGCCGGGTCGGTGAGGTCGTCCGCGGGCACGTAGACCGCCTGGATCGAGGTGACCGATCCGCGCGCGGTCGAGGTGATCCGCTCCTGCAGCCCGCCCATCTCGGTCTCCAGCGTCGGCTGGTAGCCGACCGCGGAGGGCATCCGGCCCAGCAGGGCCGAGACCTCGGAGCCCGCCTGGACGAAGCGGAAGATGTTGTCGATGAACAGGAGCACGTCCTGCCCGCCCTGCTCGCGGTAGTACTCGGCCATCGTCAGCCCGGAGAGGGCGACGCGCAGGCGCGCGCCCGGGGGCTCGTTCATCTGGCCGAAGACGAGCATGGTCTTGTCGATCACCCCCGACTCTTTCATCTCGAGCCAGAGGTCGTTCCCCTCGCGCGAGCGCTCGCCGACCCCGCAGAAGGCGGAGAGGCCGGAGTGCTCCTCGGCGATGTTGCGGATGAGCTCCTGGATCAGCACGGTCTTGCCGACGCCGGCACCCCCGAACAGCCCGACCTTGCCGCCTTTCGCGTACGGCGCCAAGAGGTCGATGACCTTGATCCCCGTCTCGAGGATCTCCTGGGTCGGGGTCAGCTCCGAGGCTTCCGGGGCGGGACGGTGGATCGGCCAGCGCTCGGTCTCGCCGATCTCGTCGCCCTCGTCGATCGGCTCGCCGAGCAGGTTGAAGATGCGGCCGAGGGTGGCGTCGCCGACCGGCACCGTGATCGGGCCGCCGGTGTCGACGACCTTGTCGCCGCGCTGGATGCCGTCGGTGGCGTCCATCGCGACGGTGCGGACGCGGTCGTCGCCGAGGTGCTGCTGCACCTCGCAGACCAGCTGCGTCGGTTCGCCGTCGCCGTTGCCGCCGGTCTCGATCGTCACCGCCGAGTAGATCTCGGGCAGGTTGTCAGGGAAGACCGCGTCGACGACCACCCCGGTGACCTGCTCGACGCGACCTACGTTGGTTCCGTTTCCGTTCTCAGCCATCGCTTCCTTTTCTGGTCTCCAAATCGAAGTTTTCCCGCCGCCTAGCCGAGCGCCTCGGCGCCGGCGACGACCTCCAAGATCTCCTGCGTGATCTCCGCCTGGCGGACCCGGTTCATCTCCAGGGTCAGCCTGCCGATCATGTCTTCCGCGTTCTCGGCGGCGTTGCGCATCGCGGTCATCCGCGCCCCCAGCTCCGAGGCCGCCGACTCGAGCAGCGCCCGGTAGACGGAGATGTTCACGTACTCGGGGATCAACCGCGCCAGCAGTTTCTCCGGCTCGGGCTCGTACAGCCACTCGGAGCGGCTCTGCGCCTTCTCCGCCTCGGTTTCCTCCTCCTCGCCCGCGGCCTCTGCCTCGGCCCCCTCGCCGGTCACCTCGGCCTGCTGCAGCGGCAGCAGGGTCTGGCGCCAGACGTGCTGGGTCAGCGGCGAGACGAAGTGGTTGTAGATCAGCTCGACCCGGTCGAGGTCCTCGTCGACGTAGCGCGCGGTCAGCGCCTCGCCGATCTCGCGCGCGTTGGCGAAGGCGGGGCGGTCGGTGAAGCCGACGTAGGAGTCGGAGACGTCCTGTTTGCGGAAGGTCAGCGCCGAGACGCCCTTGCGGCCGACGACGGCGAAGGAGGGCTCGGCCCCTTCCTCGCGCACCTCGGCCGCCATCCGCATGCCCTCGCGGATGATGTTGGCGTTGAAGGCGCCGGCGAGGCCGCGATCGCCGGTGACGAGGACGATCCCGACCCGGTTGACGTTCTCGCGCTCGACCAGGACCGGCACCCGCGGGATGCCGCCCGCCTGGGCCGAGGCGCGACGGGTCAGCTTGCGGATCCCCTCGGCGTAGGGCCGCAGGTCGGCGATCCGCTGTTCGGCCCGGCGCAGGCGCGCCGCCGCGACCATCTCCATCGCCCGCGTGATCTTGTTGATGTTCTTGACCGACGCGATGCGATTTTTGACTTCCTTCTGCGTTGCCATGGGAACTCCGCGGGCGGCGACTAGGCCGGGGTCGCGGCCTCCTCGTTCTCGGTCGTGTCCGAGCCGGTCTCGCCGCCGGGAGTGGCGGCCGGCGCCTCGCGCTCCTCTTTCGGGGCAACCCGGCCGGACTCGCCCTCCTCGAGGGCCTCGCCGTGCTCGTCGAAGTCGGGGCCGAAGTCCTCGACGAAGTCGGCGATCGCCTTGCCGAGCGCGTCGGCGTCCTCGTCGGAGAGCTGGCCGCTCTCTTCGATCCGGCCCAGCAGCTCGGACTGCTCGGAGTGGAGGCGGACCCGCAGGTCGGCGAGGAACTCGGCCACCCGCTCGACTTTGATCCGGTCGAGGTAGCCGCCGGTGCCCGAGTAGATCGAGGCCACCTGGTCGGCGACCGAGAGTGGCTCGCGCTCTTTCTGTTTCAGCAGCTCGACCAGCCGTTCGCCGCGGGAGAGCGATTTCTGCGTCTCCGGGTCGAGCTCGGAGCCGAACTGGGCGAAGGCCTCGAGGTCGCGGTACTGGGAGAGGTCGAGGCGCAGTTTCCCGGCGACCTTCTTCATCGCCTTGGTCTGCGCGTTGCCGCCCACCCGGGAGACCGAGATGCCGACGTTGATCGCCGGCCGCACGCCCGAGTAGAAGAGGTCGGACTCGAGGAAGATCTGGCCGTCGGTGATCGAGATCACGTTGGTCGGGATGTAGGCGGAGACGTCGGAAGCCTGGGTCTCGATGATCGGCAACGCCGTCAGCGAGCCGGCGCCCTGGGCGTCGCTCAGCTTCACCGCCCGCTCGAGCAGGCGCGAGTGCAGGTAGAAGACGTCGCCCGGGTAGGCCTCGCGACCCGGCGGGCGCCGCAGCAGCAGCGACATCTGCCGGTAGGCGTAGGCGTGCTTGGTGAGGTCGTCGTAGACGCAGAGCGCGTGCTTGCCCTGGTAGAGGAAGTGCTCGCCCATCGCGCAGCCCGCGTAGGGGGCGATGTACTTGATCGGGGCGGCCTCGTCGGCGGGAGCGGCGACGATGATCGTGTTCTCCATCGCCCCGTTTTCCTCCAGCACCTCTTTCAGCTGGACGACGGTCGACATCCGCTGGCCAATCGCGACGTAGATGCAGATCATGTCCTTGTCGCGGTTGTTGATGATCGTGTCGATCGCGATCGCGGTCTTGCCGGTCTGGCGGTCGCCGATGATCAGCTCTCGCTGGCCGCGGCCGACCGGGATCATCCCGTCGATCGCCATCAGGCCGGTCTGGACCGGTTCCACCACCGGCTGGCGGTGGACGACGCCGGGGGCTTTGAACTCGGCCGGGCGGGTCTCGGTCGTGTTGATGTCGCCGCGGTCGTCGAGCGGGCGGCCGAGCGGGTCGACCATCCGGCCGAGCAGCTCCTCGCCGACCGGGATCTCGAGCAGGTGGCCGGTGCGCTTGACCGTGTCGCCCTCGACGATCTTGTCCCACTCGCCGAACAGCACGGCGCCGACGTTGTCGGCCTCGAGGTTGAGCGCGAGGCCGGTGACGCCATGGCCGAGCTCGAGCATCTCCAGCGCCATGCAGTTGTCGAGCCCGTGGATGCGGGCGATGCCGTCGGCGACGGACAGGACCGTGCCGACCTCGGAGAGGTCGGCGGAATCGGTCTCGAGTCCCTCGATCCGCTCTCGCAGGATGCTTGCGATCTCGTCGGGCTTGATCTCCATCGGGTGCTCTATGCCTCCTTACGCCGCGGTGGCGACGCTCTTTCGAAGTTTCTCCAGGCGAGTGCGGATGCTCGCGTCCAGAACCATGTTGCCGACCTGCAGGACGATGCCGCCGAGGATCTCGTCGTCGACCCTGCTCGAGAGGTCGACCTCCTCCCCCGTCTGGCGTTCGACCTCCTGGCCGATTTTGGCGACGACCCCGGGGTCCAGCTCGACGGCGCTGGTGACGGTGACGTCGATACGGCGGTTCTCCCGCTTCCAGAGCTCGTCGAGCTCGCGGCGGATGCGGAAGATTTCAGTCATCCGGTGCTTCTCGACGAGCAGCTCGAGGAAGTTGATCAGCTCGGGCTCGGCACCCGAGATCGCCCGCGCGATCCCCTCCACCTTGTCGGCGGAGGAGAGGTACGGGCTGAAGAAGAAGACCTGCAGCTCGCGGTCGCGGTCGACGGCGTCGGCGAACTGGCCCAGCTGCGCGTGCAGCGCGTCCAGCTTGCCCCTGTCCTTGCCGGCCTCGAAGAGGGCCTCCGCATATACGCGAGCCGCGTCGGCCATGGCCTAGTTGCTCTCCGAGCCCGAGAGGGCTGAGAAGTCGACCTCGCTGAGCGCCTCCTCGACGAGGCGTTTCTGGTCCTCGGGGTTGAGCGATTTGCGGGTCACTTTCTCGGTCGCGAGCACGGTCAGGTTGGCGACCTCCGCCCGGATCTGGTCCAGCGAACGGCGCGTCTCCGCCTCGATGTCGCGCTTGGCGGCCTCGACCAGCTCCTCGCGCCTCTCCCTGCCGGCGGCGGCGGCCTCTGCTTCGGCCGTCTCCGCCGACTTGCGGGCGCGGGCCATGATCTCGTCGGCCTGCTCTCGCGCCTCGGCCAGCCGCGACCGGTACTCGGCCAGCAGCTCGTCCGATTCGCGGCGCTGCCGTTCGGCGGCCTCGATCGACTCGCTGATCGTCTTCGCGCGTTTGTCGAGCGCTTCCTGGATTTTCGGGAAGGCGACCTTGCTCAACACCCACATCGTGATCAGGAACAGGACCAGCGTCCAGATCATCAGGCCGAGGCCAGGGGAGACCAGGAAGCTGCCGCCGCTTTCCTCCTTGCCGAGCGGGAGCGCCGCTATGTAGCCGAGCAGCTGCATCGACCTAGGAGAGGAAGAACGCGATCAGGCCGAAGATGAAGGTGTAGAAGGCCACGGCCTCGGTCAGCGCGAAGCCGAGCCAGCGGATGCTTTCCAGCTCGCTTTTCATCTCCGGCTGGCGGGCGACGGACTCGATCTCCTTGCCGAAGATGAAGCCGATGCCGATGCCGGCGCCGATCGAGCCGAGGCCGGCGCCGACGCCGAGGGCGATTGCTTTGCCGGCGCCTTTGACGCCTTCGTCGGTGACGGCGGCGGCGACAGGGGACAGGTCCATTGGAAACGTTGCTCCTTTTCTAGTGAGAGGCGGAGGTCGCTCCGCCGATGTAGATAGCGCTAAGCGTCGAGAAGATGAATGCCTGCAGGGTGGCGATCAAGCCGACCTCGAGGATGAAGAAGAAGAAGGCGAGGGGGAAGGTCAGCGCGCCGAGGGCGGCGATCCCCAGCAGCACCGCCAGCCCGCCGCCCATGAAGAGCAGCAGCAGGTGGCCGGCGAGGATGTTGGCGAAGAGACGGACGGAGAGCGAGATCAGGCGGGCGAAGTGGGAGATCGCCTCGATCACGAAGATCAGCGCCTTGAGGCCCACGCCCTTGTCCTCGAGGCCGGGCGGCAGCCAGCTCGCCAGGTAGGGGAAGAAGCCCTTGGCGCGGACCCCTTCGACGTGGTAGGTGAGCCAGACGACCAGGGTGAGGACCAGCGGGATCGAGATGTTCGCGGTCGCGGCGTAGACCGCGAAGCTCGGGATTTCGAGGCCGAAGACCGAGATCTCGTGCTCGGTGTTGGTCGGCAGCGGCAGGAAGCCGATCATGTTCGAGAACCAGATCCAGAAGAAGAGGGCGGCGATGAACGGGAACCAGCGGGTCGCCGTTTTGCCCTGCAGGCTGCCGCCGGTGATCGTGTTTTTCGTCAGGTCGTAGGAGACCTCGACCGCGGCCTGCACGCGGTTGGGCTTCTGCTGCATCCGCCGCGCGATCCAGACCATCGTGAAGATCGTCAGAACGCTGGCGAGGAGCAGGTAGAGGACCGCTTTGTTGATGCTGAGGTCGACGCCGCCGAGGTGGATCGAGATCCACGGGTCGAGCTTGAACTCGTTCTGCGGCTTGAACGCTTCGTTCTTGCCGTCGTTGCCGAAGATCAGCAGCAGGAGGATCGCGACCGCGAGGTAGGCGCCGAGACCGATGAAGACCTTGGCTTTGGTGCTGAGACCGTCCCCCTTGGGAGGGTCGGGCTGCTGGGCGCCGGCAGGCGCCTGCGCAACTGCTCCGTGCGTGCTCACGCGATCCCCTGGCCCTCAGGCTGGTCGTCGAAGAGGTAGGCGAGCCCCTGCGCCGCGAAGGAGATCGTGAACAGCGCCAGCAGCAGCACCGCGGCGGCAAGCCCCGACTGGCGTTCGGCGATTCCGACCAGAAGCACCGACGTCGCCATCAGCCATACGCGGCCGAGGGTGCTGCCGGCGATGAAGCCCATCGCCTTTTGGCGATTGCCGGCGGCCAGCTCCTGCTTCATGCGGCGGTTGGCCAGCGCCTGAATCCCCCGCTGCCCGAGCCAAGCCGCCGCTGCTACCGCGTATCCGAGCAGCGGAAAACCGCCGAGCAGGAAAACGCCCAGCGCGGCGGCAAGCGCGAGTAGATCGACGTACTTGGGAGGAGACATAACAAAGGAACAGCGCCCAGCTCGGGGCAGAGCGGGCGCACCCGCGACTATATCCGAACCGGCCCGCGAACGGCTTTCTCAAGCCACTTCGTGAGGGTTGCCACTACCCCTCATTTGCCCAGCGCGTCGAATTCGCCGGTTTCGGGATCGATGGCCGGGAACGAGCCGGTTTCCAGCTCTTGCTCGACGCCGAGGTTGACCTCCTCGAGCGCCGGCTCGGGTTTGCCCACCTCGCGACGCAGGGAGATCAGCTGGCGCAGGCGGGTCTGGCGCAGCTTGAAGATCTCCAGCACCTCGACCAGGTAGATGCTGGCGGCGAGCGCGGCGAGCAGGCAAGCCGCCATCACCGCCGTCCAGAAGGCGTTGAAGTGGCCGTGGTTGTCGCTGTAGGGGACGAAGCGCAGCGCCAGGGCGAGGGCTGACATCACCGCCGCCCAGCCGTAGAGGTAGAGCAGGGTCCGGCGCTGGGAGAAGCCGATGTCGGCCATCCGGTGGTGGAAGTGCCAGCGGTCGGCTTTGTAGATGGGTTTGCCGTATTTGAGCCGCTTGGCGACGACGAAGCCGGTGTCGAGGATCGGCACGGCGAGGATGATCAGCGGCAGGAAGAGGGCGATCACCGCGTTCGTCTTCAGCGCCCCCTGCACGGCGACGGTGCCGAGCAGGTAGCCGAGCAGGTTGGAGCCGGTATCGCCCATGAAGGTGCTCGCCGGCGGGAAGCCCCAGCGCAGGTAGCCCAGGGCGGCGCCGGCGGTCAGCGCCGACAGCACCCCGGCGGCGGTGCGTTCGAGCGAGAGGGCGATCGTCGCCAGGGTCAGGGCCGAGATCACGGCGACGCCGGCGGCGAGGCCGTCGACGCCGTCGATCAGGTTGATCACGTTGATCACCGCGACCAGCCCGAGCACGGTGGCGACGTCGCCGAGCTGGATCGTCGCCCCCCAGAGGTGGAAGAGGTCGACGGTCCCCGGCGAGAGGCGGCCGAAGAACGGGATCGTGAAGTTTTCGACGGTGACGCCGGCGGAGACCGGGATCACCACCGCGACGATCTGGCCCAGCAGCTTCGGCGCCGCCGGCAGCTCGAAGACGTCGTCGAGGAAACCGACCCAGGCGATCGCGATCGCGCCATAGATGATCGCGTTGCTCTCGCCGTCGTCGGGCAGCCAGAGGATCCCGGCGACCACGGCCGCGACGAGGATGCCGAGGCCGCCGAGCTTCGGCGTCGGCACCGTGTGCATCGAGCGCTCGTTGGGATAGTCGATCGCCCCCACCCGCACCGCCAGCCACTTCGTCAGCGGCACCAGCGCCAGGGCCAGGACGAAGGCCGCGAGGAAGGCGAAGAGGGCTTCTTGGTTAGTCGGCATAGCGGTCGAACCAGAGGGTCAGGGCCATCAGTCCCCAGATCTGTCGACTGAGATCTTCGCGGCCCGCGCAGTGGCGGTCGAGCAACGGCGCGACGGCGGCGGGGTCGAGCAGGCCCTGGCGCGACAGCGTGGCAGGCGCCAGCACCTCCCGCGCGAACGGCTCCAGCGGCCCGCGCAGCCAGGCGGCGAGCGGGATCGAGAAGCCCTGCTTGCGGCCGTGGACGACCTCGCGCGGCAGCAGCGGCTCCAGCGCCGCTCGCAGCAGCCGCTTCTTGGCGAAGCCGCGCACTTTCATCCTCCGCGGCAGCGAGAAGGCGAACTCGGCCACCTCCGGGTCGAGGAAGGGGACGCGCAGCTCCAGCGAGTGGGCCATGCTGAGCCGGTCGGTCTTGACCAGGAGGTCGTCGACGAGGTAGATGCCGAGGTCGACGTCCTGCATCCGCGCCAGCGCCTCGGCGCCCTCGGTTTCGGCGTAGCGCTCGCGGTAGAGGTCGAGCGGATCCCAGGCCGCGGTCGCCGGACCGGCGAGATCGGCGCGCGCCTGCGGCGAGAAGATCTCCTTCCAGCCGTGGTGGCGCTCCAGCGGCGGCAGTGCGGCGGCGCGGGCGAAGCGCTTGGCTTTGTAATCGAAGCCGACCCGGTCGGCCCGGCTCGGCAGCGCCTCGGCCAGCGGCCGGGCGAGGGCGGCGAGGCGGCCGACCCGGCGGGCGAGCAGGTCGGCGACGTAGGTGTAGTAGCCGCCGAAGAGCTCATCGCCCCCCTCGCCGGAGAGGGCGGTCTTGACGTGGCCGGCGGCGAGCTCGGAGACGAGGTAGGTGGGCAGCGCCGAGGAGTCGCCGAAGGGCTCGTCGAAAGCTTCGACCAGCTTCGGCAGCAGCTCGACCGCGTCGGGGCGCAACACGAGCTCGTGGTGGTCGGTGCCGTAGCGCTCGGCGACCAGCCGCGCCCGCGAGAGCTCGTCGAAGCCGGCCTCCTCGAAGCCGATCGAGAAGGTCTTCAGCGGTTCGCCGGCGTGGCGCGAGGCGAGCGCGGCGAGGCCGCCGGAGTCGACCCCGCCGGAGAGCAGGACCCCGACCGGGACGTCGGCGACGAGGTGGGCGCGGACGCTGTCGTCGAGCGCCTCGCGCAGCTCGGCGGCGAGCTCGGCCTCGGAGCCGCGGCGCGCCTCGCCGGCCGGCGCCGCGCCCGGGCGCGCGTAGCGCCGCAGGGACACGGCGCCCCCCTCCCACGCCAGCAGGTGCCCTGGCGGCAGCTTGCGCGCCTCGGCGAAGATCGTCAGCGGCGCCGGGATCGAGTTGAAGGCGAGGTAGGCGGCGACCGCCCTGGGGTCGATCCCGCGCGAGAAGCCGGGCTGCTCGAGCATCGCCTTCAGCTCCGAGGCGAAGGAGAGCCCGCCGTCACGTTCCCGGTAGTAGAGCGGCTTGATCCCGAAGCGGTCCCGGGCAAGCAGCAGCCGCTGGCGCCGCTCGTCCCAGAGCGCGAGCGCGAACATCCCCCGCAGCCGCTCCACGAATCCATCGCCGTGCTCCTCGTAGAGGTGGACGAGGACCTCGGTGTCGCAGTCGGTGGCGAAGCGGTGGCCGCGGCCCTCGAGCTCTCGCTTCAGCTCGCGGTAGTTGTAGATCTCGCCGTTCTGGACGACGACCGCGCTGCGGTCCTCGTTCTCGATCGGCTGGTGGCCGTGGGCGAGGTCGATGATCGAGAGGCGGCGCGCCGCCAGCGCCACCCGCCCCTCGTGGAAGAGGCCGTCGTCATCGGGGCCGCGGTGGGCGAGACGGGCGCTCATCCTCGCCACCGCCTCGAGGTCGGGGGTCCCTTCGCGCTCGCCGGCGACGACGCCGCAGATGCCGCACATGGGCGGCAGTCTCGCAGGGAGGTTGGCGGGAGGCCGAGGTATCGACCGGGGTCAGGAGGTCGGCTGCCCGCGGCCCGCGACCTTGGCGACCGTCGCCAGCAGCACTTGGACGTAGAGCGCGACCGAGCGGTCGGCGATGTACTCCATGTCGTGGGCGAGCTTGTCGGCCCAGGTGTCCTCGCGGGTGATCCGCGTCTGCGCGAAGCCGGTCACGCCGGGGCGGACGACGAGGCGCTGCCAGTACTGCGGGATCTCGCGGCAGAGCTCGGCATAGAAGGTAGGGCGGATCGGCCTCGGGCCGACGATCGACATGTCGCCGCGGAGCACGTTCCAGAGCTGCGGCAGCTCGTCGAGGTGGGTCTTGCGCAGGGCGCCGCCGATCCGGGTCCGCTCTTCCTCGGTGCGGCGGGTCAGCTCCTCGCCGTAGTAGGGGCCGAGCCGGGTCTCGGCGTCGGGGTTGAGCGTGCGGAACTTGTACATCCAGAAGAGCCGCCCGCCGCGGCCGACGCGGGCGCCCCCGTAGAGGACCGGGCGGCCGGAGTCGAGCGCGATCGCCAGCGCGACCAGCGCCAGCAGCGGCGAGAGGACGAGCAGGATCGAGGCGGAGATGAGGACGTCGAGCGCCCGCAGGACGTGGTCGACCCGCCGCGGGTCGCCCTCGAGCGCAGGCGCGACCAGTTCTTCGAGGCCGGGCTCGGGCTCGGGCAGCTCGCTCAGGATGGCGTGACGGGATGAGGCTCTTCGCGCAATGGTTTCGCTCCGACGGTACCGAGGATGGTCTCAACCAGGAAGGCGGGATCGCGGCGGGTCGGGGTCGCCTCAGCCGTGCGCTTGCTCAGCTCCAGCGCCCGCGGATCGGTCAGCGGGCGCAGGCGCCCGGCCTTGATCAGCGCTTCGTCGACGCCGCCGAGGCGACCGCCGTAGGTGGTGTAGACGGGCGTCCCGAGGGCGGCGGCCTCGCGGTTCATCGTCCCCCCGGCGGAGAGGACGAGGTCGGCGAGGGCGACCAGGCTCTGGGCCTCGACCGCGCCGGGCGGGACGATCACCGAGGGCAGCCGCAGGGCGGTGATGAACTCGCGCTGCGCCCCCGTGCGCGGCAGCACCACCGCATGGACGCCCTCGTCGCGGCCGAGCCGGTCGAGGACCTTGGGGAAGAGCGGGTTCGACTTGCGGTGGTAGAGCGAGACGTCGGGGGGCGGGCGGACGATCACCACCACCCGCTCTTCGTCGACCCCGAGGCGCCGCAGCGCCTCGCCGTCGGGCTCGAAGTCGAAGAGGTAGTACTCCTCCTTCAGTCCCGGATAGGGGAAGTGCTTCTCCGGCGTGACGCCGAAGCGCCGCAGCCGCTCCAGCGGCACCGAGTCCGGGAACATCACCCGCCTGGCGAAGCGGCAGCCGATCCGGTGCTGGGTGACCGCGTACTCGTAGTCGTGCATGTTGGCCTCGGGGATGCCGAGCAGGCGGGCGGCGATCGCGAGGTCGTTGGAGCCGTGGGCCAGCGCCAGGTCGAATTCGCGGCCGCGGCCGAAGAGCAGCATCTGCGTGCTGCGGGCGGCGAGGCGGTAGCCCTTGCGCAGCCGCGAGGCGCCGCCGTGCCGGCCGATCGGCGTGTGCGGCAGCCCGTGCAGGTCGAGCAGCGCCTGCGTCTGCGCGTAGTCGCGCGAGGTGATCTCGACCGTGTGGCCTTCGGCTTCGAGGCGCTGGATGATCGGCCGCAGCACCAGCACGTGCGCGGGCGCGCTCATGTCGACCCAAACTCTCAAGGCCTAAACGGTGGCCGCGAGCTCGGCGTAGAGCGGGAAGCGGTCCATCAGGGCGCCGGTGCGGGCGGCGAGGTCCTCCTTGGCGGAGTCGAAGTCGGCGCCGAGGGCGGCGACGATCACCTCGGCGATCTCGGTCATCTCATCCTCCCCCATGCCGCGGGTGGTCAGCGCCGGGGTGCCGATTCGCAGCCCGGAGGGATTCATCGGCGGCCGCTCGTCGAAGGGGATCGCGTTGCGGTTGACGGTGATCCCGACCTCCTCGAGCCGGTCCTCCGCGCTCTGGCCGTCGAGGCCGGTCGGGGTGAGGTCGACGAGGACGAGGTGGACGTCGGTGCCGCCGGTGATCACCGGCACGCCGCCCGCTTCCAGGCCCGCCGCCAGCGCCCGCGCGTTGGCGATCGTCTGCCGCTGGCGCTGCCTGAACTGCTCGCTGGCGGCGACGTGGAGGGCGACCGCCTTGGCGGCGATCGTGTGCATCAGCGGCCCGCCCTGCTGGCCGGGGAAGATCGCTTTGTCGACCGCTTTCGCGTGCTCCTCCCGGCAGAGGATCATGCCGCTGCGGGGCCCGCAGAGGGTCTTGTGGATCGTCGTCGTGACGACGTCGGCGTGCGGGACCGGGTTCGGGTGCTCGCCGGCGGCGACGAGGCCGGCGAAGTGGGCCATGTCGACCATCAGCTTCGCCCCGACCGAGTCGGCGACCTCGCGGAAGGCGGCGAAGTCGAGCTGGCGCGGGTAGGCCGACCAGCCGGCGACGATCAGCGCCGGGCGGTGCTCCTGCGCGAGCCGCTCGACCTCCTCCATGTCGACGCGGAAGTCCTCGCGGCTGACGTGGTAGGGAACCGGGTGGTAGAGCTTGCCGCTGACGTTCAGCTTCATCCCGTGGCTGAGGTGGCCGCCGTGGTCGAGGGCGAGGCCGAGGATCGTGTCGCCCGGTTCGATCAGCGCCATGTAGGCGGCGTTGTTGGCCTGGGCGCCGGCGTGGGCCTGGACGTTGGCGTGCTCGGCGCCGAACAGCGCCTTGGCGCGGTCGATCGCCAGTTGCTCGGCGACGTCGACCTCCTCGCAGCCGCCGTAGTAGCGGCGGCCCGGGTAGCCCTCGGCGTACTTGTTGGTCAGGACCGAGCCGACCGCTTCCAGCACCGCCTGCGGCACGAAGTTCTCCGAGGCGATCATCTCCAGCGTCCGCCGCTGGCGGTTCAGCTCGCGATCGAGGACGGCCGCGATCTCGGGATCGACCTCGCTCAGCGGCGCGGTCTGGAAGTTGTCCGGTAGTTCGGCCACGTCCGGCGACCATAGCAACGGGCCGGGATAGTCTGGGGCCGGTGCGCGTCCCTGTCTTGCTCTCCTCCCTGACCCTGCTCCTGGCGCTGCCGACCGTCGCCGCCGCCGCGGCCGGGAATCCCTGCGAAGGGCTGGAGGCGAAGCACCTCCTCTGCCCCAACCTGCGGATCGGGAAGCCGAGCGAGCTGTACGTCCAGCACGCCGGCGCCGGGCACGCTCTGCTGCGGGCGACCAGCGACGTCGAGAGCCGCGGCCGCGGGCCGATGGAGCTGCGCGGCCGGCGCGACGGCTGGCACTCGATGCGGGTCAACCAGCGGATCTACAAGCGCGGCGGCGGCCACATCACCCTGCGCACCGAGGCGACCCTCCACTTCACCGACGTCGGCGCCTACTTCGGCGGCTCCTACTGGAAGGTCCACCAGCTGGCGCGCTTCGAGCTGCGCCGGGTGCGGCCTGGCGGCGGCCTCGGCCCCGTGCTCCGCACCAGCCCCAAGCTCAACTACTGCCTGCGCGACCTCGACCGCACCCGCCCCGGTCGCCGCTCGCCGTCGCATCGGCACTACCCCGGCTGCAACCAGGACCCCTTCATCCACCGCGACCGGCTCGGCACCTCGGTCGGCTGGTCGGACATCTACCCCGCCGCCTACTCGAAGCAGTGGATCAACGTCGCCGGCCTGCGCGGCTGCTTCGCCTACGTGATGACCGTCGACCCCAAGGGCCACCTCTTCGAGTCGAACGAGGGCGACAACACCTCGAAGGTGCGGGTCCGTCTCCCATATCCCGGCCACACCGGCTGTTAATCGAGACCGACCGAGGCCAGGGCGCTCGTCAGGTCGCCCGGGGAGAGGGCGCCGTCGCGGAGGACGCGCCAGGAGCCGTCCTCGTCGATCGCGGTGATGTCGAGGACGGTCGAGGGGATGCCGGGCAGCTCGCCGCCGTCGATCGCCAGGTCGGCGCCGTCGATTATCGACTCCGGCACCTCCTCGAAGCGGGCGGGGGCGTACTCGCCGCTGACGTTGGCCGAGGTCTGGAAGACCGGGGACATCGTCCCCGCCAGCGGGCCGCCGATCAGGCGGATGCCGAGGCGTTCGCGGTCCTCGCGGCAGGCGAGCGGGTAGCGCCGCTTCGGGTTCCTGACGATCAGCGTCACCGGGCCGGGCATCAGCACGCTGACGACGCCGGCGGTGCGGGGGCCGAGTTCGGCGACCAGCTCGCGCATCGCCAGCGGCGAGAAGTACATGACCGCCGAGGGTTTGCCGTCGTCGCGCCCCTTCAGCCGGTGGATCCTGGCGATCGCCTCGGAGTCGAGCGGGTCGCAGGCGAGGCCGTAGAGGCCGTCGGCGGGGAAGACGGCGACGCCGCCGCCGGAGACGCAGCGTTCGAGCGCCTTGCGGGCAACGTTCGCCTCGCCGCTGCGCAGCCGGATCACCTCGGTCATGGCGTCCCTCCTACCCCACCGGCAGCCGATTGCCACCGGGCCAGCACCACGCGCTCGATCCCCGCCAGGTCCCGTCGCATCTCCACCGCGCCGAACCCCGCCGCCCGCATCAGCTCCGCCACCGCCGGCGCCTGCCCCTCCCCGACCTCGACGGCGAGCGCCCCCGTCATTTGTTCTGGATAGCGGTGCAAATGACCGGCACACTCGGGGATGAAGGCGCGATAGGCGTCGAGCCCGTCGGGACCGGCGAGCAGCGCCTCGCGCGGCTCCCACCGCGTGACCTCGGGCTGGAGCCAGGGCCAGTCGCGCTCGGCGACGTAGGGGAGGTTGGCGAGGACGAGGTCGTAGCCGCCGCCCGACTCAGGATCGTCGGTCGGCGGGAGGGTCCCCTCGAAGAACTGGACGCGCTCCGCCAGTCCCAGCCGCTCGGCGTTGGCGCGGGCGGCTTCGAGCGCGCCGGGCGAGGTGTCGGTCGCGGCGACCGCGCACTCCGGCAGCTCGTCGGCGACCGCGAGGGCGATCGCGCCGGAGCCGGTGCCGACGTCGAGCACCCGGGCCGGTCGCAGCTCCAGCGCCACTTCGACCAGCAGCTCGGTCTCCGGCCGCGGCACCAGCACCCGCCGGTCGACCGCCAGCTCGAGGTCGCGGAAGCCTTTGCGACCGAGAATGTAGGCGACCGGCTCGCGCCGCAACCGCCGGCGCACCAGCTCGCCGAAGCGGCGGGTGGCGGGTGGCGGCACGTCCCCGTCAGGGTCTGCGGCGAGCCGCGCCCGCTCCCAGCCGAGCGCCTCGGCTAGCAGCAGCTCGGCGTCCAGTCGCGGCGTTTCCACGCCCGCCGCGGCGAGCGCGTCGATGGCTCCCCCCACCGCCTCGCGAAGGCTGCCGGGCCTGACCGCATCCGACATTCGCCCCACCCCGCTGTGGTGAATGTCGGATGCGGTCACGCTGCCGAGGCCGCGGCCTCCAGCCGCTGCCGCTTCTCCTCCGCCGACAGTGCGTCGGTGAACTCGCCCAGCGCGCCCGCCAGCACCCCGTCGAGGTTGTGCGAGGTGAGCTTGATCCGGTGATCGGTCACCCGGCCCTGGGGGAAGTTGTAGGTGCGCACCTTCTCCGAGCGCTCGCCGGTGCCGACCTGGGCTTTGCGCTCGGACGCGATCTTCGCCTGCTGCTCGGCCAGCTCGCGCTCGTACAGCCGCGCCCGCAGCACCCGCATCGCCCGGTCCTTGTTCTGGAGCTGGGACTTCTCGTCCTGCATCGAGACGACGATCCCGCTCGGTTTGTGGGTGATCCGCACCGCCGAGTCGGTCGTGTTGACCGACTGGCCGCCGGGCCCAGAGGAGCGGTAGACGTCGATCTGCAGATCGTTGGGGTCGACCTCGACCTCGACCTCCTCGACCTCGGGCAGCACCGCGATCGTCGCCGTCGAGGTGTGGATGCGGCCCTGCGACTCGGTCTCGGGCACGCGCTGGACGCGGTGGGTCCCGCCCTCGTACTTGAAGACCGAGTAGGCGCCCTCGCCCTTGACCTCGAAAGTGACCTCCTTGAAGCCGCCCGGCTCGGAGGCGGACTGCGAGAGCATTTCAGTGGAGAAGCCGCGCTCGTCGGCGTAACGGCTCAGCATCTTGTAGAGGTCGCCGGCGAACAGCGCCGCCTCGTCGCCGCCGGTGCCGGCGCGGATCTCGACGATCACGTTCTTGGCGTCGTTGGGGTCGCGCTCGACCATCGCCAGCCGGATCTCCTCTTCCAGCGCCTCCAGTTGCGCCGGCGCCTCCTCGACCAGCTTGCGCAGCTCCGGGTCGTCGCCGTCCTCCGCCAGCAGCTCCCGCGCCCCCTCGAGGTCGTCCCGCAACGTGCGCCACCTGCCGGCCAGCTCCTGAGCAGGCTGCAGCTCGCGGTATTCGCGCCCCACCGCCGCGTAGCGCTCGCGGTCGGCGATCACGTCGGGGTCAGACATCTGCCCCTCGAGCTCCGCATAACGCGCCTCGATCTGCTGAACAAGCGACTCGATCACAGCTCACAAAATAGAGCTATCGGGCGGCACCTCGCGGCGGGTGGCGCCGATTTGGGGGACCACCCCGGAGGGGTGGTGGGACCAAATCGGGGACAGGACCCGCCCCGCCTACGCCACGATCTCGATATGAGGCTTCTTCGCCGCCTCCTCGGGAGTCTCCCGAGCCAGCACCGCGTTGAGGGAAGCGATCGCCACCGCGAGCTGCTCTTCGTCGGGCTCGCGGGTGGTCAGGTTCTGCAGCATCAGGCCCGGCCACATGATCGCCCGCACCCAGCCTTTGCGCCGGTTCTTCCCCGCCCACTTGATCACCTCGTAGGAGAGGCCGGCGATCAGCGGGATGCCGAGCACCCGCGAGGCGAGCAGCCAGTACCAGGCGGGCAGGCCGAGCGGGGCGAAGACGAAGATCGCCAGCACCATCACGATCAGCAGGAAGCTGGTGCCGCAGCGCGGGTGCAGCCGCGAGTAGAGCTTCGCCCGCGCGGGGACGAGCTCGTCTTCGGCCTCGTAGCAGGAGATCGTCTTGTGCTCGGCCCCGTGGTACTCGAAGACGCGCCGCAGGTCGGGCATTTTGCTGATCGCGGCGATGTAGCCGATGAAGATCCCCGTCCGCAGGGTCCCCTCGACCAGCCAGAAGAGGAAGGGCGAGCCGAGCTGGTCCTTGATCAGGCTGGTGAGACCGACCGGGACGACGAAGAAGAGGCCGATCGCCAGCAGCATCGAGAAGAAGATCGTCACCCCCCAGACCCAGCCGCCGATCTCCTCTTTCTTCCCCTCCTCGTCCTCCTCCATCTGCGCGTTGGCGGAGATGGCCAGCGCTTTGAAGCCGATCTTCAGCGACTCGCCGAGGGCGACGACGCCGCGGATCACGGGCAGGCGCCAGAGCCGGTGCCGCTGCGCCCAGGGGACGAGCGGCTCGGACTCGACCTCGATCTGCCCCTCGGGGGTGCGCACGGCGACCGCCCAGACGGAGACGCCGCGCATCATCACGCCCTCCAGCACCGCTTGGCCGCCGACCGGCGCGTCGCGCTTGGCGACCAGCGCCCCGTCGGGCATGCGCAGCGGGTCTCCTCCGTTTGCCGCGGAGGAGGTGGTGTGGGATGCCTGTGCCGAGCCCTCCGGCGGGCTCACCGGCTACTTCCCGGCCCTGTGCTTGGCGGCGCGGCGCTGAAAGCGCTCGACGCGACCGCCGGTGTCGACCAGCTTCTGCTTGCCCGTGTAGAAGGGGTGGCACTCGGAGCAGAGCTCGACGTGCAGGTCGGCCTGGGTCGACCGCGTGTAGAACTGGTTGCCGCACGAGCAGTGCACGTTGGCAAGCGTGTATTCGGGGTGGATTCCTGCCTTCATCTCCACCAAGTCTAGAGAACCGCGCAAGGGGGGTCAGGCACGCTCTATCGCGAAGCCGTCGAGCAGGCTCACCAGGACCTCGGTCACCTCCGCCCGGCTGCCGGGACGCTCGTCGCGCGCGAGCAGCATCGCCGCCTCGTCCAGCGCCCCCATCAGCAGGTGCGCGGTCGGCCCCACCGGCACCTCGCGGATCTCCCCGGCCTCGATCGCGGCGGCGAGGCTGGCTTCGATCAGGCCGAGCCCGTTGGCGGCACCGATCTCGCGCCAGCGCTCCCAGCCGAGCACGGCGGGGGCGTCGTGGAGGGCGACCTGGCGCAGCTCCGGCTTCGCGCACTCGTCGAGGAAGGCCTCCACCCCCGCCTTCATCGCCTCCAGGGGGCTGTGCAGCTCGGAGCCGAGGACGATGCGGGCCACGCGCTCGGTCGACTCGGCCTCGATCCGTTCGTAGGTGGCTTCCAGCAGGCTCGCCTTGTCGCCGAAGTGGTGGTAGAGGGCGCCGCGGGTGACGCCGGCGGCGCGGACGATCTCCTCGGTGCCGACCTCCTCGTAGCCGCGCTCGGTGAAGAGCCCGCGGGCGGCGGCGATCAGCGCCTCGCGGGTGGCTTCCCGCCGTTGCGCCTGGGTGCGCGGCGGCTCGGAGCCCGATCCTGGACTTACGTGCATGCAGTATGTATGTTAGTTGGCGAACCGCGCAAAGGAGTGCCATCGTGACCGACCAACGCAAGGAAATCCAGCTTCCGGCAGGGGCCGTCCGCTATCGCGAGGCCGGCGAAGGCAAGCCGATCGTCTTCGTCCACGGCTATCTGGTCGACGGCCGCCTCTGGGACGGCGTGGTCGACCGCCTCTCCGACCGCTTCCGCTGCCTCGCGCCCGACTGGCCGCTCGGCGCCCAGCAGGTCGCGATGAACCCGGATACCGACCTCTCCCCTCCCGGGATCGCCCGGCTGATCGCCGACTTCCTCGCCAAGCTCGAGCTGGAGGACGTGACCGTCGTCGGCAACGACTCCGGCGGCGCGATTTCGCAGGTGCTGGTGACGACGTACCCGGAGCGGATCGGGCGCCTCGCCCTGACCAACTGCGACACCCACGAGAACTTCCCGCCCGGGATCTTCAAGGCGATGCCGCCGCTGGCGAAGCTGCCCGGCGGCATGATCGCGCTCTCGGCCCCGTTCCGGATCGGCGCCGTCGCCCGCCGCGCCTTCGCCCCCTTCTCCCGCGAGAAGATCCCCGACGAGCTGATCGCCTCCTGGATGGCTCCCGCCACCGAAGACTCGGGCGTGATGCGGGACCTGAGGAAGGTGACCGCCGGGATGAACAAGCGCCACACGCTGGCGGCGGCGGAGAAGCTGCGCGGCTCGCAGTTGCCGATCCGCCTGCTCTGGGCGCCCGGCGACAAGTACTTCCCGATCTCCTACGCGGAACGGCTGGCCGGCGAAGCCGGCAACGCCGAGATCGTCCGCATCCCCGACGCCAAGACCTTCGTCCCGCTCGACCAGCCGGAGCGGGTCGCCGAAGAGATCGCCAAGTTCATCGGTACCTCCTGAGGGACCAACCCCACCCGGCACAGGGGACCGGCGCTCCTCCTCCGGAATCGACCTCCCCTCCCTCCGGTCGGGGAGAACCTGGAGCGCGGCCTTCGGCCGCGCAAGACACCAGATTGCATCTCGCCGAACATTCCTCCGCAGGAGTGCCGGTCCCCTCCACAAAAGAGCTCCGTTAGACGCCAGCCGTCGAAAGGCAGCTCCGAGTTCCGTGGTTCCTTATGCACCTATGCGGTGCAAAAGGAACCACGCAACGTGTCGAGAGAGGGTCCGGTCGTCCCCTGTCCGCGAAGTGCGCGACATGCAATCTGATGTTTGCCCTCCATAGGAGGGCACTATCTAAGGG
>JBQCDH010000006.1:0-36539 GCA_051961435.1 Solirubrobacterales bacterium
CGCCGGGGGGGGGGGGGGGGCGGGGGGGGGGGGGGGGGGTGTCCGTGTTGCCTAGTACCCCCGTTCTTTTGTCCCCGGGCGGCCCCCCACCCACCCCCGGGCCGGTGTCGGCCGCCCCCCCCCCCCCGGCTCGGAAGCGGCTTTCTTCTATTTCCTATCCATCCCCAGCAGCACTCGCAGGTCCGCAGCGACCGCCTCCGGTTCGTCGTCCAATTGCCTCCACGTGAGCCGGGTGACCGAGTAGCCGGCGACGCGGAGCGCTCTATCTCGGGCGCGGTCCTCGCGAAAGGCGGTGCGGGTCTTGTGTCCCTGCCAGCCATCCAGCTCGACGATCTGGCCGGTCCCTGGCCAGTGGCAGTCGACCCGGTAGCGCTTGGGGCCTAAGACGATCCAGTCGTTGAAGCGTGGAAGGGGCAGGTAGCGGCGGCGCAGGAAGGGCGCGAAGCGCTCCTCCAGCTTGCTGCGCTTGTGGCCGGGCGGGTCTTCCTCCAGGCGATCGAGGGCGGCCCGCGCCCTGCGCACCCCGCGCCTGCCGGGATAGCGCTCGATCAGGTCCGGTAGCGAGAGGCGGTCCCAGAGCTCCCGGTATTCCATCTCGCGCAGGAGGCTCTCGATGACGTCCAATTGCTCGGTGGCGGCGAGGTCGAGGATGGTGCGAGGGACGCTCGTGACCGGGATCCCCTCCTCGACCGCTCGCTCGTCCAGAGGCACCTGCGAGATATGCCGCCAGATCGGCTCCGAGGAGCGGCTGCGGTGCGGGACGGTCACGTCGATGCGGCTCCGCGAGCTCGGCCGGATCCTCCACAGCGCCGCCGCCGACCAGTGGCTCAGGTGCGCATCAGGTCCAGAGGCGAGCACGGCCGCCATCCACCGTCCCTCCCTGGAGATCGCTCGATGGCCCACGGAGTAGACGCCAGCGTGCAGCCGATGCAGGCGTCCGGCTCGAAGCCGCTTCTCGATCGCGCCTTCGCTCCATCCCGCCTCGATCAGCTGCGATCGCGCCACCACCCCGTGCTGCCGCCCGGCCAGCTCCGCCAGAGCGCGGTCGTCATCGCGAGTCCGCGAAAACCGTTCCCCAGGGATGGTTTTCGCGGACTCGGCATTCACGCCCGGAGCGTGACCGGAAACCTCGCACGTGTGGTGCGCGGTTTGTGCCGAATGTGGAACGGAAGGCGCGTGAGAGTCGCCGCCTCAACCTCACCTGCAGAACAGAGAGGTTGAGGCGGCCGACTCTCAGCTAACTACGGCCCCGGAGTCCTTTCCACCGCGGCCTCGGCGGTCGCCGCCTCGGCCTCGCGCGTCGCCGCTCCTTCGAGCGCGTTGGACAGCGCCCGCACGTAGGCACGGGCGCTGGCCTCGAGGATGTCGGTCGCCACGCCCTGGCCGGTTGCCAGGCGGCCGGCGGCTCGCAGCTGCACGGTCACTTCGCCGAGGGCGTCCTCTCCCCCGGTCACCGCCTCGACCTTGTACTCGACCAGCTCGCACTCGGTCTGCACCGCATCTTGGATCGCGTGGAAGATCGCATCGACGGGGCCGTCGCCGCTGGCTTCGCCGACCGACTCCTCGCCCGACGGGCGGGTCACGGCCACCTTCGCCACCGGCGGCTTGCGGCTCCCCGCCTCGACCTCGAACCAGGCCAGCTCGTGGGCGTCGGAGCGCTCGCGCATCTCGTCGGAGACGATTGCCTCCAGGTCGAGCGCGGTCACCTGCTTCTTGCGGTCGGCGACCTCCTTGAAGGCCTTGAAGGCGTTGTTCAGCGCCTGTCCCTCGACCTTGAAGCCCAGCTGCTCCAGCGCGTCGCGCAGCGCGTGGCGGCCGGAGTGCTTGCCCAGCACGATCGAGTTCGACTCCAGGCCGACTTCGGTCGCGTCCATGATCTCGTAGGTGCTGCGCTCCTTCAGCACCCCGTCCTGGTGGATGCCGGACTCGTGGGCGAAGGCGTTGCGCCCGACCACGGCCTTGTTCGGCTGCACCGGGTAGCCGGTCAGGCGGGAAACCATGCGGCTGGTGCGGGCGATCTCCTTGGTGACTATCCCGGTGTGCAGACCGTGGACGTCGGAGCGGACGCCGACCAGCATCGCGATCTCCTCCAGGGAGCAGTTGCCGGCCCGCTCGCCGATCCCGTTGACCGCGCACTCGACCTGCCGCGCCCCGGCCAGGACCCCGGCGTAGGAGTTGGCGACCGCCAGCCCCAGGTCGTCGTGGCAGTGGACCGAGGTCTCCACCTCGCGCAGCGCCGGCACCAGCTCGTAGAGGCGCCGGAAGTAGTCGGCGTACTCCTCGGGCGTCGTGTAGCCGACGGTGTCGGGGATGTTGACGACGGTCGCGCCCTCCTCGACCGCGATCGCGCAGACTTCGGCGGTGAACTCGATCTCGGCGCGGGTCGCGTCCATCGGCGAGAACTCGACGTCCTCGCAGTAGGACTTGGCCAGCGCCACCGCCGCCCGGGCCTGGCCCTTGACGTCCTCGCGGTCGGTCTGCAGCTGATGCTCGATGTGGATGTCGGAGGTCGAGATGAAGGTGTGGATGCGCGGCCGCGCGGCCTCCTTGATCGCCCCCCAGGCGGCGTCGATGTCGGCCTTGTGGGTGCGGGCGAGGCCGCAGACAACCGGCCCCTCGACCTTGCGCGAGATCTCCTGTACTGCCTCGAAGTCGCCGGGCGAGGTGATCGGGAAGCCGGCCTCGATCACGTCGACCCCCAGGCGGGCGAGCTGCTGGGCGATCTCGACCTTCTCGGCCGTGTTCAGCGAGATGCCCGGGGACTGCTCGCCGTCGCGCAGCGTGGTGTCGAAGATGTGGACGCGGTCGGCGTCGTTCTTGGTGTCGGTAGTCGGTCCCATCGGACCTCTCCTTCTCTCTCTAGTTCGAATGGCCTTTTGTCTCTCGCGGCTATCGCGCCGCCCAGCGCTATTCCCCCCGAGGGGGGAGGAGAAGGAGAAGCGCGAGGCTGTCGAGCCGGCTGTCCATTCGAATCCGAACCTTAGCGTAGGCTGCGGAAATCGCAAGCTCGCAGCGCACCAGTTGGCTCGCCCTCCTGGCGATGGGAGTGGCGGTCGTCGTCATCGCCAACGACTTCTCCGCGATCAACGTCGCCCTGCCGACGATGGAGAAGGACTTCGAAACGAACGTCAACACGATCCAGTGGGTCGTCAACGCCTACGCGCTCACCTTCGGCGTGATGATCGTCACCGGCGGCCGGCTCGCCGACCTCTTCGGCCGCCGCAACGCCTTCTTCCTCGGCGCCGCGATCTTCGCCTCGATGTCGGCCCTCGGCGGGGCGGCGCAGACCGAGGACTGGCTGATCTTCAGCCGGGTGCTGATGGGGATCGGCGGGGCCCTGATGTGGCCGGCGATCCTGGGGATGACCTACGAGCTGCTGCCGGAAGAGAAAGCCGGCCTGGCGGGCGGGATCATCATCGGCGCCGCCGGGCTCGGCAACGCGATCGGGCCACTGATCGGCGGCGTCCTCACCCAGGAGCTGAGCTGGCGCTGGATCTTCTTCCTCAACGTCCCGGTCGCGCTCTTCGCGATCGCCGTCACCTACCTGCTCGTCCACGTCAAGGAGCCCGAGAGCGAAGAGCGGCAGATCGACTACGCCGGGATCACGGTCCTCTCGGTCGGCCTGGTCTCGCTGCTGGTCGCCCTCGACCAGATCGACGACTGGGGCTGGGGCGACCCGCGGGTGCTCGGCCTGCTCGCCCTCGCCGCGGCGATGCTGGCGGTCTTCGTGCCGGTCGAGCGGCGCGCCGGTCGCCACGCGCTGGTGCCGCGGGAGGTGATGCGCAACGAGAGCTTCACGGCCTCCTGCGTCGCGATCCTCTTCATGTCGGCGACCTTCTTCGCCGCCCTGCTGTACCTGCCGCAATTCATGGAGAAGCAGCTCGGCTACTCGGCCCTGGAAGCGGGGGTCGGGATGCTCCCCTTCCTCGCCACCTTCGCCCTCGTCTCCTTCGTCGCCGGGCCGCTCTACGACCGCCTCGGGGCGAAGACCCTGGTGGTGCTGGGAGCGGCCTGCATCACCGTCGCCCCCTTCACCTTCTCGCTCGCCGACGGCGGTTCCGGCTATGGCGCACTGGTGCCGGGGATGGTCGTGCTGGGAATCGGGATCGGCAGCTTCTACCCGACCGCGACGACGGCCGGCGTCACCTCGGTCGACGAATCGCAGACGAGCCTCGCCGGCGGGATCATCTACATGTTCCAGATCGCCGGCGGCTCGATCGGCCTCGGTCTCACCACCACCGTCTTCTCCGCCGCGATCCCGCCCTTCGTCGACGGCATCCAGGCCGGCTTCAGGCTCGACGCGGCGCTCTCGCTGGTCGGGCTCCTGGTCGCGCTCGGGTTCGTCGGCGGCCGTCTCTGGGGCTCGGCGGCGCCGGCGCGCGAATCGGCCTGAGCCCGAGCCGGCGCGCGGCCTACTGCAAGAGGTGGTTCTGCCCGGAACCGCCGACGAGGACATCGGTCCCGGGGCCACCCCGCAGCTGGTCGTTGCCCGGGCCGCCGATCAGGCGGTCGTCGCCGGGACCGCCGAGGAGCCAGTCGTCGCCGCGCCGCCCGAAGAGAACATCGTTGCCGCTGCCGCCGAGGATCTTGTCGGAGACGTTGCCGCCGACCAGCTTGTCCTCGCCGGGGCCGCCGCGAATGGTGGCCGGGATCGGGATGTCGCTGGCGAGGATGATCTTGTCGTTGCCGCCGCCGGCGTTGACTTCGAAGCCGGCGATCGCCGGCGCTGCGCAGAGGAGTTCGGTCTGGCGCCCTTCGGGGTGGGTGCAGAGGTCGCCGCCGGCTTCGAGGACCGCCCGTGACTGGATCACGTAGTTGCGCCCGTCCGAGCTGAGGGAGATGCGGATGAAGTTGTCTTCCCTGCCCCCCGCGAGGAGCAGCGTCACCGGGCCTTCGGCCCGCGCGGGTGCTGCGTAGAGGACCGCCAGCGCGGTCAGCATGGTGAGAATCGCCTTCTTCATCGGTCCCTGGCTCAGTGGGTTTGGACTGACCCTCCCACAGGAACAATCTGTTTCGCCAGACGTTGCGCCCGCACCTGGGCGAACGGCGGCTTTTCGGCGCGCGGACGGCGGCCTAGAGGTCGACCGAGCGGCCGTTGGAGAATCCCTCGAGGCCGAGGATCTTCTCGATCGCCTCCGGGCGCACCGGCGCGTCGGTCGTCAGCGCCATCACCGCCCGCTCCCCCCCGCTTTCGGCGCCGACCGCGGCGGAGACGATGTTGACCCCCTCTTCGCCGAACAGCGTCCCGACCCGGCCGATCATCCCCGGCTGGTCGGCGTAGCGGAAGACGGTGATGTGCTCGTCGAAGGGCAGGTAGAAGCTCTCGTTCCAGGCGGAGACGAGGTAGGGCTCGTTGCGCGGCCCGACGCTGGTGCCGGCCACCTCGACCTCGCCGCCGGCGGTCCCGACCCGGACCTTGACCAGCTCGGTGAAGTCCTCGGCGCTGGCGTCGGTGGTCTCGGAGAGCTCGATGCCGCGCTCCTCCGCCATCTGCGGCGCGTTGACGAGGTTGACCGGCTCCTCGGTGTGGCCGGAGAGGACGCCGACGAGGACGGCAATCCCCAGCAGGCGCGTGTCGTGGGAGGCGATGCGGCCGCGGAATTCGGCGCTGACCCGCTCGACCGCGCCGTCGCCGAGCCCCTGCGCGAGGCGGCCGAGCTTTTCGCAGAGCGGGACGAACGGGGCCAGAGCCTCCATCGCCTCCGGCCGCACGGCGGCGATGTTGACCGCGTTGGTGACGACGCCGCCGGTCAGCGCCGCGGTCACCTGCTCGGCGGTGACGACCCCGGCCCGGTCCTGCGCCTCGGCGGTCGAGGCGCCGAGGTGCGGGGTGACGACGACGTCGTCGCGGGCGAAGACCGGGTGCTCGGTGAACGGCTCGGAGGGGAAGACGTCGAGGGCGGCGCCGGCCAGCTTGCCCGACTCGAGCCCGTCGGTGAGGGCGTCGAGGTCGACCAGCTCGCCGCGGGCGCAGTTGACGAGGCGGGCGCCGTCCTTCATCGCCGCGATCGTCCCGGCGTTGATCATCCCGATCGTCTCCGGCGTCTTCGGCGTGTGCAGGGTGACGAGGTCGGCTCGCCCGAGCAGCTCCTCGATCGACTCGGCGCCCTCGACGCCGAGGTCGCGGAAGCGCTCGGCGGAGACGAACTTGTCGAAGGCGACGACCTCCATCTCGAAGCTCTGGGCGCGCTTGGCGACGAGCTGGCCGATGCGGCCGAAGCCGATCACCCCGAGCGTCTTGCCGTAGAGCTCGGCGCCCTTGAACTTGCCGCGGTCCCAGCGCCCCTCGGCCAGCGATCGGTGCGCCTGGGGGACGTTGCGGAAGAGCGCCAGCGCGAGGGCGAGCGTGTGCTCGGCGGCGGCGACCGAGTTCGATTCCGGCGCGTTGGCGACGATGATCCCGCGGCGGGTCGCGGCCGGGATGTCGACGTTGTCGACGCCGGTGCCGGCGCGGCCGATCACCTTCAGGTTGTCGGCGAGGTCGATCAGCTCCGGCGTCATCTTCGTCGCCGAGCGGATCAGGATCGCGTCGTAGTCGCCGATCCGCTCGCGCAGCTCCTCGTCCGACATGTCCAGGCCGAGGTCGACCTCGAACTGCGAGCGCAGCAGCTCGACGCCGGTGTCGGCGATCTTCTCCTTGACCAGGACCTTCACGAGGCGACGCCGTCCACGTTCTCGACGACCCAGTCGATGCAGGCGGTGAGCGCCTCGACGTCGTCGGGGTCGATCGCCGGGAACATCCCGATCCGCAGCTGGTTGCGGCCGAGCTTGCGGTAGGGCTCGACGTCGACGATGCCGTTGGCGCGCAGGGCCGCGGCGAGGGCGGCGGCGTCGACCGACTCGTCGAAGTCGATCGTGCCGACGACCAGCGAGCGCTTGGCCTCCTCGGCGACGAAGGGGGCCGCGAACTCGCTGCGCTCGGCCCAGCCGTAGAGACGCCCCGAGGAGTCCGAGGTGCGCTCGACGCAGCCGTCGAGGCCGCCCAGGTCGGTCAGCATCCACTGCACCTGGTCGTTCAGCAGCAGCAGGGTCGCCAGCGCCGGGGTGTTGTAGGTCTGCTCCTTGCGCGAGTTGTCGAGCGCGGTCTGCAGCGAGAGGAAGGCCGGCTGCCAGCGGTCGCCGGCGCCGTCGAGCTCCTCGATGCGGGCGATCGCGGCGGGGCTGAGAGCGGCGAGCCAGAGGCCGCCGTCGGCGGCGAACCCCTTCTGCGGGGCGAAGTAGTAGGCGTCGGCCTGGAGCAGGTCGACCGGCAGGCCGCCGGCGCCCGAGGTGGCGTCGACCAGGACCAGAGCCTCGGCCGCTCCCTCGGGCCGCCGGACGTCGACCATGACGCCGGTGGAGGTCTCGTTGTGGGCCCAGGCGATCGCGTCGGCGGCCGGATCGGCGCTCGGCGCCGGCGCGTCGCCGGGCTCGGCCTCGACCAGGATCGGGTCCCCCAGGAACGGCGCCGCAGCGGTCGCCTTGGCGAACTTGCCCGAGAACTCGCCGTAGGTGAGGTGCAGCGCCCGCTCGCGCACGAGCCAGGCCGCCGCCGCCTCCCAGAAGGCGGTGGTGCCGCCGTTGCCGAGGGCGATCTCGTAGCCGTCGGGGAGCGAGAGCAGCTCCCCCAGCCCCGTCCGCACCTCGCGCACGAGCTCGCGCACTGGCGCCTGGCGGTGCGAGGTCCCCATCAGGTCGGAGCGCTCGGCCAGCCGTGCCAGCGCCTCCGGGCGCACCTTCGAGGGCCCGCAGCCGAAGCGGCCGTCGGCCGGCTTGATCTCGGTCGGGATTTGCACGGTCGTCTGAGGCGCCATCGGGCTCGACAGGTTATTGACCAAAGCGGGTGGACTGCCGCCGGGGTCGTGACTAGGCTCGCCAGTGCGGTTTGCCGTACATCCACGATGAGGGGAGAGAGATGTACCCAGTCAACTACGAAGCCGACTTCAACCCGGAACCGAACCGCTGGACGACCTTCTTCCGGCCGATCCTGGCGATTCCATGGCTGATCGTCGCCGCGTTCTGGGGGATCCTCTTCCTCTTCACCCATTTCTTCGCCTGGATCGCGATCATCGTCCTCGGGCGCTATCCCGAATGGCTCTACGACTTCAACTCCGGCGTCGTCCGCTTCGGCGTCCGGACCTTCGCCTGGGTCTACCTGCAGACCGACGAGTGGCCCCCGTTCGGCCTCGCCGACGACCCGAGCTACCCGATCCGGGTCAACATCGCCCCGCGGGCGGAGCGCCAGAGCCGGCTCAAGGCCCTCTTCCGCCTGATCCTGGCGCTGCCGATGCTGATCGTCTCCTACGCGGTCAACTACATGCACCTCTGGGTGGCGGTGATCTCCTGGCTGACGATCGTCTTCCGCGGCTACCAGCCGGAGGGGGTCAACAACGCGCTGACCTTTGTCAACGGCTTCTACGCCCGCCTCTACGGCTACATCGCCTTCCTCACCGACGACTACCCGCCGATCGGCGCCGAGAAGGGCAACGGCCGGGCGCCGGTCACGGCCGCTCCCCCCGCTCCACCCGCCCCCGAGGCGGCCTGAGCGGATGGGCGACGGCGAGAGCAAGGTGGCCAGGGGCGACGGCTACGCCGTCGCCCACCTCGACGACCTCGGCGAGGGCTGGGGCTTCCGCAAGGTCCGCAAGGAGCTCGGCGTCACCGCCTTCGGCGTCAACGCGGTGGTGATGCCGCCCGGCTACGAATCGGGCCGCCACTACCACGACCGCCAGGAGGAGCTCTACTTCGTCCACCAAGGCCGGCTCGAGATCGAGCTCGACGGGATCAAGCACGAGCTCGGCCCCGGCGGCCTCGCCTGGGTAGACGCCCACGTTGTCCGCGGCGTCAAGAACCTCAGCAATGACGAAGACGCCATCTACCTCTGCGTCGGCGGCAAGGACGGCTACGTCGGCCGCGATGGCAGGCTGCCCGAGGGAGAGACGGACCCTCGGGGGCCGATCAAAGGCTGATTCGTAGGGCTTTTCGGTACAGGGGACGGGCATTCCCCTCCCCTCCCTGGGTTGCTCGCCTGGATCGTCGCTGGCTGCCGCGGGAGCCTTTGGGGCGAGCAACAAGACGCCGGTCGGTCCGGGGAATGCCCGTCCCCTCCACCACAGAGCTGCGCGGGACGGGTTGGGGGTCGGGCGTCGGCGAGCCCCCGAAGAGGCTCTCGATCCCGTGGTTCTTTATGCACCTATGCGGTGTCTTTGGAACCACGCGAAGGGAGAGCCCTCGCCAGCTGTCCCACTGAAGCGTGTCGATGAGGGGTCCGGTCGTCCCCTGAGCGAATGTCCGCGAAGCGCGCGATATGCAATCTGATTCCTGCCCGCCATAGGCGGGCAGCATCTCCGGGAGCCAGGCCCGAGAGGGCCGCGACAAATCCGCTCAGGGGATGACCGGACCCCTCCCCCAACGCGCCTACTTCGTGTCTTTGAACCCCTGGTCGATCCAGGGCATCATGTCGCGGAGGTCGTGGCCGACGTCCTCGATTTCGTGCCCGGCCGCTTCTTTGCGCATGCGGTCGAAGGACTCGCCGCCGGCGCGGTTCTCGGCGATCCACTCCTTGGCGAACTCGCCGGACTGGATCTCGGAGAGGATCTGCTTCATCGCCGCCCGGGACTCCTCGCCGATGACGCGTTTGCCGCGGGTCATATCGCCGTACTCGGCGGTGTTGGAGATCGAGTAGCGCATGCCCTGAATGCCCTTTTCGTACATCAGGTCGGCGATCAGCTTCAGCTCGTGCAGGCACTCGAAGTAGGCGAGGCGCGGGTCATAGCCGGCCTCGACCAGGGTCTCGTAGCCGGCGCGGACCAGCTCCGAGGCGCCGCCGCAGAGGACCGCCTGCTCGCCGAAGAGGTCGGTCTCGCACTCGTCCTTGAAGGTCGTCTCGATCACCGCCGCGCGGCCCCCGCCGATCCCGGAGGCGTAGGCGAGGACGAGGTCGTGCGCTTCGCCCGAGGCGTCCTGGTGGACGGCCATCAGGCAGGGCACGCCGCTGCCTTCCTCGTACTGGCGGCGGACCAGGTGGCCCGGCCCCTTCGGCGCGACCATGCCGACGTCGACGCCGGGCGGTGGCTCGATCTCGCCGAAGTGGATCGCGAAGCCGTGGGCGAACAGCAGCAGGTTGCCGGGCGCGATCCCGTCGGCGATCTCCTCGCGCCAGACCTCGGCCTGTTTCTCGTCCGGCAGCAGCACCATCACCAGGTCGCCGCGGCTGGCGGCTTCGGCGATGTCGAGCACCTCGAGGCCGGCCGCCTCGGCTTTGGCGCGGCTGGAGGAGTCGGGCCGCAGGCCGACGACCACCTCGACGCCGGAGTCCTTGAGGTTGAGGGCGTGGGCGTGACCCTGGGAGCCGTAGCCGAGGATGGCGACGGTCTTGCCGTCGAGCTTGCCCAGGTCAGCGTCTTGGTCGGAGAAGATGTCGTCGGTTCGCATGGGGCGGCAGGCTATCGGGTCGCCATCAGCGGAGCGCCCTGCGCATCAGCTTCCCCGACGGCGTCCGCGGCAGCGCCGAGGCCAGCTCGACCCGCTTCGGCACTTTGAACCCCGCCAGCGACTCGGCGCAGTGGCGCCGCAGGTCGTCCGGCGTCGCCTCCGAGCCGCTCTCCAGCACCACCACCGCCGTCACCGCCTGCTGCCACTCCGGGTCCTCGCGGCCGATCACCGCCGCGTCGGCGACCTCGGGGTGGCGCAGCAGCACCTCCTCGACCTCGGCCGGGACCACGTTCTCGCCGCCGCTGACGATCATGTCGTCGATCCGGTCCTGGACGTAGAGAAAGCCTTCCTCGTCGATGTGGCCGAGGTCGCCGGTGTGCAGCCAACCGTCAGCGTCGGCGCTGCCGGGAGCGACGGTCGGCCCCTGGATCAGGATCTCGCCGTCGCGGATCCGCAGGTGCGTGGTCAGGAGCGGCCGGCCGGCCGAGCCGAGCTTGCGCCGGGCGTCCGCCGGCGCCAGCGTCGTCACCTGCGAGCAGGTCTCGGTCAGGCCGTAGGTCTGGACCACGGTGGCGCCCTTGCCGATCGCCTCTTCCAGCGGCTCCTCCGGCACCGGGCCGCCGCCGACGAGGATCGCCCGCGGGCCGGAGAGGTCGACGCCCGCCTCGAGCAGCCTCGTCAGCATCGTCGTCACCAGCGAGACGATCGTGATCCCGTCGCGCTCCAGCGCCTCCCCCACCCGGTCGACGTCGAAACCGTCGTGGACGACCGCGGTGGTCCCGTAGATGACGCTGCGCATGACGATCCCCAGGCCGGCGATGTGGCTGAGCGGCACGCAGCAGAGCCAGCGGTCCTCGGGCAGGACGCCGATGTTGAAGCCGGAGGCGACCGCGTTCCAGAGGAAGTTGCCGTAGCTGAGCGCGACCGGGCGCGGCGAGCCGGTGCTGCCGCTGGTCAGCACCCGGCAGCAGATGGCGTCCATGTCGTGCTCGCCGAGCAGCGGCAGGTCGGCCTCGGTCTGCGTCAGCTCGCCGGGGTCGTCGAGATCGATGATCGGCTCCTCGGCGGCGACGACCGCCGCCCGCTCGGCCGCGGTGAGCCGCGGGCCCAGCGGCAGCAGCGCCGCGCCGACCTTCATCAGCGCGTGCAGGAGGACGACCTGCTCGCGGCGCGGGTGCATCGTCAGCGCCGCGGTCGAGCCGCGGCGGACGCCCATCGCGGCGAGCCGGCGCGCGACCCAGGTCGCCTCGGCCTCCAGCTCGGCGTAGGTCATCTCGGCGCCGTCGGCGACCAGGGCCGTCCGATCGGGACAGCTGAGGGACCTCTGTGCCAGCCAGTCGTCGAGCTTCATCGGAGGGATATCGTGCCGATCATGCCGAAACGCCACAAGCAAGCCCCGACTGACGAGACCCTCTACGCGCCGATCGAGTGGACCGCGGCGGGGGCTTTCGAAGACATCCGCTACGAGACCGGCGGCGGGATCGCCAAGGTGACGATCGACCGCCCCGACGTGCTGAACGCCTTCCGCCCGCAGACGCTGATCGACGTCTCCGCCGCCCTGGAGCTGGCGCGCGAGGACCCCGAGGTCGGCGTCGTCGTCCTCACCGGCGAGGGTGAGCGGGCCTTCTGCTCGGGCGGCGACCAGACGGTCCGCGGCGACACCGGCTACATGCCCGAGGGCGCCTCGGTCGGCCGCTTCCACGTCACCGACCTGCAGGTGCAGATGCGGCGGCTGCCGAAGCCGGTGGTGGCGATGGTCGCCGGCTACGCGATCGGCGGCGGCCACATCCTCCACGTCTGCTGCGACATGACGATCGCCGCCGACAACGCCGTCTTCGGCCAGACCGGGCCCCGGGTCGGCTCCTGGGACGGCGGCTTCGGCGCCTCGCTGTTACGCGACCTGGTCGGGACCAAGAAGGCGAAGGAGTTCTGGCTGCTCTGTCGCCAGTACGACGCGCAAGAGGCGCTGGAGATGGGCCTCGTCAACGCGGTCGTGCCGCTTGCCGAGCTGGAGCGCGAGACCGTCGCCTGGTGCCGCGAGATGCTGGCGATGTCCCCCTTCGCGCTGCGCCTGGTCAAGGCCAGCTTCAACGCCCACGAGGACGGCTACGCGGGGATCCAGCAGCTCGCCCACGACGCCAACCTGCTCTTCTACGGCAGCGAGGAGGCGGCCGAGGGGCGCGAGGCGTTCAAGGAGAGACGGGCGCCGGAATTCGACAAGTTCCCGAGGCGGGCATGAGGATCTGGCTGATGGCCGCCCGGCCGCGGACGCTGCCGGCGGCGATCGCGCCGGTGCTGGTCGGGACGGCGGCGGCGGTGCAGTGGCTCGGGCACCTGCCGCGCTGGGGGGCGTTCGTCGCCGCCCTGATCGGCTCGGTCTTCATCCAGATCGGGACCAACCTCGCCAACGACTACTCCGACGCCAAGCGCGGCGCCGACAGCGCCGACCGGCTGGGGCCGGTGCGGGTGACCGCGAGCGGGCTGATCACCCCGCAGCGGGTGATGACCGCGACCTGGATCGCCTTCGGCGTGGCGGTCGCCTGCGGCATCTACCTGGCGACGGTGGCGGGCTGGGTGATCCTCGTGATCGGCGCCTTCTCGATCGCCGCCGGCGTGCTGTACACCGGCGGCCCCCGTCCCTACGGCTACGCGGGCTTCGGCGAGGTCTTCGTCTTCATCTTCTTCGGCCTGGTCGCCGTCAACGGCTCCTACTACGTACAGCTCGAACACCTCGACGCGCTGCCGCTGGGGCTCTCGATCTCGGTCGGCTTCCTCGCCACCGCGATCATCGTCGTCAACAACGTCCGCGACGTCGAGACCGACCGCCGGGCGGGCAAGAACACGCTGGCGGTGCGGATCGGCCGCGAAGCGGCGGTGCGGCTCTACGGCCTCCTGATCCTCGGCGCCTTCGTGGTGCTGCCGATCGCGCTGGTGGCCGGCGAAGCGAGCATGCTGCCCCTGATCGGGCTGCTGGCGGCGCCGCTGGCGCTGAAGCCGTACCGGACGCTGGAGGAGCGGCGGGACGGGCCGGCGCTGAACGGCGTCTTGGCGGCGACCGGCGCCCTGCTCGGCGTCTACAGCCTGCTGGTGACGGCGGGACTGCTGATCTCGGCCTGAGATGCTTGCGGCGTGCGCCTCTCCTCGGTAGAGGTCATCCCTTACGCGCTCCCTTTCAAGGAGCCTTACGTGACCGCGCGCGGGGTGCTGCAACGGCGGGAGATGGTGCTGCTGCGGATACGGGACGAGGACGGGGTCGTCGGGCTGGGCGAAGCGGTGCCGCTGTCGCTGCGCGGCGGGGCGGGGTTGGAGCAGGTGGTGCGGGAGCTGGAGGGGTGGGCGGAGCACCGACGGGACGAGGGGCTCTCGGCGCCGGCACGGTGCGCGGTGGCGACGGCGCTGATGGACTTGCGGGGCCGGCGGATCGGAAAAGAGGCAGGTGAGGGGGAGCGGGACGAAGCGGTCCAGTGCAACGCGACGCTTGTCGCGGGACCACCGGAGGAGGTGGCGACCGAGGCCGAGCGCTGGGCTCAGGACGGGTTTACGACCTTCAAGCTCAAGCTCGGCGCCGAGTCCGCGAAAAGTCCTCTCGAGGATGACTTTTCGCGGACTCGCGAGAACGACGTCGAGCAGGTGCGCGCGGTTCGGGAGGCGGTTGGAGACTCGGCGCGGATTCGGGTGGATGTGAACGCGGCTTGGGACGTGGAGACGGCCAAGAGGCGGCTATCCGAATTGGAGCCGTTCAGGATCGAGCTGGCGGAGCAGCCGGTGGCGACGCTCGAGGAGATGGCGGAGGTCGGGGCGAGCACCTCGATCCCGCTGGCCGCCGACGAGAGCGTCACGAACCTCGACCAGGCCGAGGAGGCGGCGGCGATGGGCGCCTGCGCCTACACCGGGATCAAGCTCTCCAAGGTGGGCGGGCCTGAAGCGGCGCTGGCGGTCGCCGACGTCCTCCCCGCCTACGTCTCCAGCGCTTTGGACGGGCCAGTGGGGATCGCCGTGGGGGCGCAGGTGGCGCTGAGCCTCGCCGAGCACCCCGAACGGCTGGAGCTGGCGCACGGCCTCGCCACGCGGCGTCTCTTCGCCGAGACGATCGCGTCGGTCGAGTGCGAGCTACGGAACGGGATGCTGCACCTTCCCCCTGGCCCTGGCCTCGGCGTCGAGATCGACGAGGAAGCGCTGCAAAGGCACCGCATTTAGCCTGCGCGCATGGATTCCACCAACGCCAACACCGCCCTCGCATCCGCCTTCGCCGAGGAGCTGGCGCGGGGGGGGCTGCGACTGGCGGTGATCTCGCCGGGGTCGCGCTCGACGCCGCTGGCGCTGGCGCTGTGGCGGCAGCCGGAGATCGAGGTGGCAGTGATCGTCGACGAGCGCTCGGCCGCCTTCTTCGCGCTGGGGGCCGCGCAGGCGAGCGGCGAGCCGGTGGCGCTGCTCTGCACCTCGGGCACGGCGCTGGTCAACTACCACCCGGCCGTGGTCGAGGCCGACGAATCGGGCGTGCCGCTGCTGGTGCTGAGCGCCGACCGGCCGCCGGAGCTGCGCGGGATCGGCGCCGGGCAGACGATCGACCAGATCAAGACCTTCGGCAGCTCGGTGCGTTGGTTCTGCGAAGTCGGCACCCACGCGGCCGACGACGACGGGCTTCTCCACTACCGCTCGACCGCCTGCCGGGCCCTGGCCTCGGCGCGCGGCGAGGTCCGGCCCGGGCCCGTCCACCTCAACCTGCCGTGGCGCGAGCCGCTGGCGCCGGTGCCGGTAGAGGGCGCGGTGACGGCGACCGACCCGCTGGCGCTGGAGGGACGCGAAGGGCGGCCGCTGACGGCGGTGACGCGGATCGACCTCGAGCCCTCGGTCTTCCTCCTGGACGAGATGGCCGGCCACATCGGCGACGCGATCTCCGGCGTGATCGTCGCCGGGCGCCAGCGCGACCCCGAGCTGCGCGAGCCGCTCGCCCACCTCGCCCGCGTCGCCGGCTTCCCGATCCTCGCCGACCCGGCTTCGCAGCTGCGCTGCGGCCCGCACGACCGCTCGCACGTGGTCGCCGGCTACGACCTGCTGCTCCGCGACGAGCGCTTCGCCCGCTCGGTCGTCCCCGACTTCGTCCTGCGCTTCGGCGAGATGCCGACCAGCAAGCCGCTGCGGGCATGGCTGGCCGCGAGCGGAGCCGACGAAATCGTCGTCGACCCCTGGGGCGGCTGGAACGAGCCGAGCCGGCGGGCGGCGGCGATCCTGCGCGCGGATCCGACCGAGCTTGCCTCGGGCTGGGCGGCGCGGCTGGAAGGGCTGGAGGGACGGGAGCGCCCGCTGCCGGACCGCTGGCTCGAGGCCGAGGGCGCGACGCAGTCCGCGCTCGATGCGGCGCTCACCGCGAAGGCCGCGATCTCAGAGCCCGCCCTCCACCGCGCCCTCGGCGCCGCTCACCGCGACGGGGATCTCGTCTACACCAGCTCGAGCATGCCGATCCGCGACCAGGAGTCGTTCCTGGCCTCGAGCGAAATCGACGCCCTCTTCCTCTCCAACCGCGGCGCCAACGGCATCGACGGCCTCGTCTCCTCCGGCATCGGCGCCGCCCGCGCCGGTGGCCGCCCGACGACGATCGTCACCGGCGACCTCGGGCTCCTCCACGACGTCGGCGGCCTCGCCGCGCTGCGCGAGGTCTCCACCCCGGTCCGCATCCTCGTCGTCGACAACGACGGCGGCGGCATCTTCCACTTCCTCCGGCAGGAGAAAGCGCTGGACGAGAGCGAGTTCGAGGCCCTGCTCGGCACCCCCCGCGGCGTCGACGCCGAGAAGGCCGCCGCCCTCTTCGAGCTTCCGCACCGCCGCCTGGAGTCGCTGGCCGAGCTGCCGGAGGCCCTGGAGGCCGGCACCGGCCTGATCGAGATGAAGACCGACCGCAAAACGAACGTCGAGGGGCACCGCGAGCTAATCGCTCGGGTGCGCGAAGCGCTTCCTACTCCGCGATAAGCGGCAGCAGCGCCCCCAGCTTGACCTCGGTCTCGGCCAGCTCGGCGGCGGGGTCGGAGCCGGCGACGACGCCGACGCCGGCGAAGAGGTGGGCCTCGCGGTCGCGGAGGAGGGCGCTGCGCAGGGCGACGCAGAATTCGCCGTCCTCGGTCGCGTCCATCCAGCCGACGGGCGCCGCGTACCAGCCGCGGTCCATCCCCTCGAGGTCGGCGATCGCCGCCGCTGCGTCAGGCCAGGGCTCGCCGCCGACCGCGGGGGTCGGGTGCAGCAGGCCGGCCATCTCGATCGCCGAGTGGGGCTCGGCGAGCTGGGCGATCACCGGCGTCGCCAGGTGCTGGATGTTCGCCACCTTGACGATCTCCGGCTCGGCCGCGGCCTGCACCCAGACCGCGTGCGGGCGCAGGGCGCGGACGATCCGCTCGGCGACGATGCGCTGCTCGCGGCGGTCCTTGTCGCTGCGCAGGAGCTGCTCGCCGAGGTGGTCGTCTACGGCGGGGTCGGAGCTGCGGCGCGTCGAGCCGGCGAGGGCGACGGTGGAGACGCCGGCGCCGGCGCGGCGCACCAGCAGCTCGGGGCTGGCGCCGACGAAGGCCGCCTCCGGAGTGCCGCAGCAGAAGCAGAAGCAGGCCGGGAACTGCTCGCGCAGGGCGCCGAAGAGGGCGGCGGGATCGTGGGCGGCCGCGGCGCCGACGATCACCTCGCGCGCCAGCACGACCTTGCTCATCTCCCCCGCCTCGATCCTGTCTGTCGCGCCCGCGACGGCGGCTTCGAACTCGCGCGGCGGCCGGGCGCTGCGGATCTCGGCGTGGGCGGTGGGGTGCGGGTCGAGCAGCGGCAGCGGCTCCTCGAGCCGGAGGCCGGCGAGGCGCGCATCGAGCCCCTCCTCCAGGCGCTCGACGTCCTCGCCCGGCCCGGCGAAGGCGTTGACGGTGAGGAAGGCGCGTTCGCCGCTGCGGCAGATCGAGACCTCGGGCAGGACCAGCGAGGCCGGCGCCAGGGATGACCAGGTCGCCGTGTTCCCCCCCTCCGGGTCGAAGGCGAAGCCGCCGAGCCAGACCGGCCCGGCGCCGGCCGGCAGCCCGCGCGGCTCCTCCAGCACCGCTCCCCGCCCGACCCGCAGGCACTCTTCGGCGACATCGGCGAAACGGCCCGCCCCGCGCGAGGCCGCCTCGTGCGCGACGCCCAACCCCGCCAGCGCGAACTGCCGGTCCGGCTGCTCCCAGCAGAACCAGCGGTCGGAGGCGAGGCGAGAGGCGAAGACGACCGCGCAGGGGTCGTCTGTCTCGACCTCGCGGGTGACGCTTACGAGGGTGCGGTGGCGCCGCCCGGCGCCCTTTGCGAGTGCGGACCGGAGGTCGCTACTCGTGACCACGCCCGATGGCGATCTCCCCGGTGCGGACCATTTCGACCAGGCCGTGGGGGCGGACCATCCGCTCGAAGGCCTCGATCTTGTCGGCGGAGCCGGTCACCTCGATCGTCATCGTCCGCCGCGCCACGTCGACGATTTTCGCCCGGAAGATCTCGGCGAACTGGATGATCTCGGCCCGGTTCTCGACCGCCGAGGAGACCTTGAACAGCGCCATCTCCCGCGCCACCGTCTCCTCCGGCTCCATGTCGCGGATTTTCAGCACGTTGACGAGCTTGTGCAGCTGCTTGGTCACCTGGTCGATCGGGTGGACGGCGCCGTCGAGCGTCAGCGTGATCCGCGAGACGCTGGGGTCGTCGGTCGGCCCCACCGCGAGCGTGTCGATGTTGAAGCCGCGGCGGGAGAAGAGCCCGGCGACGCGCGCCAGCACGCCCGGTTTGTTCTCGACCAGGATCGAGAGGATGTGCTTGCGGCCGCTGAGCTGGCCGGGGACGTGCAGGTCCTCCAATTTGACCACCTGCGGCGTGCCGGCCTCCATCAGCGCACCGCCCCTCTCGGTGCCTCGACCATGTCGCGGGCGGCGTTGCCCGGCGGGATCATCGGGTAGCAGTTCTCTTCTTTGGCGACGCGGACGTCGAGCAGGACCGGCCCGTCGGCCTCCAGCGCCGCGACCATCTGCTCCTCGAGGTCGGCTGCGTCTTCGCAGCGCATCCCGGTCGCGCCGAAGGCCTCGGCCAGCTTCACCCAGTCGGGGCTGGCGCCCATCTCGACCGAGCTGTAGCGGCGGTCCCAGAACAGCTCCTGCCACTGGCGGACCATGCCCATGTAGCCGTTGTTCATCAGGAAGACCTTGACCGGGATCTGCTCGGTGACGCAGGTCGCGAGCTCCTGCACGTTCATGATCAGGCTGCCGTCGCCGCCGAGGCAGACGACCTGCTCGTTCGGGCAGGCGACCTTGGCGCCGACCGCGCTCGGCAGGCCGAAGCCCATCGTCCCGAGGCCGCCGGAGTTGATCCAGCGGCGCGGCTTGTCGAAGCCGTAGTACTGCGCCGCCCACATCTGGTGCTGGCCGACGTCGGAGGTGATGATCGCGTCGCCCTGGGTGGCGCGGTGCATCGCCTCGATCATGAACTGCGGCTTGATCTCGCCGCCCTGGCCGGGCTCGTAGTAGAGCGGATGCTCCTGCTGCCAGCCGCGCAGCGTGTTCCACCACTCGTCGAGGCGCGAGGAGTCGGTCTGCAGCGCCCGGTACTCGCGGGTCAGCTTCGGCAGCACCAGCTTGACGTCGCCGACGATCGGGATGTGGGCGCCGACGTTCTTCGAGATCTCGGCGGGGTCGATGTCGACGTGGATGACCTTGGCGTGGGGCGCGAACTCGTCGAGCTTGCCCGTGATGCGGTCGTCGAAGCGGGCGCCGATGGCGACGATCAGGTCGGCCTTGTCCATCGCGTGGTTGGCCGCCCAGGTGCCGTGCATGCCGAGCATCCCGAGGAAGTTCTCGTGCGAGGCGGGGAAGGCGCCGAGCCCCATCAGGGTCGAGGTGACCGGGAAGCGGTCGGAGGCGGCGAGCTCGCGCAGCTCCTCGCTGGCGTTGCCGTTGACGACGCCGCCGCCGGTGTAGAAGATGGGCCGCCGCGCGTTCGCCAGCGCTTTGGCGGCGATCCGGATCTGCTTGATGTTGCCCTCGGTCGAGGGCTTGTAGCCGGGCAGCTCGACCGGCTCGGTGCGCGGCTGGTAGTCGATGTCGGCGCGGGAGAGGTCCTGCGGGACGTCGAGCAGGACCGGCCCGGGGCGCCCGGTGGAGGCGATGTGGAAGGCCTCGTGGACGTACTCGGGGATCTGCCGCGCGTCGGTGACCGCGAAGGAGTGCTTGACGAAGGGCAGCGTGGCGCCGAGGATGTCGGCCTCCTGGAAGCCGTCGGTGCCGATCAGCTCGGTCCGCACCTGGCCGGTGATGAAGACGGTCGGGACCGAGTCCATCATCGCGTCGGCGATCGCGGTGACGAGGTTGGTGGCGCCGGGGCCGGAGGTGGCGAAGGCGACGCCGACGCGGCCGGAGGCCTTGGCGTATCCCTCGGCGGCGTGGCCGCCGCCCTGCTCGTGGCGCACCTGGACGTGGCGGAAGTCGGCGTCGACCAGGGCGTCGTAGGTCGGCAGGTTCGCCCCGCCGGGGATCCCGAAGACGTCCTTGACGCCCTCGGCCTTGAGCGATTCGATCAGCGTGTCGGCGGCGCGCATAGGAACTGGCGATGGTACCAGCGGGACCCTGTTCGCCCCCCGGGTGGGCGCTAGGCCTGGCCGGCGGTGGATTTGGCCGGGTTCCAGCGGGTCTTCGGCTCGATCGCGGTGCCGATCACACGGCCCTTGTAGCGCTCGATCGCGTGGAGGATCGACTCCACCAGCTCCTCGCCGAGCAGCGTCGGCTGCAGGCCGAGGTCGAGCAGCTTGGTGTGGATCGCGTTGTAGTAGTGCTCTTCCTTCTCCACCCGCGGGTTCTCGACGTGGTCGATCTCGACCTTGTAGCCGAGGTGCTCGCCCGCCTCCTTGACCAGCTCGGCCAGCCCCAGGACCGAGAACTGCTCGGTGAACTGGTTGTAGACGCGCATCTCCCCCGCCTCGGCCGGGTTCAGCACCGCCAGCTCGACGCACTGCAGCGTGTCGCGGATGTTGAGGAAGCCGCGGGTCTGGCCGCCGGAGCCGTAGACGGTCAGCGGGTGGCCGATCACCGCCTGCACGCAGAAGCGGTTGAGGACGGTGCCGAACAGCTCGTCGTAGTCGAAGCGGGTGATCAGGCGCTCGTCCTGGGCGGTCTCGTCGGTCTCGATCCCGTAGACGACGCCCTGGTTGAGGTCGGTCGCGCGCAGCCCCCAGGTGCGGCAGGCGAAGTGGATGTTGGTCGAGTCGTGGACCTTGGAGCAGTGGTAGAGCGAGCCCGGCAGCTTCGGGAAGGGCAGCGTGTCCTCGCGACCCTTGTGCTGGATCGTGATGTAGCCCTCCTCGATGTCGATGTTGGGCTGGCCGTACTCGCCCATCGTCCCGAGCTTGACCAGGTGCGCCTCGGGGACGTGGTCGCGCATCGAGAAGAGCAGGTTGAGGTTGCCGATCACGTTCGTGTACTGGGTTTCGACGGCGCGCTGGCGGTCGAGCATCGAGTAGGGCGCCGAGGGCTGCTCGCCGTAGTGGACGACCGCCTCCGGCCTGGTCTCGGCGACGACCTCGTCGAGGAAGTCGCCGTCCTCGACGGCGCCGACGTAGCTGCGGATCTGCTCGCCGGAGACCTCGCGCCAGGCGGCGATGCGCTCGTCGAGGTCGGCGATCGGCGTCAGCGAGGCGGTGCCGTGTTCGGTGTGCCAGCGGCGGCGCGAGAAGTTGTCGACGACGGAGACTTCATGGCCGCGGGCGGAGAAGCGGAGTGCGGTGGGCCAGCCCAGGTAGCCGTCCCCCCCGAGGATGAGGATTCGCATGAGGCGGGGAGCTTAATCGGTTATTCCCGTGACCGCCTCGCCTAGTTGAATCCGGGCGATGGATAACGGGCTGGCGGCGCGAAACGGCGGCCGAGTGGGCCTGGCGGCGCTCGTCGCGGTCCTCCTGCTCGGGCTCGGGCTGCGCCTCGGGGAGGCGTGGGACGGTCGGGCGCCGGTCTACGACGCCCAGGCCTACGCGGCGATCGCCGCGAACCTCGAGGCGGGAAACGGGTTCACGGCCGGCGCCAAGGCGACGCAGCCGTCAAGCAACTACTCGCCGGGGTTGCCGCTGTTCGTGGCGGGGTTGTACGAGCTGACGGGCGGCGCGCACGAACAGCTGGCGCGGGTGGTGCTGGCGCTGGTCGGGACGCTGAGCGTGCTGTTCGCGTATCTGATCGGGAGGCGGTTGGGATGGGCGCTTGCGGGACGGCCACCGAACCAACCCATTTCAGGTGAGGTTGGTTCGGCGGCCGTCTGGCCGGCACTTGTCGGGGCGCTCGTCGTGGCGATCTATCCGGCGCTTTTGGAGTACCAGGGGATGCTGATGGGCGAGCCGCCGGCGGCGACGCTCCTGTCGGGGGGCGTGCTGGCGCTGCTTTGGGCCTGGGAGGGGAGCTGGGTGAGGTGGCTGCTACCGGGAGCGCTGTTCGGGGCGCTGGCGCTGGTGCGGCCGGAGTACCTGGCGGTGGCCGTGCTCGTGGTGCTCGTGGTGTTGGCGCGGAAGGCGAAGGAGGACTGGCGCCGGTCTCTGCTGCGCGCCACGGTCTTCCTCGGTGCGCTGGTGATCGTGATCGCGCCCTGGACGATCCGCAACGCGGTCGCGCTCGACCGCTTCGTGCCGATCTCGACCGGCGGCGGCCAGGTGCTGTTCGCCGGCACCTACCTGCCTTCGGACGGCGATCCGGAAAAGGTGGGTGAAGAAGTGGTGGCCGAACATCCGGGGCTGTTCGCGCCGGATGCGGCGCAGCACCTGCGCCTGGAGCAGATCCTCGCCCGGCTGGCGCATGCCCGCTATCCCGAAATGGAAACCGACCAGGCGCTCGCGAAGATGGGCAAGGAACAGCTCTGGGACGCCGTCTCGGAAGAGCCGCTCGAATACGCCGGCTTCGTCGCCACCAAGATCGGGCGGATCTGGTCGCACGGGCCGCGCGAGGTCATGCGCGAGCCGGTCTGGGAGGCGCTGCACTGGGCGCTCGTCGCACTCGGCTTGCTCGGGCTGGCGGTGCTGGCCTGGCGGCGGCGCTGGGAGGCGCTGCTGCTCGGCACGATCTTCCTCGCGATCACCGCGATCAGCGCCGTCCTCGTCGCCTCCCCTCGCCGCGTGCTGGTGATGGTCCCGCTGATCGCCGCCTTGGCCGGCGTGGGGATCGCCTGGCTCAGCCAGCGATTGGTGAGTTTTAGGGGCTATGGCCCCCACAACTCACCAATCGATGCGCCCGCGCGCCCGGATAGCCTGGGCCGGCCTTGACCGCCGTCGCCGACTGGATCCGCGCGCTGCCGCAGCGCCATGGCAAGCGGACGCTGATCGCCCTGGCGGCGATCGCGCTGCTGGGCCTCGTCGTCCGCGCCTACGTCGTCGTCAACCCCGTCGCCAACCCGGCCGACGACTCGCACGCCTACTACGCGCTCTCCAAGGCTCTGTACGAAGAAGGGAGCTTCGGCGGGCCGGAATTCGAAGACTCGAGCGACTGGTCGCCGGGGGCGCCCTTCCTCTATGCCGGCGCCTTCGTCGCCACCGGCGGCGCCCGCGAAGGGACGGCGCGGATCGTCGAGGCGCTGCTCGGGGTGGCGACCATCCTCGTCGTCTTCGCCCTCGGCAAACGGCTCGGCGACCTGGTCGACGGGCGGCGTCGCTTCGGCTCCGCGGCCGGCCTCTTCGCCGCCTTCGCGGTCGCCGTCTATCCGCCCTTCCTCCACACCACCGGCGAGCTGATGAGCGAGCCGCCGGCGATGCTGACGTTGCCGGCGGCGATCCTCGCCTTCCTTTGGGCCTCCGACCGTCAACGAACCGCGAACCCAGCTGTCCCCGGTATGCGGGGACAGCTGTGGCCGTGGCTGGTTCCCGGATTGCTCTTCGGCCTGACGGCGATGTTCCGCCCCGAGTACCTGCTGGTCGCCGCCGCCTTCGCCGTCCTCGCCGCGATCCGCGTTTGGCGCGAACGCGGATGGCGTCGCGGCCTGGCCGGCGCCGCGATCCTGCTCGCCGCCGTCGTCCTGCCGATCCTGCCCTGGACGGTTCGCAACCTCGTCGTCCTCGAACGGGTGGTGCCGATCTCGACCGGCGGCGGCAAGGCGCTCTACGTCGGCACCTTCCTGCCCGCCGACGGCGAATATCAGAAGGTGAAGGCGATCCTCTACGAACGCCAGACCGGACGCAGCCTGCCTCCTTACTCGCAGGCGCTGAACGAAGTCGACCCGACGCCGCTCTTCGACAAGGTCGCCGAACGCTACCCCGACCTTCCCCGCGACTCGGCCCTCGGCAAGATCGGCAAGCAGGACTTCTCCAAGTACTTCGGCGAAGACCCGCTCGGCTACCTGGCGATGATCGCGCGCAAGGTCGGGCGGATGTGGAGCAGCGGCGTCGGCGAAGCGATGGACACCGCCGCCGGGCGCGCCGTCCAGCTCCTGCTCGTCTTCGCCGGCCTCGCGGGCCTGGCGCTGCTGGCGCTGCGGCGCCGCTGGTGGGAGTTCGTCGCGCTGGTGACGCCGATCGTCCTAGTCACCCTCGTCGGCGCCGCCACCCTTGCCACGCCGCGCCGCAACGAGGTGCTGATGACGCTGATCTTTCCGCTCACCGGGCTCGCCCTCGCATCCGCCGGGGCGGCCATATCCTCTGGCCGCAAATGGTCCCCGCAGCAGGCATCTTCCCCGCCGAACTGACGGCGCTGCGCGGCGTCGGGCTGCTGATCGCGGCCCTGACGATCGCCTACGCCGTGGCGCGCCGGCGCTCGCTGCGCAACGCCGACGTGCTGATCCTGATCCTCGCCGGGCTCGGCCTGGCGTTGGTCGCCGGGACCGAAGTCGTCAACGGCCTCCTCTCCCGCTTCTCCTTCGAAAAAGGCAACGGCGGGCGCATCCTCGGCCTTGCCGTCTTCGCCATCTTCGTCCTCTTCCTGCTGATCCTGCGGGCGCTCTCGCAGGGCGCGCGCAACGCCCGCCAGCTCTCGGCCGCGCTCGAGGGGCTGGCCTGGGAGGAGTTCCGCCAGGCCGGCCTGCCCGAGCGCTTCCGCGGCAAGGTCGCGATCCTGATCCCCGCCTACAACGAGGCGGAGAACATCGGCGTGGTCCTCGGCCAGATGCCGGCGGCGGTCTGCGGGGTGCGGACCGAGGTGCTGGTGGTCGACGACGGCTCGCGCGACGGCACCGGCGACGTCGCCGCCGAGCACGGCGCCCTGGTGGCGAGGCACGTCACCAATCGCGGCGGCGGCGCGGCGCTGCGCACCGGCTACCGGCTGATGGTCGAATCGGGCGCCGAGATCGTCGTCACCCTCGACGCCGACGGCCAGCACCGCCCCGACGAGATGGAGCGCCTGGTCAAGCCGATCCTCGACGGCGAGGTCGACGTGGCGCACGGCTCGCGTGTGCTCGGCCACGCCGACCGCAACCATTTCGCCCGCGAGCTCGGGATCGTCTTCTTCAACCGCCTCGTCTCCTTCATCACCCGCACCCACGTCACCGACTGCTCCAACGGCTACCGCGCCGTCCGCACCACCGTCCTCCCCCAGCTGGTCCTGCGCCAGGAGCAGTTCCACACCTCCGAGTTCATGATCGAGGCGATCAAGCGCAACATCCCCGCCAAGGAGGTGCCGATCACGGTCGAACAGCGCCTCCACGGGCACTCGAAGAAGCCGGCGGTGTTCCGCTACGGGGTCGGCTTCGCCAACGCGATCGTCAGGACCTGGTTGCGGTAGAGGGACGGGTGCCCCTCCGCCGGAGACCGTATGTCCGGGCAGGGACCGGCGGTACAGGCGGCTTGACCCAAAGCCTCCGGCGGAGGGGCACCCGTCCCTCTCAACGCACGCCCGGGTGCCGGACGGCTGCGGGGTCCGGTAGGTAGAGGTCGGCGCCGCAGCGGGGGCAGACCTGGATGTAGAGCTTCAACGCCTTGCCGCAGCGGGGGCACTGGCGTTCGGGTTCGTCCTTGTCGACTCGGTAGAAGATCGCGGCGGCGAGGCCGAAGACGAGGGTGACGGCGCCGATCAGGAACCAGACGAAGAAGGAGCTGCCCTTGGCGCGACCGACGACGCCGGTCGCGAGGCCGAAGCAGAAGGCGATGAGCAGGTAAGCCACGGGCCCATTCTCGCCGATCAGGCGAGCGGCTTCGGGCGGCCGATCGTGCCGACCTCGGCGATGTCGCGGCGGAAGGGCAGCCCGGCGGTCCAGTCGAGCACGGCGCGGACCTTGCGGGCGGTGCCGGGAATCTGGCTCATGTGGTAGGTGCGGGCGAGCCACCAGGCCGGGAAGCCGCGGAAGGTCCGCTCGCCGAGGCGGCCGACGGCTTTGTAGCGGCCGAGGTTGACGAAGGCGGCCTGGCTGCGGTACTCGAACGGGCGCGCCGAGCCGATCCCGAGCTCGGCGGCGATGTTGCGGGCGGCGACCGGGCCCTGGCGCACCGCGTGCTGGGCGGTCGGCGGGCAGGTGCCGCCGCGCGGGTCGGGCGCGGCGGCGCAGTCGCCGATCGCCCAGACCGAGTCGAGACCCCGCACCCGCAGGTAGGAGTCGACGGGGACGCGGCCGCGCTCGTCGAGCGGCAGGTTCAGCTCCTTGAGGATCGGCTGGGCTTTGACGCCGGCGGTCCAGACCACCGTCCGCGTCGCCAGCACCTCGCCGCTGGAGAGGCGGGCGCTGTCGGGGCCGACCTCCTCCAGGGTGGTCTCGAGGCGGATGTCGATGCCGCGCCCGCGCAGCTCGCGCAGGGCGTACTCGGCGAGCTGGCGGTCGATCTCCGGCAGCACCCGGTCGGTCGCCTCGACCAGCACCCAGCGCATCCCGTGCAGGCGCGCCCGCGGGTAGCGGTCCATCGCGTCGGCGGCGAAGTCCTGCAGCTCGGCCAGCGCCTCGAGCCCGGCGTAGCCGCCGCCGACGAAGACGTAGGTGAGGAGCGCTTCGCGGCGGGCCGGGTCCTCGGTCGCGTTGGCTTCCTCCAGCGTCTCGACGACGTGGTTGCGCAGGTAGATCGCGTCGGCGAGGCTCTTGAAGCCGACCGCGTGCTCGGACAGACCCGGCACCGGCAGGGCCCGGGAGACCGAGCCGAGCGAGAGCAGCAGCTGGTCGTAGGGCAGCGTCTCGGTTTCGCCGTACTTGGCGCGCAGCGTCACCGTCTTCGCCCCGGGGTCGTGGCCGACGATCGCCCCGATCCGCAGGTAGGTTCGCTTGAGGATGTCGCGCAGCGGCGTCACCACGTGCCGCGGCTCCAGCGTCCCCGCCGCCGCCTCGGGCAGGAACGGCGTGTAGAGCGCGAAGTTGGTCTCGTTCACCAGCACCAGCCGCGCCGACTGCTTCGGCATCGCCCGCTCCAGCTCGCGGGCGGCCGCCGCGCCTCCGAACCCGCCTCCGGCGATGACGACGTTCCAGGCCATGCCTCCAACCTAGCACGCTTGTAACACGTTGTTACAAAGTGCCGAAACGCACTTCAGCTCCACGCCCCGAGGCGGCGTCCTCGGCGAAAGCTATGAATCTCCCCGTCCAAAACGCCGGAGCGCGAAGGCGCACCGGCCTCGAAAGGGAGAGAAATAGATGCGTCACGTTCCACGGCCCTCGCCGTCCATGATCATCGCCCTGCTGGCCCTGTTCGTCGCCCTCGGCGGCACCGTCTACGCAGCCAGCTCGATCAACGGCAAGTCGGTGAAGAAGAACTCGCTGCCCGGCAACCGGATCAAGCAGAAGACGGTGACCGGCAACCGGCTCAAGACCAACACCGTCACCGGCAAGCAGATCAACGAGGCGACCCTCGGCAAAGTCCCAGCCGCGGCGACGGCCGACACGGCGACCAGCGCCCTCACGGCGAACCCGGCCGGCTACGCGCACGTCCTCCCCAACGGCACGGTCGACGCCGGCGACTCGTTCAACATCGCCAACGCCAACGTCACCCACCCCGCGGAAGGCGTCTACTGCCTCACCGGCCTCGCCTTCAAACCGCACGTGGCGCTGGCGGAGGTGGACAGCTTCGACGGGCCCGGCGTCACCGAGACGTCGGCGCTGACCAGCAACTTCATCGCCTGCCCGCCCAGCACCAACGCCGAGATCGTCACCTACAACCCCGCGACGATCGAATTCACCGACTACGGCGGCGGCTTCTACGTGGTCCTGTACTAGCCGTATCAGTAGGGAGACGGGGGAAGCCCCTCCGTCGCGAATTGGGGAGGCTCCTGCGGGGCTTCCCCCGTCTCCCCCGCTGCGGGCTCAGAGGCCGAGCTGCTGGCGGATCAGGCGGTTGACCTCGCCGCCGTCGGCGCGGCCCTTGGTCTCGCGCATGACGGCGCCGACTATCGCCCCGATCGCCTTGTCGTTCCCGGCCTTGATCTTCTCGGCCGCATCGGGGTTCGCCTCGACGGCCGCGGCGACGATCGCCTCCAGCTCGCCGGAGTCGGACATCTGGGCCAGGCCTTCGCGCTCGACGATCAGGGCGGGGTCTCCCCCCTCCTCGACCAGCGCCGCGAGGACGGTCTTGCCGCTGCCGTGGGAGATCTTCTTCTCGCCGACCAGCTTCACCAGGGCGGCGAGGGACTCGGACGTGACGTTAGAGGCGGCGGCGCCCTCTACCTCCGCCCCGCGCAGGGCCGCGGCCAGCTCGCCGGTGACCCAGTTGGCGACCACTTTCGGCTCGACGCCGTCGGCGGCCTCCGCGGCCCGCTCGAAGTAGGCCGCGGTCTCCGGATCCGTCGCCAGCGTCAGCGCCACGTCGGGGGCGAGACCGATCCCTTCGTAGCGGGCGATCCGCGCCGCCGGCAGCTCCGGCAGCGCCTCGCGCGCCTCGCGCAGCATCTCCTCGCTCGGGGCCAGCGGCACCAGGTCGGGCTCGGGGAAGTAACGGTAGTCGTGCGCCTCCTCCTTCGAGCGCAGCGGCGTCAGGTCGCCGGTGCGGGGGTCGAAGTGGAGCGTCTCCTGCTCGATCCTGCCGCCGGCTGCGATCACCTCGCGCTGGCGGGTCAGCTCGGCCTCGATCCCCCGCTGCAGGAAGCGGAAGCTGTTCATGTTCTTCAGCTCGGTCTTGGTCCCCAGCTCCTCGCTGCCCGCCGGACGCACCGAGACGTTGGCGTCGACGCGCAGGCTCCCCTCCTCCATGTTGACGTCGGAGACCCCGAGCTGACGCACGGTCTCGCGCAGGAGGCGCGCCCACTCGGCCGCTTCGGCGGCGCCGCGCAGGTCCGGCTCGGTGACGATCTCGACCAGCGGCGTGCCGCCGCGGTTGAAGTCGACCAGCGAGGCGCCGGAGCCGTGGATCCGGCCCGAGGTGCCGACGTGGACCATCTTCGCCGCATCCTCCTCGAGGTGGGCGCGGTGGATGCGGATCTCCCCCAGCTTCCCGTTGCTGGCGATCGGGATGTCGTACTGGCTGATCTGGTAGGCCTTCGGGCTGTCGGGATAGAAGTAGTTCTTGCGGTGGAAGATCGAGCGGGGGGCGATCTCGCACCCGAGCGCGAGGCCGATCTGCAGCGCGTAGCGGATCGCCTGCTCGTTGGGCACCGGCAGCACCCCCGGGTGGGCGAGGCAGATCGGGCAGGTGTGGACGTTCGGCTCCTCGCCGAAGGAGAGCTCGCAGCCGCAGAACATCTTCGTCCTGGTCGCCAGCTGGACGTGGATCTCCAGCCCGATCACCGCCTCGAGCTCAGCCATCGGCGCCTCCCGGGCGGGCGTCGAAGCCGATCCCCCGCTCGAGCGCATGGGCGGCGTCGAGCAGGCGCTGCTCGGCGAAGGCCGGAGCGGCGATCTGAAAGCCGACCGGCAGCTGCGGGCCGCCGCCCTCGGGCTCGGCGAGGCCGGCCGGGATCGAGATCGCCGGGATCCCGGCGAGGCTCATCGGCACGGTGAAGAAGTCGTTCAGGTACATCGAGAGCGGGTCGTCGGTCTTCTCGCCGAGCTCGAAGGCGACCGAGGGGGCGGTCGGGGTGACGACGAAGTCGACCGCCTCGAAGGCCCCCCGGAAGTCCTGGGCGATCCGCGTCCGCACCTTCTGCGCCTGGCCGTAGTAGGCCTCGTAGTAGCCGGAGGAGAGCGCGTAGGTGCCGAGCATGATCCGCCGCTTCACCTCGGCGCCGAAGCCCTGCGAGCGGGTCGCCTCGTACATCTCGATCAGGTCGCCGTCGCCGCCGGCGCGCATCCCGTAGCGGACGCCGTCGTAGCGGGCGAGGTTGGAAGAGGCCTCGGCCGGGGCGATCACGTAGTAGGCGGAGATGCCGTGCTCGGCGTTCGGCAGCGACACCTCGGCGATTTCGCCGCCCAGCTCCTCGATCTTCGCCAGCGTCCGCTCGAAGACCGCGCGGACGCCGCCGTCGACCGCGTCGCGGGCCAGCTCGGCGGGGACGCCGAAGCGCAGGCCCGAGAGGTCCTCGCGGTCGGGCAGGCAGATCCCGCCCTCGATCCCGACCGAGGTCGAGTCGAGCGGGTCGCCCCCCTGCAGGATCGCCAGCAGCAGGGCGGCGTCGCCGACGTCGCGGGTGAGCGGGCCGCACTGGTCGAGCGAGGAGGCGAAGGCGATCATCCCGTAGCGGGAGACCGCGCCGTAGGTGGGCTTGAGGCCGACGATCCCGCAGAAGGCGGCGGGCTGGCGGATCGAGCCGCCGGTGTCGGTGCCGATCGCCCAGGGCGCCAGGCCGCCGGCGACGACCGCGGCCGAGCCGCCCGAGGAGCCGCCGGGCACGCGCTCGCGGTCCCAGGGGTTGAGCACCGGCCCGTAGGCGGAGTTCTCGTTCGAGGAGCCCATCGCGAACTCGTCCATGTTGGTCTTGCCGAGCACCGGCGCCCCGGCTTCGAGCAGCCTGCGCACCGCGGTCGAGGTGTAGGGCGGGCGGTAGCCCTCGAGGATGCGCGAGCCGGCGGTGGTCGGCACGCCGGCGGTGGTGAAGATGTCCTTGACCGCGACCGGGGCGATGCAGTCGCGCTCGACCCTGAGCGCCTCCCCGTCGTCGTGCCAGAGATAGGCGTTGAGGTCGTCGCCCCGCGCCGCCCCGCGCCAGGCGTCGTTGTACTCCTGCTGGGAGATCTCGCCGGCGGCCGCCGCGGTGTGGGCCTCGAGGGCCGTGAGGTCGAGGAGGTCGGCCACTAGTCCGCCTGCGGCGAGGGGACGCGGAAGGCGCCCTCGGAGGGTTCCGGCGCCGGAGCGAGGGCGAGGTCGCGCGGCAGGCTCGGCCACGGCTCGTCGGCCCGCAGCACGTTCTCCAGCGCGACCACGTGCGAGGTCGGCTCGACCCCCTCCAGATCGAGGTTGCCGATCCGGTCGACGTGGTCGAGGATCCCCGACAGCTCCCCCACCATCGTCTCCACTTCCTGCTCGGAGAGACGCAGCCGGGCCAGCTTGGCGACGTGGAGGACCTGCTCGCGCTCGATCATGGCGGCCGATTCTAAGTCGTCAGCCGGAAACGGCTCCTCGCGCGGGTGGCGACGATCGGGAGCACTCTCCCGGCAGGGAGAGCCCCCGATCGGAGACAGGACCCGCGCGCCGAGCGCATCTTGGCCAGTCAGCCAGTTAGAGTGCGCCCCATGCAGGGCCCGCGCGCCGAGAGATTCGTCGTCTTCAACCTGCGCCTGCTCGCCGTCACCTTCGCGGTCGTCGGCATCCTCTTCATCGCCGTCCCCAGCGGCGTCCTCGACGTCATCTCCGACGTCGGCGAATGGTTCGGCAACCACAATCGCGCCCCGCACACGCAGGAGGACCTCTGGCTGGCGCTCGCCTTCGCCTACATGGTGGTGATCGCCGGCATCTGCCTCGTCGCCCAGGCCGACCCGGTCCGCTACCGGCCGCTGCTGCTCGTCCTCGCCGCCGGCAAGACCGCCTCCTCGCTCGGCTCGCTCGCCTTCTTCGCGGGCGACGAACAGGTCTTCATCTACCTGCTCAACTTCCTCGTCGACGGCTTCCTGGCGGTGCTCTCGCTCTGGCTCTGGTCGCTGGCGGGGCGGATCGGCCGGCCCGCCGAACCCGGCTGAAGGCGCTCGCCAGGGCTCTCGGCCGCTGAGCAGCGCACGCTGAGCGCGATCTGCGCGGCGATGGCACCGGGGCTCGACGGCCTGCCGGCGGCCGAGCGCGAGGTCGAGGTCGCCCGGCCGGTGGCCGAGTTCCTGCGTTCGGTCTCGCCGCGGACGCTGCTGGGGCTGCGCCTGGGACTGCGGGCCTTCGAGTGGCTGCCGTTTCCCTGGCGCTTCAGCCGCCTCGACCCGGAGGCGGCGGAAGACTTCCTCGGCCGGCTCGAGCGCTCGCGCCTCCCCCTCCACCACGACCTGCTGATGCTGGCGAAGATCCTCTCCACCCTCGGTTACGCGGTGGTGCCGGCGGTGGAAGCGCGGATCGGCACCGAGACCCGCTGCGCACTCGCCGACGGCTCGCTGCCGGAGCCGGCGGGGTCGCTCGGCGACACCGAACCGCGCGGCGAGGGCGAGGAATGCGACGTGGCGATCGTCGGCTCGGGCGCGGGCGGCGCCGTCGCCGCGGCGGCGCTGGCCGAAGCCGGGCTCGACGTCCTGGTCCTGGAGGCCGGCGACCACTTCGATCGCGACAGCTACCCCGCCGACAGGCTGGAGGCGATCGCCAGGCTCTACCGCGACGCGGGCCTGACGATCGCCGAAGGGAGGCCGGCGATCCCGGTGCCGGTGGCAAAAGCGGTCGGCGGCACCACCGTGATCAACTCCGGCACCTGCTTCCGGGCACCGCGGCCGGTGCTGGAGAGCTGGCGCACGCGCTACGGGGTCTCCTGGGCCGGCGACCTGGACGAGGACTACGCCGAGGCGGAGGAGTTCCTGCGGGTGACCCAGCTCGACCCGGAGCGGATGGGCCGCAACGGGCAGCTGGCGATGGAGGGGGCGGCGGCGCTCGGCGCCAGCGGCGCCCCGATCCGCCGCAACGCCGGCAGCTGCGTCCAGTGCAGCTCCTGCCCCTACGGCTGCTCGATCGACGCCAAGCGCGGCATGCACGTCAGCTACCTGCCGCGCGCGGTCGCCGCCGGCGCCCGGGTACGCGCGCGGGTCGAGGCGCGGCGGGTCCTGGTCGAGGACGGGCGCGCGGTCGGCGTCGCCTGCGCGGCGCGCGACGGGCACGGCAACAGCCGTCCCTTCACGGTGCGGGCGCGGCGGGCGGTGATCGCCGCCGGCGGCGCCCTCGGGACGCCGGAGCTGCTGCTGCGCTCAGGCCTCGGCGGCTCGCAGGTCGGCCGCAACCTCCACATCCACCCCGCCTGCTGGGTCGGCGCGCGCTACGAGGAGGAGGTGCGCGGCTGGGATGGGGTGATGCAGAGCTTCTACGTCGATCAGTGGGAGCCGCAGGGCGTGCTGCTGGAGGCGACCTTCACCCCGCTTGCCTTCGGCGGCGCCTGGCTGCTCGGCGCCGGCCGGGAGCACCAGCGGGCCCTGCTCGAATTCGGCCACGTCGGCTCGATCGGCGTCCACCTCTCCGACCGCTCCGCGGGGCGGATCGGGCTCGCCAACGGCGGCGCGATCCGCGCCTCCTACGCGCTCACCCGAGAGGACGCCGACCGCATCGCCTTCGGGATCGCCCGCGCCGTCGAAGTCCACTTCGCCGCCGGCGCCGTCGAGGTCTATCCCAACATCGCCCGCTTCGGGGCGCTGAAGCCGGGTGACCTGCCGCAGTTCGAGGCGACCCGCTTGAAGGCCTCCGAGCTGCGGCTGGAGGCCTTCCACCCGATGGGAACCGCCCGCATCGGCGCCGATCCGCGCGAGGGCGTCTGCGCCGCCGACGGCTCCGTCCACGGGACCCGCGGCCTCTACGTCGCCGACGCCTCGCTCTTCCCCACCTCCGTCGGGGTGAACCCGATGATGACGATCATCGCCTTCGCCAAGCAGGTCGCCCGCGGGATATCTGACCGCGCCAGCCCTCCCGCGGGAGGCGTGGCGGGCGGTCCTACGCGGGCGGAGGACCGCCGACCGCGCCCGGCGGCGGGGGCGGAGGAGGCGGTGGCGTAGAGGCGGGCGGCTGCTGGGCGGGGGGCGGCGTCGCTGCGCCGCCTCCGCCCCCGCCGGGAGCGCCGGGGCCACCCGGGCCGCGGCCGCCACCGCCGAGGTGGTCGCCGACGTCGCCGAAGGTGATGCCTTCTTCCTGCATCGCCCGGTAGCCGCCGTAGGCGATCCCGGCCGCGGCGATCAGGCCGAGGAAGATCCCGACCGCGGGGCTGACGTCGACCGAGACGCCGGGGAAGCTGCCGGCGGAAGGAGTGTCGATGATCCGGTAGACGATGAGCAGCACGGAGACGCCGCCGAGAACGGCGACGAGCGCGTTCATCGGGACGGGCGGCTCGATCAGAGCGTCGGTGAGCTTGATCGTCACCGCCACGGCGGCGACCAGCACCGTCAGCAGCAGGATCAGGTCGATGACGCTGAACGCTTCCCAGGCGTCGCCGCCGCCGCTGGCGGTGCCGACGAAGGCCCCGCCGCTGACCGACACATCGACGCTGTACCAGTCGAAGAACATGAAGATGAAGAGGAGGATTGCCGCAGCGCCGGCGATCTTCTCCCCCGTACTCAGCCTGTTCACGTCCATCGCGATCCTCCTCCTAGCTGGCGGTCGGTTCGACACTACACCCGCTCCAAGCGGAGGATTCGACGTCTCTGGCCGGGTTTCCTACCCCTGGGCGGCGCGCAGGCGCGCGGCCTGCAAGGTGTTCGAGAGGAGCATCGCGATCGTCATCGGGCCGACCCCGCCGGGGACCGGGGTAATCGCGGCGGCGACCTCGGCCGCCGCCTCGTAGTCGACGTCGCCGGCCAGCCCGTCCTCGAGCCGGTTCATGCCGACGTCGATCACCACCGCCCCCGGCTTTACCGCTTCGGCGCCGAGCAGCCGCGGCACCCCGACCGCGGCGACGAGCACGTCGGCGCGGCGGCAGACGGCGTTCAGGTCGCGCGTGCGCGAATGGCAGGTCGTCACGGTCGCGTCGGCGGCCAGCAGCAGCCGCGCCACCGGCACCCCGACCAGCTTCGAGCGTCCGACCACGACCGCCTCGGCCCCCTCCAGCTCGACCCCCTCGTGGGCGAGCAGCTCCATCACGCCGGCGGGGGTGCAGGGAACCAGCCCCGGGATCCCGTGCGCGAGCAACCCGGCGTTGTGAGGGGTGAGGCCGTCGACGTCCTTGCGCGGGTCGATCGCGGCGACCACGGCGTCGGGGTCGATGTGGGCAGGCAGCGGCAGCTGCACCAGGATCCCGTCGACGTCGTCGTCCTCGCCCAGCTCGCGGACGAGGTCGAGCAGCTCCCCTTCCTTGATCCCGGCCTCGGGAGCGTGGTGGATCGAGCGCATCCCGATCTCCTCGGTGGTGCGCCGCTTGTTGCGCACGTAGATCTGCGAGGCGGGGTCGTCGCCGACCAGCACGGTCGCCAGGCCCGGCACCCGCCCCGTCTCCTCCTCGTAGGCGGCGAGGTCGACCTTGACCCGCTCGCGGACCGCCGCCGCCACCGCCTTGCCGTCGATCACCCGCGCCGCCATCCGCTACCTCCTCCGAATCGGTGCGTAGTCGGCCATCAGCTTGCGCTCGGAGCCGTCGCCGGAGAAGCGGACGACGATCACCCCGCCCGGCTCGACTCCGGTCACCACCCCGTCGCCGAAGCTGGCATGGACGACGTCGTCGCCGGTCTGCAGCTCCAGCGCCGGGCCGGGATCGAGCGGCTGCGCCGGCTCCACCTGGTTCGCCGTCGGCGTCCCCCAGCTCGTCCCCAGGCTCTGCGCCGCGGTCGAGTGGCGCTCGGTCAGCTCCACCGGCAGCTCGTCGACGAAGCGCGAGGGCAGGTTGCGCTCGGAGCGGCCGAACAGCTGCCGTTCGCGCGCCCAGGTCATGTACAGGCGCTTGCGGGCGCGGGTGATGGCGACGTAGCAGAGGCGGCGCTCCTCCTCTTCGCCCCCCTCCTCCAGCGCTCGCATGTGCGGGAAGGCGCCGTCCTCGCAGCCGACGACGAAGACCGTGTCGTACTCCAGCCCCTTGGCGTTGTGGAGGGTCATCAGCGTCACCAGCTCCTGCTCGGCGCGCAGCGAGTCCTGCTCGCTGTAGAGGGAGATCTGCTGCAGGTACTCCTCCAGCGGCGCGACCTCGCTCCCCCCCTCGCGCTCGCGCTCGACGTCGAACTCGGCGGCGCCGGCGACCAGCGCTTCCAGGTTCTCGGCCCGGCCTTCGGCCTCGACCGTCCGCTCCGCCGCCAGCGCTTCCAGGTAGCCGCTCTCGTGCAGCACCGCCTCCAGCAGGCTCGCCACCGGGCCTTCTTCGTCGGCGCGCTCGCGCAGGGCGGCCATCGTCTCGTAGAAGCGGCCCACGTTCTTGATCGCTTTGCCGGTCAGGCCGGGCACCTCCTCAACCCGCTCGATCACCTCCCAGATCGGCAGCCCGGTCGTGTTCGCGTGGGAGGCGAGCCGCCCCTGGGTGGTGTTGCCGATCCCGCGGCGGGGGGAGTTGACGATCCGGGTGAAGGAGACGAGGTCGGCCGGGTTGACCAGCAGGCTGAGGTAGGCGACCGCGTCCTTGATCTCGGCCCGCTCGTAGAACTTGGTGCCGCCGATCACCTGGTAGGGCACGTCCGCCCGCACCAGTGTGTCCTGGAGCACGCGCGACTGGGCGTTGGTCCGGTAGAAGACCGCGATTTCGGCCCGCGAGACCCCCTCGTCGAGCAGCCGCTGCACCTCGCCGCTCACGTACCGGGCCTCGGCGTGCTCGTCCTCGAGCTCGCGCACCTTGATCGGGTCGCCCTGGCCCAGCTCGGTCCACAGCGACTTGGGCTTCTGGGCTCTGTTGTTGCGGATCACCGCGTTGGCCGCGTCGAGGATGGTCTGGGTCGAGCGGTAGTTCTGCTCGAGCTTGACCACGTGCGCGTCCGGGAACGTGTCCTCGAACTCCAGGATGTTGCGGATGTCCGCGCCCCGGAACCCATAGATCGAGTTGTGGGTGACGGTCCCGTTCGCGATGAAGTTGTGCGTGCGCTCGATGTCGAGGTCGTACACGTCTGCATCGAGCGCTACCCGCTCCACGTGCTCGACCACGTCGTAGCCGCCGCCCTCGGCGAACATAAGCATGCCGGGGCGCACGAGCGCCGCCGGCGCGAACGGCAGCGCGCGGCCATCCGCGCCGAGCCGCGCGTGAGGCCACCCTTCTCGCCCCATGTAAAACGTGCAAAACCGCCCCCCATCG
>JBQCDH010000007.1:0-19966 GCA_051961435.1 Solirubrobacterales bacterium
GGAACCGCGGAATGTGGCTCTTCTCCCAGGGTGCGTGTTGGGGAGGGAGGGGGGGGGGCGGGGCAGGGGGCGGGGGGGCGTAGCACCGGGCCCCCACGACAAAACGGGATTGAAACCACCCCCCCCCCCCGCGCCGCCCCCCCCGCTCCCTCCCCAACACGCACCCTGGGAGAAGAGCCACATTCCGCGGTTCCTTAGACACCGCATACGTGCCTAAGGAACCGCGGAACGAGGAGCGGCTTGGATTCATCAGTTGCGTGGTTCCTTAAGCACGACATAGGTGCATAAGGAACCACGGAACTTGGGGACCTCCGTCAGCTGGCGTCTGCCGAGGCTCGTTTGTGGAGGGTGCCGGTGCTGCTCCGCGGGAATGTCCGCGAAGCGCGCGATATGCAATCTGATTTTTGCCCTCCATAGGAGGGCAGCATCTGGTGGAGCCGCCCCGACATAGGGGCGCGACAAATTCACGCGGAGGAGCATCGGCACCCTCCCCTGGCCAGCCCTGTCACAACCCGCCATGCTGTTGCGTCTAGAGCGCATGAGCACTCACAAGAAAGCCATAGTCGTGGGCGGCGGGCCGGCGGGGCTGGTCGCGGCCGCCAAGTTGGCCGAGGGCGGCGCGGCGACGACGCTGCTCGAGGCCAGCTCCCATCTCGGCGGTCGCGCCGCCTCTGAAACTCACGAGGGGTTCGTCCTCAACCAGGGGCCCCACGCCCTCTACGTGGGCGGCCCGGCAATGCGCGAGCTGCGGGCGATGGGCATCGAGCTGCCGTGGTGGAATCCGGTAACGCCCAACTCGGTGTTCGTGCGCGGCGGGAGGCCGCGGCGCTCGCCGGGCGGAGCACCGTCCCTCATCCGCTGGCTGGCCGGCGTCGCCCGCAGCCGGCCGGAGGAGCTGCGGGACCTGTCGGTCAGCGAGTGGCTGCGGCGGACCTGCCCCCCGAGGGCGCGGGCCGGCGCCGGCGCCCTGGTGCGGGTGACGACGTTCGTCGCCGACCATGACGCGCTCAGCGCCGAGGTGGCCGCGACCCAGCTGAAGATCGGCATCTCGCCCGGCGTCCGCTACCTGCGCGGCGGCTGGCAGTCCTTGGTCGACGCCCTCGCCGGGCGCGCGGAAGGTAGCGGCGCCAGCCTGCGGACCCGCGCCGCGGCGCGGATGCTCCACCGCGAGGGCGGCGGCTGGACCGTGGCGCTGGACGAGGAGACGCTCCACGCCGAGGTCCTCGTCCTCGCCACCGGCGAGCCCGACGCCGCCGCCAAGCTCCTCGGCGAGGAGGCCCCGGCGGCGCCGGGGCCGGCCGCCGAGCTGAGCGTGCTCGACCTCGGGCTCGAGAGCCTGCCGAAGCGGACCCGGCGCTTCGCCCTCGGCGTCGACGAGCCGACCTATCTCTCCCGGCACTCTCCGCCCCGCCATCGCGACGGCGTCCTGCTCAGCCTCGCCAGCTACGCGCGGCAGCCGCGGCCCGCACTCGAGGCGCTGGCCGACAGTGTGCAGCCCGGCTGGCGCGAGCGCCTGACGATGCAGCGGTTCCTGCCCCGGATGGCCGCCGTCTCGGCGATCCCGGGGCCCGGCGACGGCTTCGCCGGCCGGCCGCAGGTCGACCGCGGCGACGGCCTCTACCTCGCCGGCGACTGGGTGGGGCCGGAGGGCTGGTTGGTCGACTCGGCGATCGCCAGCGGCGCCGCGGCGGCGGCGGCCGCCCTGCGCAGGCCGGCCCCGGCGCTGGCGTGATGGAGGACGCCTTCGCCGCCTGCCGCCCGCGCCTGCTGGGCATCGCCTACGGCCTGCTCGGCGAGCTGACCGAGGCCGAGGACGTCGTCCAGGACGCCTGGCTGCGCTGGGAGCGGGCCGACCGGCACGCCATCCGCAACGCCGAAGCCTTCCTCGTCACGGTCACGACCCGGCTCGCGCTCGACCGCCTGCGCTCGGCCCGTGCCCGCCGCGAGGTCTACGTCGGCCCCTGGCTGCCGGAGCCGCTCGTCACCGACCCCGAGACGCCGGAGACGAAGGCGATCGAGGCGGAGCAGCTGAGCCTGGCGCTGCTCGGAGCCCTGGAGCGGCTGAACCCGGTCGAACGCGCCGTCCTGGTCCTGCGCGACGTCTTCGACCTCGAGTACGCCGAGATCGCCGACGTGTTGGAGAAGACGCCGGCCAACGTCCGCCAGATCGCCAAGCGCGCCCGCGAGCACGCCGGCGACCCGAGCCGCCGCCGCAACGTCGACGAGGAGGAGCGCGAGCGACTCGCCACCGCCTTCCTCACCGCCGCGGTCTCCGGCGACGTCGAGGCGATCCGCGACCTGCTCGCCGCCGACGCGATCATGTACACGGACGGCGGCGGTGTCGTCACCGCGGCGCGCAAGCCGATCTACGGCGCCGACAAGATCGCCCGCTTCATGGTCGGCGTGCAGCGCAAGGACGCCTACCCGGCCGACCCGGTCTTCACCCGCGTGCTCGTCAACGGCGACCACGGCGTGCGCATGGACAGCGCCTCCGAAGGCTTCCTCAGCATCGCCGCGGTCGAAGTTGCCGACGGCGCGGTGCAGGCGGTCCGCTTCTTCAACAACCCCGAGCGCTTCCCGGTCGAGTTCCCCAGCCGCGGCTAGGAGGGGTAGGCTCCGCCGCGCGCCCGCAGGGCGATCTCCAGCTCGAAGCGGGCATCCGGATCGTCGAGCTCCTCGCCGAGGAGCTCGCGCAGGCGGGCGATGCGGTAGCGAGCGGTCTGCGGGTGGACGTGGAGCTCGCCGGCCATGGCGACGGCGTTGCCGCGGTGGCGGACGTAGGCGAGGGCGGTCTCCTCCATCCGCTCGCGGGCGCGCTCGGTCAGGTCCCGCAGGGGAGCCAGCCGCCGCCGGGCGATCAAGGAGACAGGCAGCGGGCTGCCGGCGAGGAGGAGATCGGCGAGGTGGTCCTCGGCGCGAAGCAGGGCCGCGCCTTCGACCGCTCCCGCGGTCGGGGCGGCGAGGAGCGCCTTGGCCAGCTCCCAGGATTTCGCCGCCTCGGCGGGATCGCCCGCCGGGCCAAGGGCGAGCCTGGCTTTCGCGGCGGCGCGGCGCAGCTGGTCGATCCGGCCCGGGCCCTCCGGGTCGGGAAGGAGCACGCAGCCGACGCCGCCGAGCACGGTGAGGAGGGCGTCAGCCGGCAGCCGGGCGGCGACGACCGCCAAGTCCTGATCGGAGCAAGCCGCGGCGGCGATCCGGGCGGGCAGCTGCCAGCCCGCCGCCTGCGCCGCGGCCGCGAGATCGACCGGGGCGACGGGCGGCTCGCGGAGGAGGAGCGCGACCAGCTCCTGGCGCCGCCGGCGGCGCAGGTCTTCGACCGCCGCCTGCGCCTCCGCGTAGCCCTCGACCGAATCGGCGGAGAGCTCGTCGATGTAGGCGAAGATCGCATCCGCCAGGAGCGTCAGCGGCTCGGGCTCCAGGCTCGCCCGCCGGCCCGCTTCGGCGATTCGCCGCCAGGCGACGCGGGCGCCGATCCGGTAGGCCGCCTGCAGAGAGTCCAGCGTCCTCCCCACCCGCTGCTCTCCCCGTCCCAGCTCGCGGTAGACCTCCCGGCCCGGCCCACGGTCGCCGTCGGGATCGCGGATCAGGGCGACGAACTGGAGCAGCGCCTCGTTCACCCCGGTGCGGATCCCACGCCCGAAGCGCCCCTCCAGCGGCCGTTCGTACTCGGGCACGTCGCGGGCGATCGTCTCGAGGATCTCCTCGGTGATCGCCGGCAGCTCGGGCTCGATCAGGTCGGCAACCTCGCCTGAGAGCCCGCGCCAGGGTTCCGCATCCAGCTTTTTGCTCATTCAATTGACAATTTTATCTCTCAAGTCTTGTCGTAGGGGAGAATATTTATGTTCCAAACCAGGGGAAACTTCGGATAGTGGGCGAGATGAGTCGCACCGAGAAGGCCGTCAACCTCGGCGCCGTGGTCGTTCCCTTCCTGGCGACCCTGGTGGCGATCGTCCTCCTCTGGAACAGCTGGGTGAGCGCCGCGGACCTGGCGATCGCCGCCGCGATGTATCTGCTGACGGCGATCGGGATCACGGTCGGCTTCCACCGCCTCCTCACCCACCGCTCCTTCCAGACGTCGAAGCCGCTCGAGTACCTGTTCGCGGTGCTCGGCTCGATGGCGGTGCAGGGACCGGTGATCGCCTGGGTCGCCGACCACCGCAAACACCACGCCCACACCGACGAAGAGGGCGACCCCCACAGCCCCCACGTCAGCCCCGACGGCGGCGTCAAGGGAGTGCTCTCCGGCCTCTGGCACGCCCACTCGGGCTGGCTGATGTCCTCGCAGGGGCGCGCCGACTGGAAGCGTTACGCCGCCGACCTCTACGACGACCCCGGGATGAGGACGATCAGCCGCAACTTCCCCCTACTCGTCCTCGCCACGCTCGCGGTTCCCGCCCTCGCCGGCTACCTCGTCAGCGACACCCTTCTCGGCGCCCTCACCGGGCTGCTGTGGGGCGGGCTCGTCCGCATCTTCTTCGTTCACCACGTCACCTGGAGCGTCAACTCGGTGTGCCACTTCCTCGGCAGCCGCCGCTTCGACACCGACGATCGCTCCACCAACGTCTTCTGGCTGGCCCTGCCTTCGCTCGGCGAGTCCTGGCACCACAACCACCACGCTTTTCCCCGCTCGGCGGTTCACGGCCTCGAGCGGTGGGAGCCCGACCCTTCGGCGATGATCATCGCCGCGATGGAGAAGCTGGGGTTGGCGCGGAACGTGATTCGCATCTCACCAGAGCGCCAGGCCGAACGCGCCGCCTAGACAACACATTCTCGAATCGCCCCGTCGGCCAGAGGCAAAATTCGGCCAGTGGGCGAGGGCAATTGTTGATTTGTCTCGCCTAGGCGTCACAGTGTGTGTAACTCTGTGGCAGACTCTCTCAGGGTAAAACGAATCTCTTTTGGATGGAAAGGAACTAGATGCCCCCCTCCAGCAACGTTCTCGATGAGGCCAGGCAACTCGTGGAGAGCCGCCTCCGCGACCTCGACGAGGAGCGCAAGCGACTCGAGCGAGCTCTCGCCGAGCTCGGTGGCAAAGCCGCCCGCCGCGGCCCCGGTCGCCCCAAAGGCAGCACCAATCGCGCCGTCGCCCGCGGCGTCACCGGCCCTCGCCGTCGCCGTAAACGGCGTGGCGGGACGCGCGCCGATCAGGCGGTGAAACTGATCGAGCAGCAGCCCGGCATCAGCGCCTCCGACGTCGCCAAGACGATGAAAATCAAACCGAACTACCTGTACCGCGTCCTCGGCGATCTCGAGAAAGAGGGTCGCGTGAAAAAGGACGGGCGTCAGTACTACCCGGCCGGTGGTTGATCGGTACTAACCGTTACTTCACTAAAAGAGGCCGGCTGAATGCCGGCCTCTTTTTATTGAAACTCAATGAGTTTTCAAATCAGCCCGAGCTGGCTGACAGCGTCCCGCTCCTCCTGCAACTCCATCACGCTGCGGTCGATGCGCTCGCGGGAGAAGTCAGAAACTTCGAGTCCCTGGACGACACTCCACTCCCCTGCGTTGCAGGAACAGGGGAGGCCGCAGACGATCCCCTCGCCGATCCCGTAGGAGCCGTCGGTCGGCACCGCCATCGACACCCAGTCGCCCTCGGGCGTGCCGAGGACCCAGTCATGGACGTGGTCGATCGCCGCGTTCGCCGCCGAGGCGGCGCTGGAAGCGCCGCGGGCATCGATGATCTCGGCGCCCCGTTTCGCCACCCGCGGGATGAACTCGTCGGCGATCCACGCTTCGTCGTCGACCGCCTCCCAGGCGCTCCCCCCGTCCACTTTCGCGTTGACGAGGTCGGGGTACTGCGTCGTCGAGTGGTTGCCCCAGCTGGTCATGTTGGTGACCGCTGAGACCGGCTTGCCGAGCTTGTTGGCGAGCTGCGAGATCGCCCGGTTGTGGTCGAGGCGCATCATCGCGGTGAAGCGCTCGCGGGGGACGTCGGGTGCGTTCGACATCGCGATCAGGCAGTTGGTGTTGGCGGGATTGCCCACCACCAGCACCTTGACGTCGTCGGCGGCACCCGCGTTGATCGCTTCGCCCTGCGGCTTGAAGATGCCGCCGTTGGCCTCGAGCAGGTCGGAGCGCTCCATGCCCGGACCGCGGGGACGGGCGCCGACCAGCAGGCCGATGTTGCAGCCGTCGAACGCCTGCTTCGGGTCGTCGGTGATGTCGACCCGGCGCAACAGCGGGAAGGCGCAGTCGTCGAGCTCCATCGCGGTGCCCTCCGCGGCTTCGATCGCCTGCGGGATCTCCAGCAGGCTCAGCTCGACCGGGGTGTCGGGGCCGAGCATCTGCCCGCTGGCGATGCGGAACAGCAGGGCGTAGCCGATCTGGCCGGCGGCGCCGGTGACGGTGACCTTTACAGGGGTGCTCACTGAATCCTCTCCTCGGAGTCGGGGGTTTGGAAGATCGTCAAGCCATCGCGCGCCGGAGGTTCTCGTCGATCGAGGCGAGAAACTCCTGCGTGGTCTGGTGCTCCTGGCCGCCGCCCACCAGCAGCGACAGGTCTTTCGTCATCTTCCCGCTTTCAACGGTCTCGACGCAGACTCGCTCGAGCGTCTCTGCGAACTGCGAGACCTCTGGGGTTTCGTCCATGCGCCCGCGAGCGGCGAGCCCGCGGGTCCAGGCGAAGATCGATGCGATCGGGTTGGTGGAAGTCGGCTTGCCCTGCTGGTGCTGACGGTAATGGCGGGTCACGGTGCCGTGCGCCGCCTCCGCCTCGACGGTCTTCCCGTCGGCGCTCATCAGCACGCTCGTCATCAGGCCAAGCGACCCGAACCCTTGTGCGACCGTGTCGGACTGGACGTCGCCGTCGTAGTTTTTGCAGGCCCAGACGTAACCGCCCTCCCACTTCAACGCGGCGGCGACCATGTCGTCGATCAGGCGGTGTTCGTAGGTGAGCCCGGCGGCCTCGAAGTCAGCCTTGAACTCGGTCTCGTAGACCTCGGCGAAGAGGTCCTTGAAGCGGCCGTCGTAGCGCTTGAGGATCGTGTTCTTGGTCGACATGTAGACCGGGAAGCCGCGATCGAGGCCGTAGCGCATCGAGGCGCGGGCGAACTCGCGGATCGACTCGTCGCGGTTGTACATCGCCATCGCGATGCCGCCGTCGGGGAAGTCGTAGACGTCGAGCTCGACCGGCTCGGAGCCGTCCTTCGGCGTGTAGGTGAGGGTCAGCGTCCCCTCTCCCGGCACGACCAGGTCGGTCGCCCGGTACTGGTCGCCGAAGGCGTGGCGGCCGATCACGATCGGCTTCGTCCAGCCCGGCACCAGCCGCGGGACGTTCGCGATCACGATCGGCTCGCGGAAGATGACGCCGCCGAGGATGTTGCGGATCGTCCCGTTCGGCGAGCGGTACATCTCCTTCAGGCCGAACTCCTCCACCCGCGCCTCGTCGGGGGTGATCGTCGCGCACTTGACGCCGACGCCGTGGCGCTTGATCGCTTCCGCCGCTTCGACCGTGATCCGGTCCTCGGTCGCGTCGCGGCTCTCGATCCCGAGGTCGTAGTACTCCAGCTCGACGTCGAGGTAGGGAAGGATCAGCTGCTCTTTGATGAACGACCAGATGATCCGCGTCATCTCGTCGCCGTCGAGCTCGACGATCGGCCTGGCGACCTTGATCTTCGCTTCCGGGGACACCGGGGGGCGATGCTATCTGCCCGGCGTCGTCGCCCGCGCCTGAGAGAGATTGGCTGAGCGGCCAGGGCCGTGCCACAATCCCCCCGGATGGCAACCGTCGAACGTCCCAGCTTCGGCACCCACGAGGTGGCGAACCAGCCGCCGCCGCTGACCGGCTACAACGTCTTCGAGGCGGACCGGCCGCTGGTCGAGGCGGTGCGGCGCGAGGGCGCCGAGTGGGCGCAGGAGCGGATCTCCGCCGTGGGCGAGTTCGCCGGCAGCGAGCGCGCCCAGGAGCTGGGCCGGCTGGCGAACGAGAACCCGCCGAAGCTGCGCACCCACGACCGCTACGGCAACCGGATCGACGTCCCCGAGTTCCACCCCGCCTGGCACGAGCTGATGAGCGCCGCCGTCGGTTACGAGCTGCACTCCTCTCCCTGGAAGGACCCGCGCCCCGGCGCCCATGTCGCCCGCGGCGGCGCCTTCATGTGCATGTCGCAGGCCGAGGCGGGGATCGGCTGCCCTATCTCGATGACCTACTCGGTGATCCCGGCGCTGCGGACGCAGCCGGAGCTGGCCGCCGAGTGGGAGCCGCGCTTCTTCTCCAGCACCTACGACCCCGCCAACGCGCCGGCCGGCGGGAAGGCGGGGGCGCTGGCGGGGATGGGGATGACCGAGAAGCAGGGCGGGACCGACGTCCGCGCCAACACCACCGTCGCCCGGCCCGTGAACGGCGGCGGCCCCGGCGGCGAGTACGAGCTGACCGGCCACAAGTGGTTCATGTCGGCGCCCCAGTGCGACGCCTTCCTCGTCCTTGCCCAGGCCGACGGCGGCATCTCCTGCTTCCTCTTCCCGCGCTGGACGCCGGACGGCGAGCGCAACCGCTTCCGCCTGCAGCGCTTGAAGGACAAGCTCGGCAACCGCTCCAACGCCTCCAGCGAGATCGAGTTCGACGCCGCCTCGGCCTGGCTGGTCGGCGAGGAGGGGGCGGGCGTGCGGACGATCATCGAGATGGTCAACCACACCCGCCTCGACTGCGTGCTCGGCGGCGCCACCGGGATGCGGGCCGGCGTCGCCCAGGCGATCCACCACGCCGCCCATCGCTCGGTCTTCGGCCGCGAGCTGATCTCCCAGCCGCTGATGCGCAACGTCCTCGCCGATCTCGCGGTCGAGTCGGAGGCGGCGACGATCTCGGCGCTGCGCCTGGCCCGCGCCTACGACGAAGCGCTCGCCGGCGACGAAGAGGCGCAGCAGCTGAAGCGGGTCGCCAACGCCGTCCTCAAGTACTGGATCTGCAAGCGGGCCGTCGCCCACGCCGGCGAGGCGCTCGAGTGCCTCGGCGGCAACGGCTACGTCGAGGAGTCGGGGATGCCCCGCCTCTTCCGCGAGAGCCCGCTCAACTCGATCTGGGAGGGCTCGGGCAACGTCCAGTGCCTCGACGTCCTGCGGGCGATGGTCAAGAGCCCGGCCTCGCTCGACGCCTTCTTCGCCGAGGTCGCCGACGGCGCCGCCGCCGAGCCCCGCCTCGCCTCCTTCGCCACCGCCCTGCGCGACGAGCTGCCGGGCGACCTGGAGACGATCGAGCCCCGCGCCCGCCGCGTCGTCGAGAAGATGGCCCTCGCCCTCCAGGCCTCCCTCCTCGTCCGCTACGGCGACGAAGCGGTCGCCGACGCCTTCTGCGCCACCCGCCTCGCCGGCGACTGGGGCCAGGCCTTCGGCACCCTCCCGGCGGGAACCGACTTCGGTCGCATCGTCGAGCGGCACCGGCCGCTCGCCTGAGCCTCAGCCGATCCGGCGTTTGTCGGTTTCGACCGGCAGGTTGGTGATTTCGGCGACGTGGTCGGCGACGTCCTGCCACTCGTGGCAGGCGGCGATGTACCAGGTGTGGGCGGCCGTGAGGCTGTCGGCCTCGCTGGCGCTTTCCAGCTTTTCGACCACGCCCTCGAGCTCGCCTCCGAAGACGACCCAGGTCGTCCGCAGGGCGTCGAGGGCGTGCCCGATGCTTTCCAGGTCCTTCAGCAGGAAGCTCGTGCTCAGCGTCAGCGACTGCAGCGTCGCGACGATCCGCTGATCGGTGCTCAGCGTCGCCTGGTCGCCGGCGATCGTCTGCTGGAAGCCGGAGATCTGGCTTTCCAGGTGAGAGATGGCCCCTTCCGCCTCGGTGATCGAGGCGACGCCGATGCCCGCGAGGACGAGCGAGAGGCCGCCGGTCACGGGAGCGAAGACGATGCCGAAGATCGTCTCGAAGATCCCGGCCGTCCGTTCCGACCGCGCCTTGGCGATCGCTTCCCGGTCGGTCTGCACCTGTTCGCCCAGCTGCTTGATCTGGGCATTGATGGACTTGATCGTGGCTTCGAGCTCCGCCTCCTTGGCCTGCACCTCGGCGACCGTCCCCTGCATCCTCTGCTGGACGGCGCCCATTTCCCGCTCGAAGGTCGCGAGCCTTTCCAGGTAGTCGCCGATCCGGGCGGCGATCGCCGCGACCGGCGGCTGGAGCGCCCGGAAGCGTTCGACCAGCTGCTGCTTCTCAGCCGGGTCGAAGCGCTGGGCCAGCTCTTCGAACAGCTTTTCGATCGGCGCCCGGGCATCGAGGAAGGCCGAGGCGCAGCGGGAGACGGCGCCCACCACTTCGCTGCCGAAGTAGAGGGCGCCGCCCCGCCGCCAGTTGACGACCAGCTTCTCGGCCGCGCCGAGCTCCTGGTTGAGCTGTTCCCACCAATCCGATTTGACCTGTTCGATTTCGGCCTGGATCACCGCCTGGCACGACGCGTTCAGCTGCGCGACGCCGCTGAGGCCGGCGTCGAGCTGGGCGTTGACCTGCTTTCCGTCGAACGGATCGCTCATGCAGCCTGCGCTTGGGGCTGCATCGACATTTCTTTGCTCGCCACTTTGGGTTCGACGGTGATCAGTTCGTGCGCGAGGGCCGCGGCGTCGGCCCACTCTTTGGCGGCCGCTTTGGTGAAGGTGCCCTGGAGGAGCGTGCTGAGGCTCATTTCACCTTTCTGCAGCTTGGTCGCCACGCCCTGCAGCTCGCCCTCGAAGACCGTCCAGGTGGTGCGGAATTCCGAGAGGGAGTTGAGCGCGGTCTCGCTGTAGTTGATCGCCTGGCTGGCGCCGGTCGACAGTCCTTTCAGCGCGACGAGCTGGCGCTTGTCGGCCGCGATCTTGTTCTGTTCTTCGCCGATCTGCTTGAACTGTTCCCTGACCTTGGCTTCCATGATGCCCCAGGTGACGGCGCCGCCGATGATCAGCAGGCCGCCGGTGCCCCCGACGACGAGCGAGGCGCCGCCGCTGATCGGCGCCAGGGCGATGCCGACGACGAGGAGGAAGCAGCCGAGGCCGACGCCTCCCGCCGAAACCGCGATCGCGATGTTCTCGTCGTGGATTTTCTTTTCCAGGTTTTTGATCGCGTTTTCCATCGATTCGATCTCGCGGGCGAGGCTGGTTTCGGCTTCCTGGATTTTCCCCGTGCCCGAAGAGAGGCCGTCATGCGCGCTCTGCATTTCTTCGCCCCAGGTTTTGAGTTCTTTTTCGGTCTGTTTCGCTTCTTCGACCGTCGTGACCACCGGTTCGCGCAGCACCCCGATCAGGGCGCGGACCTGTTTGACATAGGGGTCGTCTTTGCCTTCGGCGTCCGGATGGGCGCGGACGATCCCTTCGATTTCTTCGGTCGCCGCTTCATAGGTGGGCTGGTAGTCGAGGACCGTTTTGGGGACGCCGCCGGTGATCGAGGGGGCGAGCGTGTCGATCCAGGTGTGGGCGACGCCTTTCGTCACGTCCAGCTTCTTGTTGAGGTCGTCGAACCAGACCGGTTTGGTCGGCGGCGGTACGAACACGGTGTTCGCGACGCCGTGGCAGGCCTGCGTGATCATGTTCAGCGTCAGGAACGCTTTTTTGCTCTGCGGGCCGACGCCTTCGATCGCGGTGAGGATTGGTTGGGACATCTCTCTCTCCTGTGGTGGATGGTTTGTCAGCCCTGCAGGGCCATGGGTTTCTGGGGGTCGAGAAGGATCGGGGGGCCTTCTTTCGTCTTGACCGTGACGATCGCCTGAACCAGCGAGTTGATCTGCTGCCAGTTCGCGTTTGCGACCGACACCGTGACCAGGTCGACGTAGTCGCCGGGCTCGACGCCGGCTTCGAGCGCGCCGATGACGGATTTGACCTTTTCCAGCTCGGTGCGCCACATGGTGGTGAGCTGGGGCAGCGTTTCGACGATCCGGGCGAAGGACAGCTCGAGGTCGTAGACCAGCTGCAGGACCATTTTGGTCGCGGCGGCCGCCTGCGCCTGGCCGCTCGCTTTGAGCTGCAGTTCGCCGATCTTGTCGAGGGTTTCGCTGATCTCGGCGATCCCGGAGATGATGCTGTAGAAGGTCTTGCCGACGGTGTACACGGAGGCCGCCATCGACAGGAACGAGAACGACACCGACACCTCGGTGGCGATTTCGTAGACCGTCTTCACGGTGTTCTGGACGATGCTCTGGCCGCTGCTGAGCTGGGTCGAGCTGATCGATTCCTCCAGCGAGGAGACCACGTCCTGCAGGTGCGCGAGCTGGGCCGCGATTTCGGTCATCGCCCGCTCCTCGTTGTGCAGTTCCAGCCAGCCTTCCCGGATGCTTTCTTCGAGCAGCGGCTGGACCGAGCGGAAGGCCTGCAGGCGGGTCCGGAACTTCCCGGCCGATTCTTCGGTCGCGGTGGCCGCCTTCCGCAATTCCGGCAGGAGGGTCTGCTCGAGCACTTCGACCCACTGCTTCCTGGTTTTCAGCGCGCCCGCTTTCTTCATTTCGGCCACCCCGGCGAAAGCGCTCGAGTAGTCCGCGAACTGGAGCAGCACCGGCCCCCAGATTTCCGGTTTCTCCTGAGTCCAGGCGGCTCCGGCTTTGCTCAGCATCCCGACCCGGTCGCGCACCGAGACGAGCCATTGCGGGTCTTCCGCCAGCTTCCCGATCATCAGGCTCTGGCTTTTCAGCGAGTAGGAATCGATGCCGAGCGCCTGGTTGAACGAATCGGTGATCAGGCGCTCGGCGACGGTGATCTGGGGGGAGAGCACGTCAGGACGCCTTGATTTCGAGGTATGGATCGAATTCCATTTCTTTGCCGTCCATGGTCAGCTTCGCCGAGTACTGCTCGGTGCCAGACGCCCCCCGGGACTCGACGCGCCCTTCCCAGAAGACGCCTTCCATGCTTTCCCTTTTCTGCGGGACGCAGACTTTGTCGTTGACCATCTGGCCGACGAAGCCGACGATGTTGACGTCGGACGAAGGCGAGACGGGCACGACGCTCCAGCGGATCACCTGGCCGTCTTTGCAAACCGTTTTCAGCTCCGCCTGCCCCTCGCTGCCCGAGCCGACGTGCTTGTTGGTGTCGACCAGGTAGACGTTCTGGGTGAGGTTGCCGCTTGCCAGCGCCCCCTCCACGTCGACGATGATCAGCACGTCGATGATGCTCAACCCTTGCTCTTGCTGCTCGCTCATTGAGCTTCCTCCCTCAGACGACCTTGATGAAGCAGGTCGCCTTCATTTCGGTTTTGTCGGTTGCAAGCGTCACGGTGTACGGAAACGAGGCGAAGACGCCTCGGGACTGGACCTGCCCCAACCACGAGCCGTCGGGAAGCTGCTTCGGAGCGCAGACGCGTTCTTCCGCCATGCGCCCCGAGAAGCCGGCGATCGCGATCTCCGTGTCGGGGGAAACCGGCGCCACGTCCCAGACGATCCTCTGGCCGTCTTCGCAGACGGTGTGCAGTTCTTCACTGCCCTCGTGCCACGAACCCAGGTAGCCGTTGTTGTCGACCATGTAGCAGTTGTTCTTCAACCCCCCGCTCGCCAGGGCGCCGGCCACGTCGACCACGATCAGCACACAGAGGCGCGCAAGGGAAGACTGCGGACTGGAACCGCTTTGCCCTACTCCAACGGTCAAGAAGTAGAACCTACTTGACCAGTCAAGGCCTGACTGTTAATTGGCGGTTGCTACAGCTTTCCTACTGGATCAACGACCCGCGGTGGCGTCGCGCAGCGCCCGCCCCACCTGCTCGATCGTGATCACACCGCTGAGGCGACCTTCGGCGTCGACCGCCATCAGCGCCCCGAGGCGGCGCAGGTTCTGGTTCGCGAGCAGCGAGTCGAGCGGGGTGTCGTCGCGGACGAAGAGGCCGATGTCGTGGTCGACCAGCTCGGCGACGTGGGAGCTGGCGCGGGAGACCTCGGGGACCTCGTCGGCGCGGTCGCGGTCGACCAGGCCGAGGAAGCGGTGGGCCGCGTCGACGACCGGGAACCAGGGCCAGCGGTAGCGGAGGAAGTACTCGTCCAGCGCCTGCTCGACGCTGAGGTCGCCGGGGATCGCCACAGGCTCGCGGTCCATCACGTCGGCGACCCGCACGTCGCCGATGCGGCTGGTGATCGCGGTCTGCATCGCGGCGCCGCGGGCGGAGCCGTTGATCACCATCCCGATCAGCGCCAGCCAGACGCCGAAGAAGAGGTTGCCGGCGAAGGCGAGCGCCAGGCCCCCGGCGATGAAGGCGTAGCCGAAGAGGCGGCCGAGGTTGGCGGCGAAGCGGGTCGCCTGGTTGCGGTTGCCGGTGCGCGCCCAGGCGATCGCGCGGGCGACGCGGCCGCCGTCCATCGGGAAGGCGGGAAGCAGGTTGAAGACGAGGACGAGGGCGTTGATCCCCGCCAGCCAGGCGATCAGCGCAAGCGGCCCGGAGGCGTTGGAGCGGATTTCCTGCAGGGTCGCCTCGTGGAACTCGGTCCAGCCGACGGCGAGCGAGCCGACCACGGTCAGCACCACGATGATCGCCAGGCTCACCGCCGGGCCCGCCAGCGCCACCTTGGCTTCGGTCTTCGGCGAATCGGCTTCGCGGTCCATCCGCGCCATCCCGCCGAAGATCCAGAGCTGGATGCCGGAGATGCCGATCCCGTTGCGCATCGCCACCCCCGCGTGGCCGAACTCGTGCAGGAGGATCGAGCCGAAGAAGCCGACCGCGCTGAGGACGCCGTAGAGGAAGGGCGTCGTCCCCGCTTCGCCCAGCAGACGTTCGAAGAAATCGGTCATGTAGAGGATGACCAGGAAGAGGACGACGAACCAGGACCAGTCGACGCTGACTCTGATCCCGCGGACGTGGAAGAGGGTGATCGACCCACCGCCGAGCATGCGCCCATGGTAAGCGGCTAGCGTCCCCGGCCGTGCCGAGCGAAGCAGATTGGCTGCGAGGGCGGCTCGAGGAGCTGGAGCGGATCGAACGCCCGTCCGCCTCGGACGGCGAGCGGCGCGCCGCCGAGTGGCTCGTCTCCGGCTTCGCCGAGCTCGGCGCCGAGGCGCGGATCGAGGCGGAGGACGCCCACGGCACCTTCTGGTGGCCGCTCGGGATCGGCGCCGCGCTCGGCGTCCTCGGCGCGGCGGCGGCGCTGCGCGGGCGGCGGGCGCTCGGGGCGCTGCTGGGGGCGCTCGGCGCCGCCGGCATCGCCGACGACTTCCCGCCCCGCCGGCGGCGACTGCGCCGCCTGCTGCCGCGGCGCACCACCTACAACGTCGTCTGCGAGCTCGGCGATCCGGCCGCCGAGCGCACCGTCGTCTTCATCTCCCATCACGACGCTCCCCACTCGGGCCTCGTCTTCGACCCGCGGATCCCGCAGCTCGCCGACCGCCTCGGGCTGATCGAGCGCAACGACACCAGCCCGCCGCTGATGGCCCCGGTCCTCGGCGGCCCGCTGCTGGCGGCGCTCGGCGCGATCGGCGGCCGCCGCGCCCTCGCCAGGCTCGGCCTCCTCCTCGGCCTCGGCTCGGCGGCGGCGATGGCCGACATCGGCCTGCGCCCGGTCGTGCCGGGAGCCAACGACAACGGCGCCTCCTGCGTGGCGCTGCTGGCGCTCGCCCGCCGCTTCGCCTCCAAGCCGCCCGAGGGAATCCGCGTGGTCCTGCTCTCGACCGGCTCGGAGGAGTCCTTCAGCGAGGGGATGAAAGCCTTCGGCGAGCGCCACTTCCCCGAGCTGCCGCGGGAGAGCACCGTCTTCCTCTGCCTCGAGGCGCTCGGCTCCGAGCACCTGCTCGTCCTCCGCGGCGAGGGCTTCCTGAAGATGAACGAGTACTCGCCCCGCGCCCTCGCCTTCATGGACGGCTTGGCGGAGGAGATGGGGATCCGGCTCTTCCCCAACCTGCGCATCCACAACGGCACCGACGGCCTCGAGCCGCTCGCCGCCGGCTACGAGACCGCCGTCCTGTGCAGCTGCAACGACCTGAAGCAGGCGGGCCACTACCACTGGCCCACCGACGTCGCGGAGAACATCGACTTCTCGACCCTCGAGCGAGCAATCGACGTCTGCGAAGAGGCCACGCGCCAGCTCGGCCGACACTGGCTGTAGCGGGAGGAACAAGCGTCAAATGTGACGAATTACGACTACGCGCGCGACCCGAGCAGGTATAGGCTTCCGCGCCGTGCCTACCCATGACGTTCTCGTAATCGGGGCCGGCCTCGCCGGCCAAAGAGCTGCGCTAGCCGCCGCCGAGGAGGGCGTGTCGGTCGGGATCATCAGCAAGGTCCACCCGGTCCGCTCCCACTCCAACGCCGCCCAGGGCGGCATCAACGCGGCGCTCAACCCCGGCGACTCCTGGGAGTCCCACGCCTTCGACACGATCAAGGGCTCCGACTACCTCGGCGACCAGGACGCGATCGAAATCATGACCCGCGAGGCGCCGGAGGAAATCCTCCACCTCGAGCACCTCGGCGTCACCTTCCACCGCAACGAGGAAGGCAAGCTGGGGACCCGCGCCTTCGGCGGCGCCTCCGCCGCCCGCACCTACTACGTCGCCGACATCACCGGCCAGGCGATCATGCACGTCCTCTACGAGCAGCTGATGAAGTACTCCGAGCAGATCGCCCGCTACGAGGAGTGGTTCTGCAGCTCGCTGGCGCTGGACGAGAACGGAGAGTGCTGCGGCGTCGTCACCCGTAATGTCGCCGACGGCTCCATGGAGCTGTTCGAGGCGAAGTCGGTGATCCTCTGCACCGGCGGCAACGGCCAGGTCTGGCGGCCGACCACCAACGCGCTGATCTGCACCGGCGACGGCATCGCGATGGCCTACCGGGCCGGGGCGAAGCTGATGGACATGGAGATGATCCAGTACCACCCGACGACGCTGGCGGGCAAGGGCTTCCTGATCACCGAGGGCGCCCGCGGCGAGGGCGCGCACCTGCTCAACGCCAAGGGCGAACGCTTCATGGAGAAGTACGCGCCGAACAAGATGGAGCTCGCCTCGCGCGACGTCGTCTCCCGCGCCGAGCAGACCGAGATCAACGAGGGTCGCGGCTTCCCCGACGGAACCGTCGCCCTCGACATCACCGTCGTGCCGAAGAAGCGCGTGCACGAGGCGCTGCGCGAGATCGTCCTCGTCGGCCGCGACTTCGCCGGCGTCGACATCACCCGCGAACCGATCCACATCAAGCCGGGCAACCACTACACGATGGGCGGCGTCAAGACCGACGTCGACGGCCGCACTGACATCCCCGGCCTCTACTCGGCCGGCGAGACCGCCTGCGTCTCGGTCCACGGCGGCAACCGGCTCGGCGCCAACTCGCTGCTCGACACGCTGATCTTCGGCAAGCGCTCCGGCCACGACGCCGCCGCCCGCGCCAAGCGGATGGACCATTCGCGCGCCTCGAAGAAGGTGCTCGAGGACGAGGAGGCGATGATCGCCGACGTCCTCTCGCGCGAGAAGGGCTCGGGTCGCCGCATCTCCGAGATCAAGCTCGAGCTGGGCCAGACGATGGACGCCAAGGTCGCCGTCTTCCGCGACGAGGCCGGGATCACCGAGGCGCTGGAAACGGTCCGCCGCCTCAAGGAGGAGGCGAAGACCGCCTACGTCGACGACCACGGCAGCGTCTTCAACCAGGACCTGATCGCCGCGATCGAGCTCGGGTACATGCTCGACAACGCCGAGTGCACCTGCGTCGCCGCCCTGGAGCGCAAGGAGAGCCGCGGCGCCCAGTACCGCACCGACTATCCCGAGCGCAACGACGACGAGTGGCTCAAGCACATCGACCTCGAGCGGACCGACGACGGTCCCGAGATCTCATACTCCGAGGTCACGATCACCCAGTGGGAACCGCAAGAGAGGACCTACTAATGGCCGAGTACACGATCAAAGTCCGCCGGTTCCAGCCCGAGAGCGGTGAGGGGCCCTACTGGGAGGAGTTCAACGTCGACCTCGATCCCTCGCTCTCGGTCCTCGACGGCCTGCTGCAGGCGAAAGACCGCGACGACGGCTCGCTCGCCGTCCGCTGCTCCTGCCGGGCGGCGATCTGCGGCTCCTGCGGGATGAAGATCAACGGCCAGTCCGGGCTCGGCTGCAAGACCCAGATCGGCGAGGCGCAGGAGCAGGCCAACAAGATGGCCACCGCGACCGGCGTCACCGCCGCCGAGGCCGACAGCCCGATCGGCGCCCAGGCGCCCGAAGCGCAAGATGCCGTCCGTGCGACCGGCCAGGTCGAGGCGGGGCCCGGCACGACCGCGGTGACCACTGAGAGCGTCGCCCCGATCGTGATCGAGCCGATGGGCAACATGCCCGTGATCAAGGACCTGATCACCGACATGGAGTCGACGCACTGGACCAAGATCCGGCGCGTCACCCCCTGGCTCCTGCCGCACGGCGAGCCGCCCGAGCGCGAGTACGTCGTCGAGCCGGAATCGATGATCGACATCACCCAGTCGATGGCCTGCATCCAGTGCGGCGCCTGCGTCTCCTCCTGCCTCTCGATGGAAGCCGACCCCGGCTTCATCGGCCCGGCGGCGCTGGCCAAGGCCTACCGCTTCGTCGGCGACCCGCGCGACGCCGAGACGGTCGAGCGCCTGCACGACCTCGCCGAGGACCCGCACGGGATCTACGACTGCACCCACTGCTTCAGCTGCATCGACGCCTGCCCCAAGGGCGTGGCGCCGATGGACCAGATCATGCGCCTGCGCCGCAAAGCCGGCGAGCTCGGCGTCGAAGACCCCAACAGCGGCCACGACCACGAGATCGCTTTCGTCAAGATCATCGAGAAGAAGGGGACCCTGGACGAGTCGCTGCTGCTGCAGGAGTCCTTCGCCCCCGGCTTCAAAGGCAAGCTGAAACCGAACCGGCGGGCGATCCGCGAAATGCTCGGCTCGATCCCGACCGCGATCCGCGGGATCAAGACCGGCAAGATGCGCTCGCTGGCGAAGCTGATCCCCGGCGTCCACCCCAAGCTCCCGGGCGGCGCCCAGGACGAGGTGAAGGCGATCTTCAGGCACACCGAGGAGCACAGCGAGGAACTGAACCTGTACATCCGGGGCGAGGAGGGCGACGACGCCCAGCCCGACGGCGCCGCGGCCGAGGAGGTCACCAATGGCTGAGAACATCAAAGTCGCCTACTGGCCCGGCTGCGTCTCGCGCGGCTTCACGTCGGAGCTGCACGGCTCGATGGCGCTGGTCGCCGAGAAGCTCGGGATCGAGCTGGTCGAACTCGACCGCGCCAACTGCTGCGGCGCCGGCGTCATCGCCGAGCACAACCAGGAGCTCGCCGACACGCTGAACGCGCGCACCTTCGCGCTCGCCCAGCAGACCGGGCTCTCGATGATGAACATCTGCTCGACCTGCCAGGGCGCGCAGTCGGAGTGCCAGCAGCGCCTCGACGCCGACTCGGCCTACCGCGCCCACATCAACGAAACCCTCTCCGGCCAGGGCCTCTCCTACGAGAAGGACAAGAACGGGTTCACGAACAAGAACTTCCTCTGGCTGCTGGTCGAGGACTACGGCCTCGACCGGCTCGCCGAGCAGGTGAAGCGGCCGCTCAGCGGCCTGCGGGTCGGCCCCTTCTACGGCTGCTACATCGTGCGGCCGAAGGAACGGCTCGGCTACGCCGAGTTCCCCGACCGCGACATCTACCTGGAGAAGGTGATCGAGGTCCTCGGCGGTCAGGTCGTCGAGTACGACGGCGCCCGCAAGTGCTGCGGCTTCCCGGTGATCACGATGAGCCGGGAAACCTCGCTGCGCCAGGCCGGGACCCACGTCGGCGACGCGATCGACGCCGGCGCCGACTGCCTCGTCACCCCCTGCCCCCTCTGCCACCTCAACCTCGACCTGCAGCAGCCGGAGGCGGCCAAGGTCGTCAACCGCGACCTCGGCCTCGCCGTCCTCCACCTGCCCCAGCTCGTCGGCCTCGCCCTCGGCGCCTCGCCGAAGGAACTGGGGATGGGCAAGCACATCGCCTCGACCGGCTGGGTCGAGGAGCGGCTCACCGCCGGCGCCGCGGCTTAGCGAGAGCCGCGACGGTGGGGGGGGAGGCCGCCGGCGGGGGGGGGGGGCCCCGAGAGTTTGATAGGGGGGGCCGGCGCGCGCGCCCCCGGCCACC
>JBQCDH010000008.1:0-292556 GCA_051961435.1 Solirubrobacterales bacterium
ATCAGCTCCATGAGCTTCGGATCCCAGGGCGAGACGGCGTTCCGCGCCTACGCGGAGGCCGCCGCGCAGGCCGACATGCTCTGCATGAACGGCGAGGGCGGCGAGATCCACGACATGTACGGCAAGTACCCGAAGCACCGCGGCCAGCAGATCGCCTCGGGCCGCTTCGGCGTGTCGTCGCTGCTGATCAACTCGTCCGAGTGGGTCGAGATCAAGATCGGCCAGGGCGCCAAGCCCGGCGAGGGCGGCCACCTGCCCGGCAAGAAGGTCTCGGAGAAGGTCGCCGCCGCGCGTAACGCCTCGCCCGGCACCGACCTGATCTCACCCTCCAACAACCACGACCTCTACTCGATCGAGGACCTGGCCGAGCTGATCGACGAGCTGAAGACCGTCAACCCGGACGTGCGGGTCTCGGTCAAGGTGCCGGTGGTGCCGAACATCGGCACGATCGGGCTCGGGATCGCCAAGGCGGGCGCCGACATCATCACCCTCTCCGGCTTCGAGGGCGGGACCGGGGCGGCGCGCCAGCACGCGCTGCGCCACGTCGGCCTGCCGAGCGACATCGGCACCCGCGCCGTGCACCGGGCGCTGATGGAGGCGGGGCTGCGCAACCGGGTCGAGATCTGGGCCGACGGCGGCTACCGGACCGGCTGGGACATCGTCAAGCTGCACTGCCTCGGCGCCAACCGGGTCGGCTTCGGCACCCTGGCGATGGTCAGCCTCGGCTGCACGATCTGCCGCGGCTGCCAGCTCGACACCTGCCACGTCGGCATCGCCACCCAGATCGAGACGACCGAGGAAGCCGAGGCCCACGGGCTGAAGAAGTTCACCCCGCAGGAGGTCGACCTCGCCGCCGAGAGCTGCGCCCGCTTCTTCTCTTCGATGGGCGAGGAGGTCAAAGAGGTGGTCGCCTCGCTCGGCTACGAACGCGCCCAGGACCTGGTCGGCCGCTACGACCTGCTCGAGCAGGTCGGCCACAAGGACCGGATCGACCTGGCGCCGCTGATCACGCCGCTGGAGGAGCTGCTCGACCTCGAACCGATCGACCTGCCGGTGGCCGAGGAGAACGAGGCGCGGGCCGAAGCCGGCCTCGTCGTCGCCCGGCCGATCCGGATGGAGGCAAAGGAGGCCTCGAGCCAGATCGCCGCGCTGGCGCCGGAAGTCTGCTCCGGCTCCCAGGTCCGCAGCCAGTTCCCGCGCGCGACCGACGCCAACGACCGCGTGCTCGGCACCGAGCTGGCGGGGGCGATCGCGCGGGCGCGGATCTTCGAAGACGGCCCGGAGCCGAGCGAAGAGGTGCTGGCGAGCCTGGAGTTCAACGGCGGCTCGGTCGCCGGCCAGGGGCTCGGCGCCTTCAACGCCTACGGCGTCTCGATCCGGGTCGAGGGCGGCGCCCAGGACGGCGTCGGCAAGACGATGCTGGGCGGGACGATCTCGATCCTCAAGGGCAAGGGCGCGAAGGGCCGCCGCCTCAACGGCTCGGTCGGCAAGTCCTTCGCCTACGGCGCCCAGCGCGGCAAGCTCTACGTCCAGGGCTCGGCCGACTCGCGCTTCTGCATCCGCCTCTCCGGCGCCGACGTGGTGCTGGGGGGCGAGCCCGAGGGCGAGATCGACGACAGCCGCGGCGCCATCGCCGACCGCGCCAACGCCAAGGGGTTCGCCTTCGAGTACATGACCTCGGGCCGCGCCGCCGTCCTCGGCGACATCGGCCCCTGGGCCTGCGCCGGCATGACCGGCGGCCGCGTCTACGTCCGCCACAACGCCTTCGGCATCGACCGCGCCGCGATCGAACGTCGCCTCGGCAAGGGCGCCAAAGTCGAACTCAAGGACCTCGACGCCGAGGGCCTGATCGACCTCGACGACCTCCTCACCGGCTACGCGGAGGAGCTGAAGGCGACGGGCCAATCCGAGGAGGCCGTCCGCATCCTCGACATGGCCGCCGACGCCACCAGCAACTTCCTGATGATCGTGCCGCTCAAGGTCCAGGCCGACCCGAGCATCTCGACCGAGTGAGCTAGGGCCGGGGAGGCTGCCCCTCCAGCCGGTCCGCGATCGCGCGGACCTCTTGCAGGAGGCCGTCGAGCATGCGCTCGGTGTCGGAGTGGATGCGGTATTCGGTGAGGCGGCGCTCGGCGTCCAGGCCGTCTAGGCGCTTCTCGAGGGCCTCGGTGCGGTCCTCGAGGCGGCCGATGGAGCGGTCGGTGCGCTTTTGGGATTTGCGGATGCGGGCCTTGACGTAGCGGCGGACGTCCTCCTGCATCGTGTCGAGCTCGCGGCGGATGTCGCTGTTGAGGGGGGCGCTCTGCTCGTCGAGCATCTGCTCGACGCCGCGGCGGACGCGCTCGATCTCCTCGTGCAGCTGGGCGCGGGCCCGATCGGCCGCCGCCGAGATCGAGGGCTCGTCGGGTTGCATCGGGTCGTCTGGGTTCGGAGCGGCGTTCACCGGCCCGAATCGTAGGAGTCGTTTCAGACGTGCAGCAGGTGGAGGCGGTAGCGGCCGATCGTCAGCTCGTCGCCGTCTTCCAGCTCGGCCATGTCGACCTTCCTGCCGTTGACGAGGACGCCGTTGAGGCTGCGGTCGTCGAGCAGCCGCGGCCGCTTGCCCGCTTCGGTGCAGATCATCACGTGGCGCCGCGAGACGCTGGGGTCGTCGAGGCAGATGTCGGCGGTGCGGCAGCGGCCGATCCTGGTCCAATCGTCGCCGAGGGCGAAGGTCCGGACCTCTCCCCGCTCGCGTAGCGCCAGGTGGTATCCGGGCTCGGTCAGCCTCGCGCGGGCGTCGTCCAACCAGCCGGGCGGTTCGCGCTCGACCGCGATCGCGAACTCCACCGTCGGGCTGCCGTGCTCCTGCAGCGAGGAGAAGATCGAGTCCCGGCGGAAGCGGCTCGCCCCGCAGTAGGAGCAGCTCGGCAGCTCGTCGGTCTCGCGCAGCGCCACCTGGGACCCGCAGATCAAGCAGAAGTAAGTCCCCTCTCCGGGCATCGAGCCGGCGGCGAACGCCTCGCCGGCCGGGCTGGTGCCGGCGCTATTGAAGATCGGTCTCACTCCTTCCCTGACTGGATGCAGTCGATACTAACCCGGTCTTCTACAAGAATCACTCCATTTTCGCTGTGCAAACTGGGACCTGTCATCCCCACTAGAATCCCGGCGCCCATGGGCCCCATCCGCGCCGAGATCGAGATCGACGTCCCCCGCGAGCAGGTCTTCGCGGCGATCGCCGACCTCGCCGCCCGCCCCTCCTTCACCGACCACTTCCTCACCGACTTCCACCTCACCCGGATCGACTCGGTCGGCGTCGGCGCCGGCGCCCGGTTCCGGGTCGACCAGCCGCTGCGCAAGGTCTGGATGGACAGCGCGATCGTCGCCGTCGAAGAGCCTTTCCGGATCGTCGAGGCGGGGGAGGGGGGCCGCGCCAACCGCATCCCCAACCACACCGTCTGGGAGCTGACCGAGGCGGCGGGGCGGCTGACCGCCGTCCGCATCTCCCACTGGACCGAGCCGCCGGCGCTCGACCGCGCGCTGGAGCTGCTCAGCGCCGCCTCGGTCTGGCAGGAGCGCGGCTGGCGCGAGGCGCTGCGCCGCCTCCGCGAGGCGCTCGAGTCCGACCGCCCGCTGGCCGAGCGAATCGCCGTCGCCGGCGGCAACCGGTACGCGACGGGCATCCCCTAGTCCTATATAGACTCCGCCGCCGATGTCCCCGCACCGCCGAGCCTTGCCGCCGCTTTTCGCCTTCCTGGCGCTGGCCGCGCTTGCCGTCGCGGTTTCGGCCTGCGGCTACTCGAGCGACTCCAAGAGCGTGGTCGAGGGTGAGCCCGTCCAGCTGGGCGAACTGAAGTACAACCTCACCTTCTCCCGCTACCTCAACCCGAACGACAGCGAGGACGCGGCTTACCTCGCCGGCCTGCCGGAACCGCCGAAAGGCCAAAGCTACTTCGGCATCTTCTTCGAAGTCCAGAACGAAAGCGACGAAGCGCAGACGCTGCCCAAGTCGCTCACGATCAGCGACGTCGACGGAAACGAATACAAGGCGATTCCCAGCGAAAGCATCTTCGCGCTCCAGCTCGGCGGCCCGGTCGAACCCGAAGAACAGATCCCGGTCCTCGACTCGCCCGCCCAGCAGGGCCCGATCGAGGGCTCGGTGGCGATCTTCCTCCTCCCCGAAGAAGTCTCCGAGGCCCGCCCCCTCACCCTTCACATCGAAGACGCCGAAGGCGAAAAGGGCGAAGTCACCATCGACCTCTAGCCGATCCCGGCCGAGAGGACTTCGGCCGCGATCGGCGCCGCGACTTCGCCGCCCGCCGCTTCGGCTTCGATCAGCAGCACCCCGACCGCCAGCTTCGCATTCTTGGCCGGGGCGAAGGCGGCGAACCAGGCGTCCTTGATCTGGACCGGGTTTTCGGAATTTTCTTGACCCGGCTTCGGGCCGAGCTCGGCGGTGCCGGTCTTGCCGGCGACCTGGGCCTGGGGGATGGCGCCGGCGGTGCCGGTGCCTTCGTTGACGACGCCGATCATCAATTCGGTCAGTTCGTCGGCGATCTTCTTCGACATCACCCGCACCGGTTCGGCGTTCGGCCGCAGCTTCTGGTTGGCGACGATCGAGGTCGGCATGCGGACGCCGTCGTTGCCGACCGTCTGCGCCACGTTGGCCATCTCCAGCGGCGTCGCCAGCACTTCTCCCTGGCCGATCGCGGAGACCGCGAGGTCGATTTCTTCGCCGATTTCGGTCGGGATCGAGGATTCCTCAGGTTCGACTTCGCGGATGATCCGCGGCGCGTACAACGAGGGCGGCGAGTTGAAGCCGAACCGTTCGGCGGTTTCGACCATCTTGTCGTTGCCGACCGCCGGCCCCAGCGGCGCGAAGACCGCGTTGCAGGACTCGGCGAACGCCTGGCGGAAGGTGCCGCCGCAGTACTCGCCGTTGGCGTTGTTGAGGAAGCGGCCGCCGACGTTTACCCCGTTGGTGATTTCGAATTCGTCGTCGAGGCTGACCTTGCCCGCCTCCAGGGCGGCGGTGGTGGTGACGATCTTGAAGGTCGAGCCGGGGGGCTGGGGGGCGGAGAAGGCCTGGCCGGCGAGGGCGCGGACGTCCCCCGTCTGCGCGTCGAGCACGGCGACGCCGCCGGCGCGCCCGGCCAGGGCCGAGACCGCCGCTTCCTGTAGGCCGGGGTCGATCGTCGTCTTCACCGGCGTCCCCTTCTGCGGCTTCGACTTGGCCAGGGTGCGGACCGAGGAGCCGTCTGCGGAGACGGCCAGCAGCGAGCCGCCGGGCTTGCCGGCGAGGCGGGTGTTGAAGGCGCGCTCGAGGCCGGTGATCCCGACCGGCGTTTCCGGCGAGAAGCCGTGGCGGGCGAGCTTCGGCATTTCTTCTTCGGAGGGTTCGCCGACTTCGCCGGTGACGTCGATCGCGGCGCTGCCGATCGGATGTTCGCGCGCTTCGGCCGGCCCCTCGGCCAGCGGCGTCCCGTCGCGGGCGAGGATCGGCGCCCGTTCGGCGAGTTCGACGTCGGCGGCGAGTTCCTCGCTCTTGCGCAGGCCCGGGAAGACGAGGCTCGGGTCCCATTCGACACCGCCGTCGGCGTAGGGCACCTCCAGTTCGCCTTCGACTTCGCCGAAGTCGACGGTCGCGACCTTCATGTCGACCGGGACCAGCTCGACGTTTCCGCTCGATTCGGGGTCGCCGGCCGATCCCGCTTCGACCGTCCGCGCCGTCGCCGTCTCTTCGGCTTCGCGGTAGGCCGCTTCGAATTCCTTGCGCGACAGCCGCGCCCGCGAGGCTTCGTTCAGCTCCGCGTACATCGCCTTGAAATCCTTGCTCTCCCAGGCCCCGGCGAAACGCTGCGCGGCGTCCTTCTCCGGCGAGCCCGAGGAGCCGGTGGAGAGCCCGACGACGAAGGCGACCAGCGCGATGCCGGCCAGCGGCAGGGTGCGGGTGAGGAGGCGGCGCCTGCGCTCCGCATCGGATGGCAACTGGTTCACCGGCGGAAAGGTAAAGGAGGCTCTCCCGGCATGCTTCTATTCAGGGGTGACCGTGTTGGACTGGGCGATCCTCGCCTTCACCTTCGCCCTGGCCCTCTGGGGCTACCGACAGGGCCTGATCGTCGGCGTCCTCACCCTCTTCGGCTTCGCCGTCGGCGCCTTCGTCGGCAGCCGGATCGGGCCGCTGCTGCTGAACAAGGGCGCGGATTCGCCGTACGCGCCGCTCTGCGGGGCGCTGGGGGCGCTGCTGGCGGGGGCGCTGGCGGCGGTGACGCTGGAGAGCTATGCGCTGGGGATCCGGGAGCGGCTCGTCAGGCGCCCGTTCCTGCGCACGGCCGACGGCGCCGGCGGGGCGGCGCTGATCGCCTCGGTGGCGCTCGGGCTGGCCTGGGTCTTCGGCGCGGTGTTCCTGCACGCCCCCTCGACGGCGCGGCTGCGGGCCGACATCCAGCAATCGCTGATCCTGCGCAGCCTCAACGACGTGCTGCCGCCGACCGGACCGCTGCTGAATGCGCTCGACCGGGTCGATCCGGCGCCGACGGTGCTGGGACCGGCCGCGCCGGTCGCCCCGCCCAGCTCGGCGATCGCCTCCGACCCCGACGTGCTCCGCGCCGGCGACTCCGTCGTCCGCGTCCTCAGCACCGCCTGCGGGCTCGGGATCGAGGGCTCGGGCTGGGCGGTGGAACCGGAAATCGTCGTCACCAACGCGCACGTGATCGCCGGCGCCGACGACATCACCGTCACCACCCAGGGCGGCGCCCAGCTCGACGCAACCCCGATCTACTACGAACCGCGCCTAGACCTGGCGCTGCTGCGGGTCGGCACGGCGCTGTCGCCGCTGCCGATCAGCGCGCAGCGGCACGAGGGGGAGGACGCCGCCGTCCTCGGCTATCCCGAAAACGGCCCCTACACGCTCTCGCCGGCGCGGATCGGCGAAACCCGCGCCACGATCAGCGAGGACTCCTACGGCAACGGCCCGGTCGAACGGACGATCACCGCGCTCAGCGGCTCCGTCCGCAGCGGCAACTCCGGCGGGCCGCTGGTCGACGCCGGCGGCCACGTCGTCGGCACCGTCTTCGCTGCGACCACCAGCGGGCCGCGGGGCGGCTTCGCGATCCCGGCCGAGCAGGTGCGCGAAGCGCTACGCCACACCTCCGAGGAAGTTGGGACGGGCCCCTGCACGGCCTGAGTGGAGTGAACTGCCCGATAAAAGGGCCCATCACTTACGTTCAGTAAGCTCGTTTGAGATGGAACCGGGAAGCACCACCCAGGTTCAGGAGGAGGTCGCAGGTGCGGTCTGCCCGCACTTTCACCATGCGATCGAGCTGATCGGCAAGCGCTGGACCGGCGCGATCGTCTGCGCCCTGACCGAGCGGCCGATGCGCTACGCCCAGCTCGGCAAGGCGATCCCCGGCCTCTCCGACCGGCTGCTTTCGCAGCGCCTGCGCGAGCTCGAGCAGGAGGGCCTGGTCGAGCGGATCGTCGAAGCGGGGACGCCGGTGCGCGTCACCTACTCGCTGACCGAGGCCGGGATGGAGCTCGACCCGGCGCTGCGCGAGCTGAAGGCTTGGGCAAAGCGGTGGAAGAAAACCGGATGAGCGCTGACGGAGCGAGCCGGGGGAGCCTCGGCGGAAAACAGCGGGGAGGGTCCGCCGAGGCTCCCCCGGCTCGCTCCCCAGGCCTTCCCGGCCCTTTTCCAGTCGGGGCTTACGCGCGCAAGCTGCAGGAGGAGATGCGCAAGCGGGCGCGGGTGCAGCTGATCGGCGAGGTGACCGGGGTCGGCCGCAGCAAGGTCCAGGCCTACTTCGAGCTGCGCGACGGCGAGGGGGCGGTGCCCTGCGCGATCTGGCTCAACGACCTGGAGAAGGCGGGGCTGGACGGGGCGGGCCTGCGCGACGGCGCCGAAGTCGTGATCTCCGGCGGCCCGGACTACTACCCGGGCGGCGGCCAGGCCTCGCCCAGCTTCTGCTTCCGCGCGACCCACCTGCGCCTGGCCGGCGAAGGGGACCTGATCGCGCGGCTGGAGGCGCTGCGCAAGCAGCTGCGGGCCGAGGGTTTGTTCGAGCTGCAGAAGCAGCTGGCGCGGCCGCTCTTGCCGAAGGCGATCGGGGTGGTGACGGCGGAGACGGGCGCCGCCCGCCGCGACCTCCTCGCCGGCCTGCGGCGGCGCGGCTGGGGCGGGTCGGTGATCTGGGCCTTCGCGCCGGTGCAGGACCGCCACGCGGCGCCGGCGATCGGGCTGGCGCTGCAGGACCTGGCGGCGCGGCCGGAGGTGGAGGCGATCGTGGTGACGCGCGGCGGCGGCAGCCTCGCCGACCTCTGGGCGTTCTGCGACGAGACGCTCTGCCGCACGGTGGCGATGCTGCGGGTGCCGGTGGTAAGCGCCGTCGGCCACGAGCGCGACTCGACCCTGATCGACGACGTCGCCGCGGTCGCCTGCTCGACCCCGACCCACGCGGCCGAGGCGGCGGTGCCGCTCGACTGCCTGGCGGCGCGGGAGAGCCTCGAGCGCTGCGCGCTGGCGCTGCGGCGGGCGGGGGAGGGGGCGATCGGGACGCGGTCGCGGCACCTCGGCGCCCTGGCGCGGGGGCCGGCGCGGGCGCTGCAGCGCGAGCGCAGCTCGCTCAACCAGAAGATCCGCGAGATCCGCGCCGCCTCCGAACGCGGCCTCGCCGATCGCGGTTCCTTCCAGCGGCGGATCGCGACGGTGGTGCTGGAGCGGGCGCGGCAGCGCGCGGCGGGCGCCGACATGGAGCGGCGGCGGGAGGCCCTGCACCGGGCGGCGGTGGCGCTGCGGGCGCACGAGCCCGAGCGCACGCTGGAGCGCGGTTACGCCCTGGTCGAGGGAGACGGGGGCGAGCCGCTGACGAGCGCCGCCGAGGCCGGCGCCGCGGAGCGCATTAGCCTTCGCTTCAGCGATGGACGAGTCCGAGCGAAACCCGAGCACCCAGACGAAGCCTGAGTCCTACGAGGCCGCGGTCGAGCGGCTGGAGGAGATCATCGACCGCCTCGACTCCGGCCAGGCCGGCCTGCGCGAGACCCTCGACCTCTGCAAGGAGGGCCGCGAACTGGTGACCTACTGCGCCGCCGAGCTCGACGAGGTGGGGGAGGGGCTGAAGGAGCTGCGGCTGGACGATCTGGCCGTCCGGCTCGATCCGTCCGGCGATCTGAAATAGCCTCCGCTCAAACGACCAGTTCCACTAGGGGAGGTTTCATGCTCTTCAGTCGCATCCGGCGTCCTTCGCCGGCTCTCGTCATCTCGGTGATCGCCTTGGTCTTCGCCCTGGTCGGCACCGGCTACGCCGCGTTCAAGCTGCCGAAGAACAGCGTCGGCACCAAGCAGATCAAGAAGAACGCCGTCAACGGGTCGAAAGTGAAGAACCACTCGCTGACCGGCAAGGACATCAACCTGAAAAAACTCGGCACCGTGCCCTCGGCGACCAACGCCGCCCACGCGGTCAGCGCCGACACGGTCGCGGCCGAAGCGACGCACTTCATCGGCGCTCCCGGCGAGCCACCGTTCCTCAGCGGCAGCTCCAACGCGCCGGGCGAATCCGGGGTGACGTTCCCGCGTGCCGGCTTCTTCAAGGACCAGGCCGGCGTCGTCCACCTGCAGGGGATCGTCAAAGTCGGCTCCGGGCTTCCGGTCATCTTCACTCTCCCGCCGGGTTTTCGGCCGGCGCAGGGCACGATCGCGATCCAGAACGTCTTCTGCTTCGGAGGCTGTGAAACCGACGAAGGAGGCAACGAAGAGACCTACACGCGGCTCCTGATCGCCGGCTCGAACACGACGATCTCCGCGGGGCCGGAACACATCGCGCTGGACGGCGACGTGCTCGCGGGTGCCGAAACCACGGTCTCGCTCGAAGGGATCACCTTCCGCGCAGAAAGCTGATCAACCGTTGTCCGCCGCTGCGGGGCCGCTGCAAAGGCCCCGCAGCGCCGGGCAGCCGCGGCAGAGGGACCAGTCGCGTTCCTCCGCGGGGGCGACGGGGAAATCGCCGCGGCTGATGCGGCCGATCGTCTCCTCCAGCCGCCCGCGCGCGGCGGCCATCTCGGCCAGTCCGAGGACCGAGGCGGCCGGCTCGTCCGGGCGCTCGAGGAAGACGTAGGCGACCTCGACCTCCTCGGCGCCGAGCGCCTCGGCGACGGCGAGCGCGTAGATCGAGCGCTGGACGTCGTAACGGGCAGCGCGCTCGGCCGGGTCGGCCCCGTCGAGCCGGTCGGTCTTGTAGTCGACCACCAGCGGCGGCGCCCCATCCCGCTCGACGAGCAAGTCGATCGAACCACGCAGCACCGTCCCCCCGACCCCAAGCAGAAACGGTACCTCAGCCCGCACGCGACTAGCCTCGGCCTCGATCTGCTGTCGCAGCGGTGAATCAATCCACTGGCGCACGGGCTCCAGCAAGCTGTCAAGTGGGGGCGGGGAGTGCCTCTCCAGACACTCAACCACGAGCCATTGGCGAGTGGTGTCTGGAGAGGCACTCCCCGCCCCCAACCCCGCCGCCGCCGCGTGCCGCAGCGCCAGCTCCTCGCTCGGCTCCGCCCACCCGTTCGCCTGGCTCCACTCCAGCAGCGCATGGACCGCCGCCCCGCGCGCCGTCCGCTCTTCCGGCGCGGAAAGCGCGACGTCTGCGCTTGGCGCGCCCTGATCGATCGGCGCCATGCCCAGCACGCGCTCCATGTAGAAGCGGTAGGGGCATTCCCCGTAGGCGGAGATCGCGGTGTAGGAGAGGGGGCGGCTGGGGACGACCGGCGGACGGCGCTCGACCAGCGGCGGCGGTCCCTCGCCGAGCTCGCGCTCGGCGGCGGCCGGGCGGCGCGCCTGCCGCAGCTCGGCGGCACGCTCGGGTGAGGGGAGGTTGACCCGCACGGCGATCTCCGAGGGCTCGAACTCGGCCTCCAGCCCGGGCCGCGGCGCGGGCGGCGCCACCGGGACCGTCGAGTCGGCGTCGCGCGGCACCCCGAGCGCGGCGATCAGGCGCTCGATCACCGGCGTCCCCGCTTTCGTCCCGTTGCCCGGCTCGGGCTTGACGACGCCGCTGAGGATCAGCCGCTCGCGGGCGCGGGTGGCGGCGACGTGGAAGAGGCGCAGCCCCTCTTCGGCGTCGCGCTCCTTGGCTTCCTCGCAGAGGGCGCCGTAGTCGTAGAGGTTGATCGAGGCGGCGCCGAGGCGGCGCAGCTGCAGCCCCACCCGCGGCCGCTCCTCGCGCCCGACCGCCAGCAGCGGGGCCCGCGAGCCGGCGAGGAGGCTGCGCGAGAGGTCGGGCACGGCGACGACGCCGAACTCCAGCCCCTTGGCGTTGTGGACGGTCATGACGCGGACGCCGTCGTGGCCCTCGGCGGCGGTGGCGGCCTGGGCCTCGGCTTCGCCTTCGGCGCGGGCGGCGAGGAAGTCGAGGAAGCCGCGCAGGTCGCGCCCCTCGCGCGCCTCGAACTCGGCCGCCAGCCGGCCCATCTTGCGGACGTTGGCGAAGCGCGCCTCGCCGGCCGGCCGGCTCAGCACCGCGAGGTCGTAGCCGGTCTCGGTCACCGCCGCCTCGACCAGCGCCGGCAGCGAGAGCCGCGCCCCGCGCTCGCGCAGCGAGACGAGCCGGGCGACGAAGGCGCGCAGCAGCTCCAGCTCGTCCTCCGGGATCGCCTCCAGCCGCTCCGGCTCGGCCAGCTCCGTCTCTCGGGTTGCGTGGGCCGCCCGCTCCAGCGCCGGCCAGACGTGCCGCCGCTTTCCCGCTGCCGCCCGCAGCAGCCAGAGCGTGTCCGGAGCGACACCGCAGGCGGGCGAGGCGAGGGCGCCGAAGAGGGCGTGGTCGTCGAGCGGGTTGGCGATCGCCGCCAGCAGCGCACAGACGTCGGCGACCTGCTGCTGGGACCAGTAGCCGCGGCCGCCGACCACGTAGGGGCGCAGCCCGGCGCGTTCGAGCGAGTCCTCGTAGGCGTCGAGGTGGGTGAAGGCGCGCAGCAGCACCACCATCTCGCGGCGCGGCACCCCGGCGTCGGCTAGCTCCCGCAGCCGCGCGGCGACGAAACGCGCCTCGGCGAGGAAGTTGAGGGAGGTGGCCCCGTCGATCGCCGGCTCCAGCTCGATCCCGTCCTCGTCCCAGCCGTCGCGTGCGGTCAACAGAAGCTCGACCGCGGGCTCCGCCCCAGGGGTCATTTCGTCCCCGGATTCCGGGGACGACTCGCGTGGCTCCGCCCCCACCCGCAGTGGCCGGTAGGGCTCGCCCAGCAGCGCCTCGCCGAAGAGGTTGACGGCGCCGACCACCTCCGGCCGCGAGCGGAAGTTGCCGCTCAGCCGCATCAGCTCGGCGTCGGCGCGGCGCGCTATCTCCTCGCGCGTCCGGCGGAAGACCTCGAGGTCCGCGTGGCGGAAGCCGTAGATCGACTGCAGCTCGTCGCCGACCGCGACCAGCTCGGTCTTCGGCCCGCGCAGGGCCTCGATCAGCCGCAACTGCAGGCGGTTGGTGTCCTGGAACTCGTCGACGAGGATCTGGCGGAAGCGGGCGCGGTAGTGCTCGCCGATCTCGGCCCGCTCGAGCAGCCGCGCGGCGAGGATCTGCAGGTCCTCGAAGTCGATCCCGGCGCGCCGCTCCTTCGCCGCCTCGAAGCGGGCGGAGAACAGCTCCAGCAGCTGGCCGAGGTGGCGGTAGGCGCGACCGCCCTCGCCCGCCTCGGCGGTGCGGGCGACCGCGACGTCGATCGCCTCCTTGTATGGAGCGAGCGCCCTCGCCTTGCTGGAGGTGGCGAGCGCCCGCAGCTCGTCGACCGTCGGCGCCGGCCCGGGCGCCCGCAACCGCGCCAGCGCCCGCTCCAGCAGCGCGCGGTTCCCGTTGCCCTCCTTCAGCTCGGCCAGGCACTCCTCAGCGGCCTCCACCGCACGCTGCAACGCCGCCTCCGGGTCCGGCCGCGGCGGCTCGGGCAGCTTCGGGTCGGCGACGCCGCGGCTGCGCAGCTCGTCGTGGACGGCCGTGATCGCCGCCCGCAGCCCCTCGACGTCGAAGGCGGCGACGGTCTCCTCCCTGGCCGCGTCGCTGCGGACGGGGTCGCTCGTGGTCCCCTCCGCGTTCAGGAACTCGACCAGGGCGTCGTCGAAGGCCTCCCGCGCCGCCCGCCCGGCCTCCGGCGCGTCGAGCACGCGGAAGCCGGGATCGACCCCGGCGGCGACGGGATGCGCCGCCAGCACCCGGTTGCAGAAGCCGTGGATCGTCGTTACCCAGGCGCCGCCGATCCCCGCCAGCGCCGCCGCCGCCCGCTCGGAGCCCGCCGCCGCCCGCCGCGCCAGCTCGGCGCGGATCCGCTGCCGCAGCTCCGCCGCCGCCTTCTCGGTGAAGGTGAAGGCGAGGATCGAGTCGGGGGAGAGGCCGGCGTCGCAGACGAGGCGGCAGTAGCGCTCGACCATCGCCCCGGTCTTGCCGGTCCCGGCGCCCGCCTCCAGCAACACGTCCTTTCCGCGGGCGGCGATCGCGGCCGCCTGCTCGGGGGTGGGCTGGCGCGTTGGCGCCACGGCGGTCTCCTCGGCGCTCAACGCTCCTCGTCCTCCCGCTCTTCCTCGAAGCGGGGCGCCCGGTCGCGGCGGCAGATCGGCGCGAAGGTGCAGTAGGCGGGGCAGGCGTCGTGGCCGCGCAGGCCTGGCCGCGGCCCGGGGTCGCGGCGGATCTCGCCGCCGCGGATGCGGGCGACGATCGCGCTCGCGCGCCGGCGCGACTCGTCCAGCAGCTCCTCCAGGCCCTCCGGCTCGACCACGTCGTTCGGGTAGAGGCCGTAGCCGCCGAGCTCCTCGGCGACCGCGGCGGAGACGACCCCGCGCGGTCGGCGCGAGGAGGTCCCGCGCAGCGGGTGGTACAGCGCTCCGACCGGGTCCGCCCCCCAGTGCTCGGCGACCGCGAGCAGGTAGAGCGGCAGCTGCAGCTTCGCCCGCTCCTCGAACTTCTCGCGCGGCGTCACCGCTCCGGCGAGCTTGTAGTCGATCACGACGGCGCGGCCGTCGCGCGAGCGGTCGACCCGGTCGACGGCGCCGTGCAGTCCCCAGCCGCCGAGGTCGAGCACCGGCCGCTCCGCGTCTGGCTGCTCGCCGAAGCGCGCCTCCAGCAGCCAGGGCTCGAAGCCGCCGGTCTCGCGCGCGGCCTCCTCGGCGAGGAAGCGCTCGAGCAGGCGCTCGACCCGGCGGGCGATCGCCCGCTCGGCGGGGAGGGACCCGAGCTCGCGCTCGGCGGCGATCTCCGCCACCAGCTCGCGCCCGCGCTCGGTCCAGGCGGCGAGCGAGCCCGGCCGCGGCAGCGGGTCGCCGCCGGGGCGCTCGCGGTAGAGGCGGTCGAGCGCCTCGTGCATGAGGCCGCCCTGGACGAGCGGGTCGGGGACGGGGTCGAGCAGCTGCGGGTCGAGCTCGTGGCCGGCGAACCAGCGGTAGGAGCAGACGTCGAACTCCTCCAGCGTGGTGCCCCCGTAGGCGGGGACGGCGGCGAGCGACTCCAGCACCGCCGGGTTCCGCAGCGGCCCCGGGGCGCGGGAGGCGGCCTCGGCGCGGCGGGCGGCGGCGACCCGCGCGAGGAGCCGCTCCGCGAGCTCACCTTCGACCCCCGCTTGCCGCAGCAGCTCCGGCGCGTCGGCATCCGGGCCGTGCGCGGCCAGCGCCCGCGCCAGCTCGTCCTCCGAGGGCGCCTCGGCCAGCGGCGCGACCACCTGCGCCAGGTCCCGCGTCACCGTGATCTCCTCCTCGAGCGGGTCGGGCGCGCCGCCCTCCGGGGCGGGGGAGAGCAGTGCCCGCACCTCGTCGAGCAGCGGCGAGCGCGCCGTCGCGGCGCCATCCTCGTCGCTGTCGCGGTAGGAGAGGGCGAGGCTGCGACGGGCGAGGGCGAGGCAGGCGTGGAAGAGGTAGCGCTCCTCGGCCTCGCTGTCGCGGCGGGGGTCGAGGCCGAGCGTCTGCCGCTGCGCGTCGGAGAGGAAGGGATCGGCGCCGCGGTCGCGGCGGGGGAACTCGCCGTCCTGCAGCGAGCCGACGACGACGTGGTCGAAGCGGGCGGCGCGCAGGCGGTAGGGGCTGGCGATGCGGACCCGGCCTTCGACCGGTCCCGACCAGACGCGGAAGTCGAGCTCCCCGACGATCTCGGGCAGCTCCTGCGGCCGCGGCGCCAGCGCCCCCAGCTCGGCCAGCTCGGCGAGGGCGGAGGCGACCGCCGCCGCCGCTCGCATCTCCAGCCCGTCTCCCGGGCGCAGCGGCGGCCCGTCCTGAGAGCCCGTCCCAGGAGACAGGCTCTTGCCGCCGCGCAGCTGGCGCGAGGCCATCCGCGCCGCCAGCGCCCCGACCTCCGCCGCCAGCTCGGCCGGCGAGCGCTGGGCGGCCGCGCGCAGCCGCAGCAGGTCGCGCGGCGGGTCGCCTTCCTCGCCCTGCCAGAGCAGCAGCGCCGTCTCGGCGTCGCGCACCCGGCGCCGCCGCAGCCGCCGCTCGAACCAGTCGACGCGCCCCGGCGAGAAGCCGGAGGGGCCGCGCAGATAGCGCAGCAGGTCGGTGGCCCGGCGGGCGCCGAACTCGGCCTCCAGCAGGGCGAGGAGGGCGCCGCCGACGCTCGTCCCCGCCACCGGGATCTCCGCCTCCAGCGCGGTGGCGATCCCATTGGCCTCCAGCGCCGCCCGGATCTGCTCGCCGCGCCGGGCCGGGTCGCGCAGGGCGATCGCGATCTCGTCGGGGGCGGCGCCGTCGCGCAGGAGGCGGGAGACGTGGGCCGCGATCGCCTCCGCCTCGGCTCGGGTGCCGGCCGAGCGCAGCAGGACGAGGCTGCCGTCGGGCGCCATCCGCTGCGGTCGCGCGGCGCCGAAGGAGCGGGTGAGGTGGAAGAGGAGGGGGCTGTCGGTGTTGGCGGGGTCCGCCTCGGTCCGCACCTCCTCGGCGGCGCCGATCCGCTCGCGCAGCCGGCCCAGCAGGCGGCCGCGCGCCGCCAGCGCCGCGTTGCCCTCCTCGTAGGGGAGGGCGACCGTCACCCGCGTCCGCTCCGCCAGCGCCGCGACCAGCTCGAACTGGTTCTCGGTCAGGTCGTCGAACCCGTAGAGGAGGATCGGCCGCTCCTCCCACAGCGACGGGTCGCGGCGCAGTTGCGCGATCGCCTCGCGGGCGAGGCCGTGCGCGTCGCCGCGACCGCTGCGCCGCCTCACCTCCTCGTAGCCGGAGAAGAGCGCGGCGAGGTCGCTGAGGTAGGCCGATCCCTCGAGCGTCGCCGCGCTCGCCTCGACCTCCTCCGGCTCGATGCCGGCCGCCTGCAGCTCGTCGAGCAGGCGCTCCAGGGCGGTGGCGAAGCGCGGCCGGCCGGCGGAGCGCCGCAGCGGCCCCAGCCGCTCGCGCCGCGTGGAGATCGCCACCGCGAGCGCGCGCAGCCGCTGCGCCGGGGAGAGCTCGGCCCCGGGCGGGGTGCCGGCGGCGGTGGCGACGCTGCGGAAGAGCGCCCCGAAGGTCACCGCGGCGCCGCCCAGCACGGCTCCGCCGGGCGCGCCGGCGCGTCCACCTGCGGCGCACAGCTCGCGCTCGAAGGCGAAGACGTCGTCGACGGTCGGCACGACGAGGACCGGGTCCCGCTCCAGAGCGGCGAGGAAACCACGGCGGACGACCCCCGCGCGGCCGGAGTTGGGCGGCCCATGGATCACTTTCAGCGGCACCCGACCGAGCCTAGGGACGGCTCCGGCGTCGTCTCGCCCGCGCCTCCCGCGACCCCGCAAAGTGGGGGATTAGCGGGCATCTTTTGGCGTCGGCGGGCCTCTCTAAATTGCCGCTCAGCCGATGCCCCTCTGCTTCGTAGACCCCGCCGACGCGATCCGCGCCATCGCCGACTCGATCGGCCGCGAGGCCCGCCGCCAGCTGCTCGGCGAGGCGGTGCGGGCCTGGGTCGACGAGATCCCGGACTCCGAGCTCGAGCTCCACTACGCGAAGGCGATCGCCGAGCTCGACGAGCACGACCTCTCGATGCTCGCCGCCTGGCACGGCTCGCTCGAGGTCGGCCAGCCGGTCCCCAACCGCGACTTCCTGATGGGCGCCTTCAACTCGCTGGGCGAGAACCGCCGCGAGGCGCTCAAGCTCGCCGCCGGCTTCCGCGGCGAGGAGGCGGTCGATTCCGGCGTCACCGAAGAGGACGCGCTCGAGCTCGTCCTCGGCCTCCTCAGCCCGCCCCGTTTGATGCAGCTCGCCGGCGAGGCGATGGAGCTGTACGTGTGGGACCGGGCCGGCTCTGACAACTAGGCTCTTGTAGGCAGACAAGGCTAGACCTTTTGTCTAGTTTTTTGTCCAGTTTTGGGTCTAGTTTTATGTCTAGTGGTTTGTCCAATTCAGATGCTATTATTGGACATCCTGTCAATGGGACATGAGCCGTACAGGGAAACGGAGTGCAGAGACAGGTACGAGAACGGGAGAGGCCGGAACCGTCAGTCGTCTGGCAGGCCTTCGGGGTCGCCTTCAGCGGCTTTGCCTTCGCCACCGGCCTCGCCGCGCTGACCATCGCGGGGCGGACGGCGGTCCGGCCGATGGACCTCTGGATCGCCGCCGCCGGCTTCGTCCTCGCCGCCGTCCTCTGCTTCGCGGCGCACCGGGACGTCAATCGGGGTAGGAGGAGCAGGTGGATCGAACTGGAAGAGGTGCCGCCGACGGACGGGGGCTAGCCGGGGCGGTCGCGCCGGGGTCTAATCTCGCTGCCATGGACGTCCCCCCGCACGCGATCGTCATCTTCGGCGCCACCGGCGACCTGGCGCGGCGCAAGCTGCTGCCGGGGCTGCTGCGGCTCTTCCAGGCGGGGCTGATGCCGGAGTTCCGGATCGTCGGCGTCTCGATGGAGGAGATCGGCGACGCCGAGTTCCGCGGGATCGCCGAAAAGGCCTGCCGCGAGTTCGCCCGCCACGCCTTCGGCGGCGAGGAGTGGCACGAGTTCTCCAGCCGGCTCGCCTACGTGCCGCACTCGCGGGCGCCGGAGCGGCTGGCCGAGGCGGTTCGCGGGGCCGAAGCGGAGCTGGGCTCGCAGATGCGGCTCCTCCACTACCTGAGCGTGCCGCCCACCGCCGCCCCGAACGTGATCCAGATGCTGAAGAGCTGCGGCCTCTCCGAGCGCTCGCGGGTGATCATGGAGAAGCCGTTCGGGACCGACCTCGCCAGCGCCCGCGAGCTCAACCGGATGGTCCACGAAGTCCTCGACGAGGAGCAGGTCTTCCGCATCGACCACTTCCTCGGCAAAGAGGCGGCGCAGAACATCCTCGCGCTGCGCTTCGCCAACGGCCTCTTCGAGCCGATCTGGAACCGCAACCACATCGACCACGTCCAGATCGACGTGCCGGAGACGCTCGGGGTCGGCGGCCGCGCCGCCTTCTACGAGAAGACGGGCGCCTTCCGCGACATGGTCGTCACCCACCTGATGCAGATCCTCGCCTTCGTCGCGATGGAGCCGCCGACCTCGCTGGCGCCGGAGCCGATCACCGACGAGAAGAACAAGGTCTTCCGCAGCCTGCTGCCGCTCGACCCGAAGCAGGCGGTGCGGGGCCAGTACGAGGGCTACACCGACGAAGCGGGGGTCGATCCCAACTCCAGCACCGAGACCTTCGTCGCCCTGCGCTGCGAACTCGACAACTGGCGCTGGAACGGCGTCCCCTTCTACCTGCGCACCGGCAAGCGGATGGGCGAAAGCGCGCGGATCATCTCGATCGCCTTCCGCGAGCCGCCGCACGCGATGTTCCCCGCCCACTCGCGGGTCGGCCGCTACGGGCCAGACCACCTCACCTTCGACCTCGACGAGTCCTCGCGCGTCTCGCTCTCCTTCTCCGGCAAGCGGCCGGGGATGGGGATGGTGCTCGACAAGGCGAGCATGCAGTTCTCGCTGGAGGAAACCGGCTATGCCGGCGAGGCGGTGGAGGCCTACGAGCGGCTGATCCGCGACGCGATGGTCGGCGACCGCACCCTCTTCACCACCGCCAAAGGCATCGAGCGGCTGTGGGAGATCTCCGAACCGCTGCTGCGGGACCCGCCGGCGGTGAAACCGTACCCGCAGGGCTCCTGGGGCCCGGCGGAGATCGGCGCCCTGATCTCGCCGCACAGCTGGCGCCTGCCGTTCGCGCGGCGCTGGCGCCAAGCGCCGGTGCGGGCAGGCGACGGGAACGGCGCCGCCCGGGAGCGCGCCGACCGGCCGGTCTAGGAGACCTGCTCTCTACCGGGGGAGGGCGGCGCGGATCGCCGCGATCGCCTGCTCGTTGTCGCGGAAGTGGACCGCGCTCATCCCGGCCGCCTCGGCGCCCTTGCAGTTGACGCCGACGTCGTCGACGAAGAGGCAGGCCTCGGCGGGCACCCCGATCCGCTCCAGGGTCAGCTCGTAGATCCGCGCTTCCGGCTTGCGGCAGCCGACGAAAGCGGAGTCGACGACGGTCTCGAAGATCTCGTCGATCGGCAGCATCGAGCGCCAGAGCGGCTCCCACTCGCGCACGTTGTTGGTCAGCAGCGCCATCGCCAGCCCGCTCGCCCGCAGCTCCCGCATCAGCTCGATCATCGGCTCGTTCGGGTCGAGCGCGTCGAAGTAGACCTCGCGGAAGCGGTGCAGGTGCGGGCGGCGGCCGAGCAGCGGCTCGAGGTGGTCGCTGAGCAGCTCGAGGAACGCCACCTCCTCCATCTCCCCGCGCTCGAGCTGGAAGAGCGGGTTGTCGCCGCGCTCCTCGGTGGCGGAGCGCAGCGCCTCGCCGAGGCTCTCGGCCGGGATCTCGATCTCGTCTTGGACCCGTTCGAAGCTGCCGAGCAGCGGCGTGGTGAGGACGCCTCCGAAGTCGGAGACGATCGCCCGGATGTCAGCCATCGGCGCGGGCGACCTCGTAGGTGCCGAGGCCCTCGCGGCCCTCGACCGACCAGCGGAAGAAGGCGATCTGCGAGTCGAGGCCCTGGCGGCGCACGTTGACCGAGCTGATCAGCGTGCCGGCGCCGCGCACCGGGCGCATGTCCTCGACGTCGGGCCAGAGCTCGAGGCTGGCGCGCCGCTGCACGCCGTCCTCGCCGTACTCGGTCGAGAGCAGCGCCTCCTCGAACTCCAGCGGGGCGCCGTCGGGGTCGCAGAAGACCGCCGTCACCTCCTCCTCGCCGTGGGCCGCGGCGCCGTCGGGGAGGGTGGAGGCGAGGGCCAGCAGCCCGCCGTCGTCGAAGACGATCCCGATCGACCGGCGCACGACCTTGCCCTGCTCGCTCATGCCCCGCACTCTAGATTGCCGTGCCCATGCTCAGCATCCGCGACGCCGACCCCGCCCGCGACGGCGCCGCCTGCGCGGCGATCTACGCGCCCCACGTCGAGGGCAGCGCCGTCTCCTTCGAGGAGCGGGCGCCGGGGGCGGAGGAGATGGCGGCGCGGATCGAGCGCTACGGCGCCACCCACGCCTGGCTGGTGGCGGAGCGGGAGGGACGGGTGGTCGGCTACGCCTACGCGACCGCCTTCAACGAGCGCCCCGCCTACCGCTGGAGCACCGGCGTCTCCGTCTACGTCGCCGCCAAGGAGCGGGGCCGCGGCGTCGGCGGCGCCCTCTACGCGGCCCTGTTCGAGCGCCTGCGCGGGCGCGGCTTCCGCATGGCCTGCGCGGGCATCACCCTGCCGAACGAGGCGAGCGTCGCCCTGCACGAGCGCCTCGGCTTCGAGCCGGTCGGCGTCAACCGCGAGATCGGCTGGAAGGCCGGCGCCTGGCGGGACGTCGGCTGGTGGCAGCTGGAGCTGGCCCCGGCGGGGGAGGGGCCGCCCCCGGAGCCGCTTCCCCCGAGCTGAACCGGGCGCTCCCTTCCTTTGTTCCGCTATGCGACACAAACGAAGGGAGCGCTGGCGCACGGCGGCCCGAGCCGGGCGCCCGGCTACCATGGAGCCATGACCGACGACCCAGCAGCCACCTCCGACGAGCACGCCGAAATCCTCACCGAGGACGACGTCCTCGAGGCGCTCGAGGAAGTGATCGACCCCGAGCTCGGCCTCGACTTCGTCTCCCTCGGCCTCGTCTACGACGTCGAGATCGAGTCCTCCGACGTCTACGTCACCTTCACCCTCACCACCCCCGCCTGCCCGATCGGCCCCCAGGTCTCCGAGCAGATGAAGGAGTTCGTCGGCGACCTCCCCGGCGTCACCGCGGTCCACCCGAAGATGGTCTTCGACCCCCCCTGGAGCCCCGAGATGATGACCGAGGACGCCAAGTTCGCACTCGGGTTCTGAGCGCGGCGCGAGGCCGGTGCTAAAGGGTTTTTTAGCTCGCCGGAAGGAATGTGCGGGCACAAGTGGTTAACTCAGCTTGCCTGGGGAGGGACTTCGGATTCGATCGGAAGGCAGGTAGATGTCTAGCCCTGAATCAAGGAAACGGAGCGCCGATGCGGCCGACGAGAATGCGGCGATCTTCGACGCTCTAAGCCACCCTCTTCGCAACCGGATCTTCGTCGTTCTCTCGGAACGAGTCGCAAGCCCAAGTGAACTCTCGGAGATCCTCAAGGGCGCCAGTACCGAGAACATCGCCTATCACTGTCGAAAGATGGAGAAAGCCGGCGTGGTGGAGCTTGTCGGCACCGGGGGCGGAGGCAAGCAGCGTTTCTACAAAGCATGCGCGATTGCGCGACCTGCGCTCGACACGGAGGAATGGCAGCAGCTTCCCAGGATCGTTCAGGAAGCCGGGAGCGTTTCGATCAGCCAACTCGTCGTGGGCGACCTCGGCGCTGCCATACGTGCGGGGACGTTCGATTCCCACCCTGCGAGGTCGCTGCTGCGGATGCCGATGGTCCTCGATCCGAAGGGCATCGAGGAAACGGCCGAGGTGACCATGACGGCGCTCGATGCCCTCGCCGAAGTCCAGGCTCGCTCGGCTGAAAGGTTGGCGGAGACGGGAGAGGTGGGAATCAACATGTCGAGCGCCATCCTGGTCTACCCGGCGCCGGATAAAGCCGCTCGCTTCTAGCTGGAGAATTCCTGAGTACCACATTTGACAGCGCTGCGACCACCGGTTTGACTTCTGCGCCGCACCTTGAACGGGGAACGAGAATGTCGGTATCGAGACAAGACGCGAGCTTCGACGGTGGGAGGCAGCTCCACCAAGTGTTAAGTCACGGCCTGCGCCTCAAACTCCTCTTCGACGCACTCGAAGACGGCTCTACGAGTTCCAGCCGCTTTGTTGAAAAACATGGCCTAGGCGAAGGCTGTCTCAGCCCGGTGACTTATCACCTCAAGGTCCTGGAGAAGTGCAACGTGCTGATTCTCAGGGAGAGGATTCCAATATATGGAGCTATAGAAAATGCCTACCAGGTTAAGCCCGCCGATTAGGAATGCAGACCGTCGTTTCGCGCCACCCGATCAAGCGCCCCCCGGCCCCTAAGAGCCGGGGGGCTTCGGGGCTAGTTGCCCTTGGAGTGCGAGGATGACGGAACCACTTGCGCGGTGCTCAAGATCTTCACGCGAGATCACCTCCTTCCGGGAATGCGTTGACAGTTCCCATCAATTCAACGCTTCCCAGCGGTCGGGGGGGCAAATGGAGAGCCGCTTGGCGACCGCTCAAACCTCCTCTAGGCTCTGCGGCCTCCAGGACCCCTCGAAAAGGAGCCGTTCCCATGCCAACGAAGACCGACCAACAGACCGAACTAGCCGCGTTCGCGGCAGCAGCCGCTCACCCGTTGACGGTGGCTTGCTACATACGGTTCACGGAAGGGATCCACAGCCCTAATGAACTCGCGCGGGAGTTCGGGGTGAATCTGTCGAATCTCTCCTACTACGTTCGAAAGCTGGCCCGACTCGGGGCTATCGAGGAAGTCGACAGTCGCCCGGTGCGAGGCGCGACTGAGCACTTTTACCGAGCGATCGAACGTCCGGTGGTGACCAACGCCGAATTCAAGCGGCTCAGCCTCGAGGAGCGGCTGACCATCTCCACGAGCATCCTCCAGCGTTTGATCGCAGAGCTAACGCTTTCCCTCCAGGCGGGGGTCTTCGATGCCAGGCATGATCGCGTCGTGATCAGGCACGGGAGCCTCGATCTCGACGAGGAGGGCTGGAAGGACCTCGGAGCCGCCGTGATCGAAATGGAAGAGCGCACCTATGAGATCGAGGCGGAAGTGGCCGAGCGGCGCGCCGCAGGCAAATCTAGGGGTTCGATCCCAGCGACCGCTGCATATCTCCTGTTCGAGCGAGCGCCGGCTGCTTTCCCTACCGCTTCGTCGGATTCACACAAATAAAAGTGTCCCAGCAAACCGCTTTAGCTAGAGTTCACTTATCTACTTGGGTGGGGTTGAAGAGACGGTAAAGGGAGCTAGTCGACGAGCAACTGGTGTCAATTGAAGGGGAAACGGTCTCACCGGGCGATCGGCTAATCGCCCGCTGTGGATACGCCGTATTGACTTCTGGACAGGTATGAACAGCAGAGCGTCAAGATGTCATTGACCAAGAAGCAGGCGCAACTACTCGAGAGCCCGATTCGGGTAGACATATTGAAGCTCTTTGCGGAAGACCCAGAGCGATCATTAGCGCCTTCCGATATCGCGGCAGCCCTTCCGGATGAGACAAGCCCCGCGCAGGTGGACTATCACCTCCGACGGCTCCAGGAAGCCGGTTGGGTCCGACGGGTTTGACTTCCCCGACGGATCCATCACCCGAGGGCAAGCCCGCCGACGCCCAGCGACCGAAGCTATGAACACTCAGCCGCAGTCGCCACGTGATGCCGAGGAGGAGGCGGCATTCAAAGCGATGGGTCACGCGATCCGGGCCCTTCGCGAGCGGCGGGGCATGGGTCGCCCCCAGCTCGCGTCCATGTGTGAAATGAGCGATGCCGAGCTGGAACAGGTAGAAGACGGAGAGGTTGACGAGTCGTGGGGTGGCCTACGCCTCATTTCCAAGGCCCTCGATATTCCTCTGGCCGCTCTCATCGCTGGGGCGGAAGAAATCGCGCCGGCGGGCGAGGTTCACGCAACGAAGGAGGGCTCCGTGGATGCCCGGAGATAGCGCTTGCCCTGATCTCGAGCAACCAGTAGGCATCCAACAATTGCTCGAGGCTTTACAGCACGAAAACCGTCGGAAGATTCTCAAACTGCTCGTCGAGGTCGGTGAGCCCGTGAGCCCCGTAATGGCCAGCCGCGCCATGAGGTTGTCCCTGAGGGTCACCAGTAATCACTTCCGATTCCTACAGCGCAGAGGCTTGGTGAGGCTTACGGAACAAAGGCCGAGACGGGGATTCACAGAGTCTTTTTATGTTCCGCATCCAGTAGTGCACAGTAGCCCGATCATCCGTGCCGTCCTCGACGTTACCTAATTCGGTCTTTCAATCAGACCCTCGTTAGTCAGGGTGTCTAGGTGACTGATCTGCACAAACCCACCGTGCAGGGCCTTCAACGGGATCATTTGGACAAGAGGTCCACAGTAAGAAACGTTATATGGTCACGGTGGAGGGGACCAAAAATTCGAAAAACCGATTTGCAATCTCTGCGTTCGCTGTGCAGGATGCCCAATCGCTACAGGGGTACGCGCGGTGTTCGCGGTTCCCCGCCTCTACACACAAGAGACAGGGAGAACCCGTGCACCCCAAGACCGCTGCCGACCGCAGGCCGAACATCACGATCCCTCGAGTGGTGGTGCCAATCGCATTGGCGCTCGTTCTGGCTCTGTGCGTCGGCAGCGGCGTTGCCAGCGGCGAGGGCGAACGCGCGCCCGCAGAAGGCCCCTCCGAGCAGCGAACCGAACTCCCCGGCAAGCGGACCGCCACCTCCAACACCTTCCGCCTGCCCGACGGCGAGCTGCAGACCGACCTCTACGAGGCGCCGGTCAACTTCGAAGACGAAGCAGGCGAATGGAAGCCGATCGACGAAGGACTCGAAGAAACGAGCTCGGGGATCGTCAACGGCGAAAACAGCTTCGAGCTGCACCTTCCCCAGCAGATCGGCGAAGGGGCGGTCCGCCTCTCCGAAGCAGGCAACTGGGTCTCCTACCGCTTCCTCGGCACCCCCACCGAAACCGCCGAAGTCGAAGGCACCGCCGCCGCCTACGAATCCCCCAGCGGCCGCTTCTCCTTCGAACTGCGCAGCCTCGCCGACGGCTTGAAGGAATCGATCCTCCTCAACGATCCCTCGGCTCCCAGCGCCTACCGCTACGAAATGCGGCTCGCCGAAGGGCTCGAGCCGCGGTTGGCCGAAGACGGCTCGATCGCGATCGAAGACCAGGCAGGGAAGCTCTTCGCCACGGTGCCGGCGCCGAGGATCGAAGAAGCCGGCAACGGCCCCGCCGGCCCCTCCGACGCCGTCCACTATTCGCTCGAAGAAGGAGCCGCCGGGGGTTGGATCCTGGCGGTGGAAGCCGACGAAGCCTGGCTCTCCAGCCCCGATCGCAGCTTCCCGATCACCCTGGACCCCGGCATCGAAGTTCCAGCCGCCTCCAACCTCGACTGCACGATCGGCAGCCTGCCGGCGCCGAAGGGCTGGAGCGCCTGCGGCGCGAGCGGCGCCAAAGAACTCACCGCCGGCTACAACCAGACCGAACACCAGCCGGTGCGCACCTTCCTGCGCTTCAACATGGGAACGACGCTTCAGCCGCTGATCCCGACCAACTCCTACGTCTCCAACGCCGTCCTCAGCCTCTACTCGCCGAAAGCCGCCGAAAACACCCCGGCGCTGGAAACCAGGCGGGTGACCAAGAGCTGGTCGACCAAGATCAACTGGGAAGAATACGACAAGGAAGTCCTGGTCGGGAAGAAGTGGACGACGCCCGGAGGTGACTTCACCTCGGAAGGAAACGCCGAAGTGACCACCGCCAAACGCGGCACGCAAGCGGGCTGGTGGAACTTCGAATCGACCTCGCTGCGAAACCTCGTCCGCGGCTGGGTCCTGAACAATGCGCCGATCGGCGGCGAAAAGATCGCCAACCAGGGCATCGTCGTCAAGCAGACCGACGAGACCAGCAAAGAATGCGAAGAAAACTCCTCGCACTGCACCCCCCGCTCCGTCGTCTTCAACTCCAGCGCCGCCACCGAAAACAAGCCGAAGCTGACGATCAGCTACTACCCGCCGGCTCCGGCCACCAGCAAGGTCGTCTCTCCTGGCGAAGGCACGACCACCGCCCGGCGCCTGAAGCTGAAGGCGGCCTGGACCGAACCCGGCGTCGAAGGCGTCACCTTCCAGTTCCGCGAAGGCAAGAGCGGCCCCTTCGAAACGATCCCCTCCGAACTGGTGCGCGACGCCGGCGGCAACGCGGTCAGCTGGCCGATCCACGTCTCCGAAGCCCATTCGACCGAACCGGCCTACTTCGATGCCGCCCATGCGACCAAAGCGCTGCAGGAAAAGGGCGGCAAGATCCAGGTCCGCGCCCTCTTCGACGCCCCCGTGGGCCTCAGCGCCAACGGCTATTCGGCCCCGGTCGAAGCGACCGTCAGCCGCACCGTGGGCGGTCCCAAGGACGCCACCGCCCAGGTCGGTCCCGGCACCCTGGACCTGCTGACCGGCAACCTCAGCGTCTCCAGGACCGACGTCAGCATCCCCGGCTACAGCACCCTGGAATTCTCCCGCAGCTTCAACACCCGCGAACCTGGGAACTCGGAAACGACCAACGTCCTCGGCCAGGGCTGGAAGCCCGCCGCGCCCCTGGAAGAAGCCGGGGGTGCGGAATGGCGCAGTATCAAGCTCGAAGAAGGAAGCGAACCGATCGAAGGCGAAACCGTCTCGTTTGCCTACGCGACCCTCGTCGACCTCGAAGGCTATGAAATCTCCTTCGAAAAGGAAGGCGAAACACCTGGGTGACGCCACCGGAAATGACCGGCTACAGCCTGACCAAGGAAGGCAACAAGTTCTTCCTCGCCGACCCGGAAGGCAACCGGACCACCTTCGAAGACTCCGAAGCCCAGCCAACGGAATACCTGCCGGTGGCGATCACCCAGACGGGCGGTTCGACCAACACGACCAATGACGTCTACGAAATCGTCGAAGGCAAGCGGCGCCTGAAGATGGTCATCGCCGCCACCTCGGGGCAGGAATGCACCGAATCCAACGCCACCACCCAGGAAGGCTGCCGGGCGCTCGGCTTCAACTACGGCACCGTCTCCGGACACGTCCGGCTGCTCTCGATCGCCTACTACGCTCCCGGCCTGGGCGGCCCCTGGACGGTCGCCGAATACGAATACGAAGAACGCGGCAAGCTGATCGCCGAGTGGGACCCGCGGATCGGCGAAGCCTCCAAAGAACGCTACACCTACGCGGTCGGCACGCTCGCCACGGTGAAGCCCCCCGGCCAGGAACCCTGGACCCTGACCTACACCGCGGTCGACGGGGAAACCAGCGAAGTCAAGCGCCTCAAGGAAGTCAAGCGCCCGACCCTGCTGGCGAGCCCGACCACCGCGCGCACCACGATCGCCTACGAAGTCCCGATCTCAGGCGAAAAAGCCCCCTACCAGATGGGCCTCAGCGGAATCTCCAAATGGGCGCAAACGGACATCCCGGTCGACGCCACCGCGATTTTCCCGCCGACCGAAGTGCCCTCGAGCTACCCGCCCACCAGCTATTTGGGCACCAAGGCCACCGTCTACTACATGGACTCCGAAGGCAACGAGGTCAACGTCGCCACCCCGGCCGGCGCCGGGATGGGCGGCCCCTCGATCTCGACGACCGAAACCGACGAATTCGGCAACGTGGTGCGAGAACTGAGTCCGCAGAACCGTCTCACGGCTCTCGAAGCCGGCGAAGGATCGGCGGCGAAGTCCAAACTCCTCGACACCCACCGCCTCTACAATTCAGACGGCACCCAGATGGAAGAAGAATTCGGGCCGCTGCACCCGGTGCGCCTCGAATCGGGCAAAACGACCGAAGCCAGGGCGCACACGATCGTCGAATATGACCACTGCAACACCGGCGAAGCCTGCTGGTCGGGCATAAAGCCCCACCTGCCGACCAAGGAAGTCACCACCGCCTATGTCCCAAGCGAAGGCAACTTCGACGAACGGACCACCGAAACCCACTACGACTGGAACCTGCGCAGGCCGACCGAAACGATCGTCGATCCGAGCGGCCTCGACATCAAGACCGTCACCGCCTACAACCCCACCACCGGCGAGGTGACGCAGGCCCGCCAGCCCTCCAACGCGGGCGGCGGCGGCGCGGGGACGACCCGGACCTACTACTACTCGGAACTGGGAGCCCCGGCCGCCTGCCTCCTGCATCCCGCCTACGCGGGCCTGCCCTGCAAGGTGGCGCGGGCGGCGCAGATCGAATCGAGCCTGCCGAAGCTGCTGGAAACCGAATACAAGTCCTATAACGCCCTCGCTCAGCCGACCGAAGTCGTCGAATCGTCCCCGGGGGGATCGACCCGGACGACCACCACCACCTACGACTCGGCCGGCCGCAAGCTGACCAGCAAGATCACCGGCGGCGGGACGGCGATCCCCAAGCAGGAATTCCTCTACGGAGGCCCGGGCGGCCAGCTCACCACCGAACAATTCCACTGCGAAGCCGAATGCACCGGCTTCGACAGCCAGGCGCTGAAGACCGAATACGACGCCCTGGGTCGCCCCACCTCCTACGAAGACGCCGACGGCAACAAAGCGACCGTCACCTACGACCTGATGGGCCGCCCGGTGACGACCACCGACGGCAAGGGCTCGCAGACCGCCACCTACGACTCCGTTACCGGCCTGCTGACCAAACTCGAAGACTCCGCTGCCGGCACCTTCACCGCCAGCTACGACGCCGACGGCAACATGGTCAAACGGACCCTGCCCGACGGCCTCACGGCGGAAACGACCTACAACTCGACCGACACCCCCACCGCCCTCACCTACACCAAGGCCTCCAACTGCGGGGAAAGCTGCACCTGGCTCAGCTTTGGGCTCGAAGACTCGATCGCCGGCCAGATCCTCAAGGAAACGGGTACCCTGGGCACCCACGAATATAAATACGACAAGGACGGCCGCCTGACCGAAGCCAAGGAAACGCCGACCGGCGGCTCCTGCACCACGCGGCTCTACGAATACGACCAGGACTCCAACCGCCTGAAGAAGACGACTCGCGCCGCCGAACTCGGCGGCCTCTGCGCCACCTCGGGCGGCACCGAACAGAAATACGCCTACGACGCCGCCGACCGCCTGACGGGCAGCGAAATCGTCTACGACAGCTTCGGCCGCATCACCAAGCTGCCCGGCGCCTATGCCGGCGGCAAAACCCTGGAAACGAGCTACTTCTCCAACGAAATGGTGGCCAGCCAGTCGCAGAACGGGGTGACGAACACCTTCGAACTCGACGCCTCCGGGCGCCAGCGCCAGCGTCTGCAGGCCGGCGGGCTGATGGGCACGGAAATCTTCCACTACGACGGCAGCTCAGATGCACCCGCCTGGACCGAACGCGGGACGGCCTGGACCCGGAACATCGCCGGCATTGGCGGCGAACTGGCCGCTGTCCAGGAAAGCGGCTCCGAACCCGTGCTGCAGCTGACCGACCTGCACGGCGACGTCGTCGCCACCGCTGCGCTCAGCCCGGGCGAAACGAAACTGAAGGCGACCTTCGGCTTCGATGAGTTCGGCAACCCGGTCTCGGGCGAAGCGGCCCGCTTCGGCTGGCTCGGGGGCAGGCAGCGGCGCACGGAACTGCCGTCTGGGGTCATTCAGATGGGGAAGAGGAGTTACGTCCCGGCCCTCGGACGATTCCTCAGCCCGGATCCTGTCGCAGGCGGCTCTGCGAACCCTTACGACTACGCGAACCAAGATCCCGTCAACAACTTCGATCTTGAAGGAACCACCTGTAAGAAGGGAAATGCAAACGCGAAGGGCTGCCACAGGGCAGAGCGGAGAGCAGAGAGAAGGGTGCGCGCATCTATACGCCACCTTAGGAGTCGCCTTCGAGAAGCCCGGTCGAACCGCCAGGCTACCGCATCGACTCATGTCGGACCAGTAGAGATCACCTTTCCTTGGGAAGAAAAGGTGGAAGAAGCACTCAGTATGGGGCAGTTGTTCCTGAAGTCCATTAATGAAGCCACGAGTTGCAAGGGGGGATCGCAGGCTGCGGGGGGCGGAGCGATCTACTACCAGTGGAGGGCGCTACACCTTGGGGGGGCAGGAGAGGACGTCGTCGCAGCGACTAGCAGGATCTCCTTGAGGTTTGGCACCGTTGCCTTTATCCTTGGTGTCGCGTCCTCCTTAGGGTTCTGCTGACCGCAGAACCTAAGCGCTTGGGATGCTTCGGTCAGCAATGAGATTGGAAATGAAATTAGCAGTAGTTCTGGCGGCTGTCGGCTTGATAGCGCTTCCATACGTGTTGGCCCAGGGAAAGGTGTGGCTTGCTGCAATCTTTGCACTTTATGCAGTCGTGGTATTGATGTCTTACCGTAGGGAAAGGCGAGCGCGGGAGCGGCAGCCGTGGGCGTCCCGGAAGAGGAAAGGGATAGGCGAGTAGCTAATTTGTCTGTTTAGGGACGCGATGAAACGAGTGTGAGTTTCCGCTCCCGGAGGGAAGATGCCGCTTTTTGAGCGGCGTGTCCCTGATCAAAGGAGAATTTGACTCGGCAGCTCTCGGCGTCTTCCTGGCGCCCAACTCAGTGGTTATGAGCCTCCGGATGTGGCCAGCCAAGCCGCTGCGGAGGAAGAGGAACAACTGAGAAGTTCGAGTTCGGTCGACTAACGGCCGCGCAGGCGACTAAAAAGTTCCGACGAAATGCTTGCCGGCAATCAGTGGGGAATTGGCGGCGGTGCAGGAAAGCGGCTCCGAACCCGTGCTGCAACTGACCGACCTGCACGGCGACGTCGTCGCCACCGCCGCGCTCAGCCCGAGCGAAACGAAACTGAAGGCGACCTTCAGCTTCGATGAGTTCGGCAACCCGATCTCGGGCGAAGCCGGACGCTTTGGCTGGCTGGGGGGCAAGCAGCGGCGCACGGAATTGCCATCGGGGGTGATTCAGATGGGGGCAAGGAGCTATGTCCCATCGTTTGGCCGGTTTATCACTCCTGACCCAGTGGAAGGCGGCTCTGCGAACCCGTACAACTATGCGCATCAAGATCCCATCAACAACTTCGATCTCTCGGGAAAAAAATCCTGTATCCATGAGTATGGTCAGGAAGTATGTGGGTATAACGCGCGGCAAATCCAGAAAAGCGCAGCCCACGCAAAAAGAGAAACCAGGCGCCTATCAAGAGACCAACATGTACATCGGCCGGTCGTAGTAACGAGAAAATGCACGGCAGTGGCATGTCGTATCGGCTGGCCAGGTACGAAAACCAACCCGGCCACGACCTCCTCCGGGCTTCGCTTTATGCAGAATGCGGCAAATACGATCGTTCACCTCCTCATTAAGCGTGGTGAAGCTGGAGCTATGGGCTGGGCGTATAGCACTGGTAACGAGCGGGTCATGGGCTGTGCAAAAGACGCCTCAGAAGCATGGACGGAGACGACGGAGCTTCGACAAGCCGGCGAAGGGATGGTCCAGCAGTTGCTGAGGGGACCCTAGCCACGTCCTCGATATACGCAGCTGCCGCCTGCTTGGTGGGAGGACTGGGTTGACCCGCACCGCCGAGCGTTATCCTTACGATTACCGATGCACAAGGGCGCGACCCGATGAATGACGATTGGCGTCTACAGATTGACCTGCACGATGAGAATCGGGCAGGCGCTCTAATCGAGCGCCTGGATGCGAACGAGCTCCAGCACGACCTCAGCCTGGCATTTCAGGACCGTGTAATCGTCACCCAGGACGGCGCCCGAGTGTTTCTCTATGCAGGCACCCGCAACCAGGCCGAGACAGCTCGCCAGCTCGCTGAAGCCCATGCCCAAGAACATGGATGGTCGATCGATGTTGACTTTCGTCGTTGGCACCCAATCGCTGAGGAATGGGAGAATGTGGACAAACCGTTACCAACCAGTGACGCGGCTAAGCTCAGGGAGCGCCAGGCCCTAATGGCCCGCGAGCGACAGGAGACGGTTAACCGCGGATATCCGGAATACGAGGTACGCGTTAATGTCCGTTCGCATCATGACGCGGCGAGACTGTCCGAGCAACTTCGAAACGAGCACATTCCCTCGGTTCGGCGCTGGAGGTACCTCCTAATGGGCGCAACTGATGAGGACAGTGCGATTAGCTTAGCCGAACGAATAAGAGGCGAGGCTCCGGCCGGCACGAACGTCCAGGTCGAGGGTACGCTAGCGGCTGTCTACGGAAAGCGTCCGCTGAACCCCTTTTCCGTGTTAGGGTAGTTCGCAACTGCCATGCCTTACCCCGCCGGTAGACTTAGACTGTGATCGCGTGGAGCCGAATCCCCCTGCCGCTTTGGGCCTATGCTGCGGTAACGCTTGTGGGCACGGCAATTGTCGAGGCCACCGCTTCCGCGCCGATAGCGGCGAAGGTGTTGCTCGCGGTTCTTATGCTCCTTTGGCTCTACCTTCTCTTCCGGGGCCTACGCTTGCTCTGGACCTTGACGGTCCTGTTCACCGGTGTCGGCCTTCTAATTGATTTACTTGGGCAATCCCCCCGCTGGCAGAGCGCCGCTGTGGCCATGGTTGGTCTCGCACTCCTCTTGCTCCCCAGTACTCGGAGATATTGCCTGAGCAGTGGAACGGACACTGGGACAGCACGTAAACAAAATGCCTAACATGAGTAACCGCTGTCGTTCCGACCTGCTTCTTACCACGGTTGTGCTTATCTGCGTGATGGCGGCTGCGGCGGTCGCCGATGCAGCAACCGAGCGGTTCCCGAGGACGCATGAGGCCCGACGCGCCGTTTCCGTCATCAACACTAGTTCCCATCGCCTCGTAGATTCAATCGGCGTCGGTCCTTTCCCTAGCGCGACCCTAGCGCGATCGCGATCAGGCCTCACGGCGACCGCGCTTACGTGGTTAATTCGGGCAACGTGACGAACGGGAGTATCTCGGTGATCAACACCGAGACGAATAGGGTGATCGACAGGCCGGTTGGGCTTGAGCGCGATCCAGAAGGGATCGCCATCACCCCCGATGGCAGCCTGGCGTTTGTCGCCAACTTTGGGAGCAACGCGGTGTCCGTGATCAATACGGCCACGGGGGGCATAGTCGGAAAGGCAATCGGTGTTGGGGGGGCCGACTGGACTTGCGGTCACCCCAGATGGAGACCGAGTCTATGTCGCGAATAGCCGCAGCGGCACCGTCTCGGTGATCAACACCGCGGGCAACGGCTCGGCGATCCAGACGATTAGGGTCGGCCATTGGCCGGTCTCGCCAGCCATTACTCCCGATGGCAAGAGTGTTTTTGTCGCCAACATGGCGGATAACACCGTTTCGGTACTCCACACGGCGACGAACAGAGTTGGCAAAACGATTGAGACGGGCGAAACCCCCTCGGCGATTGCCATCAGGCCGGACGGCCATCGGGCGTACGTGGCCAACGCACGTAGCGGCACGCTGTCGGTCATCAACACTGGGAGCAACAAACTAGTGGAAAAACCGGTGGAGGTCGGCCATAGACCCACCGCGGTCGCGATCAGCCCAGATGGAGAACACGCTTAAAAGTTACGCGTTCATTGCGCCTGTCGCCTTGGGCATGGGCTTTGCTCTAGTCGGACCGCTGCTCTGGCATCTCCGCAAGGAGCTGGTGTTTGGTTGGCGCGAGCAGTTTGGAACCGACAGTGACGACAACGATGACCTTGTGAAAGAGCGCGCGGACATGCTTCGATCCATGGAGCCCTTCAGTTGGAGAATCATCGTGCTGCTAACGGCTATTCTGATCGTGATGTGCGTTGTTTTCGGGGTGGTCGTTGCGCATGGTGGCGTTGTGTTTTCTATAAGTGGGGTGATTGTTATCAGCGCTCTGATCGTCTCCTTCAATGTCATACTGTTGGATCAATTCCCGCAGTTGCCAAAGGGTGGTGGCGGGGCCGCTCGAAATTCGTCAGCAAGATAGTGTCAGGCGGCCACCAGTAGTAGCAACCGGAACCCGGTGACGGCGAACGGGGCCGAGGCACGGCGATGGGACTAAAGGAACTTATGGGTGATATCCGGAAGAGGTAGTGGTCGGCAAGATGCTCGAAGGATCCGGCACCGTTCTTGGAGTCTTTGGTTCAGGGTTCTAACCTGCTCATAAGCTTGGGGTTTGCTGAGCGACGGCGAAGGCCGGCATTGTCGCTGTCGCGTCGCGGTCATGCGACAATGAGCGTCGGTGACCTGGTTAGAAAGTTGCGCTGGTGCTTGCGGTCGTTGTTCTAGTCTTGAGCGGCGTGTCCCTGATCGAAGGAGAATTTGGGTCAGCGGCGCTCGGCGTCTTCCTGGCGACCAACTCAGTGGTTATGAGCTTCCGGATGTGGTCATCCAAGCCGCTGTGGAGGAAGAGGAATAACTGAACAATCGGGCCGGCCTACTAACGGCCGCGGGGCGACGAAATAGTGCTCTATGGTCAGCCCCTTCCCGGCCACTGGGGAGCCAGCGTAGCGCTCGCCAGTCGACCTCTGAGCCTGAGATCTGCTCACAGAGCGCTCGGAACAGCAGATGCGGCAGCCTGCACGAACGCGCGCCCCTCCCTACTTGGACTCAAACCTAAAACTTTCTTGACTATCAAGTAAGCACCTGATAGGACTGCGCGGAATTGGGTTCCGCGCGCGCCCCTCGTTGATTGCTCTAAGAGGAGGCGCCATGAAGTACCTCAGAACTTGCGGCATCGTGGTTTTCCTGACTGCCCTTGGGATTTTCGGGGCAAGCGGCACCGCCTCGGCGACGACGCTTCTGTGCGGCTCGGGGACGCTTTGCGCGGCCGGAACGACGATCAAAGCCGCATCCGAGGGCAAAGTCGTCCTCGACGCGCCGTTCGGCAACGTCGAATGCGAATCGACCATCGAAGGTCACACCACAACCTCAGGCGAAGGCGGCTCAGCCGGCAACGCCGACGGCCCCATCACCGCGCTCTCTTGGAGCAACTGCGGTGGCGACACGGTGAGCACGCTGGCGACCGGCACCCTGTCGGTCGCAAGCGCCGGTGGCAGCAACGGGACTCTCACCTCCAAAGGCTCACGCGTCACAGTGATCCACCTCGGGGTCCACTGCATCTACGAAACGAGCAGCACCAGCCTCGGCACGGTGACAGGTTCGAACACCACCGGTGCCAATGCGACACTTGACATCTCCGCCACGATTCCGCGCGTCGGCGGTAACGGCGGCGCCTTCTGCGGCAGCTCCGCTCCCTGGACAGGCAGCTACAAATTCACCAGCCCGGCGACGCTGAACGTCGAAAGCGAAGGCGGCACCGCGCCGACGACCCCCGAAGAAGGCGAAAAGATCGGCATCACGAACCCGGCCGCCAATGAATACTTCTTCAACTGTTTCCAGGGAGCTCCAGTCGACTGCGCCAGCGGCAACCAGACCGAGGCGCAGACGGACCTCGCGCTGAACGGGCGTGGCCCGGCTCTCGCCATCACCCGGTCCTACAACTCCCAGGCGGCCGCCGTGGCCAAAGAAGCCGGTCCCTGGGGCTACGGCTGGTCGGGCCCCTACAGCTCCCACCTGGAAATCAACAAAGAAACGGGTGCGGTCACCGTCGTGCAGGAAAACGGCGCCACCGTCGCCTTCGCCCGCTCCGGCGGCAAATACGTCGCTGGCGCCTGGATCCAGGCGACCCTGGTCAAGGAAACGGTCGAATCGAAAGAAATCTACGTCTTCACCTTGCCTACGCAGGAAAAGCTCAAGTTCAACTCCGAAGGCAAGCTGACCGAACAAAAAGATCGCAACGGCAACGCGATCACGCTCTCCTATGAATCCGGCAAGCTGAAAACCGTCAAAGACGCAGCCGGTCGCGAACTCCTCTTCACCTTCACCGGCTCCCAGGTCACCCAGGTCGAAGACCCGATGGGCCACAAAGTCAAATACGCCTACGAATCGGGCAACCTGGTCTCGGTCACCCTGCCGGGCGAAGAAAGCGCGCGCTGGAAATTCAAATACGACGCCTCCCACCAGCTGACCGAAATGACCGATGGTCGCGGTGGCGTCACCAAAACGGAATACGACGCAAAACACCGGGTGACGAAACAGACCGATCCGATGGAACGGGTGACGAAATGGGAATACGGCGAATCGGAAGGCAAGAAGACGACGACGATCACCGAGCCGAACGGCTCGACCACCTTCGAGAAGTTCAACGAAGCCGGCGAGCCGCTGGAAGTGATCAAAGCCAAAGGCACCGCGATCGAACAGAAATCGACCAACGAATACAACACCGCCTACGAGATGACCAAAGCCACCGACGCTCTCAGTCACTCGACGACCTACGAATACAGCGCGGCCGGGGATCGGACGGTGGAAAAAGACCCCGAAGGCGACGAACGCAAATGGACCTACAACGCCAGCCACGAAGTCGAAACCGAAACGACGCCGAAGGGCGAGAAAACGACCTACAAACGCGATTCTCACGGAAACATCGAAGCCATCGAACGGCTCGGCCCCGGCGAAACGACCCAGAAATGGACCTTCAAACACGCCGAAAACGGCGACCTGGAATCGGAAACCGATCCACTCGGACACGAAACCAAATTCGAATACGACAGCTACGGCGACAAGAAAGCCGAAACCGACGCCGAAGGCGACAAGACGACCTGGACCTACGACAAAGACGGATACGCCACCGCCGAAGTCTCGCCACGGGGCAACGAAGAAGGCGCCAAAGCATCCGAATTCGAAACCACGACCGAACGCGACGCCCAGGAGCGGCTGATCAAGGTCACCGACCCCCTCGGCCACGCAACGACCGAGAAATACGACGGCAACGGCAACCTGGAATCGACGACCGATGCCTTGGGGCACACGACCAAATACGCCTACGACGCCGACAACGAGAAGACCAAAATCGAAGCGGCCAACGGGACGACCACCGAAACCGCCTACGACTCGATGGGCCAGGTTAAATCAAAGACCGACGGCAACGGCAAAACGACCAAATACGAACACAACGGACTCGAGCAACTGACCGAAACGATCGATCCCCTCGAACGCAAAACGACTCGCGAATACGACAAAGCCGGCAACCTCGAAAAGCTCAAAGACCCCGAAGGCCGCACCACGACCTTCAGCTACGACAAAGCCAATCGGCTGACCAAAAAGAGCTACTCCGAAGAAGCCACCCACGCGGTCGAATACAGCTACGACAAAGACGGCGACGTGGTCAAAATGATCGACGGCACCGGCACCACCGAAACGACCTACGACGTCCTCGACCGCCCGACCGAAGTCAAAAACGGCAACGGCGAAGTCGTCAAATACGAATACAACCTCGGCAGCCTTCAGACCAAAATCACCTATCCGAATTCCAAATCGGTCAGCCGGGAATACGACAAAGCCAACCGCTTAACCAAAGTCACGGACTGGCTCTCCCACTCGACCACCTTCTCCTACAGCCGCGAATCCGCGCTGAAAGCCACCGTCTTCCCGACCGAAGCCGTCGACGAAGACATCTCCGAATACAACCGTGCCGACCAGCTCACCAAACAGACCTTCAAGAAGGGGTCGGAAACCCTCGCCCAGCTGACGTATGCGCGGGATGCGCTGGGACAGGTCGAATCGACCACGCAGACCGGGCTCCCGGGCAGCGAAACGCTGACCAACGAATACGACAAAGCCAACCGGCTGACCAAATCGGGGGAAACCGGCTTCGAATACGACAACGCCGGCAACCCCCTCAAACTCGGCCTGACCGAACTCAAATACGACTCCGCCTCCGAGCTCGAAAAAGGTGGCACCACCAGCTATTCCTTCGACAAACTCGGCGAGCGCACCAAAGCCACGCCCGGCTCCGGTCCCGCCACGAGCTACGGCTACGACCAGGCCGGCAACCTCGTTTCGGTGAATCGCTCGGCCGAAGGCGAAATCTCGAAAGTCGAAGACTCCTACGCCTACGACGGCAACGGCCTGCGCCAGTCGGAAACGATTTCCGGCACGACCAAGCACTTCGCCTGGGACACCGCCGAATCGCTGCCGCTGCTGCTCTCGGACGGCAGCAACTACTACGTCTACGGACCCGAAGGCCTGCCTATCGAGCAGATCGCCTCGGAAACGCCGACCTACCTTCACCACGATCAGCAGGGCTCGACGCGACTGCTCACTTCCCAGGCCGGCGCCACCTCAGGCACCTACACTTTCACGCCCTACGGGCAAACTGAAGGCCACACCGGCACTGCCAGTTCACCGCTCGGCTACGACGGCCAATACACGAGCCCCGATACCGGGCTGATCTACCTGCGGGCACGGGTCTACGACCCGGCCACGGCACAGTTCCTGAGCGTCGACCCATTGGTGGCCAAGACCGGCGAAGCTTATGGGTTCGCGGCACAAAATCCAGTTAACAGGGGAGATCCGAATGGAATGCAGCAGATCCAACCGATCTATCCGAGCACCCAGCAACACCAAACGATTTATTTTTCCCCTTGCCAACAGCCCACTTACCACACGACGCAGTGTTATTTTTATCGTGACGCACAACCCACGAGCGTAACCGTATATTACAGACAGGTTGGACCCAATCTGTGGCAACGCATCAGGGTGTCTGTTTACGGAGCCTGGCAGTGGCTGGGTAGTTTCTGGGCTCGGGTATGGCAGCGCTTCGAAGAAGCTCTTGACTACGTCACCTTCCCGCCGGTTGCGCCGCGCGATCCCGGAACGTGTCCGCCGTATCCGTATCCGTCGTATCCGGGACACTCGCTGCCCGGTGATTCCGAGTTGATATACCCCCCCTATCGATAGGTGCTAACTCAGCCGCAACCGGAACAGCAGATGCGGCAGCCCCGCGTGGACGCACTCGCCGTCCTGCTCGAAGCCAGCCTTCTCGGCGACTCGCTGGGAGGCGATGTTGGTGGGGAGGGTGAGGGCGACGACCTGATCGAAGCCGAGGTCGCGGGCCCAGGCGGCGGCGGCTGTGGCGGCCTCGGTGGCGAGGCCGCGGTTGTGGAGGTGGGGTTCGATGCTCCAGGGGAGCTCGACTTCGGCGATGCATTCGACCGCGGTCCAGGAGAGGCCGCCGCGGCCGACGAACTGGCCGCTCTCCCGCTCGACCAGCACCCAGGGGCCGAAGCCGTGGTCGGCCCAGTGGGTGCAGTCGCCGAGGACCAGCTCGTCGATCGTCTTCGCGTCGAAGGGGGGCAGGGGGGAGGGCCGCAGCCACTGCTCCACCTGCGGGTGAGTGAAGTGGGCGTGGTACGTCGCTCTGTCGTCGGGGGTCGGCTTGCGGGCCAGGAGCCGCTCGGTCTGCTGCTCCTCCGCCCGCATCTGCCCTACTCCGTCCTCGGCAGCCGGGGCTTCTGGCCCCCGTCGGCCGGCACCTCTTCGGCGGTGGCGTCGAAGTCGTAGTCGCGGCTGGGTCGGGGCCTCGCGCCACCGGGCGGCGATCGGAACGTCCCGGGCCCGCCGACGCCGATCACCGTGAAGCGCCCGACCGTCCAGCGCCGCAGCAGCCGCCGCGCCAGCGCCCGAGTCGGCGGGACCAAGAGGAAGACGCCGACGACGTCGGTGAGGAAGCCCGGCGCCAGCAGCAGGGTGCCGCCGATCACGATCAGGACGCCGTCGACCACCTCCCGCCCCGGGAAGCGCCGGGCCGCAATTGCCTCGTTGAAGCGGCGCCAGGCCCCGCGTCCCTGGTGTTTCAGCAGCAGCGAGCCCAGCAGCGCGTCGGCCAAGAGCAGGATCAGGGTCGGCACCACCCCGATCAGTTCGCCGACCTGGATGATCACGTAGAGCTCGGCGATCGGGACGACGATGAAGAGGACGATCAACAGGGGCATTGGAAAAGCCTAGAGGGGACGAGCCGGCGGCTAGGCCGCTTTGACCGCTTTGCCGGCCGCGGTCTCCAGCTCGGCCAGCGAATCGTTGATCCCGTTGCTGACGACCTCGACGTCCTCCATGCAGTCGTAGTCGGCGAGCAGGCCGAAGCCGACTTTGCCGTGGTAGCTCATGATCGCCACCGCCAGGCAGTGGTTGGCCGGCAGGAAGGCGACCGGGAAGACCTCTTCCAGCTCCCGGCCCAGCACGTAGAGCGGCATCTGCGGCCCCGGCACGTTGGTGACGATCAGGTTGAAGAGGCGGGTCGAGAAGTTGATCCGCGAGGCCTGCGCCAGCAGCGTCGGCGGCGCGAAGTCGTTGAAGCGGGAGATGACTTCGGCGCCGAGCGCCTGTTTGGAGCGCTTCAGCCCCGCCATCGCGTCGCTGATCGTGCGCAGCCGCCGCACCGGGTCCTCGATGTAGACGGGCAGCGGCCCGCGCATCAGCGCGATCCGGTTGCCGAGGTTGCCGCGCTCGTCCTCGCTGCGGATCGAGACCGGCACCAGCGCCCGCAGCTCCAGCCCCTCGGTCCGCACCTGGCGGCGGTGCAGCCAGTTGCGCAGCGCCCCGGTAACCACCGCCAGCACCACGTCGTTGACGGTGCCGCCGAAGGTGTCCTTGATGTGCTTGAAGGTGGCGAGGTCCGAGCGCGCCCAGACGTAGCGGCGGTGCGGGCCGATCTCTTCGTTCAGCGGCACGTCGGGGGCGGGGTCGGCGAAGGCGCCGATGATCTCGCCGACGCCCTCCAGCGCCTCGACCGCCTTGCGCGCGGTGGTCTCGGGGTTGCGGACCGCGTCGACCGCCCGCTCGGCGAGCCCGATCGGGGCGGCGACGGCGTCGGCGATCCCCCGCGCGACCAGCTCGGTCGTGCCGGGTTCGGGCTGCGGCACCCAGTCGTCCTCCAGGTGCATCGGCTTCGCGTCGCGCTCGAGGTCGAAGAGGACGGTGCCGATGTCGACGCCGCTGATCCCGTCGACCATCGCGTGATGGGTCTTGGTCAGGATCGCGAAGCGATCGTCTTCGAGGTTCTGCGCCAGCCACATCTCCCAGAGCGGCTTCGAGCGGTCGAGCTGCTGGGAGAAGATCCGCCCGGCCAGTTTCTTCAGCTGCTCCTCGCCGCCGGGGTCCGGCAGCGCGGTGTGGCGGATGTGGTAGGTGAGGTTGAAGTTGACGTCGTCGGCCCACAGCGGCCGGCCCGCCTCCAGCGGCGGCACCACCAGCTTCTGGCGGAAGCGGGGGACCAGCGGCAGCCGGCTGCGGACGTGCTCGACCAGGTCGACGTAGCGCGGCGGCGGGCCCTCGAAGACGAGGATCCCGCCCACGTGCATGTGGCTGTTCGAGCTCTCGTTCGTCAGGAACGAGGCGTCGACGGCCGTGAGCCGGTCCAGGTGACGTCCCTCAGTTGCCATGCAGCAAGGCTACTTATGCCCGAGTTTGCGGGCTCTCAAGCCTTGTACTCTGAATGCATGCCTGCCACTGCCATCGCCCCGAAACGGGTGCTCCTCGCCGCGCCACGCGGCTATTGCGCCGGCGTCGACCGCGCCGTGCAGACGGTGGAGCGCGCGCTGGAGCTCTACGGAGCCCCCGTCTACGTGCGCAAGGAGATCGTCCACAACAAGCACGTCGTCGAGGAGCTGGCCGAGCGCGGCGCGATCTTCGTCGAGGAGGAGACCGAGGTGCCGGAGGGGGCGATGGTCGTCTTCTCCGCCCACGGGGTCGCCCCGAGCGTGCACGAGAACGCCGCCGCCCGGCAGCTGCGGACGATCGACGCGACCTGCCCGCTGGTGACCAAGGTCCACGTCTCCGCCCGCCGCTTCGCCGCCCAGGGCTACACGATCATCATGATCGGCCACGAGGGCCACGAGGAGGTGGAAGGGACGACCGGCGAGGCGCCCGGCAGCATCGTCCTGATCGAAACCGCCGACGAAGTCGAATCGCTCGAGGTCCCGGACCCGAACAAAGTCGCCTTCATCACCCAGACGACGCTCTCGGTCGACGAGACGGCCGAGGTGATCGCCGCCCTGCGCGCCAAGTTCCCCGGCATCGTCGCCAGCAAGTCCGACGACATCTGTTACGCGACCACCAACCGCCAGATCGCCGTCAAGCAGCTGGCGCGCGAGTGCGACCTGGTGCTGGTGATCGGCTCGACCAACTCCTCCAACTCCAACCGCCTGGTCGAGGTCGCGCGCGAGCACGGCGCCGCCTCGCACCTGATCGACAACCACACCCAGGTGCGGGAGGAGTGGCTCGACGGCGTCGAGACCGTCGGCATCACCTCCGGCGCCTCCGCCCCCGAGGAGCTGGTCGCGCGCCTCGTCGCCTTCTTCCGCGAGCGTGGCGCCGAGGACGTCTCCGAGCTGCGCACCGTCCACGAGGACGTCCGCTTCATGCTGCCGCGGGAGATCCGCGACGAGCTCGCGGCGCGGACCTGACCCGCGATTGGTGAATTGAGCCGGCCATAGCCGGGCTAACTCACCAATCGCTCACTCGTACGGCGCGTAGCGGTGGTGGAGCATCAGGTCGTTGCCGTCGGGGTCGGTGAAGAATCCCATGTGGCAGACGCCGGTGTCGAAGATGTCACCGGCGAACTCGATCCCCTTGGCCGCCAGCTCCTCCCGGGCGGCGGCGACGTCGTCGACGTGGAAGGCGACGTGGCCGTTTTTCTGGGGAGCGAACTCCATGCCCAGTTTCGCCGGCTCCCAAAGGCAGTAGCAGGTGTCGCCGGCCCAGAATTCGAAGCGGCCGCGCTCGTCCGGGCGCAGGCCGAGCGTCTCGACGTAGAAGGCGCGCGAGCGCTCCGGGTCGGTGCATGGGATGGCGACGAAGTCGGTCTTGGTGATCACCGTTTCCTCCTCGTGGTCGGACTGGTTGGAAGACGCCAACGGGATCAGGGTACGCCCGGGGCGAAGCTGAGCGACCAGACCCTGACGCCCGGAGCCGGCCGGAGGACGAGGTTGTGGGCCTCGTGGCTGGGATGCTCGGCCAGGGTGCGCAGGCCGGGGGCCGGGCCGGATGGCACCGTGTGCCACTCGCCGTCGATCTCGACCTGCAGCTCGCCCTCGCCCTCGACCGTCGCGTAGGCGCCGCCTGCCTGGTAGTCGAGCGCCAGGTCCTCGCCGTCGGAGCCCGCCACCCAGGGCCGCTCCCAGGAGCCGCCTGGGAAGACCTCCGGCGTGGGGGGGATGACGCGCGCGCCCGGCCCGTCGGTCGCCCGCAGCGGCGCCATCGGCGGCGGCAGCTCCCGCAGCGCGTCCTGCTCGCGCAGCTCCGCCTGGATCGCTTCCTCGGTCGCCTGGTACTCGCCCTCGCCGAAGTGGACCCAGGAGAGAGCGCCGCCGAGGCTCCAGAGGAAGAGACTCGGCCAGCCCTCGCAGCCGTAGGCGGCCCAGAGGTCGTGGTCGGCGTCGATCGCGACCGGGAACTCGACCCCGAGCGCGGCGAGGCCAGCGGCAACCTGCCCCGGCTCGGCGGCGAACGGAAAGCGCGGCGCCTGCACGCCGATCACGCTCAGCCCCGCCCCGCGGTAGCGGCGGTCCCACTCGGCCAGGTAGGGGAGGGTGCGGACGCTGTTCAGCTGCGCGTATTCGACGAAGTGGACGAGGGCAGGCCCGCCCGCGGTCAGCGCCGGCATCGACTCCGGCTCGGTCCCGATCCAGGCGAGGCCGGCGGGCAGGTCGGGGGCGGCGATGTTTTCGCGTCCAGGGCGCAAAGGCGGGCGGAGGGTATCCTGGCCGCCGTGACCGCGCTCGTCACGTTCCTGCTGCCGGTGCTGCCGCTGCTCGGCCTGCTGGCGATGCTGCTGCTCGGTCGCTACCCCGGCTGCGAGGCGATCGTCCGCCTCTCGGACCGGATCGCAGCCCGCCGCGGCGACGAGCCGGCCGCCCCGCAGCGGGCGCCGCTGCCGAAGCCGCCCCGCGCCTTTGCGCCCGGCGGCGGCCTCCTGATCGCCCTCGGGCTCGCCCAGCGCCCGCCGCCGGTTGCCGCGTAGTTCAAAACGGCAAACCGAACGAAGGAGCGAACATGAACAAGAACACCGCGCTGCTCGGCGCTGCCCTGGTGGCGGTCGCCGTGGTCCTGCTGATCGTCCTCAGCAGCGGCGGCAGCGACGAAAGCAGCACCACCGACGCCGGCAAGGTGCCGACGATCGTCGTTGACAAGGAAGGGCACCCGGTCGGGGGGATCCAGGAACTCGTCTACCGCAAGGGCGACCGAATCCACTTCAAGGTCGAGGTCCCGTTCGAAGAAGAGGTCCACCTGCACGGCTATGACGTGATGAAGGAGGTCCCGAAGGGCGGCGGCACCGTCACCTACGACCTCCCGGCCGAAATCGAAGGCGTCTTCGAGGCCGAGCTCGAGGGCCGCAAGGAACAGATCATCGAAATGAAGGTCGAACCTTGAGCTGGCTCCCCTTCGCCCACGCGCTGGCATCCAGGCAGGACCTCCCGGTCCCTGCCTGGCTGTTCGCGTGGGCGGCCTCGATCGTCCTCATCGCCTCCTTCTTCGCGCTCTCCGCCGGCTGGCGCGAGCCGAAGTTCGAGGACGAACACCGGCGGCCGCTCGGCGAGCGCCTGTCGGACACGCTGCTGAGCCTCCCGGTGCAGGTCCTCTGCGGCGCGATCGGCGTCCTCCTGCTCGGGCTCGCGATCTACGCCGGCCTGCACGGCACCGAAGCCCCGGACCGCAACTTCGCCCTCACCTTCATCTACGTGACCGCCTGGCTCGGCTTCCCCTTCTTCTCGGCGATCCTCGGCGACCTCTTCCGCCCCTTCAACCCCTGGCGGGCGATCGGCCGCGCCGTCGGCGGCGTCTTCGAGGCGATCGCCGGCGAGCGGCCGGCGCACCTTCCCTATCCCGAGCAGCTCGGCCGCTGGCCGGCGGCGGTCGGCCTGCTGGCCGTCGTCTGGCTCGAGGTCGTCTACGGCGGCAGCGGCGGCGTCGCCGTCGGCCTCTCGCCCGAACCGGTCGCCGTCGCCGCCCTGCTCTACAGCGCCTACACGCTGGCGATGATGGCCGTCTTCGGCGTCGAGGTCTGGTGCGAACGCGGCGAGGTCTTCTCGGTCTACTTCGGGATGTTCGGCCGGCTCGGCAGCTTCGGCCGCGACCGGACGGGACGGCTGGTCCGCCGCCGCCCCTTCTCCGCGGCCACGACCTGGGCGACCATCCCCGGTTCGGCCGCCGTCGTCATCGCCTCGATCGCCAGCACCAGCTTCGACGGCGCCCAGGACGGCGCTTACAAGGACCTGATCGAAAACGTCGTCGAATGGTTCGCCGAAGCCGGCACCTCCCTCCTCAGCGCGGTCCGGACCACCGACACGATCTTCCTGCTGGCGACCTTCGCCGCCGTCGGGCTCGTCTACGCGCTCGGGGTCCGCGGCATGCGCACGGTGCCCGGTGCGCCCTCCTTCCGCAAGCTGCGGACCGGCTTCTCGCACACCCTGATCCCGATCGCCCTCGCCTACCTGGTCGCCCACTACTTCAGCCTCTTCGTCTTCCAGGAGCAGGCGCAGTTCACCTACCTGCTCTCCGACCCGCTCGGCACCGGCCACACCGACCTCTTCGGCACCGCCGGCGCCGGCGTCGACTACAACGTCCTCAGCGCCAACGCGATCTGGTACGTCCAGGTCGCCGCGCTGGTGATCGGCCACGTCTGCGGCCTGATGCTCGCCCACGACCGCGCCCTCGTCTACTGGCCCGACTACAAGAAGGCGACCGCCTCGCAGTACTGGATGCTGGCGGTGATGGTCGCCTTCACCTGCTTCGGCCTCTATCTGCTCTCGGTGGCGAACAAGTGAGCCCGCGATGACGCTCCCGCTCGCCCACGTCGGCCACTACCTCTGGGTCTTCTACCTGCTCCCGGTAGCGATCGTCGTCGGCGCGATCGTGCGCAACGCGATCAGGCAAAGATCCTCTGGGGATGAGGGGGACGACGCCGACTAGAGGATCTCCGCGAGGCGCGTCTCGAGCGCCTCGGAGACGCTGTCGCGGACCGGGCCCTCGGCCAGCCGTTCGACCAGGGACTCGAGGAAGCCTTCGATGATCAGGCTCTTGGCGGCGGCGGCGTCGAGGCCGCGCGAGGTGAGGTAGAAGAGCTGGTCCTTGTCGACCTGGGCGACCGCGGCGGCGTGGGTGCAGCGGACGTCGTCGGCGAGGATCTCCAGGCCCGGGATCGCGTCGGCGTGGGCCTCCGGCGAGAGCAGCAGGTTGCGGCTCTCCTGGAAGGCGTCGGTCTGCTGGGCGCCGGGGTCGACCTTGATCATCCCCCGCCAGACGGCGGTGGCGCCGCCGGCGAGGACGCCGCGGAAGGCGAGGTCGGAGTTGGTGTTCGGCGCCGCGTGCTCCTGGGTGGTGTCGTAGTCGAGGTGCTGCCCGGCGCCGCCGGCGTAGCCGCCGGTCACCCGCGCCTCCGAGCCCGGGCCGGCGAGCTTGGTCTCCATCCGCACCTTGCCGCGGGTGGAGCCGAAGCCGAGGGCGGCCCAGTCGAGGCGACCGTCGCGCTCCACCTGGGCGCGCTGGGTGGCGAAGATCCAGGCCCGCTCGGAGATGTCCTGGGTGTTGACGTAGCGCAGCGTCGCGCCCTCGCCGACGCTCAGCTCGACGACCGAGTTCAGCACCGCGTCGACGTCGTCGGCGGGGGAGGACCAGTGCTCCCAGACCTCCGCCTCGGCGCCCTCCTCGAGCACGACCAGCGTCCGCCAGTTGACGGCGGCGCCGGAGGCGTCGATCGGCACCTCGACCTGGATCGGCTCGCTCAGCGTCACGCCCGCCGGCACGTGGACGAGCACCCCATTGCGGGGGGCCGCCTCATTGCGCGCGACGAATGGGTCGTCCCCCGGGACAAGGGTCCCGAGCCATCGATCGACCAGGTCCGGGTTTGCATCGGTCGCTTCCGCGAGATCGAGCACCGTTGCTCCGCTTCCGCCTGCGATGATCGGGACGGCCTCGGCGGCCTCGTAGGCATCGAGATCGAGAGCCGAGATGTCGGTGAATTCCCAGCCCTTGGTCTTCTGGTCGGGCAGGGGTGGGAAGGCCAAGGCCTGCTCAGCCAATGGAGCCCTCCATCTGGAGCTCGATGAGGCGGTTCAGCTCGACCGCGTACTCCATCGGCAGCTCCTTCGTCACCGGCTCGATGAACCCGTTGACGATCATCTTCGAGGCCTCCTCCTCGTCGAGGCCGCGGCTCTGCAGGTAGAAGAGCTGCTCGTCGCCGATTTTGGAGACGGTCGCCTCGTGGCCGATGTCGGCGTCGTTCTCGTCGATGCGGATCGTCGGGTAAGTGTCGCTGCGCGAGTCCTCGTCGAGGAGCAGTGCGTCGCAGACCACCTTCGAGCGAGATTCCTTCGCCCCGTCGGCGACCTCGAGCAGGCCGCGGTAGGTCGCCCGGCCGCCGTCTTTGGAGATCGACTTGGAGAAGATCGAGGACGAGGTCTTCGGCGCCCCGTGGATGATCTTGCCGCCGGCGTCCTGGTGCTGGCCCTCGCCGGCGAAGGCGATCGAGAGGATCTCGCCGTGGGCTTCGGGGCCGAGCAGGTAGATCGACGGGTACTTCATCGTCAGTTTCGAGCCGAGGTTGCAGTCGACCCACTCCATCGTCGCCCGCTCCTGCGCGACGGCGCGCTTGGTGACGAGGTTGTAGACGTTCTGCGACCAGTTCTGGACGGTCGTGTAGCGGACGCGCGAGCTCGGCTTGCAGATGATCTCCACCACCGCCGAGTGCAGCGAGTCAGTCGAGTAGACCGGCGCCGTGCAGCCCTCGATGTAGTGGACGTCGGCCCCCTCCTCGCAGATGATCAGCGTCCGCTCGAACTGGCCCATGTTCTCGGTGTTGATCCGGAAGTAGGCCTGCAGCGGCATCTCCACCTTGGCGCCGGCGGGGACGTAGACGAATGAGCCGCCGGACCAGACGGCGCTGTTGAGCGCGGCCAGTTTGTTGTCGTTGGGCGGGATCACCGTCGCCCAGTACTCGCGCACCAGGTCCTCGTGTTCGCGCAGGGCGCTGTCCATGTCGGTGAAGATCACGCCCTGTTCCTCGAGCTTCTCGTTCACCTGGTGGTAGACGACCTCGCTCTCGTACTGGGCGCCGACCCCGGCGAGGAATTTGCGCTCCGCCTCGGGGATGCCGAGCCGGTCGAAGGTGTTTTTGATGTCCTCGGGGACCTCGCTCCAGTCGCGGCTGTTCTTTTCCGAGGCGCGGACGAAGTAGTGGATGTCTTCGAAGTCGATCTGGTCGAGGTTGCCGCCCCACTGGGGGGTCGGGCGGCTTTCGAAGTGCTCCAACGCCTTCAGCCGGAACTCGCGCATCCACTGCGGCTCGTCCTTGTAGTCGGAGATCGTTTCGACGACCTCCCGGCTGAGGCCCTTGGGCGCTTTGTAGGCGTAGCCCGTCTCGGGGTCGTTGAAGCCGAACTTCTCCTTGTAGTCGGCGTTGATGCCGGCCAGCTCGCGTTTCTCGGCGATTACCTCGGGCGTTGCCATGTCAGTCGACCTCCAGAGTGATGGTGTCGTCCTCGACCGCTATCGGGAACGTTCGAACCGGCTGGAAAGCTGGGAGCGTCTTCGGCCTGCCGGTGCTGAGGTCGAAGAGGGAGCCGTGGCGTGGGCACTCCACCGTGCAGGCGGCCGGGTCGAACTCGCCCTCGGCCAGCGGCCCGTTGTCGTGGGAGCAGCGGTCCTCGATCGCGTACAGCGTCCCGTCGCAGTTGAAGACGCCGATCTTGCGGCCGTCGTGCTCGACCAGGCGCATCCCCCCCGGCGGCAGCTCGGCGGCCGGGCAGACGGAGATCTTGGTTCCTGCGGTGTCGGTCAAGAGGGTCGCTTTCTCCCGCTCGTCAGGTGGCTCGTGCGGGTTGAAACTTAATCCTACTTCTACAGTCGGATTTTAGCGGGGCGGCCGGTCCGGCCCGCAGACGCCGAGACCGCGAAAACCGTCCTTGAGGAACGGTTTTCGCGGTCTCGCTAGATCTGGCCGAGATCGGCGACCGCTTCGCTCGGGTCTCCGGCCTCGCCTTCGTCCTCCCATTCGGCCGCTTTTCCCAGGGAGGCGCTCTTGACGACCTTGAGGCCGAGCATCGCGCACTTCATCCGCGTCGCCGAGATGTCGATCCCCAGCAGCTCGAGGACGAAGTCTTTCGGCAGCCGCAGCAGCTCCTCGCGGCTCATCCCCACCAGCTCGTCGGTCAGCAGCGAGGTGGCGGCGGTGGAGATCGCGCAGCCCTTGCCCTCGAAGGCCACCTCGGCGACCTTTTCGTCGGCGTCGAGGCGGATCGTCACGCGCTGCTCGTCGCCGCAGAACGGGTTGGTGTCCTCGAACTCGAGGTCGGGATGCTCGAGGTGGCCGAAGTTGTGCGGCCGCTTGTAGTGCTCGAGGATCTGGTCGCGGTAGAGCTCGTCCATCAGAGACCGAACACCTTACGCGCGTCTTCGAGCCCGTCGACCAGGCGGTCGATCTCCGCGGTCGTCGTGTACACGCCGAAGCTGGCGCGGGCGGTGGCGGCGATCTCGAGCCGGTCCATCAGCGGCTGGGCGCAATGGTGCCCGGCGCGGACGGCGACGCCGTGGCGGTCGAGGATCTCGGAGACGTCGTGGGCGTGGATGCCCTCGATTTCGAAGGAGACGGGGCCGAGCCGGCCGCTGCCGCGGGACAGCCCGAAGATGCGCAGGCCCGGCACCTCGGCGACCCGCTCCAGCGTGTAGTCGGCGATCTCCTCCTCGTGCGCGCGCACCGCCTCCATCTCCAGCGAGTCGAGCCAGCGCAGGGCGGAGGCGAGGCCGATCGCCTGGGCGATCGCCGGCGTGCCCGCCTCGAAGCGCGCGGGCGGGTCGGCGTAGGTCGTGCCGTCCTTGGTCACCTTGCGGATCATCGAGCCGCCGCCGAGGAAGGGCGGCATCTCGCGCAGCAGGTCGAGCCTGGCCCAGAGCGCCCCGATCCCGGTCGGGCCGTAGATCTTGTGGCCGGTGATCGCGTAGAAGTCGACCCCCAGCGCCCCCATGTCGAGCGGCAGCTTCGGTGCCGCCTGGGCGCCGTCGGCGAGAACCTTGGCGCCGGCTTCGTGCGCCAGCCGCGCGATCTCGGCGACGGGGTTCTCGGTCCCGAGCACGTTGGAGACGTGGGTGACGGCGACCAGCTTCGGCCCGCGCTCCAGCAGCGCCGCGAAGGCATCCATGTCGAGCCGGCCCTCTTCGTCGATCGGCGCCCAGTCGATCTCCGCCCCGACCCGCTCGGCGAGCTGCTGCCAGGGGACGATGTTGGAGTGGTGCTCCATCTCGGTCAGGAGCAGGCGGTCGCCGGCGCCGACGTTGGCCTCGCCCCAGGACCGGGCGACGAGGTTGATCGCCTCGGTCGCGTTGCGGGTGAAGACGACCTCGCGACGGTCGGCGGCGCCGAGATGGTCGGCGACCGTCGCCCGTGCCCCCTCGTAGGCTTCGGTCGCCTCGGCGGAGAGGGTGTGGGAGCCGCGGTGGACGTTGGAGTGGTGGCGGCGCTCGTAGCGGTCGACCGCCTGGATCGAGGCCAGCACCCGCTGGGCGCTGGCGCCGCTGTCGAGGTAGGCGACCGGCCGGCCGTGGACCTCGCGCTCCAGCGCCGGGAAGGCGGCGCGGACCTTCTCGATCGGCAGCGCGGCTGCCGCGGGGCTCTTCGCGCTCACCGGCTCCATCGCTCTAGAGGTCAGGCGGCGGCGCCTGCCTCGACCTCCTCCTTGATCCAGCCGTAGCCCTTCTCCTCCAGCGTCTCGACCAGCTCCGGGCCGCCCTCCTTGACGATCCTCCCCTGGTACATGACGTGGACCTGGTCGGGCTTGACCATGTGGAGGATGCGCTGGTAGTGGGTGATGATGAGGACGCCCATGTCCGGCCCGGCGAACCTGTTGACGCCCTCGGCGACGGTGCGCAGGGCGTCGATGTCGAGGCCCGAGTCGGTCTCGTCGAGGATCGCGATCTCCGGCCGCAGCAGCGCCAGCTGCAGCAGCTCCATCCGCTTCTTCTCGCCGCCGGAGAAGCCGTCGTTGAGGTAGCGACTGGAGAAGTCCTTGGGAATGTTCGCCAGCTCCATCGCCTCCTGGGCGGTCTTGGCGAAGTCTTTGATCTTGATCTGCTCTTCGCCGCGGGCCTCGCGATGGGCGTTGATGATCATCCGCAGGTACTTGCTGACCGAGACGCCCGGGATCGCCACCGGGTACTGGAAGGCCATGAAGAGGCCGGCCTGCGAGCGCTCCTCGGGATCGGCCTCGGTGATGTCCTCGCCCTTGAAGACGATCGTGCCCTCGGTCACCTCCAGCGCCGGGTGGCCCATGATCGCGTTGGCGAGGGTCGACTTGCCGGAGCCGTTGGGGCCCATCAGCGCGTGGACCTTGCCCTTCTCGACGTCGAGGTCGAGGCCTTTGAGGATCTCCTTGTCCTCGGCCTTCACGTGCAGGTTGCGGATCTCCAGCTCAGCCAATTTCGCTCCGTTTCTGGGTTTTTGAAGTTGCGTCAGCGTTCAAGCGGCGCTGCCGACGGGGGCGCCGGGCGCGCTGTGGGACGAGAACTCGACCAGCTCGGCGAGGGTGGTGCCGGCCAGCGCCTTGTTGACCCCGCCCTGCACGCGCATCCACAGCAGCTTCGTCGAGCAGGCGCGGTCGCCGTCCGCCTCGTGCGAGCAGAGGACTTTGCCTTCCGGGGTGTCGTGGAAGCACTCCATCGGCGCGATCTGCCCTTCCAGCGCCTCGACCACCGCGTCCATCGTGATCTCCTCCGCCGGCTTGGCGAGGCGGTAGCCGCCGTGGGCGCCGCGGGTGGAGGTGACGAGGCCGGCCTTGCGCAGTTTCGCCACCAGGTGCTCCAGGTAGGAGAGCGGCAGCCGCTCGGCTTCGGCGACGGAGCCCAGCGAGACGGGCTGCGAGCCGGGCTGGCGGCCCAGCTCGACCATCAGGCGCACTCCGTACTCGGCTTTGGTCGAGAACAGCATCGGGAGATAAATCCTACCGAAGCGGTCGGTTATGGCTCGATCAGTCCGCGGCGGATCGCGTAGCGGACCAGCTCGACCCGGTCGCGCATCCCGAGCTTGCGCATCGCGTTGGCACGGTGGTTCTCGACCGTCTTCTCGGAGAGGTGGAGAACCTCGGCGATCTGCTTGGTCGTGTTCGCCTCGGCGACGAGCTTGACGATCTCCTCCTCGCGCGGGGTCAGCTCCTCCTCGCCGCTGGAGCCGCGCTCGAGCACGTCCTTGATCAACGTCCGCTGCGCCTCCGGGGTGAGGAACGGCTCGCCGCGCTCGACCGCGCGGATCGCCGCCAACAGGTCGGTGTCGGCCTGCGCCTTCAGCACGTAGCCGGAGGCGCCCGCTTTCAGCGCCTCGAACAGGTAGCGCTCGTCGTCGTGCATCGAGAGGATCAGCACGGCGACGTCGGGCGCCTGCTTCTTGATCTCCCGCGTCGCCTGCAAGCCGGTCAGCTTCGGCATTTTCACGTCGAGGATCGCCAGGTCCGGCCGCTCCCGCACCGCCAGGTCGCGCGCCTCGGCTCCGTCGGCAGCCTCCCCCACGACCTCGATGTCCGGCTGGCGCTCCAAGAGCAGCCGGATCCCCGAGCGGACGATCCCGTGGTCGTCGGCGATCAGCACCCTCATCGCGACGATTCTCCGGGCACCGCGAGGTGGACGGTGGTGCCGTGGCCGGGACGGGACTCGATCGTCAGCTCGCCGCCGACCAGGAGCGCGCGCTCGCGCATGCCGCCGATGCCGAGGCCGCGCTGGGACTCGTCGAAGGCGAAGCCGCGGCCGTCGTCGGCGACGTCGAGGAGGACGCCACCGCCATCGGCGCGCCGCAGACGCACCTCCACATGCCCGGCGCCGCTGTGGCGGGCGGCGTTGGTGAGCGCCTCCTGGGCTACCCGGTAGACGACCAGCTGGGCGTCGTCGCCGAGATCGGAGAAGTCGCCCTCGACCTCGAGCCGGGCGCCGACCTCGCCGCGGCCGAGCTGCTCGACCTGGCCGCCGATCGCCGCCACCAGGCCGAGGTCGTCGAGCGCGGTCGGGCGCAGCTGGCGGGCGAGGGAGAGCAGCTCGGTCATCGCCTGGTTGGCGAGCGCTTTGGTCTCGGCCAGCTCGCCCTCCAGCTCCGGCGGGGCCGCCTCCCGTGCCGCCTCCAGCCGCAGCAGCAGCCCGGTCAGCGACTGGTTGACCTCGTCGTGGAGGTCGCGGGCGACGCGGGCGCGCTCCTCCTCCTGGGCGTGCAGAGCGGCCGATCCGGCCCGCCGCCGCTCGGCTTCGAGCCGGCGCATCATCCGCAGGAAGGCGAGCTCGATCCGCTCCACCTCCTCGGTCTCGCCGACCCCGTCGATCGTGGCAGGGAGGAGGGGACGGGTGCTGGAGAGGTCGACCTTCTCCATCGCCTCGACCAGGTCCTCGAGCGGCCGCAGTCGCCGCCGCTCGCGCACGAGCGCGATCGAAAGGGCCACGACCACGAGCGCGAGGCCGATCGCCGTCAGCGTCATGGATCCAGCCTAGGGGGTCGCCCCAGCGCGTTCGGGGGCTGCCACCTATGGTCAGATCCGCCTCTTCGGCGCATACTTCGTCGGCAATCCCAAACGAGGAGCTACTCACGCGATGACCACCACCAAGCAATCCACCTGGGGCGCGACGCTGCGGACCACGATCCTGATGGCGGCGCTGGGCGGGCTGCTCGTCGCGATCGGCGCGGCGATCGGCGGCCCGAGCACGGCGCTGCTCTTCCTCTTCTTCGCCCTCGCGATCAACTTCTTCTCCTACTTCTTCAGCGACAAAATGGCGCTGGCGATGAGCCGCGCCAAGCCGATCGACGAGTCGGAAGCGCCGCGGCTCTACCAGATCGTGCGCGAACTGACGACGCGCGCCGGACTGCCGATGCCGCGTCTCTACATGATCCCGCAGGAACAGCCCAACGCCTTCGCGACCGGGCGCGACCCGAAGCACTCGGCGGTGGCGGTCACCCAGGGGATCACCAAGCTCCTCTCCGAGGACGAGCTGCGCGGCGTCCTCGCGCACGAGCTCACGCACATCCGCAACCGCGACATCCTGATCCAGTCGGTCGCCTCGGCGATCGGCGCCGCGATCACCTACCTCGCCTACATGGCGATGTGGTTCGGCGGCGACGACGAATCGCCGCTCGGCCTCGTCGCCGCCCTGGCGATGGTGCTGCTGGCCCCGATCGCGGCGACGATCATCCAGCTCTCGATCTCGCGCCAGCGCGAGTTCGCGGCCGACGCCGGCGGCGCCGAAATCTGCGGCAACCCGGAGTCGCTGGCGAGCGCGCTGCTGCGGCTCGAGCAGGGCGCGGAAGCGATGCCGATGCAGGTCAACAACGCGGCCGAGCCCCTCTACATCGTCCGGCCCTTCAAGGGCAAGGGGCTCGCCGGCCTCTTCTCGACCCATCCCCCGATCGAGGAGCGGGTCCGCCGCCTGCGCCAGATGCGCCCCAGCCTGTAAGCCCGAGGCGAGATTCGACGGTGTCCCAAGCGACCCCGGAGCCCTTCACTCCGGGGTCGCTATCATTTTTGAAGTAAAAGCTGATCCGATTTAGGGGATTTACTTCATGGCCATCGACACCGAGCGCGTCCAGACGATCGAGGAGATCGAACCCTTCGAGGCGGCGGAGGAGATCGAGGGCGGCGACGTCGTCCTGATCGACACCCGCGAGCCCCACGAGTACGAGGAGGCTCACCTCGAGAACGGCAGGCTGGTGCCGCCGGGCCTGCTCGTCGACGAAATCGCCGAGGCGGCGCCGGACAAAGCGGCGCGCACGATCCTCTACTGCCGCAGCGGCAACCGCTCCGCCACCGCCGCCGCGCAGATGCAGCAGCTCGGCTACGAGAACGTCGCCTCGATGAGCGGCGGCATCCTCGCCTGGCAGGAGCAGGGGCTGCCGGTCGTCGCCGCCCACGGCATGACCCCCGAGCAGCGCGAGCGCTACTCGCGCCACACGCTGCTGCCGGAGGTAGGGGTCGACGGCCAGGTCAAGCTGCTGAACGCGAAGGTGCTGCTGCTCGGCGCCGGCGGGCTCGGCGCCCCGACCGCCCTCTACCTCGCGGCCGCCGGGGTCGGCACGATCGGCCTCGGCGCCCACGACGGCGGCGACGCCCCCCACCAGCAGCGCCCGGTGATACCCACCCCCCCACGCCGCGGGGGGCCTCGGCGCCCCGACCGCGCTCTACCTCGCCGCCGCCGGAGTCGGCACCCTCGGCCTCGTCGACGACGACGTGGTCGACGCCTCCAACCTGCAGCGCCAGGTGATCCACAACACCGAACGGATCGGGATGCCGAAGACGACCTCGGCCCGCATCTTCATCGAAGGGCTGAACCCCGACGTCGAGGTGGTCGAGCACAACGGCCGGCTCGACGCGAGCAACATCCTCGACGTCATCGAGGACTACGACATCATCGTCGACGGCGCCGACAACTTCCCCACGCGCTACCTGCTGAACGACGCCTCGGTGCGGCTGCGCAAGCCGGTCGTCTCCGCCTCGATCCTCGGCTTCGACGGGCAGATCTCGACCTTCGTCCCCTTCGAGGGGCCCTGCTACCGCTGCCTCTACCCGACGCCGCCGCCGGCCGAGCTGGCTCCGAGCTGCTCCGCCAACGGGGTGCTCGGGGTGATGGCGGGGACGATGGGCACGCTGCAGGCCAACGAGGTGATCAAGCTGGTGCTCGGCAAGGGCGAGCCGCTGGTCGGCCGCCTGCTCCTCTACGAGGCGCTCGGCACGAGGTTCACCGAGCTGAAGGTCCGCCGCGACCCCGAGTGCCCGATCTGCGGCGAGCACGCCGAGGAGATCCCGGAGTCGGAGATGGGCAAGTTCCCGGATTACGACGCGTTCTGCGCGGGAGCGGGCGGCGACCGCCAGAGCGCGGCTACGCCGTAGGCGCCGGCTCGACTAGGATCACCGCCTCATGGCGACCGTTCGCATCCCCCCGGTCCTGCGCCCGAAGACGGGAGGGCGGGCCGAGGTCGAGGCCGCCGGCGGCGACGTCGGCGAGGTCCTGCGCTCGCTGACCGCCGAGCACCCCGACACCGCCGAGCAGCTCTTCGGCGAGGGCGGCGAGCTGAACCGCTACGTCAACGTCTACCTCAACGACGAGGACGTGCGGGTGCTCGAGGGGCTCGAGACCGCGGTCAAAGACGGCGACACCGTCGTCATCCTGCCGGCGATGGCCGGCGGCGCTCCTTAGTCACCGGCGCCTCTACCGGTCCAGGACCAGGCCCAGGAACTGACGCGTCCGCTCCTCGCGCGGGCTCTCCAGCACCGCGGCGGGCGGGCCTTCCTCGACGATCACGCCGCCGTCCATGAAGACGACGCGGTCGGCGACCTCGCGAGCGAAGCCGATCTCGTGGGTGACGACCATCATCGTCATCCCTTCCTCGGCCAGCTCGCGCATCACGTCGAGCACTTCCTTCACCAGCTCCGGGTCCAGGGCGCTGGTGACCTCGTCGAAGAGCATCACGTGCGGGTCCATCGCCAGCGACCGGGCGATCGCCACCCGCTGCTGCTGGCCTCCGGAGAGGGTTTCGGGGTACTGGTCGAGCCTGTCGCCGAGGCCGACGCGCTCCAGCAATTCCGTCGCCTTCGCCCGCGCCTCCTGCTTGGAGCGGCCGAGCACCCGTTCCTGGGCCAGCGTCACGTTCTCCAGCGCGGTCTTGTGGGGGAAGAGGTTGAACTGCTGGAAGACGATTCCGACCCGCTGGCGGACGAAGTTGAGCTCCCAGCTCTCTTCGCCGGTCCCCGAGCCCGGCCCCTTGCAGATGTCGTGGCCTTCGACGAAGATCTCGCCCTCCTCGGGCGGCTCGAGCAGGTTGACGCAGCGCAGCAGCGTGCTCTTGCCGGAGCCGCTGGGACCGAGGATGCAGACGACCTCGCCGCGACCGACCTCGATGTCGACGCCTTTCAGCACCTCGAGGCTGCCGAAGCGCTTGCAGATCCCCTTCAGGCTGACCATCGCCTCCGCCATCACGCCACCTCGATGTGGGAGCCGCGGGTGATCCTGCCCTGGTTGCGGGCGATCAGTTTGTCGACGACGCGGGCCAGGGGCAGGATGATGATGATGAAGAAGAAGCCGCTGAGGATCAGCGCCGAGGCGTTGAACGATTCGGCGAGCAGTTCGCGGCTGATCAGCACCGACTCGCTGAAGGCGATGACGCTGACCAGGGTCGAGTCCTTCAGCAGCGAGATCATTTCGTTCAGCATCGGCGCCGGAATCAGGGTCACCGCCTGCGGCACCACGACGTGCCGCATCGCCTGCCAGTGGCTCATGCCGAGCGAGCGGGCCGCCTCCATCTGGCCTTTCGGAACGGCTTCGATGCCGGCCCGGTAGACCTCGGCCGTGAAGGCCCCGTAGACGAGCATCAGCGCCGCCACCCCGTACCAGAAGGGATCGGGCTTGCCGAACCAGTGGGGGATGCGGATGTCTTTGGGGATGAATTCGAGGAAGGGGATCCCGCCGGAGATCAGCAGGATCACGATCAGGATCGGGATCGCCCGGAAGAGGTCGATGTAGCCGATCGTGAGGAACCGGATCGGCACGAACTTCTTCCCGGGCAGCTGGCGCAGCAGGGCGAGGATCAGGCCCCAGGTGAGGGCGAGGACGGCGACGACGGCGAAGATCAGGAGGTTCTGGAGGAAGGCTTCGAAGACTTCCCAGAAGTGTTCCCCCATGTAGTTGAAGTCGAAGTAGAGGTGGAAGAATTCGCTCATCGCCGTCTCCTGCGGTCTCTCCTGGGCAAAACGAAGGGGCGCCTTCCCTCGGCGCCCCTCCATTCTCCCCTAGGTTCTACGCGGACGTGGTCATTCGGCTTCGTGCGTGGCCGAGAAGACCGCCTTCGGGGGCGGGGCGTGGAACCACTTTTCGAAGATCTTCGTGTAGGTCCCGTCTTCCTTGACTTCTTCGAGCCCCTTGTTGATTTCTTCGAGCAGTTCGGTATTGCCCTGGGCGACGGCGATTCCATAGTCTTCTTCGGTCGAGATTTTTTCGGCGATTTCGATGCCACCCGATTTTTCGACCGCGTTCTGCGCGACCGGCGCGTCGATCACCACGCCTTCGACGGTCCCCGCTTTGAGCGCGTTGACGGCGTCGGGCCCTTCGGGGTAGGGCCGGATTTCGGCTCCGCCGATTTCTTCCTTGGCGAGTTCCTGGCCGGTCGTGCCCTGCTGGACGGCAACGGTCTTGCCTTCCAGTTCTGACAGCGACTTGATCGGGCTGCCTTCTTTGACCAGGACCGCCTGTTCGGAGAGGTAGTAGGGGTTGGAGAAGTCGACGACCTTCTCGCGTTCTTCGGTGATCGTCGCCGCCGAGATCACCGCGTCGAACTTGCCCTGGGCGACGTCGCGGAAGATCGTTTCGAACGAGGTGTCCTGGAATTCGACTTCGCGGCCGATCCTTTCGCCGATCGCTTCCATCAGTTCGATGTCGAAGCCGGTGTAGTTGCCCGGTTTCCCCTGCTCGAAGGGGGGATAGGGGATGTCGGAGCCGACGACGAGCTTTTCGCCGCCACCGCCTTCACCGCCGGTCGTGCTGCCGCCGCTGCTGCCGCAGCCGGCCACGACCAGCGCGGTCAGCGCGAGGAGAAGCGCCGCGAAGAGAGAGGTCAACCGGATCTTGCTCATCAATCCTCCGTTCCCTGGTTTCAGAAACCCCGGCGAAGATACACGCCAGGCCGTACAAAGGTCTATCCATCGCGCCAAAAATCCCTCGCTACACTTTCTGAAGTAAGGGACGGAGATGGCGCGAGATTTACTCAACAAACCTTGCGGAGGGCGCTTCGGCGACATCGTCGAGTCGATCGGCAACACGCCGCTGGTCGAGCTGCCGCGGCTCTCGCCGAAGCCGGAGGTCCGCATCTACGCCAAGCTCGAGGGCCGCAACCCGACCGGCTCGGTCAAGGACCGGGTCGCCAAATCGCTGATCGAGAGCGCCGAGGCGGAAGGGGCGATCGAACCGGGCCAGACGATCCTCGAACCGACCTCCGGCAACACCGGCATCTCGCTGGCGATGATCTGCCGCCGCAAGGGCTACCCGCTGAAGGTGGTGATGCCCGACAACGTCACCGAGGAGCGCACCGCGCTGCTGCGCATGTACGGGGCGGAGATCGTCTACTCGGAGGGGGCCAAGGGCTCCAACGGCGCGGTCGAGGTGGCGCTGGAGATGGCCGAGGAGCCGGGCTACTACATGCCCTACCAGTACGGCAACGAGGCCAACCCGCTCGCCCACTACAACGGCACCGCGGTCGAGATCCTCGACGAGCTCGACGAGGTCACCGCCTTCGTCGGCGGGCTCGGCACCGGCGGCACCCTGATGGGCAACGGCCGCCGGCTCAAGGAGGCCAACCCGGACACCCTGATCGTCGCCGCCGAGCCGATGCAGGGCGAGCTGGTGCAGGGCCTGCGCTCGCTCGACGACGGCTTCATCCCGCCGATCATCGACCTCTCCCTGCTCGACCGCAAGATCATGGTCTCCAACCGCGACGCGATCGTCTGGACGAAGAAGCTGCTCGACGAGGAGGGCGTCTTCGCCGGCGTCTCCTCCGGCGCGATCGCCGCGATCGCCAGCCGCATCGCCGGCGAGCTCGAGGGCGGCAACGTCGTCTTCGTCATCCCCGACGACGGCTGGAAGTACCTCTCCTCCGGCGTCTACACCAAGCCGATCGAGGAGATCGAGAACCTCGACTCCACTGTTTGGTGGTAGAGGCCGCCGACGCTCAATAGGCTCGGCCGATGAAGATCTCGCAGGAGCTGATCGACGAGATGGTCGCGCACGCGCGCGAGGACCTGCCGAACGAGTGCTGCGGGATGATCGGCGGCAGGGACGGCGCGGCGACGCGCGTGGTCCGGGTCGGGAACGCCGCCGCCAGCCCGCTGCGCTACGAGATGGATCCGCAGGGCCAGTACGACGCGCTGAAGCGGATCGAAGACGCGGGCGAAGAGCTGGTCGGGATCTACCACTCCCACACGCGCAGCGCCGCCTACCCCTCGCAGACCGACGTGAACGAGGCGCGGATGTGGCCCGAACAGACCTATGTGATCGTCTCGCTGGAGAACGAAGAGGCGCCGGACGTGAAGGCCTACGACCTGGCGGACCTGAAGATCGCCGATGTCGACCTCGACGTCAGCCCCTAGGCGACCGCCGACGCGCAGCGCCGGTGGCGGCGGCGACGATTTCCGCGGCGGCGACGAGGGCGGCGGTGGCGGCGGTGGCGGCGGCGACGACCTCGTCAAGGTCGCCTTCGCGCGGACGCAGGCGGAGGGGGAGATGCTGCAGGGGCTGCTCTCGGAGGCGGGAATCCCGAGCGTGCTCAACCGCGCGCAGGGCTTCTACTCGGTCAGCTACGTGCCGGGGCCGGTCGACGTGATGGTCGCCGCGCGCATGGCGAAGCGCGCCCGCGAGGTCCTCGCCGAAACGATGCTCGAGGACGAGAACGAGGAGCTGGCGGAGCTGGAGGAGCAGCGCCGTCTCGCCCGCGGCGAAGGCACCGGCCCTGCGCCCGCACGCCTCGCCCTGTGGATCTGCGCCTTCGCCCTCTTCGCCTTTATCCTCGTCTGGGTGCTCTACCAGGCGAGCTGAGGGGAGAGAGGAACATGGAGGATCTGGTCGAGGTCGCTTTCGTGGAGAACGAGTTCCAGGGCGCCGTGATCCAGGAGTTGCTCGAGGAGGCCGCGATTCCCAGCCTGCAGCAGCAGACCGGGCCGAGCGGAGGACAGCTCGGTTACGCCTTCCTGGGACCCGGCGGCGGCTCGCGCCGGATCATGGTCCACGCGCACCGGGCCGAGGAGGCCAGGGCGCTGCTTGCCAAGGCGGAAGCGGAAGCCGAAGACTCCCCGGAATCCGGCGCCGCTACCTGACCGCGGCCGGGCCGCGGACCATCTCCCGCAGGTAGTCGCGCCAGGCGTCCTCGATGTCGCGGAAGCGGGCGTCGAAGGCGTCTTCGAGCTGGACCTCGGGGCCCTGCGGGAGGAGGCGGTCGACGAGGCGCTCGCAGGCCTCGGGGCCGCGCTCGTTCTCGAGCAGGTCGAAGATCGTGCCGCCGAGGATGACGGCGTCGCGGCGCGAGGGCGGGAAGGAGGGGCGGGAGCTCTCGCGGAGGCGGCGGATCGTCGCGGCGCGGTAGAGGCCGACCTGGCGGGCGAAGTACTGGGCGCCGCCTTCGACCAGCCAGGCCCAGCGCAGGTAGCGGGCGAAGCGGCGCGGCGTCCAGGAGGGGGGGAGGTCGGGATTGTTGGTGGAGATCACGAGCTGCGCGTAGAGGCGCTCGGCGGTGCCGCGCAGCGCTTCGTAGGAGTCGTCGCCGGCGGCGCGCCGTTCCAGGTGGGGGTCGTTGAGCACGTGCAGCTCGGTCGACATCGGCCAGCCGGCGAGGTAGCGGCGCCCCGCCGGCGCCGCCGACCAGCGCGCCGCCGGCAGGAAGGGATGGGCCGCCGTCAGCCAGACCGGGTTGGTGTGGACGACCACGGTCACCTCCTCCGGGACCTGCTCGAAGCGGTCTTCGAGCCGCAGCCTCAGGTGCTCGAGCCGGTCGAGCGTGCGCTCGGCGAAAGCGGAGTCGTCGGAGTCGTGACGCGCGGTGAAGCTCAGGCTCTCGGTCTCGACCCAAGACATCGAAGGCGAGACTAGCGAGCGGCGAGGGCGCGACTCAGGCGAGGACGGGTTCCGCCGCGCCGCAGCGGTCGATGATCTCGGAACGTGCGCGGTCGAACTCTTCGTCGGCCATCACCGGCGTGCCCTCGAAGGGCAGTTCGCGGTCGATCTCGACCCAGGAGCGGCAGCCGTGGTACTCGTCGCGGACGCGCACCGTGACCGGGCGCGGGATCCGGTGGACCCGCAGCAGCAGCACGTGGAGCGGGTGCCGGCGCTTCCAGGCGAGGCGCTTTTCGGCGTAGTCCGGGGTCCAGATGTAGTACGGCGAGAGCGAGTCGAGGGTGCGCCGATCGTTGATCGTGACATGGTCGACGACTTCCGCCCAGGCGCGCAGCCGCACCCGCTCGGGCTGGGGGATGCCGCCGTCCTGGAGCAGCGCCTTCGGCGGCGGCTCCTCGTCGGGCCAGACACCCTCCTCGAGAGCGCGTTTCAGCTCCGGGTGGTGCGATTCGCGGACCAGGTTGTTCCGCTGGTGGTCGAAGGTCGGGTAGAGGAAGAAGCGCTCGTGCTCGAGCTCGAAGTGCTTGTTCTCCTCGCGGATGCCTCCCTTACGCAGGGTCAGCAGCTGCTCGCCCTCCGCGAGGGCGCGGACCGTTACAGCCCATTCCTTGAGAGCGATCGGCATTGCAGTGAGTTCAGCAGAGATTCCGTAGTTTCAGTTGGGGCTGGGCCGAAGCCAGAGCGATTGCTAGGCCTTTTCCGCCCGCCCGGAGGCGCGCATTCTAGACGAGTGCAGCGAAATCTCAACTAAAAAACTGCGAAATTTGCGATATCTCACGTAACTAGTCGCCGCCGAGGCCGCCGCCCCCTGGAGTTTCGATCCTCAGGCGGTCTCCGGAACGCATCTCGCCGGCCGCCTTGCTCGGCAGCGGGGAGCCGTTCAGGCGGTTGACTCCGGGCGCCCCGTCGCCCCCGCCGTCGCGGCCCGCGGGGGCGTGGCGGCGGCGCTCGCTGAGCAGGGTGAAGCGCAGCGGCGCCAGCGCTTCCAGCTCGCGCGCGATCCCCTCGCCGCCGCGGCGCTCGCCCTCGCCGCCGCTGCCCCGCCGCAGCGAGAGCTCGCGCACGCGCAGCGGGAACTCCGTCTCCAGCGCCTCGGTCGGAGTGTTGAGGGTGTTGGACATCGCGACGTGGATGGCGCTGGGGCCGTCGGCGTCGGGGCAGGCTCCCTGGCCGCCGCCGATCGTCTCGTAGTAGGTGAAGCCCTCGCCGGCGAGGGTGAGGTTGTTCATCGTCCCCTGCCCCTGGGCGGGGGCGGGGCGCGCGCCGGCGAGGGCGGCGACGACGAGGTCGGCGACGCGGCTGGAGGTCTCGACGTTGCCGGCGACGACCGCGGCCGGGGGGCGGGCGTTGAGCAGCGAGCCCGGCGGGGCGAGGACCTCGATCGGGCGGTGGGCGCCGGCCGAGGGTGGCGCCTCGGGGTCGGTGAGGACGCGGACGGCGAAGAAGGCGGCCGATTTCGTCACCGAGAGAGGGCAGTTGAGGTTGCCCTCGACCTGCGGCTCGCTGCCGCCGAAGTCGAGCCGCAGGGAGTCGCCCTCGATCGTCGCCGCCAGCCGCAGCCGCAGGTCGCGCTGCTCGCCGTCCCAGTCGGCTTCGAGCACGTCCTCGGCGCTGTAGGTGCCGTCGGGCAGCCCGGCGAGGGCGGCGCGGGTGCGGCGCTCGCTGTAGGCGAGGATCTCGGCCATCCCGGCGCGCAACGCCTCGGTCCCCAGCCGCTCGCGCAGCTCGCCGAGGCGCAGCTCGCCGATCCGGTTCGCCGCCTGCTGGGCGCGGAGGTCGGCGAGCCGCTGGGGCGGGTTGCGCATCCGGGCGACGAGGCGCTCCAGCGTCCCGGCGTCGGCGCGGGTCGGCGGGATCACCACGCCCTCTTCCTCCAGTGTCTTCGAGAAGGCCGGCATGCTGCCGGGGGTCGGGCCGCCGACATCGGCGTGGTGGGCGCGGCTGGCGGCGAAGCCGAGCAGCTCGTCGCCGGCGAAGACGGGGGAGATCAGGGTGATGTCGGGCAGGTGGGTGCCGCCGCGGTAGGGGTCGTTGAGGATCCAGCTCTGCCCGGGCCGCTGCTCCTCACCCAGCACCGCCGCCACCGCGTCGGGCATCGAGCCTAGGTGGACGGGGATGTGCTCGGCCTGCATCACCAGCTCGCCGGCGGCGTCGAAGAGCGCGGTCGAGCAGTCGTGGCGCTCCTTGATGTTGGCCGAGTAGGCGGAGCGGATCAGCGTCGCCCCCATCTCGTCGCAGGCGGCGCGCAGCCCGCCGACCAGCACCTGCAGCGCGATCGGGCCCAGCCCGCTCATCTTCCCTCCCCCTGTTCCGTGGTTCCTTTCGGACGCCGAGCGTGCGAAAGGAACCACGCGATGGTGGTGCCGTGGTCGTCGACGGCGGCGGACCAGCCGGGGGGGAGGACGAAGGTGGCCTCGGGGAGCTCGAAGACGACCGGGCCCTCGGCCTCGAAGCCGGCGGGGGGCTCGCCGCGAAGCACGGGCGTCTCGATCCACTCGCCGTCGAAGAAGACGGGACGGGAGCCGCGCTGGAGGGCCTCGGCACCGGCGGCCAGCGGGCGCGGCGATGAACCGGGCACCACCAATGCCAAATCGATATCGACGAGGACGACCTCGCCGTCGGGGTCGCGGTGGCCGTAGCGAAACGCATGGGCGCCCTCGAAGCCCTCGATCAGCTCGGCGGGGTCGGGGTCGACCGGCCCCGGCACCGGCAGCTCGAAGGCCTGGCCGGCGTAGCGCAGGCGGTAGGTCACCTGCGCCTGGGCCTCCTCTTCGAGGCCGGCGCCGGCCGTCTCGACCATCGCCGCGACCTCGGCGGCGATCCGTTCCGCGGTCAGCTCGCCGCCGCTCAGCATCACCGTCCGCGCCGTGTCGCGGCGGCGATCGGAGGCGCAGAGGCCGAGGGCGGAGAGGACGCCTCCGGCGCGCGGGCACAAGATCCTCGCGATCCCGAGCTCTTTGGCGATCGCCGCCGCGTGCATCGGACCGGCGCCGCCGAAGGGCAGCAGCGCGAAGCCGCGCGGGTCGACCCCGCGCTCGACGGTGACGACCCGCAGCGCCCGCACCATCTCCTGGTTGGCGACGCGGAGGATGCCGGCGGCGGTCTCGAGCGGGTCGAGGCCGAGGGAGCGGCCGAGCCCGGCCACCGCTTGCTCGGCGGCCTCGGCGTCGAGGGCCACGCCGCCGGCCAGCTCCGAGCCGCCGGCGAGCCGGCCGAGCAGGAGGTTGGCGTCGGTCACGGTCGGCTCGCCGCCGCCGCGGCCGTAGCAGGCGGGACCGGGGTCGGCGCCGGCCGAGCGGGGGCCGACCCGCAGGGCGCCGCCGCTGTCGCGCCAGCCGATCGAGCCGCCGCCGGCGCCGACGGTGTGGACGTCGACCATCGGCAGCTGGATCGGGCGGCCCTCGATCTCGCGACTGTCGGTGCGGCGCACCTCGCCGGCTTCGACCACGCAGACGTCGCAGGAGGTCCCGCCCATGTCGAAGCCGAGGGCGTTGCCGTCGCCGCTCAGGTGGGCCAGGAGGCCGGCGCCGACGGCACCGCCCGCCGGCCCGGAGAGGACGCTCCAGGCGCCGCCGCGCGCAGCCTCCTCCGCGGGGGCGACGCCGCCGGAGGAGCGCATCACCAGCGGCTGCGGCAGCCCGGCCCCCGCGGCCGCCTCGCCGAGGCGGCCGAGGTAGCGGCCCAGCAGCGGGGTCAGGTAGGCGTCGACGACGGTGGTGGAGCAGCGTTCGTACTCGCGGAAGCGAGGCAGGACCTCGTGCGAGGCGGAGACGTGGACGCCGGGCAGGCGCTCGCGCAGCGCCGCCGCGATCCGCCGCTCGTGGCCGGGGTCGAGGTAGGAGAAGAGGAGGCAGACGGCGACCGCCTCGGCGCCGCTCTCGGCGATCGCCGCCGCCAGCCGCTCCGGCTCCCCGTCGCCGAGCGGCTCGACGACGCCGTCGGGACCGATCCGCTCCGCCGCCTCGAAGCGCAGCTCCGGTTCGACCAGCGGCGCCGGCTTCGGCGCGCAGAGGCGATAGAGATGGGGGCGGTCCTGGCGCCCGATCTCGAGCAGGTCGGCAAAGCCGCGGGTGGCGACGAGCGCCGTCCGCGCCCCCCGTTCCTCCAGCAGCGCGTTGGTCCCGACCGTCATCCCGTGGGCGAAGACCTCGACGTCATCGGTGCTGGCCCCGGCCCGCTCCAGCACCGCCTCCACCGCCCGCATCACCCCCGCCGACTCCTCCCGCGGCGTCGTCGGCACCTTGGCGGTGTGGACGGCGCCGCCGTCGAGCAGGACGGCGTCGGTGAAGGTCCCGCCGACGTCGACCCCCAGCAACATTTTCTTAGTGCCAGTCCTCGCTGCGGACGCTGCCGTCGGGGGCGACGACGACGTGGATGCCGTCGAGGGCGGGATCGGTCTCGGGGCAGTCGCGGCGCAGGTGGCCGCCGCGCGACTCGCGACGGCCGAGGGCGCTGGCGGCGAGCGCCCGCGCCAGCGGATAGGGGTTGGAGATCAGCCGCGCCAGGTCGTCGGGGTTGCGCATCGGGCCGGCGTAGCGCCAGACCGCCTCGCGGGTCCCGCTGTCGGGCGGTTCGAAGCGCCAGGCGGGCGGCTCGGGGCGGCTCGCCGCCGGCTCCTCGGCCACGGCCGCGGCGGCGGCGCGGCCGCCGAAGACGAAGCACTCGCTGAGCGAGTTGGAGGCGAGGCGGTTGGCGCCGTGCAGGCCGGTGCAGGAGACCTCGCCGACGGCGTAGAGCCCCGGCAGCGAGGAGCGGCCGTCGACGTCCACGGCGATCCCGCCCATCGTGTAATGGGCGGCGGGGGAGACCGGTACCGGCTCGCGGTGCGGGTCGAGCCCGGCCTCGGCGAGCGAGGCGAAGACGTTGGGAAAGCGGGCCGGGTCGATCTCGCGCAGGTCGAGGTCGACCGAGTGCGTGCCGTCGACGCGCATCCGCTCGAGGATCGCCGCCGTCACCGCGTCGCGCGGCGCGAGCTCGTCGGTGAAGCGCTCGTCGGCGGCGTCGAGCAGCTTCGCGCCCTCGCCGCGGATCGCCTCGGTGATCAGGGTGCCGTCGTGCTCCGTTCCCGGCAGCGCCAGCGCAGTCGGGTGGAACTGGCAGAACTCGAGGTCGGCGAGGTCGGCGCCGGCGAGCGAGGCCAGCACCATCCCGGCGCCGATCGCCCCGCGCGGGTTGGTCGTCCGCCGCCACAGCGCCGCGGCGCCGCCGGTGGCGAGGATCGTCGCCGCGGCCGCGACCGGGCCGTCCTCTGTGATCACCCCGTGGCAGCGCTCGCCGTCGCTCCACAGAGCCAGCGCCGAGGCGCGCTCCATCACCTCGATCCGCCCCTGCGCCGCCACCATAGCCGCCAGCTTGGCGGTGATCTCGCGGCCAGTCTGGCTGCCGCCGGCGTGGACGATGCGGCGGTGGGTGTGGCCGCCCTCGAGCGCCAGCGCCAGGCGCCCCTCGTGGTCGACGTCGAAGACGACGCCGCGGGCGATCAGGTCGCGGACGACCGCCGGCGCCTCCTCGACCAGCGCCCGCACAGCCGAGGTGCGGCAGAGGCCACGGCCGGCGGCGATCGTGTCGGCGGCGTGGCGGTCGGGCGAGTCGTCGGGTTCGAGCGCCGCCGCCAGCCCGCCCTGCGCCCAGAAGCTGGCGCTCTCGTTCAGCGGCGTGCGGGAGACGAGGCAGACCCGGGCGCCGAGCTCGGCCGCCCGCAGCGCGCTCCACAGGCCGGCGGCGCCGCCGCCGACCACGGCGACGTCGAACTCACCGCCCGCGGCTATCGCCCCTCCGCCTCCCGGCGCAGCGCGTCGAGCTGCTCCTGCAGCCACGCCGCGGCGCTCTCGCGGGCGCGGGCCAGCTCGTCGGCGATCGTCTCCTCGGCGACCCTGGCGCGCTGCTCGGCCGCCTCGACCCGCTTCTCGGCCTCCTCGACCTGGCCTTCGATCTCGCCCAGCCGCTGCTCGGCCTCGGCCAGCGCCCGCTCCTTCTCCTCGCGCTCGCGCTCGAGGTCGGCCTCCAGCGCCTTGATCTCTTCGGCGGCGCGGCGCTCTGCTTCGGCGGCCAGCGTCGCCGCCTCCTCCAGCCGCTGCTCGGCCTCGCGGACCTGGCTCTCGAGGCCGTCGCCTCCGGGACCGGTTTCAGCGTTCATCAGGCCTCAATCTATTAGCGCTCCGGCAGCTTCGTCGGCACCGCGCCGTCGATCACCGCGCGGTAGGCCTCGATTGCCCGCTCCGCCATCCGCGCGGCGGAGAGCGTCTGGGCGCGGGCGGCACCGGCGACGCGGGGGTCCGGTGCCTCCAGGTGGCGGCGGGCCGGCGGCGCCCAGGTGTCGAGGTCGAAGCGGGCGCTGAGGCAGCCGTCGATGCCGCCGAGGGCGTAGGGAGCGATCCCGACCGGGGTCGAGAGGACGGGGACGTCGCAGGCGAGCGCCTCGACCGCGGCCATGCCGAAGCCCTCGTAGTCGGAGGTGACGAGGACGGCGTTGGCGGCGTTGATCCAGAGCGGCATCTGCTCGGGCTCGATCGAGCCGCCGCTGCGCAACTCGGCTCCGCAGGCGGCGGCGAGCTCGGCGGCGCGGTCGCCGCGCTTCTCCGGCCGCGCCGGGTTGGCGGGGAAGAAGAGGAAGGGGGCGTCGGGGTCGAGCCCGAGCGCCCGCCGCGCCTCCCGCCGCGGGCTCGGGCCGAAGCGACTCAGGTCCGGTCCGCAGGGGAGCACCGCCGAGCCGGGGACGGCGGGCAGGCCGGGGCGCCCGTCCTCGGGCGCGAACAGCGCCCGCGAGACGCCGGCGACGAGGTCGGCCCGCCAGGCGAGCCGCCGCGAGAGGTGGCCGACCAGGTGGTGGCGGACGTCGGTGCCGTGGAAGGTGACGAGCAGCGGTCGCGCCCCGGCCAGGCGCGCGACCCATCCCGCCAGCCCGTAGTGGGCGTGGACGAGGTCGAAGCGCTGCCGGCGCAGCAGCGAGCGCAGCCGGCGCGTGGCGGGGAGGTACTCGCCGCGGCCGGGCGGGAAGGCGAAGAGGTCGGCCTCGACCCCGCGCTTGCGGACCTCGTCGACCTGGTCGCGCACCCAGCGCCCGCGTTGCGGGGCGGACTCATCGGGCATGAAGTTGGTGACGACGAGGACGCGCACCGCCGTCAGGGTAGTCGCGGCGGCGGCAGCCGATAACTCGCCGGCGTCTTCGAGAGGCGGATCGGGTTGCGCGGAAGGCGGACCGGGTCGCCGCCCTCGCGGGGGATCTCGATTATCGGGTCGAGGCCGAGCCGCTCGGCGAACTCGAAGGCGGCGGCGACGTCGTTGACGACCCCGGCGGGGACGCGGCGCGCCCGCAGCAGCTCGACCCATTCGTCTGCCGGGCGCGCGACGAGCGCCGCCTCGAGCCGCGATCGCAGCTCCTCGCGATTGGCGACGCGGGCCGGGTTGGCGGCGAAGCGCTCGTCGGCGGCGAGGCCCGGCTCGCCCAGCGCCTCGCAGAGCTCGGCGAACTGGCGGTCGTTGCCGACGGCGAGGACGATCTCGCCCTCGCCGCAGCGCAGCAGCTGGTAGGGGGCGATGCTGGGATGGCGGTTGCCCATCCGCTGCGGGACCACCGCCGCGACCGTGTAGGCGGAGGCCTGGTTGACGAGGCCCGCGAGCAGGGCGGAGAGGAGGTCGACCTCGACCAGCTGCCCCTCGCCGGTCTCGCGCCGGTGCTGCAGCGCGGCGAGGATCCCGACCGCCGCGTAGAGGCCGGCGATCACGTCGACCAGGGCGACCCCGACCTTCAGCGGCTCGCCGTCGGGCTCGCCGGTGATGCTCATCAGCCCGCCGAGCGCCTGCACCAGCAGGTCGTATCCCGGCAGGTCCGCCCCGACACCGGAGCCGCCGAAGCCGGTGATCGAGCAGAAGACCAGCCCCGGCCTCTCGGCGGCGAGGCTCTCGTAGCCGAGCCCCAGCCTCGCCATCACCCCCGGCCGGAAGTTCTCGACGACGACGTCGGCGGCGAGCGCCAGCCGCCGCGCCTCGGCCAGGTCTCCGGCGTCGCCGAGGTCGAGGGCGACGCTGCGCTTGTTGCGGTTGACCGCCTGGAAGTAGGTCGCCTCGCCGGCGGCGTCGTAGGGCGGGCCCCAGGAGCGGGTGTCGTCGCCGCTTCCCGGTCGCTCTACCTTGGTCACCTCGGCGCCGAGGTCGGCGAGCGTCATCGTCGCCAGCGGCCCGGCGAGGACGCGGGAGAAGTCGAGGATGCGCACCCGTCCGAGCGCGGAGGACGCCATTAGGTCACGATCCCAAGGACCCGCAACCGAAGTCAAGGACACCCGATGTCATCCACCACCGCCGCACCGCCGATCCGCCCCAGCGACTACCTCGCCCTGGACGCCCTCCTCTCCGACGAGGAGCGCGACATCCGCGACGCCGTCCGCGCCTTCGTCCGCGACAAGGTCGTGCCCAACGTGGGGGAGTGGTTCGAGCAGGCGAGCGTCCCCGTCGCCGAGCTGGCACCGGAGCTCGGCAAGCTCGGGGTGCTGGGGATGCACCTGCAGGGCTACGGCTGCGCCGGCGCCAGCGGCACCGCCTACGGGCTCGCCTGCATGGAGCTGGAGGCGGGGGACAGCGGCATCCGCAGCCTCGTCTCGGTGCAGGGCTCCCTGGCGATGTACGCGATCTGGCGCTGGGGCTCGGAGGAGCAGAAGCGGGAGTGGCTGCCGCGGATGGCGGCCGGCGAGGCGATCGGCTGCTTCGGCCTGACCGAGCCCGACGCCGGCTCGGACCCGGGCTCGATGCGGACGCGGGCGCGTCGCGACGGCTCCGACTGGATCCTGCACGGGCAGAAGATGTGGATCACCAACGGCTCGGTGGCGGAGGTGGCGGTGGTCTGGGCGCAGACCGACGAGGGCGTGCGCGGCTTCCTCGTCCCGCGCGGGACTAGCGGCTTCACCACGCAGGACATCCACCGCAAGCTCTCGCTGCGGGCCTCGATCACCTCGGAGCTCTTGCTCGACGACGTGCGGCTGCCGGCCGAGGCGGTCCTGCCGGCGGTGAGCTCGCTGAAAGGCCCCCTTTCCTGCCTCAACGAGGCCCGCTACGGGATCGTCTGGGGTGCCGCCGGGGCGGCGCGCGCCTGCTACGAAGCGGCGCTGGAGTACGCGCTCGAGCGGGTCCAGTTCGACCGCCCGATCGCCTCCTTCCAGATCCAGCAGCAGAAGCTGGCGCAGATGGTGCTGGAGGTGAACCGGGCGAGCCTTTTGGCGATGCACCTGGGGCGGATGAAGGACGCCGGGACGCTGCGGCCCGAGCACGTCAGCCTCGGCAAGCTCGGCAACGTCGACGCGGCCCTGGAGGTGGCGCGGACCGCGCGCCAGGTGCTCGGCGCCAACGGCGTGACGCTGGAGTACCCGGTGATCCGGCACATGAACAACCTCGAGTCGGTGGTGACCTACGAGGGGACCGCCGACGTCCACGCGCTGGTGATCGGGGGGGCCGTCACCGGGATCGACGCCTTTAGGTAAAGCACGAGTCACCCGGGGATCGCTCAAGTTCCGGCCGAGCCAGGCGATGCTGGCTGTATGGCCAATGGGACCGGGAGCCCATCGCTCGTCCTCATCGACGACCACAGCGCCCTGCGCGATGGGTTGGGGGTGCTGCTGGAGCGCCGCGGCTTTCGCGTCCTCGCCACCGCCGATACCGCGAGGGCGGGTGAGGCCGCGATCGCCGCGCACGAGCCGGCCGTCGCCGTCGTCGGGCTCGACCTTCCCGACGAAAGCGGCACGGCCCTGGTCAAGCGCCTCGCCGCCCGCGGCGGCGGACTCGGGCTCCTCGTCTACACGGGCGTCAGCGACTCCTCGATCCTCTCGGAGGCCCTCGGCTGCGGCGCCGACGGCTTCGTCGCCAAGGCCAGCGACCTCTCGATCCTGGTCGACGCCCTGCGCGAAGTCGCCCGCGGTAGGCGCTACCGGGACCCGGCCCTGGTCAGGCTCTCCCGCACGGCGGGCTCAGAACAGCCGCGGATCCTCAGCCGACGGGAGGCCGAGATCCTCGAGCTCCTCGCCGGCGGCCTGACCGGGGAGCGGGTTGCCGAGCGCCTGGTCCTCTCGCCCGAGACGATCCGCACCCACATCCGCAACGCGATGGGAAAGCTCGAGGCCAGGACCCGGACCGAGGCCGTCGTCAAGGCGCTCGACCGGCAGGAGATCCGTAAAGCGTGAGGTCACGTCCCCACCCTCGCGATCGCGTCCAGCCAGACGACCAGGTTCATTCCCAGCACGGCCAGGTTGACCCAGGCCTGCGGCATCATCACCTGCTCGTTCATACGAAGAGGGTCGTTCACTCAGCCGAATTAGTGCATCCCCGGTTTGTGGTAAACCGCATGTGCGCTCGTCACACAGTTGTGACATTGCGGCGTGCCAATTGGCGCTCCCAGGTCTTGTTCCGTGCGCTCGGACCTCTGAGCATCCGCCTCTCAAACCAGACGAAGGGAGGCATCGATGATCTGTTCGCTGATCGGCTACCTGCACGCCCAGGTGTCCTGGCGGGTGCGGGCGATCCGGCGGTTGGCGGGGGAGACGGGGCAGGGGACGGTCGAGTACGTGGGCCTGATCCTGCTGGTCTCGCTGCTGATGGTCGGCATGGTCGCCGCGATGAAGGGGTTCAACGGCAAGCAGGGCACCGAGCTCGCCGACGTGATCGTCAACAAGATCAAGGAGGCGGTCGACAAGGTCGCCTTCAAATAGACGGTCTCGCAGCGGTGCGCCATATCCCGGCATGGCAAGGAATAGGCGCACCGCTGTGCCTTTGAGGCGGCAGCCGCTTGGCGCTCCCGCATGAGAGACTCGCGCCCATGCCAGCCTCACGCAGCTACGACAGGGCGCCGGCGGACATCCGGCCGGTGACGATCGATCCGGGATTCGTGGAAAGCGCCGCCGGGTCGGCGCTGATCTCGATCGGGCGCACGCGGGTGATCTGCACCGCCTCGGTGCAGGAGCAGGTGCCGCGCTGGATGGTCGGCAAGGGGAAAGGCTGGGTGACGGCCGAGTACGCGATGCTGCCCGCCTCGACCGGCGACCGCAAGCAGCGCGACATCGCCAAGGGCAAACAGGACGGGCGCGGGGTCGAGATCCAGCGCCTGATCGGCCGCTCGCTGCGGGTGGTCGTCGACTTCAAGGCGATGGGGGAACGCAGCGTCTACGTCGACTGCGACGTGCTCGAAGCCGACGGCGGCACCCGCTGCGCGGCGATCACCGGCGGCTACGTCGCCCTGCGCCAGGCCTTCCAGAGGCTGGTCGACAAAAAAGCGCTCGACGCGCTGCCCCTGACCGGCTCGGTGGCGGCGGTCAGCGTCGGCCTCGTCAACGGCCGCGCTCTCTGCGACCTCGATTACGGGGAGGACTCCAACGCCGAAGTCGACGCCAACGTGGTGATGACCGGCGACGGCGGGCTGGTCGAGGTGCAGGCGACGGCGGAGCGGACGCCGCTCTCGCGCGCCTCGCTGGACGAGCTGCTGGGCCTCGCCGAGAAGGGCATCGCCCGCCTGCGGGAGGTGCAGGAGCGGGTCTCGTGATCCTCGCGACCGGCAACCCGCACAAGGTGCGGGAGATGTCCGAGCTGCTGCCGGGGGTGGAGCTGAAGCCGCTGCCCGACGGAGTGGAGCTGCCTCCGGAGACGGGCGACAGCTTCGAGGCCAACGCGCTGATCAAGGCGCGCGCCGCCCACGCTGCGACCGGCGCGGTGACGGTCGCCGACGACTCCGGGATCGAAGCCGCCGACCTCGGCGGCGCCCCCGGCATCTACTCCGCCCGCTACGCCGGCGAGGGCGCCGGCGACGAGGAGAACCTGGCGAAGCTGCTGCGCGAAGTCGACGCGGCCGCCGGCGATCGCCGCGCCGCCTACGTCTGCGCGATCGCCCTGATCGACGAGGACGGCCACGAGTACGTCTTCGAGGCCCGCTGCGAGGGGAAGCTGCTGCGCGAGGGGCGGGGCAGCGGCGGCTTCGGCTATGACCCGGCCTTCGTCCCCGACGAGACCGGCCCGCGCGACCACCGCACGTTCTCGGAGCTGAGCCCGGCCGAGAAGCACGCGATCAGCCACCGCGGCAAGGCGGCGCGGATGCTCGCCCGCCATCTCGGGCTCGAGCCGGAGGCCGAGGTGCCGGAGTCCCTGCCGTGAATGGCAAAAGCGGGGCGGCGGCCCTGTCGATCGCCTCCAACTCGCTGCTGATCGCGCTCAAGCTCGCCGCCGGGGCGATCACCGGCTCGATCGCGATCGTCGCCGAGGCGATCCATTCGCTGATCGACCTCGTCGCCTCGGTGATCGCCTTCGTCTCTGTCCGCAAAGCCGACGCCCCGGCCGACGAGGAGCACCCCTACGGCCACGAGAAGGTCGAAAACCTGGCGGCGACGATCGAGGGGATCCTGATCCTGGTCGGCGCGGCGCTGATCGTCTACGAGGCGACCCGCCGGCTCGTCATCGGCTCCTCGGTCGAAAGCCTCGGCGTCGGCATCGCGGTGATGGGCTTCTCGGTGCTCGCCAACCTCACCGTCTCCACGGTCCTCTCGCGCCAGGCCCGCGCCCACGACTCCGCCGCGCTGGAGGGAGACGCCGCCCACCTGCGCACCGACGCCCTCGCCTCGGTCGGCGTCCTCGTCGGCCTCGTCGTGGTCAAGGTCACGGGCGCATCCGCCTTCGACTCGATCACCGCCCTCGTCGTCGCCGTGGCGATCGTCTGGGCCGGGCTCGCGATCGTCCGCCGCTCCTCCGGCGTCCTCGTCGACGAAGCGCTGCCGGACGCCGAGATGGACCGGATCGAGGCCGCGATCGCCGCCGCCCGCACCCCCGAGGTCGCCGGCTACCACAAGCTCCGCGCCCGCCGCGCCGGCAGCCGCCGCCACATCGATTTCCACGTCCAGTACCGCTCGGGCACCACCCTCGAGCGCGCCCACGAGCTGGCCCACGAGATGCGCGACTCGATCGAGGCCGAGATCCCCCAGGCCGAGGCCCTGATCCACGTCGAGCCCGAGACCTCCTACCGCGACCGCGAAGAGGGGCCTTACCGATCCGGTTAGGCAGGCGGTGTCGAGTTAGGCGCCCATATGGACGCCTAAAGCGACCCGCTACGGTGCCGGCAGCAGATTGACGCTAGCGGCGAGACCGATCGCGACGAGGGTGATCGCGTAGCCGGTGTAGCCGCTGAAGGCGAAGAGGACCGCGGCGATCGCGCAGACGGCGACGACGATGATCCAGGATGCTCGGGCGAGGGTCACGGTCGGTATTTTCACGCAGGGGATGGATGGCACGCCGAGGTGCGACTGGGGGCGTGACTAGCCAAGCAGATCAAGGACGCAGGCCGCAGCCTTTGCCGGCTGGCAAAGGCAAGGTCGAGGACGCAGAGATGCGCAGTGCTAGGCGCGTCATCCAGGCGTGCCTCGGCGTGGTATTCATCCCCTTAATGCAAGACGCTGCCGCAACCGTCCCCTCCGAGGAGTCCGCGGAAGCGGCGCTGGCCTTCCTCACCGAGATGTCCCCGGACCTGCGGGGTGCGGCGATCCTCGGCGCCGAGGGGGAGGTGCTGGCCGCCACCGGCTCCGAGCCGGAGCGCTGGCGCGAGGACGCGGCGACGCTTCTCGCCGCCGCCGACGCGGCCGAGGGCGTGCCGGTCGAGCAGGTCCACATCGCCACCGAGCAGGGCGAGGTCTTCGCGATCCGCAACGAGGGCCTGGCCGCCGTCGCGGTCACCGACCGCTTCGCCCTCGCCTCGCTGATGCTCTACGACATGCGCTCGGCATTGCGCGAGCTGGCGACTCCGAGCTTTGGGCCCTCAGGGGGGCGGAAAGATCGGAGCGAGGGCTGATGCCGGCGAAGCCACATCGAGTTCTACTCGACCGCGTCTCCGGTTATGCCGACGAGGCCGCCGCCTTCATGCGCCGCCGCCGGGTCGCGCGCCGCCCCTTCGCCCGCCTCTATTACCCGCACGGGCGCAGCGCCGACCACGCCCAGGACTCGCGCAGCGGCGCCGAGCTCTTCGTCGCCGCCGGCCGCCTGATCGAGGTGGCGGGAAGGAAGCCGAAGGGATGAGCGACCTGCTCGACCAGGACGTCGCCGCGCGCGTCCTCGCCCGCGCGCTCGCCAACGGCGGCCGCTTCGCCGAGGTCTTCGCCGAACGGCGGCAGGGCCAGTCGCTGACGGTCGACGAGCGGCGGATCGAGTCGGTCCAGGCCGGCGCCGAGGAGGGCGCCGGGGTGCGCGTCGTCGACGGCAACACCACCTACTTCGCCCACGTCGACGGCCTCGGCCCCGCCGACCTCGAACGCGCCGCCGACGAGGCCGCCGCGGCGCTCAGGGGCGAGCGCAGCGAGCCGCGGCCGCTGCAGGCGCGGGAGGTGACGCCGCTGCCGATCGAGCGCCGTCCCGAAGCGGTCCCCGCCCACCAGAAGGCCGAGCTGCTGCGCGAGCTCGACGAGCGGGCGCGCGCGAAAGGCGCCGAGGTCGCCCAGTTCACCGCCTCCTACGCCGAGGCCCGCCGCGAGGTGGCGCTCGCCAACTCCGAGGGCCTCTTCGGCGGCGACGACCGCACCCGCGTCCGCATCGGCGCCCAGGCGGTCGCCCGCCGCGACTCCACCGTCGAGACCGGCGCCGAGACCCTGGGCGCCCACCGCGGCTATGAGCTGCTCGAAGACGACCCGGGCCAGATCGCCGAGCAGGCGGCGGCCAAGGCGCTGACCCTGCTCGACGCCGTCGACGCGCCCTCGGGCTCGATGCCGGTCGTGGTCGGGGGCGGCTTCGGCGGCGTCCTCTTCCACGAGATGACCGGCCACGGGCTCGAGGCCGACCACATCCAGAAGGGCGCCAGCGTCTACGTCGGCAAGCTCGGCGAGCGCGTCGCCGAGCCGCTGCTGAACGCCTTCGACGACGGCCGCCTGCCGGGCGAGTGGGGGAGCGACGCGATCGACGACGAGGGCCGGCCGACGCAGAAGACGCAGGTGATCGAGGACGGCCGCCTCACCTCCTACCTCTACGACCACCTCACCGCCGACCGGGCCGGCGTCGCCTCGACCGGCAACGGCCGGCGCGAGAGCTTCCGCCACCTGCCGATCCCGCGCATGACCAACACCTACATCGCCCCCGGCGAGGCCACCCCGGAGGAGATGATCGCCGAGGTCTCCAACGGCTTCTACGCGGTCTCCTTCGGCGGAGGCCAGGTCGACCCGGCGACCGGCGACTTCGTCTTCGGCGTCTCCGAGGGCTACCTGATCGAGGGCGGCGAGGTGACCCGTCCCTGCCGCGGCGCCACCCTGATCGGCAACTGCCTCGACGCGCTGGCCGCGATCGACGCCGTCGGCGACGACTTCTTCATGAAGACCGGGATCTGCGGCAAGGGCGGCCAGAAAGTCCCGGTCGGCACCGGCCAGGGCCACGTCCGCCTGCGGGCGCTGACGGTGGGGGGGACGGCACGGTGAGCGAGCTGAGCGCGGTCGCCCGCCGCGCGGTCGAAGCGGCGACCGATGCCGGCGCCGGCGAGGCCGAGGCCTACGTCTCCCGCGAGGTCGGCCGCGAGGTGCGCGTCCACGGCGGCGAGGTCGAGAGCCTGACCGCGGCGACCCAGAGCGGCGTCGGCGTCCGGGCCTGGATCGGCCACCGCGTCGGCTACGCCTTCGGCACCGACTTCTCCGAAGCGGGGGTGCGCGCCGTCGCCGCCCGCGCCGCCGAGGCGGCCGCGGTCGCCGACGAGGACGAGTTCGCCTCGCCGCCGCAGCCGGCCGTGGTCGAGGCCCTGCCGGGGCTGAGCGACCCCTCGATCGGCGAATGGGAGACCGGGCGGGCGGTCGAGTTGGCGCTGACCGTCGAGCGCACCGCGCTGGCGGCCGACGAGCGGCTGGTCGGGGTCGAGACGGCCGTCTACGCCGACTCCGACGAGCAGGTCGCGATCGCCTCCTCGGCCGGTGTCGCCGGCGAGTACGAGACGTCGACTTGTTATGCCTACCTGCAGGCCCTCGCGGAAGGGGAGGGAGCGCGCGAGACCGGTCTCGGCTTCGGCCTCGCCCGCGGTCCCCGCGGCCTCGACCCGGAGGCGATCGGCGCCGAGGGCGCGGCGCGGGCGCTGGAGATGATCGGCGCCGGCAAGCCGGAGTCCCGCGCCTGCCCGGTCGTCTTCGACGAGACCGTCGCCGCCAGCTTCGCCGGCCTGATCGGCGGCGGCCTGAGCGCCAAAGCCGTGCAGCGCGGCCGCTCGCCCTTCGCCGGCCGCCTCGAAGCGGAGGTGGCGAGCCCGGCCTTCGCCCTCCACGACGACGGCCGCCTGCCCGAGGGCCCCGCCTCGGCGCCCTTCGACGCCGAGGGGGTGCCGCGCCGCCGCACCGCCCTGATCGAGGACGGCCGCCTCGTCTCCTATCTCTACGACACCTACGCCGCCAACCGCGAGGGAGCTGCCTCGACCGGGAACGCGGCGCGCCAGGGCTACCGCTCGCTGCCCTCGGTCTCGACCTCCAACCTCGTGATCGCCCCCGGCGCGCTCTCGCTCGAGCAGCTGCTGGCCGAGGCCGGCGAGGGGGTCTACGTCACCGACGTCGCCGGCCTGCACTCGGGCGTCAACCCGGTCACCGGCGTCTTCTCGGTCGGCGCCTCGGGCCGGATGATCCGCGGCGGGGCGCTCGCCGAGCCGGTCCGCGAGTTCACGATCGCCGGCGAGCTGGGGGGGATGCTGAGCGCGGTAAGCGCCGCCGGAGCGGAGCCTCGCTGGGTGCCTTTCGGGGGCTCCGTCAGTACGCCGCCGCTGCTGATCGCCGAGATGGCGATCAGCGGTTCGTGACGTTTGGCTCTAGACCGGGAGTTCTTACGCCGTGAGCGCTGTTAGATTGCGCGCCGTCTTCAAACCCCGAGGAGGAACTTCGACGTGACCAAGGCTGAGTTTCTGGACCAACTTGCAGGCGACGATCGGCTCGGCAGCAAAAAAGCCGCCAGCGACGCCGTGGACGCCGTTCTCGACGCGATCACCGACACCCTGAGCAAGGGGGACGAGGTCAGCTTCACCGGCTTCGGCAAATTCCACGTCGCCGAGCGCGGCCCCCGTCAGGGCGTCAACCCGCGCACCGGCGAGCGCATCACGATCCCGGGCGGCAAGGTTCCGCGCTTCTCCGCCGGCTCGGCCCTGAAGACCAAGGTCAAGGGCTGAGACGCCGCTGACCCGCTTCGCCGATCGACTCGCGGCGCTCGTCGAAGAGCGCCGCAGTCAGATCTGCCTCGGCCTCGACCCCGACCCGGCCAAGCTGGCCGGGTCGGGGAAGACGCCAGGCGAGCCCGGGGCACCGGCCGCTGAGCTGGCAGCCGCCGCGGTCGCCGCCCACTGCAGCGCCCTGATCGAGCGGGCCGGCCCCGCCTGCGTGGCGGTGAAGTTGCAGCTCGCCTGCTTCGAGCGGCTGGGGGCTCCCGGCTGGGCGGCGCTGGAAGAGGTCTGCGCCACCGCCCGCGAGGCCGGCCTGCTGGTCGTCGCCGACGGCAAGCGCGGCGACGTGCCCGTCACCGCCGCCGCCTACGCGCAGGCGCTGGTGGGGGAGACGCCGACCCCCTGGGGCCCGGTGGCCGGTCTCGGCGCCGACGCCTTCACCGCCAACCCGCTGCTCGGCCGCGACGCGCTGGAGCCGCTGGTCGCCGCCGCGGAGGAGGCGGGGGCGGGAATCTTCGCTCTTGTCAGGACCAGTAACCCGGGGGCCGCCGACCTGCAGGACCTGCCCGCCCCCACCTCGCCGCTGCACGAGCGGCTGGCGGCGATCGTCGACGAGCTCTCCGGGCGCCTGCTCGGCGAGGCCGGGCTGAGCGGGATGGGGGCGGTACTCGGCGCCACCGAGCCCCAGCACTTCGCCCGGATGCGGGAGCTGATGCCGCGCTCGGTATTCCTCATCCCCGGCGTCGGCGCGCAGGGCGGGAAGCCGGAGCTGCTGGGAGCGGCTTTCTCCGCCGGTCGCGCCGCCGGCCTCGTCGCCGCCTCCCGCGGCATCGCCGCCGACCCCGATCCTGCCGTCGCCGCCGAGCGCCTGCGCAGCGCGGTTTGGGAGATATCGACCGCCTGAGGTCGGCCGCCACGATTACGATCAGCCGCGTCAACCGGTCAGACCGCAGTCAAATGGAACAACGCACCAGCGCCCCCGCCCGGATCTTCGCCGCCGTCGCCCTCGTGGTGGCTGTGCTCGCGATCGCGATCGTCGTCGCCTCGGCGCTCAACGGCAGCTCTTCCAGCGGTCACCATCAGTCGGGGCACCACGCCCAGAAGGAAGCCAAGCGCCCCCGCACCAAGGCGAAGACCTACACGGTTCAGACTGGTGACACCTTGACCGCGATCGCCCACAAGACCGGCGTCCCGGTGGCCGAACTTCTGGCTCTCAATCCGGAAGTCGATCCGCAGATCCTGATCGCCGGCCAGACGCTGAAGCTCAAGTGAGCCGCCGGCGCCACGGCGCCGCGCTGCTGCTCGCGGTTCTGGGCTTCCTGCTTCTGCCGGCTCTCGCCGGCGCCACCCCTCGGTACGCCCAGAAGCGGCCCCCGGGGGGGCAGCGGTCGCCGCAGCTGCAGGCGCGCGCCTGGGGATTGATCGACGCCCGCAGCGGCGAAGTCATCGCCTCCCACGCACTCGAGAAACCGCTGCCGATCGCCAGCACGACCAAGCTGATGACCGCCTACGTGGCGATGAAGGACCTGCCGCTTGGCAAGATCGTCCGCGCCCAGCCCTACGAACCCGAATACGGCGAGTCGCTGATGGGCCTGCGCACGGGGCAGAGGATCAGCGTCCGCGACCTCCTCTACGGCCTGATCCTGCGCAGCGGCAACGACGCCGCCCATACGCTGGCGATCGACGCCGCCGGCTCGGAAAAGCGCTTCGTCGCCCAGATGAACCGCTACGCGGCGGCGCTCGGCCTCTCCCACACCCATTACGCCAACCCGGTCGGCCTCGACGAGAAGGGCAACTACTCCTGCGCCGCCGACCTGATGACGCTGACCCAGCACCTGTTGCGCGAGCCCGCCTTCGCCAAGATCGCCGACTCCCGCAGCGCCGTCCTGCGCAGCGTCCGCCCGCGGCGGCGGATCGAGTCGATCAACGAACTGCTGCAGATGGCTCCCTGGGTGACCGGGGTGAAGACCGGCCATACCTTCGGCGCCCTCTACGTGCTGGTCGGCTCCGGCCGGCAGCACGGGGTGGGCCTGATCTCGGCCGTGATCGGCACCTGGACCGACGAAGAGCGCTTCGACGACAGCCTCGAGCTGCTCGAATGGGGCTTCTCCCAGTACCGCCATAGGTTGCCGATCCGCGCCGGCGAGGACCTGGCCAACCCGGAAATCCGTTATTCCGGCGGAAATCTGCCGCTGCGAGCGGAAAAAGCGCTGGCGGTGGGGCTGCGCCGCGGCCAGCGACTGGAAGTCGAGGTGCGCGCTCCGCAGGAGGTCGAAGGGCCGCTGCGGCGCGGTGCCAGGCTCGGCAGGGCCGCCGTCTTCGTCGCCGGTCGCGAAGCCGGCAGCGTCGCCCTGCGCAGCGGCCGCTCCGTGCCCGCAGCGAGCGTTTTCGACCGCGCCCGCGGCTTCGTCGCTGACAACTCGCTCCCTATCGCGGTGGGCGCGTTCGTGATACTCATGGGCACGGTGATCCTGCTTCTGCGCAGGGGCCGCAGAAACCAGTTGAGGGGCGAATCCAGGTGAGGCTGAAGTGATCCTGACGGTGACTTTGAACGCGGCCATCGACCGCACCGTCGCCGTGCCCAACTTCCGCCTCGGCCGGCGCCACCGCGCGGTCGAGAGCCGCACCGTCGCTGGCGGCAAGGGGATCAACGTCGCCCGCGCCCTCACCCTGCTGGGGCGCCCGGTGATCGCCACCGGCTTCGTCGGCGGGCCGACCGGGACCCGCGTGCTCGAACAGCTGGGAGAAGAATCGGTCCTCACCGACTTCATCGGGATCGCCGCCGAGACCCGCATCAACATGGCGGTGATCGACCCGACCTCGGGCGAGCAGACCGAGATCAACGAGCGCGGCCCCGCGGTCAGCCCGGAGGAGGTGAAGCGCCTCTTCGACCGCATCGCCTATCTGGCGGGCGGGGCGAAGATGTGCATCCTCGCCGGCTCGGTGCCGCCGGGGGCGGGGGATGACCTCTACGCTCGCCTGGTCTCCGACCTCGCCCGCCGCGGCATCCCCGTCGTCCTCGACGCCGAGGGCGAGGCGATGCTGGAGGGCATCCGCGCCGGCGCTTCGATGGTCACTCCGAACGAGCGCGAGGCCGAGGAGCTGGTCGGGCAGGAGTTCGCCGACCGCGCCGATCTCTCGCACGGGCTGCTGGAGCTGGTCCGCCTCGGCGCCGCCGAGGCCGCGATCACCCGGCCCGAGGGCTGCGTCGCCGCGGTCGGCGAGGGCGGCTCGCGGCGGCTGCTGGAGGTCCACACCGAGCCGCTGGACGCGGTCTCGACGGTCGGCTCGGGCGACGCCTTCCTCGCCGGCTACGTCGCCGCCCGCTACGAGGGCCGCTCGGCGGAGGACTGCCTCGCCTACGGGGTCGCCTGCGGGGCGGAGTCGACGCAGCACTTCGGCGCCGGTACCGTCGACCGCAACCAGGTGGAGAGGCTGCTGGGGGAGGTCTCCGTCCACGACTTGGAGGTCCCCGCCGAAGTGTAGGCTGACTGTTTCAACGCCAGCAGCCTTGGAGGACTAACTTGGAAATCGAAATCGGCCGCGGCAAGAAGGGTCGCCGCGCCTACGGATTCGACGACGTAGCGATCGTTCCTTCCCGCCGGACGCGGGACCCCGACGACATCGACATCAGCTGGACCCTCGGTCCCTATCGCTTCGAACTGCCGCTCGTCGCCTCGGCGATGGACGGGGTGGTGAGCCCCGACACGGCGGTGCTCGTCAACGAGCTGGGCGGACTCGGAGTGCTCAACCTGGAGGGGATCTGGTCCCGCTTCGAGAACGCCGAGGAGAAGCTGGAGGCGATCGCCGCCGCCCCCAAGCACGAGGCGACGCGGCTGATGCAGCAGATCTACACCGAGCCGGTGAAGCCGGAGCTGATCGCCAGGCGGGTGGAGGAAATCAAGGCCCGCGGCGCGGTCGTCTGCGGCTCGCTGACCCCGCAGAAAGTGCGCGAGCACTACGAGGTGGCGGTCGAGGCCGGCCTCGACATCCTCGTCATCCAGGGGACGGTGATCTCGGCCGAACACGTCTCGACCACGGTCGAGCCGCTCAACCTGAAGGAGTTCATCTCCGAGGTGCCGGTGCCGACGGTGGTGGGCGGCTGCGCCTCCTACTCGACCGGGCTGCACCTGATGCGGACCGGCGCCGTCGGCGTCCTCGTCGGGGTCGGGCCGGGCGCGGCCTGCACCACCCGCGGCGTGCTCGGGATCGGCGTCCCCCAGGCGACGGCGATCGCCGACGTCGCGGCCGCGCGCGCCCAGCACATGCTGGAGACCGGCGAGTACGTGAACGTGATCGCCGACGGCGGCATGCGCACCGGCGGCGACGTCTCCAAGGCGATCGCCTGCGGCGCCGACTCGGTGATGGTCGGCTCGCCGCTGGCGCGGGCCAAGGAGGCTCCCGGCCGCGGCTTCCACTGGGGGATGGCGACCTTCCATCCCTCGCTGCCGCGCGGCACCCGCGTCTCGACCAAGCAGGACGGGACGATGGAGGAGATCCTGCTGGGACCGGCGCAGGAGAACGACGGCACCTTCAACCTGATGGGGGCGCTGAAAACCTCGATGGCCACCTGCGGCTACGAGGACATCCGCAGCTTCCAAAGAGCAGAGGTCATGGTCGCACCGGCTCTGATGAGCGAGGGCAAGAAGCTCCAAAACGAGCAGTCCGTCGGGATGGGCTCCAATGGGCGGGCCGCGGTATCGACTGGAGTTGCCGTATCGGATGACTGAGGGGCTCGGGACCGCTCGACCCGCGGGCCCTGTCGCGGCAGGGGACCCACCCCCTCTTGCGCGGCAAGAGGGGGTCCCCCCTACCGCGCCACCCACGGGGAGGGCGGTGGAGGAGGTGCTCGTCCTCGACTTCGGGGGGCAGTACTCGCAGCTGATCGCTCGGCGGATTCGCGAATGCGGGGTCTTTGCCGAGTTGCTGCCGGCCAATACGTCTGTGGAGAAGATTCGGGAGCGGAAGCCCAAGGGGCTGGTGCTGTCCGGGGGGCCGGCTTCTGTTTACGAGGAGGGGGCGCCGGCGTTTCCGACTCAGCTGCTCGATCTGAACGTTCCGGTGCTGGGGATCTGTTACGGGATGCAGGCGATGGTGTTGGCGCTCGGGGGGCGGGTCGAGTCGGCGGAGACGGGGGAGTTCGGGCGCACCGATCTGGTCTTGCGCGACGGGGGTGGCCGGCTCTTGGGCGGGCTGCCCGCGGAGCAGAGCTGCTGGATGAGCCATCGCGATGCCGTCTTCGAGGCGCCGGAGGGCTTCACCGCGCTCGCCTCCAGCCCGAGCTCGCCGGTGGCCGCCTGCGAGCTGCCCGACCGCGGCCTCTACGGCATCCAGTTCCACCCCGAGGTGGTCCACACCCCCTACGGGACCGAGATCCTCACCCGCTTTCTGCGCGACGTCGCCGGCTGCACCGAGGAGTGGTCGCCGCAGTCGGTGATCGCCGAACAGGTCGAGAAGATCCGCGCCCAGGTCGGCGAGGGGAAGGTGATCTGCGGCCTTTCGGGGGGCGTCGACTCCTCGGTCGCGGCCCTGCTCGTACACAAGGCGGTGGGGGACAGGCTCACCTGCGTCTTCGTCGACCACGGGCTGATGCGGATGAACGAGGCCGAGCAGGTGGTCGAGGCCTTCGGCCAGTTCGGCATCCCGCTCGTCCACGTCGACGCCGAGGAGCGCTTCCTCGCCAAGCTCGCCGGGGTCGACGACCCCGAGACCAAGCGCAAGATCATCGGCGCCGAGTTCATCCGCGTCTTCGAGGAGGAGGCGGCGAAGCTCGAGGACGTCAGCTACCTGGTCCAGGGCACGCTCTACTCGGACGTGATCGAGTCCGGCGGCTCCGACCACGCGGCGACGATCAAGTCCCACCACAACGTCGGCGGCCTCCCCGACGACCTCGAGTTCGAGCTGGTCGAGCCGCTGCGGATGCTGTTCAAGGACGAGGTGCGGGCGGTCGGCGCCGAGCTGGGGCTGCCGGAGCGGATGGTCTGGCGCCAGCCGTTCCCGGGGCCGGGCCTGGCGATCCGCATCGTCGGCGGCGAGGTCAACAAGGAGCGGCTGGACGTCCTCCGCGCCGCCGACGCGATCCTGCAGGAGGAGATCCGCGCCGCCGAGCTCTACCGGGCGCTCTGGCAGTCGTTCTGCGTGCTGCCGGTGGTCCGCTCGGTCGGCGTCCAGGGAGACGGGCGCACCTACGCGTATCCGATCGTGATCCGCGCCGTCACCTCCGACGACGCGATGACCGCCGACTGGGCACGCCTCCCCTACGACCTGCTGGAGCGGGTCTCGAACCGGATCATCAACGAGATCCGCGACGTCAACCGCGTCGCCCTCGACATCTCCTCGAAGCCGCCGGCGACGATCGAGTGGGAGTAGCGCCGCCCGGCGCGCCCGGGTTCGCCGAGCCCTCCTAGGCCCCCGCCGATGGCGCCGTCTCGAAGGCGGCCATCCCGGCGACGGTCGAGATCGCCTTGCGCCCCCCGGTCCGCGAGAGGCGGTCCTGGCTGCGCAGGTGGGCGGCGAGGACGAGGTTGGTCGCCTCTTCCAGGATCGCCACCGCCTCCTCCCAGCCCTCCTCGTCGAGCAGGAGCGGCATCCAGCGGAAGACGGTCTCGTCGCGCCCGTCCAGCGTGCCGGCTTCCAGCGCCGCCACCGCCTTGTCGAGGAACGTTTGCAGAGTAGCCGCCGAGACTCCGCCGCGGACCGAACGCGGCACCTTGCGCCAGCTGCGATCGCCGACGAACGCCCCCGGCGTCGCCTTGTAGAAGTGCTCGGTGGCGCCGCGTCGCTGCACGGTGTCGACGAGGTCGAGGCAGCCGCAGCGATCGAGCGCGCGGGTGTGGTAGGCGACGTCGCTCAGCTGGCTGTCCAGTTCGTTGGCGAGCAGGTTCGGACTCGCCACCTCCTCGGTGAGGATTTCGAGGATCTGGATGCGGAGCGGATGGGCGAGCGCTTTGACGAGCCGCTGGTCGATCACTTCCGGTTGCTGTGCCTTCATGGCGGGCTCCTTGAGATGGGCCGGGAAGTCCCTGGCGTTCGGGGTGGATACGTGAGTGTTCGTCACACACTCAATACGTATAAACCATTCAGTGCTCCCAATCCAGAACACGGGATCACAACAATCGGAGCGAAATCCGCCGGAATCGCGAAGCGAGTTACCGCGACCAGGTGCCCGGCTTAGCGGGCGCCCGCTGGCTCAGCTGTACTTGTCCCACTTCTCCAGGTAGGGAAGCGGGTCGATCGGTTCGCCGCCTTCGTACCAGCCCGGCGGGGTCCACATCTCGAAGTGGAGGTGGCAGCCGGTGGCGTCGCCGGTGTCGCCGACGACGCCGATCGGCTGGCCGGTGCGGACCGTTTCGCCGGTGTGGAGGGGGGAGGGTTCGGCCAGGTGGGCGTACATGAAGTCGTAGCCGGTGCCGCGGCCGTCGATGACGATGTAGTTGCCGGCGGCGCCCTGGTAGCCGGCGTACTGGACCTTGCCGCCGCGGGCGGCGACCAGGGGGGTGCCGCAGGCGGCGGCGACGTCCTGGCCCTGATGCGTGTGACCGTTGCGCGGAGCGCCGAAGCGCCCGGCGCCCATCTCGAATTCGTGCTTGCCGAGAACCGGGAAGGCGTAGCCGTAGAAGGAGAAGCCGAGGCTGAGGCCGGTCGAGCCGGTCGCCTTGCGCGCCGCCGGGGCGGAAGGCGCCTGAGGGGCGATCCGGAAGCTGTAGCGGCCGTTGCGGGCGGGCCGACCTTCGTCGGTGGTCCCGTCCCAGCGGATGCTGGTGGCCACGCCGGGGGCGACGTTTTCGCGGTAGAAGGTCTTGACGACTTCGCCGGCGCTGTCGACGACGTCGATCTCCAGGTCGTTTTCCGGCTGGTCGCTGCCGATCGTGAAGCTGAGGCGGGGGTAGCGGTAGCCGAAGTAGAAGGACCTGCGGGGGGTGGTTTTGGCGGAGACCAGGGTCAGCGCGCCGGCGCTGGGGGAGGCGGCTGGGGCGCCGGAAGGGCTGCCCTTGGCGCTGGGGGCGGCACCCGGCCCGGCGGCTCCGCCCGTCACCGGCGCCGCGGAGGCCGCGCCCGCGAAGCAGGTCGATACGGTGAATGCCACCGCTATGGCTACCTTGCCGACCGGCCCCGGCCGGACGAACCCCTTGCTGCTCAACCGCTGGCCCTCTCTTTCGATCGCCTGCGGAGTTAGCTGACGGGCTCGCGCTGAAAGAGTCGCGCTACGGACGGTGTTCGTCCGATTCGCCCCCGAGACCTGCAAGGCCTCTTCGGGTCCTCCGCTCCCGAACAGTGGTCTGCACGGGATTCGGCAGTTGTCGCGCGGCAGCATATACCGGGATGCGGCTATCATCCCCCGGCCGCGTAGGTGCGTCCGCGCGGTTTTTGCACGATGAAGACCTTTGTAGCCACGCCCGCCAACCGCCAGCGCGACTGGTACGTCGTCGACGCCGAGGGGAAGACCCTGGGCCGTCTCGCGACGCAGATCGCCGACACGCTGCGCGGCAAGCGCAAGCCCGAGTACACGCCGCACATCGACACCGGCGACTTCGTCGTCGTCGTCAACGCGGAGAAGATCCGGGTCACCGGCGACAAGCTGGCGCAGAAGACCTACTGGCGCCACAGCGGCTACCCGGGCGGGATCAAGTCCCGCACGCTCGGCGAGATGCTCGAGCGCAAGCCCGAGGAAGTGATCCGCAAGGCCGTCAAGGGGATGCTGCCGCGCAACCGCCTCGCTCGCCAGCAGCTGACCAAGCTGAAGGTGTACGCCGGGCCCGACCACCCGCATGCGGCGCAGCAGCCGAAACCGATGGAGACCTACTGAACTTGATGGACGACGAGCAGAAAACGCCGGAGCAGGACGAAAACTCGCAGGACGAGGGCGCTGAGACCGCGGGTCCTGTCGCGGCAGGGGACCCACCCCCACCTGCAGAGCAGGAGGGGGTCCCCCCTACCGCGCCACCCGCGGCAGAGGCCGCTGAGTCTGAGCCGTCCGCGGAGGGGGCAGATGGGGAGCCGTCCGAGGAGGCGGGTGAGCAGGAGCCGTCCGAGGAGGTTGCTGAGGAGCCCGTGGCGGAGGAGGTGACTGCTCCGGAGGCGGATCAGGAGGTCGAGGAGCCGCCCCGGGAGAAAGCTCCCAAGGCTGAGGAGAAGAAGAAAGACGTCATCCCCGGCGCCGATCTGGAGCCGATCCTGGTCGAGCCGGAGGGGCCGGAACTCAGCGCCGAGGAGCAGGCGCGGCTGGAAGCCGAAGAGGAAGAGAAGGCGCGCCGCGAAGCCGAACTGCAGGCCGCCGACGAGGTCGACGCCGCGGCGGCGAGCCGGGCGCCGGCGAAGATGGACAAAGGCGCCCGCTTCCTCGCCACCGGCAAGCGCAAGAGCTCGATCGCCCGCGTCATCCTGCTGCCCGGCGACGGCAAGATCGAAATCAACAAGCGCAGCCTCGAGGAGTTCTTCCCGCGCCCCCTGCACCAGACGATGGTCAAGCAGCCGCTGCTCGTCTCCGGCTACGAGGGCAACGTCGACGTCCGCGTCCGCGTCCACGGCGGCGGCATCAGCGGCCAGGCCGGCGCCGTGCGCCACGGCGTCGCCCGGGCGCTGACCGAGATCGACTCCGAGCTGCGCGGCGACCTCAAGCGCCGCGGCTTCCTCACCCGCGACGCCCGCGTCAAGGAGCGCCGCAAGGCCGGCCTCAAGAAGGCCCGCAAGCGGCCTCAGTTCAGCAAGCGCTGATTTGGACGGGGTGAAGACCGCGCGCAAGCTCTTCGGCACCGACGGGGTCCGGGGAGAGGCCGGCACCTTCCTCACCGCCGAGCTGGCGACCGCGCTCGGCCGGGCCACCACCGCCTCGCTGGAGGCCGAGCGGCCGCAGGTCCTGATCGTCCGCGACACCCGCGAGTCGGGCCCGATGCTGGAGGCGGCGTTGGCGGCGGGGATCGCCGCGGCCGGCGGCGACCCGCTGCTCGCCGGCGTCCTGCCCACCCCCGCCGCCGCGATCTTGGTCAAGCGCCTGGGGCTCGACCTGGCCGCCGTCGTCTCCGCCTCCCACAACCCCTTCGGCGACAACGGGATCAAGTTCTTCGACCACCGCGGCACCAAGCTCGCCGACGAGGTCGAGGCGCGGATCGAGAGCCTGATCGACGAGGCGCCCGCCGCCGCGCGCGCCGGCCGGGTGACGGAGCTGAACGGGGGCCTCGAGGACTACCTGCGCGAGCTGCAGTCCGCCTTCCCGCTCGACCTCTCGGGTCGCCGCGTCGTCCTCGACTGCGCCAACGGCGCCACCCACCGCGCCGCGCCGGCGATCTTCGAACGCCTCGGCGCCGAGGTCGAGACGATCGGCGCCGAGCCCGACGGCCGCAACATCAACGCCGGCTGCGGCTCCACCCACGTCGAGCCGCTGGCCGAGCGGGTCGCGGCCTCCGAAGCGGAGATCGGCTTCGCCTTCGACGGCGACGGCGATCGCGTCCTCGCCGTCGACGGCTCCGGTCGCGTTCACGACGGCGACGAGCTGATCGCGCTGGCGGCGCGCGGGATGAAGCGGCGGGATCAGCTGGAGGGCGGCGTCGTCGTCACCGTGATGAGCAACTTCGGCTTCCACCGGGCGATGGAGGAGGCCGGGATCGAGGTCGCCGTCACCGGGGTCGGCGACCGTTACGTGATCGACGAGATGCTGCGCCGCGGCTGGAAGCTCGGCGGCGAGCAGTCCGGCCACATCATCGCCACCGACGTCGTCTCCACCGGCGACGGCATCGCCGCGGCGCTGATGACCATGCGCGAGCTGGGCGACGCCAGGCTCGAGCACGCGGTGCCGATGGAGAAGCTGCCGCAGGTCCTCGTCAACGTCAGGGTCGCCGACCGCGAGGCGCTCCAGGGCGCCGCCGCCGTCTGGGAGGCGGTCGAGCGCGAGGGCGCCGGGCTCGAGGGCCGCGGCCGGGTCCTCCTGCGACCCTCCGGCACCGAGCCGCTGGTGCGGGTGATGGTCGAGGCGCCGAGCGCCGAGGAGGCCGAGGCGGTCTCCGACCGACTGGCGGGAATCGTCCGCCGAGTGCTCGCCTAGCCCGGGCCCCGGCGGCCCTGCCCTCTACCCTTACTCGCCTCCATGTGCGGCATCGTCGGATACGTGGGCGCCCGGCCCTGCGAGGAGCTGCTGCTCTCGGGGCTGGAAAAGCTCGAATACCGGGGCTACGACTCGGCCGGCCTCTCCGTGCTCGCCGACGGCGAGGTGGAGAGCGTGCACGCGGTCGGCAACCTCGGCAACCTGCGCGCGGCGGTCGAGGCGCGGGCCGAGAACGGCGCCGGGCCACTGCCGGCGGCGGAGACCGGGATCGCCCACACCCGCTGGGCCACCCACGGCCGCGTCACCGAGGAGAACGCCCACCCCCACGACGACAGCTCCGGCCGCGTCCACATCGTCCTCAACGGGATCGTCGAGAACCACACCGAGCTGCGCCGGCGGCTGCAGGAGGAGGGGCAGGTCTTCAGCTCCGAAACCGACGCCGAGGTCGTCGCCCACCTGATCGCCGGCCACTACGACGGCGACCTCGGCGCCGCGGTGCGCGCCGCCTACGCCGAGCTGCGCGGCCACTACGCCTTCGTCGCCATGCACGCCGACGAGCCCCATCGCCTCCTCGGCGCCCGCAAGGAGTGCCCGCTGGTCGCCGGGGTCGGCGAGGGAGAGACCTTCCTCGCCTCCGCGATCCCCGCCTTCCTCGCCGACACCCGCACCGCGATGCCGATCGAGAACGGCGAGATCGTCGAAGTCGAAGCCGGCGCGGTGCGCGTGACCGATGCCGAGGGCAACCCGATCGAGCGCGCCGCCGAAGAAGTGAGCTGGGACGCCGACGCTGCCGAGAAGGGCGGCTACGAGACCTTCATGCTGAAGGAGATCCACGAACAGGCCGACGCGGTCGCCGAGACGATCACGGACCGCCTGCCCGGTACCGAGGGGGTCGACCTCTCGGACGTCGAGCTCTCCGACGAGTTCCTGCGCGACGTGCGGCGGATCGTGATCGTCGCCTGCGGCACCTCCTACCACGCCGGCCTCGTCGGTCGCTACGCGATCGAGGAGTGGGCGCGGGTGCCGGTGGAGATGGACGTCGCCTCCGAGTACCGCTACCGCAACCCGGTGGTCGGCCCCGAGGACCTGGTGATCGGCATCACCCAGTCGGGCGAGACCGCCGACACGCTGGCGGCGATGCGGCTGGCGCGCGAGGCCGGCGCCACGGTGCTGGCGGTCACGAACATCATGGGCAGCCAGGCGACCCGCGACGCCGATGCCGTCCTCTACACCCGCGCCGGCCTGGAGATCGGCGTCGCCGCGACCAAGACCTTCGTCGCCCAGGTGGCGGCGATGTACCTGCTCGGGCTGCGGATCGCCGAGCTGCGGGGGACGCTGCCGGCGGAGCGGCTGGCCGAGCTGGTGGGGGAGATGAAGGGGCTCCCCTCGAAGATGGAGGAGACGCTGGCGGCGACCGAAGCGCCCGCCAAAGCGGTCGCCGGCGCCCACGGAAAGCAGGACTTCTTCCTCTACCTCGGCCGCCACATCGGCCTCCCGGTCTGCCTCGAGGGGGCGCTGAAGCTGAAGGAGATCAGCTACATCCCCACCGATGCCTACGCCGCCGGGGAGATGAAGCACGGCCCGATCGCCCTGCTCGACGAGTCGACGCCGGTGGTCTGCATCGCCACCGAGAGCCCGGTGCTGGAGAAGGTCCTCTCCAACGTCGAGGAGGTGCGCGCGCGCGGCGCCCAGACGATCGCGATCGCCACCGCCGGCGACGAGCGGGTCGCCGAGGTCGCCGACGAGACGATCGAGGTGGCCGCGACCGACTGGATCCTGCAGCCGATCGTCGCGGTGCTGCCGCTGCAGCTGCTCGCCTACGACATCGCCCGCAACCGCGGCCTCAACGTCGACCAGCCCCGCAACCTGGCGAAGACGGTCACGGTCGAGTGACGTTTTCCATCGGGGCCGCTAGGATGCCCGCCTCGTGAGGCTTCGGTTCGCATTTCCAGTCCTGATCGCCGCGCTCGTCGCCCTGTTGGTCGCCGGTTGCGGCGGCGGCAGCGAAGAAAGCGGCGGCACCGACCCGGCGACGATCGCGCCGCCGAAGACGCCGCTCTACGTCGACGTCACGGTGCAGCCGGAAGGCGAAGTGAAGAAGAACATCGAAGCGCTCGCCAAGAACCTCGTCGGCATCAGCGACCTCGGCGAAGTGATCGTCTCGCAGCTGGAAGCCTCCACCGAAGGGGGCAGCGAAGTCAACTTCGAAAAGGAAATCCAGCCGTGGCTGGGCGAAAAGGCGGCGATCTTCTTCGAGGAATACGAAGAAGGCGAAAACTTCAACGGCTACGGGGCCGCGGTGCAGACCGAAGACGAAGAAGAAGCCCGCTCCTTCGTCGAAAAGACGGCCGAAGACGAAGAAGAACCGGCCAAGAAGGGCTCCTACGAAGGCGTCGATTTCTACGTCACCGCCGGCAGCGGCCAGACGGTCGGCGTCTTCGACGGGCTGCTCGTCTTCGCCGAAGACGAAGAAATCTTCAAGTCGCTGGTCAACGCCTCCGAAGGCGAATCGCTCGGCGGCGAAGAAGCTTTCACCAACGCCACCGCGAACGTCCCGGGCAACAGCGCCGCCGACGTCTACGTCGACATCGGCGCCCTGATCGAAGAAGCCGGCAACGAAATCAACTCCGAAACCGAACTGTTCCTCGACAGCGTCGGGATCGAACCGAAGGAAGCGACCGCCGTCGCCAGCCTGGTTCCGGGGGCGGAACGGATAGAGGTCGATTTCAGCAGCAACCTGAGCAAGAACCCGCCGACCGGCGACGCCTCCGAATTGCTCGGCTCGCTGCCGGCCGGCTCGCTCGCGGCCTTCGCCTCGACCGAATTCGGCAGCCGCTTCAACGAAGGGATCGACCGCATCGACGCCAAGGGGATCCCCAGCCAGGGCATTCCCCCGCACAAGCTGAAGAGCACGCTGAAGAAGGCCGGCGTCGACGTCGAATCGATCGCCTCGTCGATCGGCGACGTCGGCGCCTTCGTCGAAGGCGGCAGCCAGAGCAACCTCGCCGGTTCCTTCGTCCTGCAGACCGAAGATCCCCAGCAGGCGAAGAACACCGTCTCCAACCTCGGTCTCTTCCTGCGCGCCAGCCACACGCCGGGGGTGACGGCGATCGGCGGCGGAGCGGCCGGTTTCTCGGTGCACAGTCGCGAACTCGGTCGCCAGCCGCTGGTCGTGATCTCGAAGGGCGACCGAATCGCGATCGGCTATGGCCTCGCCCCGGCCAAGGCGGCGCTGAGCGAATCCGGCGAAACCCTCTCCGACACCGCGGCGTACAAGGAAGCGGTCAGCGCCCTCGGCGGCACGCCGATCACCGCCTTCGTCGACGTGCCCGCGGCAGTCAAGCTCGCCTCGACGATCGAACCGTCGAGCGATCCCAGTCGCAAGCAGGTCGAAGAAATCCTGAGCGAAAAAGCCAGCTACGCCGCGCTCGGCACCGAAGCCTCCAACGGCCTCGTCACCGCGAAGCTGATCGTCGGCATCAAGAAGTAACGGCTGAGGGACCGACCACATCCGGTACAGGGACCGGCACTCCTCCTCCGGAATCGACCGCACCTCGCTTCGCTCGGAGCGAACATGCTGCGCGGACTTCGGCCGCGCAAGACACCAGATTGCACCTCGCCGCACATTCCTCCGGAGGAGTGCCGGTCCCCTCCACCACAGAGCTCCGTTAGACGCCCAGCAGTTCCGTGGTTCCTTATGCACCTATGTCGTGCAAAAGGAACCACGCAACGGTGTCGAGAGGGGTCCGGTCGTCCTCCGCGGGAATGTCCGCGAAGCGGGCGATATGCAATCTGATTCCTACTCTCCATAGGAGAGCAGCATCTTCTGGAGCTGCCCCGACATAGGGGCGCGACAAATTCACGCGGAGGATGACCGGACCCCCTGTACCGCGACGCCTTCGTCCCATGCCCGTAGGCTTGGCCCCGATGGAGCCGTGGCTGAAGCCGCTCTACGACGCCGAGGGGATGCGGGGGGTCGATCGCTGGGCGATCGAGGAGCGGGGGACGCCTTCTCTGGAGCTGATGGAGGCAGCCGGGCGGGCGGTCGCCGAGGCGGTGGCGGGTCTCTTTCCGCAGGGGCCCGTGCGGGTGGTCTGCGGCAAGGGCAACAACGGCGGCGATGGCTTCGTCGCCACCCGGCTGCTGCGGGAGATGGGGTTCGAGGCCGAGGCGCTGCTGCTCTGGCCGGCCGGGGAGCTGCGCGGGGACGCGGCGGTCAACTTCGAGCGCTGCGGCGGCGAGCTCCTCGACGGCGATCCGACGGCGCGGCTGGAGGGGTCGGGGGCGATCGTCGACGCGATCTTCGGCACCGGCTTCGAGGGGGCGCCGCGCGAGCCGGCCGCCGCCGCGATCCAGGCGATCAACTCCGCCGACGTCCCCGTCGTCGCCTGCGACGTCGCCTCCGGCGTCGACGCATCCAGTGGCGAGGTGGCCGGCGAAGCCGTGTTTGCAGACGTCACCGTCAGCTTCCACGCCGCCAAGCTGGGCCAGCGGATCGCGCCCGGCAAGTGGCACACCGGCGAGCTGCGGGTGGCGCCGATCGGGATCCCGGCGGGGGCGCCCGGGGACCCCGCCGGCGGCGAGATCGACCCCGCCGTGCTGGCGCTGGCGCCGCGCCGCGGTCCCCGCTCGACCAAGTTCAGCTCCGGCCAGGTCGCGATCGCCGGTGGCTCGCGCGGCCTCACCGGAGCGGTGCGGATGGCTTCGCTGGCGGCGATCCGGGCCGGCGCCGGCTACGCGACCGTCGCCGTCCCCGCCGACCTGAACGTGGTCTTCGAGCTGGCGCAGCCGGAGGTGATGTCAGTTGCCTGCCCCGGCGGCGACGGCTGCCTGGTCCCGGCCTCGGCGAAGGCGGTCCTGCGGACCTTCGAGCGGGCGGCGGCCGGGGTGCTCGGCCCCGGCCTCGGCCGCGATCCAGGCTCCTTCGAGCTGGCCCGCGAGGCGGTCGCCAAGATCGAGGCGCCGCTGGTGATCGACGCCGACGGACTGAACGCCTTTGCCGGCCGGCTCGAGGCGCTGGCCGCGCGCCGGGCACCGACGGTGCTGACGCCGCACGCGGGCGAGCTCGGCCGCCTGCTCGAGCGCGATTCCTCCGAGGTCGACGTGCGCCGCCTCGCCTGCGCCCGCGAGGCGGCGGCCGCCGCCGGCGCGATCGTCGTCCTCAAGGGCGACGACACGATCGTCACCGACGGCAGGCGGACCGCCGTCAACGCGCTCTCGGCCCCCGCCCTCGCCACCGCCGGCAGCGGCGACGTCCTCTCCGGGATCACCGCCGCCCTGCTCGCCCGCGGCCTCGAGCCCTTCGCCGCCGCCTGCGCAGCGGTCCTCGCCCACTCCCGCGCCGGCCTCGACGCGGCGGGGCGGGTGGGCGCGGCCGAGTCGGTGATCGCCACCGACGTGATCGACTCGATCCCGGTGGGGATGCGTCCCGACGGCGCGGTCGAATAACCTCGCGCCCATGAAGACGGCTGGAGAGATCATGGACCGCGACGTCCCCAGCGTCGGCCCCGACGACGACGCCCGCACCGCGATCGACCTGCTCGCCAAGACCGACCTCGGCGCGATCCCCGTCCTCGACGACGACCGCAAGGTGATCGGCATCGTCAGCGAGTCCGACCTGATCCTCAGCGAGGAGGAGTCGGACCTGCACCTGCCGCACTACCTCAACATCATGGGCGGGATCGTCTTCGTCGGCTCGATGAAGGGCTTCGAGGAGCGGCTCGAAAAAGCCTTCGCGACGAAGGTCTCGGAGCTGATGACCGCGGACCCGATCGTCGCCCACGACTACGAGGCCGCCGACCGGGTGGCGAAGAAAATCGCCGACGAGCACCACAACCACCTCCCCGTGGTGGACGCCGACGGGCACCTCGCCGGCATGGTCACCAGGGCCGACGCGCTCGCCGCCCTGGTCGACGGCGAGTAGAGCCATGGAGCGGGCGCTCGCCCGGGTCGACTACGACGCCGTCCGCGCCAACTGCGCGCGACTGAAGTCGGAGCTGGGGGAGGCGGAGCTGTGCGCGGTGGTGAAGGCCGACGGCTACGGCCACGGCGCAGTGGCCTGCGCGCGGGCCGCCCTCGCCGGCGGCGCCACCCGGCTGGCGGTCGCCACCGCAGCCGAGGCCGGGGAGATCGGCCGCGCCTGCGGGGGGACGCCGCTGCTGACGATGGGGGCGCTGACGGCGGAGGAGGTCGACGTCGCCCTGGGCGCCGGCTCGGAGCTGGCGCTCTGGCGCGAGGATTCCCGCCGCCTCGTCGCCGGCCGCGCCCGGGCGCTCGGGCGCCCCGCCCAGGTCCACGTCAAGTACGACAGCGGCATGGGCCGGCTCGGCAACCCCGACCCAGACGAGGTCTTGGCGCTGGTTCGCGCCTGCGCCGAGGACCCCGACCTCGAGCTGGCTGGCGTCTGGACCCACCTTGCGACCGCCGACGAACTCGACAGCGCCTATTTCGACGAGCAGCTCGACCGCTTCGAGCGGGTGGCCGCGGCGGTGAAGGCCGATCATCCGGACGTGCTCGCGCACGCCGCCAACAGCGCCGCCGTCCTCCGCGACCGCCGCTCCCACCACGACATGGCCCGCTGCGGGGTGGCGATCTACGGCCTCGACCCGTTCCAGCGGGACCCGGCCGAGCAGGGCCTGGTGCCGGCGCTGAGCCTGCGCTCGCACGTCGCCGAGGTCAAGCGCTTCCCGGCCGGCGCCAGCGCCGGCTACGGGCGCAAGTGGAAGGCGCCGGTCGACACCTGGGTCGGCGTCGTCCCGCTCGGCTACGGCGACGGGGTGCGGCGCGCCCTCACCAACAACGCCGACGTCCTGGTCGGCGGCGAGCGTCGCCCCCTGGTCGGCACCGTCTCGATGGACAACGTCACGGTCGACCTTGGCCCGGAGACAGAGGTGAAGCCCGGCGATGAGGCGGTCCTGATCGGCCGCCAGGGGGAGGAGCAGATCCTCGCCGAGGAGATCGCCGCCAGGTTGGAGACGATCAACTACGAGATCACCTGCGCGATCTCGCCGCGGGTGCCGCGGAGGCCGACGTGAGCGCGCTCGAGCAGCTCGCCGCCGCCGCCGTCGTCGAGGCCAGCCGCCGCGCCCTCGAGGGCGCCGACCGGGCCTGGATCGTCGGCGGCGCCGTCCGCGACGCCGTCCTCGGGCGCGAGGTGACCGACCTCGACCTCGCCGTCGCCGGCGACCCCGGCGCTGCGGCGCGGGCGATCGCGAAGGAGATCGGCGAGCACGCCTTCGAGCTCTCGGCCGAGTTCGGCACCTGGCGGGTCGTCTGCGCGCGTCGCGGCTGGCAGATCGACGTCACCGCCCTGCGCGGCGAGGGCATCGAGGCCGATCTGGCCGGACGCGACTTCACGGTCGGGGCCGTCGCGGTCCCGCTCGTCGGCGGCGAGCCGATCGACCCCTACGCCGGCCTCGTCGACCTCGCCGACAGGCGCCTGCGCGCGGTCGGGGAGCAGAGTTTCGGCGAGGACCCGCTGCGGCTGCTGCGGGCGCCGCGCCTGGCGGCGGAGCTGGCGCTGGAGATCGAGCCGCGCACCGTCTCGCTGGCTCGCGCCGCCGCCTCCCGCGCCGCCGAGCCGGCCGGCGAGCGCCAGCTCGCCGAGCTGCGCCAGTTGCTCGGCGGCCCCGATCCGCTGCGCGGCCTGCGCCTGCTCGACGAGCTGGAGCTGACCGCCGTCGTCCTACCCGAGGTGCAGAACCTGCGCGGCGTCGAGCAGGGCCCCAACCACCACCTCGACGTCTTCGACCACACCCTCGCCGTGCTCGAGCACACGCTCGAAGTCGAGAGCGACCTCGAGCGCTTCGCCGGCGAGCGCGCCGGCGAGGTCGCCGCGCTGCTCGACGAGCCGCTCGCCGACGAGATGACCCGGCGCACGGGCCTGCGCTTCGGCGCCCTCTTCCACGACATCGGCAAGCCCGCGACCCGAGCCGAGCGCGACGGCTTCGTCGGCTTCCGCGGCCACGACCAGGTGGGAGCGGAGATCATCGGCGGGATCTGCGAGCGCCTGCGCGCCAGCCGCCGCCTCGCTCAACACCTGCAGGGGCTGGCCCTGCACCACCTGCGTCTCGGCTTCCTGATCGCGGAGATGCCGCTCCCGGCGCGTCGCGTCCATGCCTACCTGCGGGCGACCGAACCGGTCGCCGTCGACGTCACCCTGCTCACCGTCGCCGACCGTCTCTCGGCCCGGGGTTCGGGGCCGGTCGCGGCTCCGGAGATGGTCGCCGCCCATCTGCAGCTGGCGCGCGAGATGATCGCCGCCGCCCTCGACTGGCGCCGCGAAGGGCCGCCGCAACCATTGCTGCGGGGCGACGAGCTGGCGGCCGAGCTGGGGATCGAGCCGGGGCCCGAGCTGGGCTCGGCGCTGGCCGAGCTGGAGGCGGCGCAGTATGCAGGCGAAGTGACGGACCGCGCCGGCGCGCTCGAACACCTGCGCCGTTAGATACGCTCCCGGCCGCATGGCCAAAGAGGAAAAGATCGAAATGGAGGGGGAGATCACCGAGGCCCTCCCCAACACGATGTTCCGGGTCAAACTGGACAACGGGCACGAGGTCCTCGGCCACATCTCCGGCAAGATGCGCCGCCACTACATCCGCATCCTCCCGGGCGACCGCGTCAAGATCGAGCTCTCGCCGTACGACCTCGACCGCGGCCGCATCACCTACCGCTACAAATAGCCCGCTGGCGGCGTCCTCGGTCGCTCGCGTGCAGAGCACGCCACGCTCCCTGCGTCCTTGCCAGCGAACTATTTGAAGCGGTAGGTCAACCTCGGTCGCAGAACTCGGCGACCAGCGCCGACCAGGCGAAGTCCTTTGCACCTAGGCCCCTGCCGCTGCGGGGGTCGTAGTACTCGCGCAGGCCTTCGCGCGCGACCGCGCCGACGATGCCGTCGGCGAGCCGCCGCGCCTCTGCCTCGTAGCCGAGGCGGCGCAGGCCGAGCCAGACCAGCCAGGCCGAGTTGACCCAGGTCGGCCCGCGCCAGTAGCGCCGGATCGGGCCGTGGCCGCCGCCGGGTTCGTAGCCGTGCTCGCCGACCGCGACCGAGGGCGGCGCCACCGGCGTCCAGAACTCGTCCTCGCGCAGGAGGTGCTCCTCGACCAGGCGCCGCCCGATCTCCTCCGGCAGGTCGGGCAGGGCCAGCGGTGCCAGTGAGGCCCAGGTGAGGACGGCCGGCCGCTCGCCGCCGGGCCGCACCTCATCGAGGAAGAGGCCGCGCCGCTCGTCCCAGAGCCGCTCGACCAGCGCCGGCGTCGCCGAGGGCCGTCCCGCCGCCTGCAGCGAGAGCGACCAGAGCGTGTTGACCAGGACCTCGCAGAGGACGGGGCCGCCCGCGTCGCGGATGCGGCGCGCGTCCCAGCCGAGGCGGCGGTTCCGGCGGACCAGCAGCGGGAAGCCGATGCGGGCGTTCGCCCGCCAACCCCAGACCGGGTCGAACTTGGGCGAGGCGTCGAGGCCCGATTCGTCGGGCTGGACGATCCAGAGCAGCCCGTCTCCCTCCAGGTCGCGGTTGGCTGCGAGCCAGTCGAGGTGCGCGCCGATCCGCGGCTCCTCGCTCGGGTCGCCGACGGCGATCCGCCAGGCCCAGGCCAAGAGCGGCGGCTGGATCGTCTCGGTCTGGAACGCCCGCCGCGAGGCGACGTTGTAGAAGAGCGAGCGCAGCGGCGAGACCCGGCTGCCCCAGAAGATCGTGTGGCCGACGAAGCCGTCGGGCCGCTGCGCGGCGAGCAGGCCCTCCAGCTCGGCGCGGGCGCGGCCCAGGTCGAAGCGCCGCCAGACGATCGCCGCAAAGCACGAGTCCCAGTACCACTGCCAGGGATAGCGGCCAGGGCTCGGCTCGGTGTAGCGATAGGGAGCCCCGTCGCGCTCGCCTTCGACCCAGTTCTGCCGCAGGACGCGCTCCGCCGCGGCGAGCGCCGCGGCGGCGTCAGCCGCGTTTTCAGACATTCGTGCGCCGCATCTCCCGCAGCGCCAGGGCGGCGAGAACCGCCAGCAGCCCCGCCACCGCCAGCAGCCCCGGCCAGGTGTCGGCCCAGCTGACGCCGCCGACGAAGCCCTGCCGCGCCGCTTCGAGGACGTGGGAGACGGGATTGATCCGCGCCACCGTCTCCAGCCAGGGCTGCAGCAGTTCCGCCGGCGCGTAGGCGGGGGTGAGCAGGATCAGCGCCAGCATCCCCGCCTGCATCAGCGGCGCCGCCGACTGGCTCTTGTAGTGGAGCGCCAGCATCGAGCCCCAGCAGGCGGCGACCGCGGCCATCGCGGTGACCATCAGGTAGCAGATCGCGAGGCCGTCGATCCCCGGCCAGTGGGCGCCGAGGGCGAAGGCGATCGCCAGCACGAAGGTCGCCGGGATCAGCGAACGGGCGCTGGCGGCGAGGACGTTGCCGCTCAGCAGCACCCAGCGCGGGGCGGGGGAGACGAGCAGGCGGTCGACCCATCCCTGCTCGTAGTCGCGGGCCAGGTTGACCCCGGCGGCGGCGCCGGTGAAGCCGGCTCCCTGCAGCATGCTGACCGGGACGATGAAGCTCTCGTACGAGTTGGTGTCGAAGCCGCGCAGGTGGGTGAGGGCGCCGAAGACGCCGTTGAGGCCGAGGAAGAAGATCGTCGGCGCCAGCACGCCGGGGATCGCCGCCCCGGGCACCCGCACCAGCTCGTTCTTGGCCCGCACCGTCAGGGCGGCGATCGTCGCCAGGTTGGCGCGCCAGGCCGGCGGCGGGGCGGCGGTGTTGGCGGCGGCCTCCATCAGCCCGTCCGCAGCCGGTGTCGCAGCGCCCGGGCGCTGAGAACGATGCTGAGGGCGAAGATCCCGGCGATCGCGGCGAGGGCCTCGAGCGTCTGGGTGGCGTCGATGCCGGCGATGATCGGCTCGCGCACGCCTTCGACGATGAAGCTGAAGGGGTTGTATTCGGCGATCGTCCTCGCCGGCTCGATCATCAGCTCCTGGGGAAAGAAGGCGGAGGAGAGGAAGAGGACGACGAGGACCAGCGGGAAGAGCCCCTGGACGACGCTGGCGCTGCCGGTGCGCAGCGCGATCGCGGCCCCGATGCCGCCGACCGCCAGGGCCGAGGCGGTGATCAGCGCCATCGCCAGCAGCGCGCCCGGCACGCCGCCCTCGACGCGGGCGCCGAAGATCAGCCCGATCGCGAGGAACCAGACCGAGGCGAAGAGCCCGAGCGCGCCGGTCCCCGCCAGCCGCCCGAGGACGATCGCGAAGCGCGGGATCGGGGCGGCGAAGAGGCGGTCGGTGAAGCCCATCTCGATGTCGACCGCGAAGGCGATGCCGCCGCTGTTCCCGGCCAGCATCATCGACTGCATCATCGAGCCCGCCAGCATGAACTGGAGGAAGCTCTGCACCGGCGGGAAGCCGGGCAGTTCGACGCCGGCCCCGGCGCCGCCGGTCTGAACCGCCAGCAGCACGGTCGGGAAGACGATGATCGGCGCGATCAGCTGCGGCCGGCGGAAGGTCTGACGGACCGAGCGCGCCCCCAGCGCCCGCACCACCCGCGCGCGCGCCGCGATGCCGCTCATGCCGCGGCCGGCTCCTCGGCGGACTCGCCCTCGCCCTCCTCCTCTTCGAGGTGGTAGCCGGTCTTGGCGACGAAGACGTCGTCGAGCGTGGGGCGCACCAGCTCCAGCGACTCGACGCCGATCCCCGCTTCGTCGAGGGCGCGGACGACGCGGGGGATGTCGGCCGCGCCGTGCTCGACCTCGAGCAGCACCCGCCTGCCGTCCTTCGGCGGCAGCAGCTTGCCGAGCTCGCGGCAGACGCGCTCGGCTTCGGCGACCGATCCCTCCCCGACCAGCAGCTCGACGTGGGGGTTGCCGACTTCTCCCTTCAGCGCCTCCGGCGTCCCCTCGGCGACGATGCGGCCGCTGTCGATGATGCCGACGTTGTCGGCGAGCTGGTCCGCCTCCTCCAGGTACTGGGTGGTGAGGAAGACGGTGGTGCCGCCTTCGTTCAGCGCCCGCACCTCCTCCCAGATGGTCTTGCGGCTGACCGGATCCAGGCCGGTGGTCGGCTCGTCGAGGAAGAGGACGCGCGGTTCGTGGACGAGGGCTGCGGCGAGGTCGAGCCGGCGCTGCATGCCACCTGAGTAGCCGCCGACGCGGCGGTCGGCGGCGCCGGTGAGGCCGACCCGTTCCAGCAGCTCGTCGGCGCGGCGGCGCCCGGCCGCCGGCGGCAGGCCCTGCAGGGTCGCCTGCAGGCGGATCAGCTCGCGGCCGGTCATCAGCGGGTCGAGCGCCGCTTCCTGCAGGGCGACGCCGATCGAGGCCCGCACCCGGCGCGCTTCGGCGACGACGTCGTGGCCGGCGACACTGGCCTGGCCGCCGGTCGGCAGCAGCAGCGTCGTCAGCATCCGCACCGTCGTCGTCTTGCCGGCGCCGTTGGGGCCGAGGAAGCCGTAGATCTCGCCCTCGCCGACCTCGAGGTCGATCCCCTCCACCGCGCGCACCTCGCCGAAGGCGCGCTCGAGCCCCGCGACGACGATCGCCGGCACCGGCTAGGCCCCCAGTGCCTCGGCGGCCAGCGGCGGCACGGCGTCGACCCAGCGGCGGCCGTTGGCGCGCTCCAGCGCCTCGGCGGCGTCGAGGAGGAGCCCGTCGCGTCCCCAGGCGGCCTGCAGCTGCAGCGCCACCGGCAGTCCCTCCGAGCTGCCGACGGGGACGCTGACCGCGGGGATGCCGGTGAGGTTGGCGAGGGCGCCGCCGCGGACGTTGGCCTGGTCGGCGGTGAGGGTGCCGGAGGGCAGCTCGACCAGCGGCGCCTCCAGCGGCGGCGCCACCGCCGGCACCGTCGGCCAGGCGATCACGTCGACCTCGTCGAAGACGGCGGCGAGGTGTCGGCGCGCCAGCGTCCGCACCTGGCGCGACTTCACGATCGCCGCCGCCGGCAGCAGGATCCGGTACTTGAGCAGGCCGCGGCCGAGCGGGCTGAGGCCGGGGTCGAGACGGTTGAGACGTTCCCGGCTGACGTTCTCGAGGCTCTCGCCGTTGGCGATCAGGACGGTGGCAAGCGTCGCCGCCGCCAGCTCCGGCATCTCGATCTCCCGCACCTCGCCGCCGGTCTCGCGGCGCAGGTCCTCGATCGCCTCTTCGCAGGCCTCGCGCACGGCCGGCGCCGCGTCTTCGGAGACCTCGTCGCGGACCACCCCGATCCGCAGCCCCGTCGGCCCGGCCGCCTCCAGCTCTTCGCCGAACAGCGCCGAGCCGAGCAGGCGGCAGTCGGCGGCGTCGGCGCAGAGCGGGCCGGAGACGATCGTGCTCGAAATCTCAGCCATGTGGTGGCCCTCCATCGCCGAGCGGCCGAAGGTCGGCTTCAGCCCGGTGAGGCCGCAGTAGGCGGCGGGGTAGCGGATCGAGCCGATCCCGTCGGCGCCGACCGCGCCGGCGACGAGTCGGGCGGCGACGGCGGCCGCCGGGCCGCTGGAGGAGCCGCCCGGACAGCGGTCGGGCTGCCACGGGTTCCCGGCGGGCCCGTAGACCGAGATGTTGCCGGTGCTGCTGGCGCCGAGCTCGTGCATGTTGCCGACGCCGACGATCACCGCGCCGGCGTCGCGCAGAGCGCGGTAGGGGCCGGACTCGCCCGGCGCGGTGGGGGCGAGCATGTCGGCCGCGCCGAAGCGCTGGGCGCGCCAGGGCAGCGGCCACTCGTCCTTGATCACGACGGGGACGCCGTGCAGCGGCCCCGCGGGCGCCGTCGCGAGCATCTCCCGCGAGCGCTCGGGGAAGGTCTCGACCACGGCGTTGATCGCGGGGTTGCGCTCCTCGATCCGCCGCAGAGCCGCCTCCAGCAGCTCGGCGGCGTCGGCCTCGCCGGCGGCGATCGCCCGCGCCTGCTCGCGCAACGGGAGGTCGAGCGCCTCGCTCACCGCTCCTCCGGCGCCCGCGAGAGGTCGGGGGCGCGCTCGGCCGGCGCCTCGCCGGCGTCGAAGTCCAGCAGCTCGAGGATCGGCGGCCAGAACGTCTCGTGGGCGGCGCGCATCACCGCCAGCTCGATCTCGTCCGCCTCGATCCCGAAGGCGGCGATCGCGGTGGCGACGAAATCGTCTGCGCTGTCGGAAGCCTCCATCTGGGGCCGGACCCTACCGGGGCGGGTTGGCCGGGATCGTGCAAACACCCCCTCCGGGCCGCATCCAGCCGGGGCGGGCGGCAAGATTGGCGCCGCAACTGGGCTCTAGGGCCCGTGTTGGCAGAACGATGCGACTCGCAGAGACGAAAACCCCGTCCTGGCGCCCCTGGGCGCTGCTCGCCGGCGCTGCCTGCCTGCTGGCGGCGCTGGTCGCGATCGCGGCGCCGGGCGCAGCCGACTCGGCCCCCCTGCGGGTCGTGGTGCTCGGCCAGACCTCGGAAACGCCGCCGGCCTCGTGCCCGGGAAAGGTCGTCAACCAGGGCGGGACCAAGGTCGAGGTCCAGCCGTGCCGCGTCGAGGGGCACGTGACGGGATTCCAGTCGATCGCCGACGGCGTCGCACGGCCCTACGAGGCGCCCTTCGAAGGCAAGATCGTCGCCTGGTCGATCACCCTCGCCAAGCCCTCGACCAAGGAAACGAAGACGACCACCGACGAGGTGGGCTTCTTCAACGATTTCCTCGGCGCCCCCTCGGAGGCGCGGATCGGCGTCCTGCGCCCGGTCGAAGGCAGCAAGCCGCCGAAATACAAACTCGTCCGCCAGAGCCCGGTCGAGGTCCTCAACCCCTACTTCGGCAGCACCCCCGTCTTCGCTCTCGACCACCCGCTGACCGTGCTCCAGGGCCAGATCGTCGCGCTCACCGTCCCCACCTGGGCGCCGATGTTCGCCTTCAACGTCTCCGCCGAAAACACCTGGCGCGGCAGCCGCCTGCCCGAACACTGCTCCTCCAAGGAAGACATCCAGAACGGGCACCCCCAGCAGGGCGTCGGCAAGATCAAGACCTACGGCTGCTACTACTCGAACGCCCGCCTTCTCTACACGGCGACCCTCGTCAAGAAGCCCTGACGCGACCTGACCGGCGCATCTCGGCGTCCTCGGTCGCTTGCGGGCAGAGCACGCGGCGCTCCCTGCGTCCTCGACCTGCCTGGTCAGGTCGTCGAACCTGCGATTCGACACCTATTGGGTGTCCAAATGCAGGCTCGTCGGCTGCTCGCTAAAGCGCTTCCTGGCGCAGCCCGCAATAGGGGCAATCGCTGACGTCCAGGCCGATCAGCTGGTCGCAGCGGCGGCAGGCGCGGAGGTTCTCCGGCGAGCGGGGGAGCGAGGAAACCGAGGGGGCGAGCGGCAGGACCATCGCCACCGGCTGCATCTCCTCGCCGGTCTCGCGGTCGACGTAGACCGAGCCCGGTTCGGCGTGCGCGAGCGCCTCGCGACCCGAGGCCGCGGCGCGCATGCGGTAGAGCTGCTTCTCGTTCATCGCCGCGAAGACTATTAGCTTGGGCGGGGGATGAAGGTCCTCGTCTTCCACGGCTACATGCTGCGCGGGACCGGCAGCAACGTCTACAACGCCAGCCTCGCCCGGGCGCTGGCCCGGCTCGGCCACGAGGTGCACCTCCTCTGCCAGGACCGCGAGGTCCGGATCGAGGGGGTGCGGATCCACAACCCCGACATCGGCGGCCTGCTCCCGGTCTACGTGCCGGACCCCTACGAGGGGTTCGAGGCCAAGACCTTCCCCGAGCTGACCGAGGCGGAGCTCGACCGCTACATGGAGGCCAACGTCGCCGCCGTGCGCGAGGTCGCCGCGGCGGCGGGGGGGATCGACGTCGCCCTCGCCAACCACCTGGTGATGGGGCCGGCGATCCTCGCCCGCGCCGGCGTCGCCCCCTTCGCCGCCAAGATCCACGGCTCGGCGCTCGAGTACACGGTCAAGCCGCATCCGCGCTTCCTCCCCTATGCGCGGGAAGGGATGGAGGCCGCCGCCGGCGTCCTGGTCGGCTCCTCCTACACCGCCGAATCGCTCTGGGCGGCCCTCTCCGATCTGCCGGACCTGCCGGAGAAGACCCGCCTCGGCCCTCCCGGCGTCGACGTCGAGGAGTTCCGCCCGCGTGGAGACCGCGAGAGCCTGGTCGCCTTCGTCGGCAAGCTGATCGTCGCCAAGGGGGCCGACCTGCTGCTCGCCGCCTGGCCTCTCGTCCGCAACGCCCGCCCCGAGGCCCGTCTCGAGATCGCCGGCTTCGGCGCCTACGAGGAGGGGCTGCGGCGCTTGCTGGGGGCGCTCGAGCGGGGCGATCTGGACGGCGCCCGCGAGATCGCGCGCCTCGGCCCGGCCCTCGAAGGGGGGGAGGAGAGGGCGCTGTCGATCCTCTCGGCCTTCCTCGCCGATCCACCCGAGGACTATGCAGAGATGGCCCGCGCCGCCGCCGGCTCGGTCGCCTTCGTCGGCCGGCTCGAGCACCGCGACGTCGCCGCCTTCTTCTCGCGGGCGGAGGCGATGGTCATGCCCAGCACCTTTCCCGAGGCCTTCGGGATGGTCGCGGTGGAGGCGGCCGCCTGCGGGGCGCTGCCGGTCTCGGCCGGCCACTCGGGGATGCTCGAGGTCTCGCGGCGGCTCGGCCCCCGCCTCCCGGATCCGGTCAGACCTCTGACCTCCTTCCCGGTCGCGGCGGGCGCGGTCGAGGCGATCGCGGCTCGGCTGGATGCCTGGCTCGGCCTGCCCGGGGCTGAGCGGGAGCGCGCCCGGGGTGCCCTGGTCGAGGCTGCCGAGCGGCTCTGGAGCTGGGAAGGCGTGGCGCGCGGGGTGCTCGCCGCCGCCGCCGGCGATCTCGACGGTCTGCCCCGCCCGGAGAGCTAGTGCCAAACGCCACCTGGGCCCGCAAAGCCTCCCGCCGCGGCTTCAATAGAATGCCCGCCGCCCCAATGTACGGCCGCCTGCCCATAGTGAAGATGCTGCTGGTGACGATCGCCTCGACGGTGGTCATCTCCGCGGTCATGGTCTCGATCAACTGGAACGGCCAGGAGGCCTCCACCGCGGCGCCGAAGATCGACGATCTCCTCAACGTCATGATCGTCCTCTCCTCGTTCGTCTTCTCGCTGGTCTGCGTGATGCTCTTCTACGCCCTCTGGAAATTCAAAGCCAAGCCGGGCGACGAGTCCGACGGCGAGCCGATCCACGGCAACACCCGCCTCGAGATCGCCTGGACCTTGATCCCGACGATCATCGTCCTCTTCGGCGGCGGCTACAGCTGGGCCGTGCTCAACGAAATCGAAGAACGGAAGCCCGACGCCCTCACCGTCGACGTCTTCTCCCAGCAGTACGCCTGGAGCTTCGCCTATCCCGGCAAGGGCTACAAATACGTCGAGGGCGAATTCCACGTTCCCGTCAACCGCCAGGTCGTCTTCAAGATGCACGCCCAGGACGTGATCCACTCCTTCTGGGTGCCCGAGTGGCGGATCAAGAAAGACAACGTCCCGGGGATCACGACCACGGCGGTGGTCACCCCGGACAAGGTCGGCACCTACCAGCTGATCTGCACCGAGCTCTGCGGCTTCGGCCACGCGACGATGCGGGCCAAGGTCGTCGTCGAGTCCCCTGCAAAATTCAGGAAATGGGTCGACTCGCTGGAACAGAACACGCCGGAAGCGCTGATGGAATCGGTCAAACAGGACACCACGAACAACTCCGCGGAACTGGGGGCCGGCGGGGCATAATGGGGGCGAGCTGATGGTTGCTGCGATCAAGAGGCCAGGTTGGACCCGGGGGATCCTCGGGGCGATCGCGTTCGGCGCGTTCGGCTTCGGCCTGGTGCTGGCGCTGCGCGCGATCTCCGGCCTGCCGCTCTACCAGACCGAACAGACCGGCTACCCGCACGTGGTCGTGCCGCTGATCCTGGCTCCGCTCGGCTTCCTCGCCGGCTTCGGCTGCTTCGACTACTGGCTGCGCTGGGCCGCCGGGCTGCCGACGATCCCCGAGGACCATTCCCAGCACGGGGCGAAGAGCTGGAAGGACTACTTCCGCTTCAACACCGATCACAAGGTGATCGGCATCCAGTACGTCTGCACCACCTTCTTCTTCTTCTTCGTGGGCGGCCTGATGGCGATGCTGATCCGGGCCGAGCTCGCCCAGCCCGGCACGCAGATCGTCGACGCGGCCACCTACAACAGCCTCTTCTCCACCCACGCGGTGCTGATGATCTTCGTCTTCGTCATCCCGGTCTTCGCGGGGCTGGCCAACTACGTGCTGCCGCTGATGATCGGGGCGCCGGACATGGCCTTCCCGCGCCTCAACGCGCTCAGCTTCTGGATGCTGCCGCTGGCGGGGCTGCTGTTCATCGGCAGCTTCCTCGCCCCGGGAGGCGCCTTCGACGCCGGCTGGACCGGCTACGCGCCGCTCTCGACCGGGGCGCCGCTGGGTCAGTCCTTCTTCAACCTCGGCGTCCAGTTCGCGGGCGCCTCCTCGATCGCCACGGCGCTCAACTTCCTGGTCACGATCATCACCATGCGGGCGCCGGGGATGACCTTCTGGCGGATGCCGCTGCTGGTCTGGGCGAACCTCTCGACCTCGCTACTGGTCGTCGCCGCCACCCCGTTCATCGCCGGCGTCCAGTTCATGGTCCTCTTCGACCGCATCCTCCACACCAACTTCTTCGACTTCGCGGCCGGCGGCGACGTGATCAGCTACCAGCACATCTTCTGGTTCTACTCCCACCCGGCGGTCTACATCATGATGCTGCCCGGGTTCGGGATCATCTCCGAGGTCATCTCCACCCATGCCCGCAAGCCGATCTTCGGCTACCGGCTGATGGCGCTGGCACTGATCGGGATCGTCGTCCTCAGCTACTCGGTCTGGGCGCACCACATGTTCGTCGCCGGCATGTTCTCCTGGCTGCGGGTGCCGATGATGATCACCACCCTGCTGATCGCGGTACCGACCGGGATCAAGATCTTCTCCTGGCTGGGAACCCTTTTCTACGGGAAGATCCACACCTACTCGACCGCGATGCTGTTCGCGCTCGCCTTCATCGTCACCTTCACGATCGGCGGCATCAGCGGCGTCATGCTCGGCATGGTGCCGATCGACATCCACGTCTCCGACACCTACTTCATCGTCGCCCACATCCACTTCGTCCTCTTCGGCGGCTCCGTCTTCACGATCTTCGCGGGGGTCTACCACTGGTTCCCGAAGATGACCGGGCGGATGTACGACGAGAAACTCGGGCGGGTCCACTTCTGGGGCACCCTGGTCTGCACCTGGGGCACCTTCCTTCCCATGCACTGGGTCGGCATGGACGGGATGCCGCGGCGCGTCGCCGACTACGCCGCCCAGTTCGGCGACTGGAACCTGCTGATCAGCTGCTTCGCCTTCGGCCTCGGCGCCGTCCAGCTCGTCTTCCTCTACAACATGATCGTCAGCTGGCGCTTCGGCCCGAAGGCCGAGGGCAACCCCTGGCGCGCCAACTCGATCGAGTGGCAGGTCTCCTCGCCGCCGCCGATCTTCAACTTCGACGAGATCCCGCGCGTGGTCGGCGGTCCCTACGAGTACGGGGTCCCCGGCGCCAGGCACGCGATCATGGCCGGCGAAGGGGCCGAGGTTCCCGCCGGCGAGCCGAGCGTGGTGGGCAGCGGCTCATGAACGCGGCGGCGGGCGACGAGCGCAAGCCGCTGCTGGTCTTCCTCAACGAGGTGGCCGGCGGGCGCAAGCTGCTGCAGACGGTGCGCGAGCGCCAGGGGCAGGTCTCCGGGGTCGTCGTCGCGGCGCCGCAGAACCAGCCCTCCGTCGGTCAGCTGATCGACTCGGCCGAGATCCGCGAGGCGGCTCGCGCCCGGGTCGAGGTGACGATGGCGGTGCTGAGCGAGTTCGGGATCGAATCGGTCGGCGAGGTGATGGACCCGGAGCCGGCACTGGCGCTCGACGACGCGGTGCGGGCGCACCGTCCCGGCGAGGTGCTCCTCTCCAGCCTTTCCGGCACCCGCTTCGGCTTCATGCGCCGCGACCTGGTCGAGTGCGTCCGCGAGCGGCTCGAACCCGAGGTGAAGCTGACCCACATCCCGGTCCGGATCGAAGACGACGCGATCCGCTGGGACCTCAACCACACGCTGGTGGTGGCGACCAAGACCGTCGCCGCGCCCGATCTCGTCAACCGCCTGAAAGAGCGCGCGAACATCCGCCCCCACCGCTTCACGATCATCTGCCCGCGGGCCGAGGACGTCGGCCAGGCGCAGGTGGTCCGCGACCTCGCCTCGACGCTGGCGGCCCTCTACCGCGCCGACATCGACGCCACCGGCCAGCCGATGAGCCCCGATCCCTTCTACGCGGTCAAGAACGCGATCGAGCACTACCGGATCGACGACATCCTGATCTCGACCTTCACCGGCGAGCGCTCGCAGTGGCTCGAGGAGGACCTGATCGGCCGCGTCCGTGAGATCACCGAGAAGGCCGTCGAGCACATCGAGGTCGGCCGTCCCGCCGCGGCCGTCGCGGCCGCGGTCGCCGAGGAAGGGGCTGCGAGCTGATGGAGAGCGCGACGGTATCCGTCGGCCACGGCCACGCCGATCACCACCACGGGCCGCCGGAGGCCAACCAGAGCTCGCGGATCGACCGCCAGACGCTGGGGATCCTCCTCTTCATCGTCTCCGAGGTAATGCTGTTCGGGGCGTTCTTCGCCTCCTACTTCTTCCTGCGCGTCGTCGTCAACCCGTCCAGCTGGCCGCCGCATCCCTACACGCTGCCGGTGGCGGTGGCGGGGATGAACACGGCGATTCTCGTCTCCTCGAGCTTCACGATCCACTACGCGCTGGAGTCGATCCGCCGCGGCAACCGCGCCGGCATGAAACTGGGGTTGGTGGCGACCTGGCTGCTGGGGGCGACCTTCCTCTTCATCCAGATCAACGAGTACGTGCACCTCGGCTTCAGCGCCCGGGACTTCTCGTTCGGCTCGATCTTCTACAGCCTCACCGGCCTCCACGGAGCCCACGTCTTCGTCGGCCTCTGCCTGCTGACGTTCGCGACGATCCGCGCCTTCCGCGGCCACTTCGGCCCAGAGGAGAAGGACCACCTGGGCGTCGAGGTGCCAGGCATCTACTGGCACTTTGTCGACATCATGTGGATCATCGTGTACGTAACGGTGTACATCCTTTAGCGCGGACGCTGCAAACCGGCGCATCTCGGCGTCCTCGGTCGCTCGGATCGGGTCACGCACTGTTAGTGCGCTCCCCTCCCCTCGCTCCCTGCGTCCACCGACCTGCTTGGTTTTCGCGCCCGTTTGAGCTTCGGGGGAGAATGAAGGGTTATGAAGGTTGACGAGGCGGCGGTTTTCAGGTGGGTCGTGATCGTGGGGGTCGCGGCGGCGGCGGTGATCGCGGTGACTCTGCTGACGCGGCCTCTGGTGGGGGCGCTGCTGGGGTTGGCGCTGGTGATCTGGGGCTGCGTGCACGCCTATCGCTGGGCGCGAGAGAGATGGCGCTGAGCGGGCACGGTTTCGCCGTTTCTCCACGTGTGGCTACCCGGGCCTGACCTCGCGGCGCCGGGATATCTCCAGCGCCGCCAGCGTCAGCGCGATGGGGACCGTGCTCGGCAGCTCGTCGACGGCGAAGAAGAGCAGGTCGAAGCCGACGCAGAGGACGGCCGCCAGGGCGGCTCCTCGCACCTGCAGGCGCCGGCTTCGGGAGGCGAGGAGGGCGCCGAGGGTGGCGGCGATGAAGAGGTCGCCGAAGCCCATCAGGGCGGAGCCGAAGGAGGCGAGCTGGAGGCGGGGGAGGTTGGCGCCCGGCGCAGCGGTGTTGAGGACGGCGTTGGGGCCCTGGAGGAGGTCCGAGGCGATCAGGTAGGTGTCGACGGCCGCCATCGCGTAGATCCCCAGCTTCAGCCAGGGCACGGGGACGACGCAGGCGACGAGCCAGCCGAGGCTGACGCAGGCGAGGGAGGAGAGCGCGAGGGCCGCTGCCTGGCCGCCGAGGGCGCCGCGGGCCGCCCAGGCGAGGGCGAAGAGGGGGATGACGGCGAGGGCCAGCTCGGGACGGCCGCCGCGGATCAGCCAGGCCAGGGCTGCGGCCGCGAGGGGCGGGACCGCGACCAGGGCCAGGTAGGTGAGGAAGCGGGCACTGGCGGAGTCGATCGCGATCGCCGCGATCACGACCACGATCGAGAGCGGCAGCACCAGCGCCCACCAGCGGTTCTGCAGGCGGTCGAGCAGGTGAGTGGCCGGCGGTTTGGGCGCGGCGACGAGGATGGCCTGGACCAGGCTGAGGACTCCGATCGAGAGCCAGAAGGGGAGCAAGCCCTCAGGCGCGGCCCGCAGCGGCGGTGGCGGGCTCCGCGGTCTCATCGGGCGCGGCCGGCGCCGATTCGCCGCGCGGCTCGAGCCGGCCGGCGGTGGCGACCGTCCACAGCATCGCCAGCCAGTTGCCGGTGGCGACGGCGATGTGGACCCAGACCAGCTCCGTGGGCAGTTCCAGGTACCACTGGAGGCCGCCGATGGCCCCCTGCAGGGCGAGCAGGCCGATCACCACGGTCAGCGGCCTCAACGCCCGTCTGTCGCCCCCGGGCCGCCGCAGGAGGAACCAGACGCCGATCGCTGCGAGGCCGTAGACGGCGGCGATCGCGGCATGGCGCTGGACCACCCATTCCAGGGTCCCGGTTCCCTCGAAGTGGAAGCGATGGACGAGCTGGCCGGCGTGAGCGCCCGCGTGGGGGCCGGAGGCGGTCGCGATCGTCCCCGCGAGGATGGTCAGCTGGCCGAAGGGAATCAGCGCCCGCACGGCCCAGACGCCGAGCCGGTCGTGCGAGCGCCGCCGCTCCCACGGTTCGTAGCGCGAGCACCAGGCGAGGGCGAAGGCCGCGTCGAGCAGCATCATCGAGAGGATGAAGTGGCTCATCACCAGGCCCGGGGCGAGGTGGTACTCGACCACGAGGGCGCCGAGGATCGCCTGGCAGATGACGCCGATCGGCAGCAGCGCCCCGAAGAGGGCGAGGTGCCCCCGGAAGGGGCGCCGGAACCAGGCGAGGACGCTGGCGGCGATCACCGCGAGGCCGACCAATCCCGTGATCAGCCGGTTGCCGTACTCGATGATCGCGTGCGATTCGAGCGGGGGGGTGGTGCCGCCGTAGCACTTGGGCCAATCGGGACAGCCGAGGCCCGAGTCGGTCAGCCGCACGCCCGCGCCGGTGAGGACGATCAGCGAGAGGGCGCCGAGGGCGACCAGGGTGACCTGGGCATAGCGCTCGGGCGAGATTTCGAGGCGGCGTTTCAAGCGTTCCCGCATCTACCCACAATGATCGCAGCGGCCGCGTGGCCGCCCAGACTCAGCCTTTGGATTTGCCGCCGCTTTTGCCTTTGGCGCCGGCGTTTTCGCTCAGGTATTTGACGAGGTCTTCTAGTTCTTTGGGCGTGAGCAGCTGTTCGAAGTTCTGGGGCATCACGTTCGGCGGGTAGCCCTTGGCGATTTTGGCGTTCGGGTCGACGATCGATTCTTCGATCATCGCTTCGCTCTGGCCCGGGAGGACTTCGTCGAGGTCGGGGCCGGTCACGCCGCTGGCGTTGGAGGCGGCCAGGGTGTGGCAGCCGTCGCAGCCGTTGTTGGCGAAGACCTGGGCGCCGGGACCGCCGGGGACCTTGGGGGGCGCGGCGCCCGGGACGCCGGCCCATTCGCCGACGTAGGCCGCGATGTCGTCCAGGTCCTGCCCTTCGACGATGTGTGGCGGCATCGAGACGGCGGGGTTGCCGTTGTTCGGGCGCGGGTACTCGACCTGGGCTTTGACCACCCCTTCGATCGTTTCGCTTTCCTGGCCGGCGGCGCGCGCCGCGGCGAAGGCGTCGTCGAGGTTCGGTCCAACCTGCGCCGTCGTCCCCGCCTGCGCCAGCGTGTGGCAGACGCCGCACTTCTGCTTGAAGAGCGTGCGCCCACGGGCGGTGTCCGCGGTCGTCGTGCCGCAGCCCGAGGCGATCGCCGCGAGGGCGAGCAGGGCCGCGAGGGCGAGCAGCGGGGAAAGAAGTTTGGAAGGGCGAGGCATGGGGTGAATTGCGAGCGGGAGTCTATATGTCGGGGCCTACGCCAAGCGTCCCGCGGAGGTCCCCGATTTGGCTACTCTTGAGCTGATCCGCACTAACTCGAAGAACGACTCGATCGGAGGTCGCAGATGCAGGTGAGGGACGGGATGTCGGAGATCACGATCACCGTGGGGCCGTCCCACACGCTGCGCGAGGCGGCGCGGAAGATGGTGGAGAAAGGGACGGGCGCGGCACTGGTTTTCGACGACGAGCTGCCGACTCCCTCGGTGGTGACCGAGCGCGATCTGCTGGTCTCCGTCGCCCGCGGCCAGGACCCGGATAGCGAGCGCGTCGCCGACCACATGAGCGAGGGCGTGCTCACCGCCGCTCCGGACTGGAGCCTCGAGCGGGCCGCGGCGGAGATGTCGCGGCGCGGGGTCCGCCACCTCGTCGTCTTCGAGGGTGCCGAGGCGGTCGGCGTCCTCTCGATGCGCGACATCGTCCGCTGCTGGACCAGCGATGGCGCTACCTCTGAAATGAGCCTGCCCGGGCAGACCGGGTGAGGCGACTCTAGGGCTGCGGGGGTCCGCTGATCGTTTCCACCGGCAACGCTGCCCCGCGAACCTCCTGGCGGCGCGGACGGCGGTAGTAGTCGCGGACCGAGCCGCGGACGATGCTGCGGAAGGCGCCGAGGGCGATCAGGGCGCCGACGATCGCATAGACGAAGGGCGGGAACATGAAGCCCGCCGCGAAGATGCCCGCGACCAGGCCCACCGCGCCGAGGGCGAACAAGGCGGGTCCCCAGGAGGGCTGCGGCGTATAGACCATCTCGCCGGGCTCGGGGACTTGTCGGTGCTCGGCCACTCTCGACTCCTACGAAGCGATGTAGAGGAAGGCGGCGACGAAGCTGAGGGCGAAGATCCCGGCGGCGATGCCACCGGCCACCAGCCCGGCCCGAAGCCCGTCACGTGCGCTCTGGCGATCCATGGAGACGGATTTCTATCAGGACGCGTGGCCGTTGAGGGGCCTCCTGTGCCCCTTCCCCAAAGACCGTCGCGCAGCTGATCGAACTTATGGGCGCCAACGTGACTTCCTGAGCCTTTGTGAAAGGGGCACAGGAGGCCCGCTGCGACCCCTTCTTTACGGAAAGGCTGTCGAACCTCGGGCCTTCTGAGCGTGTCGCAAGGAGGGCAGGCACCCCTCCGCAAAGGCTCAAGAAGTCACAAACGCGCCCTCAAGTCCGCCTCGGCTGCGCGACGGTCTTTGGGGAGGGGTGCCTGCCCGCCCTACCCGTCCACGCTTTGAAGAAGAGCCTCAGACGTTGGCCGCGATGGCCATCGAGAGGAAAAGCAGAGCGAGGTACGCCAGGGAATACAGGTAGGTACGGAGGGCCGAGCGGCGGTCGCGGGTGCGGTAGAGGCGGGTGGCGAAGTAGATGAAGCCGGCGCCGAGGAGCATCGAGGGGACGAGGTAGGCGACGCCGAGGCCGCCGGCGCAGAAGGGGAGCTGGGTGACGGCGTAGAGGAGGACGGTGTAGAGGAGGATCTGGCGGCGCGTCTCCTCCTCGCCGCGGACCACCGGCAGCATCGGGATGCCCGCCTTCGCGTAATCGTCCTTCATCAGCAGCGAGAGCGCCCAGAAGTGCGGCGGCGTCCAGAAGAAGACGATCGCGAACATGTAGAAGGCCATCCCGCTGAGGCCGCCGGTGACGGCCGCCCAGGCGACCAGCGGCGGCACGGCGCCGGCGGCGCCGCCGATGACGATGTTCTGCGGCGTCGCCCGCTTCAGCCAGAGCGTGTAGACGCAGACGTAGCCGAAGAAGCCGGAGAGCGAGAGCGAGGCCGCCAGCGGGTTCACGGCCAGCGCCAGCAGCAGGAAGGAAGCGGTCTCGAGGCCGAGGCCGAAGGCGATCGCGGCGCCATGGGAGACGCGCCCGGAAGCGACCGGGCGGTCCGCGGTGCGGGCCATCGTGCGGTCGACGTCGCGGTCGACGGCGTGGTTGATCGCGCCGGCGCCGCCGGCCGAGAGGGCGCCGCCGAGGCAGGTGAGGAGGACGAGGCGGAGCGGAGGGTCGCCGGCGACGTACATCGTCGTCACCGTCGTGAACAGCAGCAGCGACTGGACCTTCGGCTTGGTCAGCGTCAGGTAGTCGCGGAGGGCCGTGGGGACGGCCGGGCGCCGCGAGATCGTCGCAGTCTGGGCACCGCTCATGCGGGACTCAGGCTACCGGCTGGGACTCGCGTGCCGCCCTCGCCTGCTCGGCGCGGCGGCTGCGGTGGCCGATCGCCTCGCGGATGTCGCGCAGCGGGTGAGGGCTGCGGACGTCCGGGAGGACGTCGAAGTTGTGCGGCTCCGGCGGCGAGAGCGTGAACCACTCGAGCGTTTCGCCGCCCCACGGGTCGTGGCCGGCGGCGGGGCCGTTGGTGCGGCTGAAGATCGCGTTGACGAGCGTCAGCAGGACGCCGACGAAGAGGACGATCACCCCGATCGAGGAGATCGCGTTGTAGGCGCTGACGCCGGTGCCGGCGAAGTACTTGTAGGCGTCGACCACCTGGCCCTGCTCGCTGCCGGCGAGGAAGAGCGGCACGAAGCCGAGCAGGAGGCCGGCGACGATGGTCCAGAAGGAGAAGCGGGCCAGGGTCTCGCCCATCGTGCGGCCGGTCATCTTCGGGAACCAGTAGTGGAGCGCGGCGAAGCCGCCGAAGACGGCGCCGCCGATCAGCGAGAAGTGGGTGGCGGCGGTGGCATCGGTGGTGTGGTTCAGCTGCCAGGCGGCGGCGACCAGCGATTGCTCGAGCTCGGCGGCGAGGCCGATCGAGATCGCCGAGACGGCGCCGACCGCGAACAGCAGCGGCGCCCGCATTCGCAGCGTGCCGCCGACCAGGGTCGCGATCAGGTTGAAGATGACGAGGCCGAAGGGGACGAGCAGGGCCAGCGACATCAGCATCGCGAAGTACATCCAGCCGATCCCGATCGGGGCGGTGAGCATGTTCTGCATCCAGGCCAGCGTCCCGATCACCGCGATCGCCGCCAGCGAGGCCATCGTCGCCGTCCGGTTGAAGAGCGGTTTGCGCGAGAAGGCGGCGAAGATTTCGGCGATCGCGCCGAGGGCGAAGATCAGGATCAGCATGTAGGCGCCGGTGAAGAAGATCCAGCTCAGGTGCTGCCAGAGCAGCGGCGCGCCGCCGGAGCCGTCGGCAAAGAAGACGCCGTCGTAGTTGCGGTCGATCATCAGCATCGTCAGCGCCGCGAGGAAGACGGGCCCGACCACGACCAGCAGCCAGGAGCAGACGGTCGCCCCCCAGGCGAAGACGGGAACCCGCCGCCAGGCCATCCCGGGCGCCCGCATCGTCCGCAGCGTCGCCACCAGGTTGATCGCGAGGAAGACGAAGCCGAGCGTGGCCAGGCCGACCCCCGCGGCCCAGGCATCGACGCCGTTGTTGGAGAGGAAGGCGAGCTCGCTGAGCGGCGCCAGCGGGTTGACGCCGGCCTCGGTGGGCGTCCAGAGGAAGGTCGAGTAGAGGACCGCCGCGCCGGCGACCCAGAGCGCCATCCCGGTCTGCCCCAGACGCGGCAGCGCGGTGCCGCGGGCGCCGATCTGCAGCGGCGCGACGTAGTAGAAGAGCCCGAGCGCGAGCGGCAGCGCGAAGAGGAAGACCGCGGTCGCCCCGTACATCGAGAGCAGGCGGTTGAAGAGAACGGGGGTGAGGAAGGTGTTTTCCGGCACCAGCAGCTGCAGCCGCATCAGCACCAGCTCGACCAGGGCGAGGAAGAGGAAGCCGAGCGCGCCGGTGATGAGGATCTGCCCGACCTCCTTGTGATCGGCGCTGGTGGCCAGCTCGACCCAGCGGGGGCGACGGCTGGGATAGCTGTCGGCGACGAGCTCGGGGCGCGGGCTGGGGCTCATGGCACCTTTCCGTTTTCGATCAGGCCGACCACCCGGTCCTGGGCGGCTTCGATTTCGCTCAGCTGGTTCTTGACGAAGGCTTCGTATTCCTTTGGCGAGACGACTTCGACCTCGGTCCGCATCGCCGCGTAGGCCTGGCCGGAGAGCGTCGCCGAATCGCCTTCGTAGACGCCTTCTTCGTCAGTGCTGAAAGCGATGTCGTTGGTCTTGCCGGGCACGGCGTCGGCCTTGCGGGCGAGTTCTTCGACGTTCCAGGTGTGGACGACGTCGGTCGACTGCAGTTCGAGCTCGACCGCGGTGTCGACCGGGACCACGAGCTTGTAGTAGGAGAAGGCGCCGTTGGGGTAGTCGTAGCGCCACAGCCACTGCTGGCCGGTCGCCTTGATCTTCAGCGGTTCCGTCTTCGCCGCGGCGAGGCCGGCTTCGCCCGTCGAGGGCATTTCCCGCGCCCTGTCGGTGAAGACGACGCCGAGGACGAAGAGGACGAGGGCGAAGGCGGCGAGGACGGCGCCGACCCGGAACTGCAGGCGGCGACCGCTGAGCAGCTGGCGGGGCTCGCTTCCCCGCTCGCCGCGGAAGCGCCGCACCGCGTAGAAGAGCGCGGCGTTGACCGCGACCACGAGGATCACGGCGGCGACGAAGCCGATCCAAAGCAGGGTGTCGATCTGGTCGGTGCCAGGAGAATGGGGCGCCAAAGCGCGGCCATTCTATTCACGCGAGGCGGCGCCGCGGTTTCCCGCCCCGGCCTCTCCCACGTCGATGCAGAGGGTCTACCTATACTCGCCGGCCTGATGCGGCGCTCCCGGCCATCGAACGCGCTTCGCCTCGCGGTCCGGGCCGGCGGGGTGGCGGCGGTCGGCGCCGCCGTCGCGGTCCCGTTCCTGCGCCGTCGCCGGCGGATCCCGGCCGCGGCCACGGTGGCGGCGGTGGCGGCGGGCCCGCTGGCGCTGGCGGTGCTGCAGCCGCGCTCGAAACGCCGCGACGTCGCCCTCTTCGCGCTGCAGATGTGGGCCTTCACCATCGCCCACGAGCTCCCCTTCGACGACCCGGAGCGCCTCCGCGCCCGTCTCCGCACCCGCTACCCGATCAAGCTCGACCGGCTGATCGGCGGCGGCCGCCTGCCCAACGCACGCCTGCAGCGGGCGCTGGCGCGGCTGCCGAGGGTGGGGATCGTCGACCGCGTCCTCACCTGGACCCACTGGCTCTGGTTCGTCGAGCCCTATCTCTCGCTGGCGCTGATCCTCGCCCGCCACAACGAGCGCTTCCCGCGCGCGGCGCGCCAGCTGGCCGCCGTCTTCGACCTCGGCTGCGTCCTCTACTTCGCCGTCCCGACGGCGCCGCCGTGGTGGGCGTCAGAGAACGGACTCACCGGCGAGGAGGTGCGCCGGATCATGGTCGAGGTCGGCGAACCGACCTGGGGGAGGGCCTGGGAGCGGATGTACGACGCGCTCGGCGGCAACCCCTGGGCGGCGATGCCCTCGCTGCACTTCGCCACCTCGCTGCAGGCCGCGCTTTCGCTCTCCGAAGCGGGAAAGGCGGAGGGCGCGCTGGGTTGGGCCTACGCCGGCACGCTCGGCTTCGCGCTCGTCTACCTGGGCGAGCACTACGTCACCGACCTCCTCGCGGGCGCGCTGCTGGTCGCCGTGGTGAGGAAGGGCGAGCCGCTGGCGGAACCGCTCGTACGCGGGGTCAACGGGGCTCTGCAACGCCTGGAGAGGATCGCGAGCGGGTAATTTTCCGGAGGTGTCTCAGGAAGACTCGGCGAACGGCAATCGCTTCGCCGAATTGCCGATATTCACCCCGCGGCGGCTCGTCCAGACCGTCGTCCTGGTCCTGCTGCTGCTCGGGGCGATCTACTTCCTGTTCCCGAAGCTGGTGGGGCTCGGCGACGCGCTCAGCCGCCTCGACGATGCGGACCCCGTCTGGATCGGGGTCGCGATCGGGTTGAACATCGCCGCCTACGCGACCTACATCGCTCTCTTCAAGGCGGTGGTCGGCGGCGAGGTCCTCCGCCTCACCTGGCTCGAGACCTACGAGATCAACATGGCCGGCGTCGCGGCGACGCTGCTCTTCTCGGCCGGCGGCGCCGGCGGCGTCGCCCTCACCTACTGGGCGCTGCGCAAAGCGGGCCTGGGACGCCGCGACGTGGGGCGGCGGATGGTCGCCTTCGTCTCCCTCCACTACGTCTTCTATCCCGTCGCCCTGATCCTTTTCGGCGTCCTCCTGCGGACCGGGGTGATGAACGGCGAAGATTCGGTCGAGCTGACGATCATCCCGGCCGGCATCGCCGGGCTGCTGCTGATCGTCGGCGCCCTGATCACCCTGATCCCCGCCGATACCGGGCGCCGGCTGGCGCGCTTCGCCCACAACGAGCGCTCGCGGCAGATGCTGCGCAGCGCCGGCAAGGTGCCGGCGACCCTGGGGGAAGGCTTCCGCTTCGCCCTCGGCCTCTTCGCCCATCCGTCCCGCGGCGGCCTCGCGGTGATCGGCGCCGCCGGCTTCTGGGCGTTCAGCATCGGCGTGCTGTGGGCGTGCTTCCACGCCTTCGGGGTCCACGTCCCGCTCGCGGTCGTCGTCCAGGGCTACTTCCTCGGCATGGTCGCCAACCTCTTCCCGCTGGCGCCGGCGGGGGTGGGGGCGGTCGACGCCGGCATGATCGGCGCCTTCGTCCTCTTCGGCATCCCCGAGGAGACGGTCTTCCCGGCGATCCTGATCTTCCGCCTCGTCTCCTTCTGGATGCCGATCCCACCCGGGATCTTCGCCTTCTTCCAGCTGCGGAACACCGTCCACCGCTGGGAAGAGGAGGGCCTGCCGATCGACCGCGGCGATCGCGCCGCCTCCGACCTGGAGCCCGTCGTAGGTTGATTCAGCTCGGCTGGAGGGGTACTATAAAAAGTAAAGTATTGGGCCGATTAGACTAGGTAGCGAGATGACCGAGAACAAGAAAGTCGAGAACGTGATCATCATCGGCGGGGGGCCGGCGGGGTACACCGCGGCGCTCTACACCGCCCGGGCCAACCTCGAGCCGCTCGTCTTCGAGGGCTTCCAGTGGGGCGGCCAGCTACAGAACACGACCGAGGTCGAGAACTACCCCGGCTACCCGGACGGGATCATGGGCCCCGAGATGATGGCCCAGTTCCGCGCCCAGGCCGAGCGCTTCGGGACGCGCTTCGTCACCGACGACGTCGACCGGGTCGAGCTCTCCGACGGCGGCGTGCAGAAGGTCTTCCTCGGCGACGAGGAGCACCGGGCGAAGACGGTGATCCTGGCGATGGGGGCGGAGCCGAAACGGCTCGGCGTCCCCGGCGAGATGGAGCTGGGCGGCCGCGGCGTCTCCACCTGCGGCGTCTGCGACGGCGCCTTCTTCAAAGGCCAGAAGGTGATCGTGATCGGCGGCGGCGACTCGGCGATGGAGGACTCGATCTTCATCTCCAAGTTCGCCAGCGAGCTGACGGTCGTCACCCGCCGCGACCAGTTCCGCGCCTCGAAGATCATGCTCGACCGGGCGCGCGAGAAGGACAACATCGAGTTCAGGAACCCGCTCGAGCCGCTGGAGTTCGTCGCCGGCGAGAGCGGCAAGCTGGAGAAGGTCCGCTTCCGCCACGCCGAGACCGGCGCCGAGGAGGAGATCGAGACCGACGGCGCCTTCGTCGCGATCGGCCACGTGCCTCGCTCGGAGGTCGTCAAGGGGCAGGTCGAGACCGACGAGGACGGCTACATCGTCACCGAGCCGGGCTCGACCCGGACCGACCTCGGCGGCGTCTTCGCCGTCGGCGACGTCGTCGACCACACCTACCGCCAGGCGGTCACCGCCGCCGGCACCGGGTGCATGGGCGCGCTCGACGCCGAGCGCTACCTGCGCGATTCCGCCCCCCCGGTCGAGGCCCACTGGTTCCCCGGCGGCGAGCCGGCCGAGATCGCAACGGGCAGTGCCTGAATGCACTCACCTCGACGAGGTCAACTACCTCGACCTGCCGGACGAGGTCGAGGGATGCGAGGAGTGCCTGGCCGCGGGGATGAGCTGGGTGCACCTGCGGATGTGCCAGACCTGCGGCCACGTCGGCTGCTGCGACAACTCGATCGGCAAGCACGCGACCGCCCATCACAAGGAGACGGGGCACCCGATCATCCGCTCGGCCGAGCCGGGCGAAGACTGGAGCTGGTGCTACGTCGACGAGGTGATGATGCGGCTCAGCGGCGGCTGAGCGCGCGCAGCGAGGCGTCCTCCTCGGCGGCGCGGCGCAGCAGCGGCGCCTGCGCGTAGGCGGCGCCCCTCTCCCGCTCGAGGCGCTCGAGCAGCTCCACCGCCCGCCGGGCGCCGATCTTCTCGGCCAGGCTGAGCGGGCCCAGCGGCCAGTTGAAGCCGAGTTGCATCGCCAGGTCCATGTCCTCCGCGCTCGCGATCTCCTCTTCGATCGCGAACGCGGTCTCGTTGGCGATCTGGGCGAAGAGCCGGCTCAGCACCGCCTCGGCGGCGGGGTCGACCCTGGCCAGCTTCTCCGGGTCGAGGGTGGGGGCGAGGATCCCCAGCTCGGGATCGAGCTCGCGCTCCACCAGCTCGCCGTAGACGTGGTAGCCTCGGCCGCTCTTGCGGCCGAGGCGGCCTTCCTCGACCAGCCTTTCCTGGATCGGGCTCGGCCGCCAGCGCTCCACTTCGCCGCCCTGGGCGAAGAAGGAGTGGGCGATTTCGAGGTTGACGTCGAGGCCGATCAGGTCGAGCAGCTCGAACGGCCCCATCCGGAAGCCGCCGCCGAGGCGGATGATGCGGTCGATCCTCTCGGCGTCGGCGACGCCGTCGCCGAGCATCCGCAGCGACTCCAGCGAGAACGGCCGGGCGAGGCGGTTGGCGACGAAGCCGGGCGAGTCCTTCGCCCGGATCGGCGTGCGGCCCATCCGCTCGCCGACTTCGGTCGCGATCGCCAGCGCCCGCTCGGAGGAGCGCTCGGCGGCGACCACCTCGACCAGCTTCATCAGCACCGGCGGGTTGAAGAAGTGCATGCCGACCACCCGCTCGGGCTGCGGCACCCCCGCGGCGATCTCGCCGACCCGCAGCGAGGAGGTGTTGGTCGCCAGGACGGCCTCCGGCCCCAGTAGCTCCGCCAGCTGGGTGAAGATCTCGCGCTTCAGGCCCGCCCGCTCCGGGACCGCCTCGATCACCAGCTGGCAACCGGCGAGCCCCTCGAAGGAGTCGGGGTATTCGAGGCGCTCCAGCGCCGCCATGGAGTCGGCTTCGCTCCAGCGCCCGCGCGACTCGCCTTTGGCGAAGTCTTCGCCGAGCCTGACCGCGGAGTCCTCCAGGGCCTCGGGGTCGGCGTCGTAGAGGGTCGTCTCGAAGCCGCCGAGGGCGCCGACCTGGGCGATTCCGGCGCCCATCGTGCCGGCGCCGACGACGCCGATCCGGGAGACGCTCATCGGCCCCTGAACTCGGGCTCGCGTTTTTCGAGGAAGGCCTTCATCCCCTCGACCCGGTCCTCGCTCGCCATCGCCTCGTCGAACAGCCTGCGCTCGGCGGCGAGGCCCTCGGAGAGGCTCGTCTCGGCGGCGGCCAGCACCGCCTGCTTGCCCAGCCGCACCGCCAGCGGCGCCCGGGCGGCGACCTGCCGCGCCAGCTCGATCGCCTCGGTCAGCCAGGCGCCCTCGGCGGCGACCTTGTTGACGAGGCCCCAGCGCTCGGCCGTCCGCGCGTCCCAGCGGCGCCCGGTCAGCACGTGCTCCATCGCCCGCTGCTTGCCGATCGCGCGGGCGAGGCGCTGGCTGCCGCCGCCGCCGGGGATGATCCCGAGGGTGACCTCGGGCTGGCCGAAGCGGGTCCCCTCGTCGCAGACGATCATGTCGCAGGCCAGCGCCAGCTCGCAGCCGCCGCCGAAGGCGTAGCCCGACACCGCCGCGATCGTCGGCGTCGCCAGCGCTCCCAGGCGGGTCCAGAACTCCATCCCCTTCGGGTCGGGGGCGGCGTCGAGGGGTCGCTCCGCCATCGCCCTGATGTCGGCGCCGGCGGCGAAGAACTCGTCGGATCCGGCGATGACGATGCACCGCACCCCGGCGTCGGCGTCGAGCCGCTCCAGCGCCTCGGCAAGCTCTGCCCGCATCTCCGGCGAGAGGGCGTTGCGCGCCTCCGGCCGGTTCAGCCGCACCAGGCCGACGTGGTGCTCGTCGACCGAGACCTCGACCAGGCCCGCCAAGCTCAGCTCTCCTGCAGGGGGAGCATCGCGTTGACGCCGGTCGCGGCGCGGCCGATGATCAGCTTCTGGATCTGCGAGGTGCCCTCGTAGAGGGTGGTGACGCGGGCGTCGCGCAGGTAGCGCTCGACCGGGTAGTCGTCGACGTAGCCGGAGCCGCCGTGGACCTGGATCGCCAGGTTGGCGCACTCGACCGCCGCCTCGGTCGCGTACAGCTTCGCGATCGAGGTCTCGGTCGCGTTCGGCTTCCTTTCGTCCTTGAGCAGGCCGGCGCGCAGGACCAGCATCCGGCCGGCGTCGCGCTTGAGGATCATCTCGGCGATCATCTCCTGGACCAGCTGGAAGCGCGCCAGCGGGACGCCGAACTGCTTGCGTTCCTTGGCGTAGGAGACCGAGCTCTGGACGCAGCCTTCGCAGATGCCGACGCAGCCGGCGGCGACGCTGTAGCGGCCGTTTTCCAGCGCGCTCATCGCCACCTTGAAGCCGTCGCCGACCTCGCCCAGCATCGCGTCCTCGCCGACCTCGACCTCGTCGAGGGAGATTTCGGCCGTGTCGGAGGCGCGCAGCCCCAGCTTGCCGTGGATCTCCTGGGTGGAGAACCCTTCGCTGTCGGTCGGGACGAGGAAGGCGGCGAGGCCGCGGTGCTTCTGCGCCGGGTCGGTCTGGGCGAAGATCAGCGCCACCTCGGAGTAGTTGCCGAGCGAGATCCACATCTTCTGGCCGCTGATCGACCAGCCGGTCTCGGTCTTGGTGGCGCGGGTGCGGAGGTTGGCGGCGTCGGAGCCGGTGTCGGGCTCGGTCAGGCCGAAGCAGCCGAGGCCCTCGCCCGAGCAGAGCCGCGGCAGCCACCGCTTCTTCTGCTCCTCCGTGCCCCACTTCTCGATCGGCCCGGCGACCAGCGAGGTGACAACCGAGATCACGGTGCGGGCGGAGGAGTCGGCGCGGCCGATCTCCTCGGCGATCAGGCCGTAGCCGACGTAGTCGAGGCCGCGGCCGCCGTACTCTTCGGCGACCGGGGCGCCGAGGAAGCCGACCTCGCCGAGCTTCCTCGCCAGCTCGCGGTCGAAGCGGCCCTCGCGGTCGTTTTCCCGCACCCGCGGCAGGATCTCCCGCTCGGCGAATTCGCGGGCGCCCTCGCGGATCAGCTCGTGCTCGTCGCTCAGCTGGAAGTCCATCTAGTTCCGTCCTTCTCGTTCGTGGTTCAAAGCTCGCGCAGCTCCCGGCCCAGCGTCTCGGCGAAGGCCTGCTGGGCCTCGCGCGTGCGCGGTCCGGGGGCCTCGGGAAAGGCGACGCCGTCGATCGAGGAGACGGCCTGGATCTCGCGGGTGGTGGAGGGGAGGAAGGCCTCGCCCGCGCCCCGCAGGTCGTCGATCTGCCAGGTCCCCTCTTCGACGTCGAGCGCCTTGATCATCCGGTCGCGGGTGATCGACTCCAGCACCCCGTCGCTCAGCGCCGGCGTCCGCAGCCTGCCCTCGGCCGAGACCCAGAAGACCGAGGAGGTGGGCGGCTCGAGCACGGTGCCGTCGGGGCGGATCAGGACCGCCTCGTCGGCGCCCTGGCCCTTGGCGATCCGGGTCGCCTGCATGTTGGCGGCGTAGGAGAGGGACTTGACACCGTTGAGGATCACCGTCGGGCAGTAGGTGACGCTGGCGAGGGCGAGCGTCTCCGGGTGGGCGGGGATCGGCTCGGTCATCGCGAGCCGGCGGCCGCCGCGGGTGACGATCAGCCGCAGCTGCCCTTCGACCGGGCCGGCCTCGCTGAGCAATGCGTCGATCTCGGCCTCCAGGGCGCCGCGGTCGAACTGCAGCTCGATCGCCGCGGTGGAGCGCTCGAGCCGGTCGAGGTGGTCGACGAGGGCGAACGGCTTGCCGCCGTAGAGGCGGATCACCTCGAAGGCCCCGTCTCCCCGGTAGAGCCCGTCGTCCTTCAGCGGCACCACCGCCGCCGCGGTGGGGCCGAGCTTCCCGTCGACGCTGGCGAGCTCTGCGAAGCCGTTGGTCACCGCGGCGAGGCTACCGGGTTCTCGGGGCCGTTACCCGTGCCGGGTGTGGATCGCGCAGCGGCGGTTCTTGGCCTGGTTGCGGATGCACTTCAGCTTCGCCCATTCGACCCGGTAGTGGCTGTCCCAGGCGACCGCCCCCTGGCGCTTGACGAAGAAGGGCGAGACTATGCCGGCGTAGATGGTGCCGCCGGTGACCCAGGCGATTTCGCAGCGGAAGCGGGTGCGGCTGGCCTTGCGGCATCCGCCGGCGATTTCGCCGGCCTTTGCGAAGCGCTTGCCGAAGGCGTCGATCAGGGCGAAGACGGCGAGCTCTTCGGCGCCCCCCTTGGTCATCGCCGGCAGCTCGCCGACGCCGGGGGGAGGCGGGGCGCCGCTTTCGGTGGCGGCGATCCACTGCGAGACCCAGGTGGAGACGAAATCGACCCGCGTCTGCACGTTCGGCACCTTCGGAGTGCAGAAGGGGCCGACGGTGCTGGTGATGCCGAGCTCGACCGGGGTGCCGTCGGCGCGCCGGCCGATCGCGGGGCCGCCGCTGTCCCCGAAGCAGGCGCCGCTGGCCCGGTTCGCGGCCAGCAGGCATAGCTGGGCCGAGGTCGAGTACGTCGAGTCGAAGGCGCGGGTCTGCTTCTTGCAGAACGAAGGGGTCTGGACCAGCATCGAGGTCGCCCGCAGGGAAGACGGCTGCTTTTTGGCGTTGGCATTGGTCAGGCCCCAGCCGGCCAGCTGGACGCCGGCGCCGCCCGTGTAGAGCGCGGTGTCGGCCGCTCCCGCGAGCGGGATCGGCGGCGCGCCGGTCGGGCTGGAGAGGACCAGGATCGCCGCGTCGCCGTGCACGATGCTCGGGTCGAAGCCGGGGAAGACGTGGGTCGAGGCGACCTGGAAGACGTTGCCGGGACCCGCCAGTTCGGGGTTGGTGACGCCGGTGTCCACCTCGTAGTCGGCGGCCGGCGTCATCGTGCCCTTTTCGGGGTCCTCGACGCAATGGGCGGCGGTGAGGATCACCCGTGGCGCGACCACGGTGCCGGTGCAGGCGAAGGCGTCGTGCTTGTCTTCGACCGCTTCGATGTAGGCGAGCGAGGGGAAGTTCGCGATCGAGACGGAGTGGCCGCCGACGATCGAGGCGTGGGCCGTCGGTTCAGCCGCTGCTGCGGCGGCGGGAAGCGCGAGGGCGACGAGGGCGCAGGCGAGCGCCGCCGCGACCAGGTGCCTCGGGAGATCTCCCCACGCCTTCACCCGTCACAGCCTAGTGATCGCAAGTGCTCAGACCGCTTCGAAGACGGTCGCGAGGCCCTGGCCGACGCCGACGCAGAGGGTGGCGACGCCGTACCTGCCGCCGCGGCGGCGCAGCTCGCGGACCAGGGTGCCGGCGAGGCGGGCTCCGGAGCAGCCGAGCGGGTGGCCGAGGGCGATCGCGCCGCCGTTGACGTTGAGCCTCTCCTCCTCGATGCGGAGCTCGCGGGCGGAGGCGAGGACCTGGGAGGCGAAGGCCTCGTTCAGCTCGACCAGATCGATCTGGTCGATCGCGAGGCCGGCGTTGGCGAGCGCGTGGGGGACCGCCTTGACCGGGCCGATCCCCATCACCGCCGGGTCGACGCCGGCGACCCCGGTCGCGACCACCCGCGCCAGCGGCTCGGCGCCGATCTCCTCGGCCGCTTTTTCGGAGGCGAGCAGGAGGCAGGCGGCGCCGTCGTTGAGGCTGGAGGCGTTGCCGGCGGTGACGGTGCCCCCCTCGCGGAAGGCCGGCCGCAATTTGGCGAGCTTCTCCAGCGAGGTGTCGGCGCGCGGTCCCTCGTCCCCTTCGACGGTGACGGTCTCGCGCCCGCGCGGCGCCTGCACCGGGACGATCTCCTCGGCCAGCTTCCCGGCGGCGGCGACCGCCCGTCGGTGGCTGCGCAAGGCGTAGGCGTCCTGGTCCTCGCGGCTGATCCCGAAGCGCTCGGCGACGTTCTCGCCGGTCTCGCCCATCGACTCGGTCGAGACGCCGAGCCCGGCCATGCGCGGGTTGATCATCCGCCAGCCGAGGGTCGTGTCGTGCATCGTCTGCGGGCCGCGCGGCATGGGCGTGCTGGGCTTCTCGACCACCCACGGCGCCCGGCTCATCGACTCGACCCCGCCGGCCAGGTAGACGTCGCCGTCGCCGACCTTGATCGCCCGTGCGGCGCTGTTCACCGCCTCCAGGCCGGAGGCGCAGAGGCGGTTGACGGTGGCGCCGGGGACGCTCTGCGGCAGCCCGGCGAGCAGCGCCGCCATCCGGGCGACGTCGCGGTTGTCCTCGCCCGACTGGTTGGCGGCGCCGAAGTAGACGTCGACGATCCGCTCCGGGTCGACGCCGCTGCGCTCGACCACGGCGCCGATCACGTGCGCGGCGAGGTCGTCGGGGCGGACGCCGGAGAGGGCGCCGCGGTAGGCGCCCATCGGGGTGCGCAGCGCTTCGACTATGTAGGCCTCGGGCATGGGGGTGAACCGTATCCTTGACGGGTGCTCTTCGTACTGGGGACTCTCGGAATCCTCGCCTTCATGGTGGCTGTCCTGCTGGTCGTGGGCCACTTCTACCCGGGCAGCTCCGCCAGCCTCGTCGACTGGGTCCCGACCCGCTCCCCCGAGGTCGAGGCGCAGAACGAGATCGACGACATCCGCCAGATGATGGAGGCGCAGAACGAGATGCGGCGGCGACGCGGCGCCCCGGAGATGACCGAGGAGGACCTCCACCGCGGCGTCGCCGAAGACGAGCAGGCGCGCCTGCGCGGCCGCGGGCCGTTCGAGCCCTCTTAGGCGACTGCATGGCGCGAGCGCTGATCGTCGGCTGCGGTTGCCGCGGCCGGGAGCTGGGGGAGGGGCTGCTGGCCGAGGGCTGGGCGGTGCGGGGGACCAGCCGCCGCCCGGAGGGCCTGGGTGCGATCGAGGCGGCAGGGATCGAGGCGGCGCTGGCCGACCCCGACCAGCCCGGCACGATCCTCGAGCTGGTGGGCGACGTGGCGGTGCTGGTGCTCCTGCTCGGCGGCGCCCGCGGGAGCGCCGAGTTGCTGGCGGCGATCCACGGTCCGCGCCTGGAGCGGCTGATGGAACACCTCGTCGACACCCCGGTGCGGGGAGTGGTCTACGAGGGGACCGCGGGGGGCGGCGAGATTGTCCGCGCCGCGGGCCGCACCTGGCGCATCCCGGTGAGGACGATTTCATCGAAACCGTCTCAGCATCCCCACAGCGGCAGTGGCGACGGTCTCGCGGACGAGGTGCGGGCCGTGCTGGCCGGGAAAGGCAAATAGCTAAACTCCGATGGGAATTAAGGCAAATAACGGAAACACGCGAGAGGAGCGGTTCCTATGGGTTTGCAGCTCGGTGACGTAGCACCCGATTTCGAGGCCGACACCACCCAGGGGCGGATCAGGTTCCACGACTGGGTCGACGGCTCGTGGGCGGTGCTGTTCTCCCACCCAAAGGATTTCACCCCGGTCTGCACGACCGAGCTCGGCTACATGGCGCGGATCGAGCCGGAGTTCGAGAAGCGCGGCGTCAAGATCATCGGCCTCTCGGTCGACCCGCTCGACAAACACGAAGGCTGGGCCAAGGACATCGAGGAGACGCAGGGCGCCAGGCCCGAGTACCCGATCATCAGCGACGCCGACTTCGAGATCTCGAAGGCCTACGGGATGCTGCCGGCCGACGTCTCCGGCGACGCCGGAGAGCGCACCCCCGCCGACAACCAGACCGTGCGCAACGTCTTCGTGGTCGGGCCCGACAAGAAGATCAAGCTCATCCTCGTCTACCCGATGACCACCGGCCGCAATTTCGACGAGGTCCTGCGGGTGATCGACTCGCTGCAGCTGACCGCCAACCACAAAGTCGCGACGCCGGCGCAGTGGCAGCAGGGCGACGACGTGATCATCTCCGGCTCGGTCAAAGAGGACGAGGCGAAGGAACTGTGGCCGGAGGGCTGGGAGTCGCCGAAGCCTTACATCCGGATCGTCCCGCAACCAGACAAGGTCTGAAGCGTTCCCGTCATTTGTTCCGCATAGCGGCGCAAATGACGGGCGCACTCAGAGGCGCTCCAGCAGGTCGCCGAGGATCCGCGCGGTCGCTCCCCAGATCAGCTGCCCTTCGACCTCGTAGGTCGGGGTGTGGATGGGGACGCCGCGGCGGATCAGGCGGCGCATCTCGTAGCCCTCGCGCAGCAGATCGAGCGAGAAGGTGAGGACGGTCTCGACCTCGGTCGGGTTCGGCTGCAGATCGAGCTCGCGCGGGTGCGGGACGTAGCCGACGAAAGGGTGGACCACGTAGTTGGTGACGAAGGTCCTGGTCGCCGGCAGCGCCTCGCCGAGCTTCACCTGGGCCGGATCGAGGCCGATCTCCTCCTCCGCCTCGCGCAGCGCCGTCGCCCGCAGGTCGGCGTCGCCCTCGTCGCGGCGACCGCCGGGGAAGGAGATCTCGCCGGCGTGGCGCCGCAGGTCGGCGCGGCGCTCGGTGAAGATCAGGCCGGGGTCCTGCGGCCAGCCGTAGAGGGGCAGGAGCACGGCGGCCTCTACCTGGCGGCCGATCAAATGATGACCTGCACGGTGCCGCCGTCGACGGACCAGGCGGCCCCGGCGACGTAGGAGGCGCGCTCCGAGCAGAGGAAGACGATCGCCGAGGCGATCTCCTCGGCCTGGGCGAGGCGGCCGATCGGGCGCTTGGATCCGGCTTCGGCCAGCGCCTCCTCCCGGCTGGCGGCGCCGGAGATCTCCATCGACTGGTCGAGCAGGCCGCCCGGCTCCATCCACATCTCCGCTTCGACGGGGCCGGGGGCGACCGCGTTGACGAGGACGCCGGTCTTCGCGTAGCGGTCGGCGTACAGGCGCGAGAGCGAGAGCTCGGCCGCCTTCGCCACCGAGTACTCGGCCATCGCCGCCGAGGGGCGCTTGCCCGCGGTCGAGCAGACGTTGACGACGCGCCCCCAGCCGCGCTGTGCCATCGGCGGCATCGCCGCCCGCATCGCCCGCAGCGGCGCCATCACGCTCAGCTCGTACTGGGCGCGCCAGTCCTCGTCCGGCACGTCGTCGAGGTCGCGCCACTTCGCCGCGCCGGCGTTGTTGACGAGGACGTCGAGGGCGCCGAAGCGCTGCTCGGCGACGGCCAGCATCCGCTCGCCCGCGCCCTCGTCGGTGACGTCGAGGGGGAGCGCCGCCGCCGCGCCGCCGGCCGCCTCGGCGGCACGCGCCGCCTCCTCGGCGACGGCGCTCAGCCGCTCCTCGCCGCGGGCGACGAGGAGGACGTCGGCGCCCTCGGCGCAGAGCTGCAGCGCGGTCTCGCGGCCGATGCCGCTGCTGGCGCCGGTGACGACGCAGGAGCGCCCCTTCAGGCCGAGGTCCATCAGCTCGCCTCCAGCCGCTCGACCACGTCGACCTGCGCCTCGCCGGCGATGACCTTGTGGACGGGGCATTTGGTGGCGATCACGAGCAGTCGTCGCCTTTGCTCCTCGTCCAGGCTCCCGGGCAGCTTCACCCCCACCTCGAACTTCGACGGCACCGGCCCGTCGTAGCTCATCTCGACGTCGACCTCGACCTTGCCGACGTCCCAGCCCTTGCGCTGCGCGTACATCTCGACCGTGATCGCGATGCAGCCGGCGAGGCTGGCGCCGAGCAGCTTGGTCGGCTGCGGCCCGCTGCCCTCGCCGCCCGCCTCCGGCGGCTCGTCGAGCCGCAGCGTGTGGCCGTCCACCTCGACGTCGTGGGCGTAGCCCTCGACCCGGCGGGCGACGATCCGCACGCTCAGCTCCGCCGGCGCCCCTCGAAGAGGGCGGGGTCGTCGACGTCCGCGTAGCGCGCCATCGCGAAGGCGAGGTCGGAGGCGCGGTTGACGAAGTGGATCACGGTCTCGCTCGCCAGCTCGCCGGCCTCGTTCAGCTCGGAGATGCGGCGCTCGGCGCGGCGGATCACGGTGCGGGCGACGTCGAGCTGGGCGGCGAGCTGGTTGCCGCCGGGGATGACGAACTGCGGCGGCAGGTCGACCTCGGCCATGTAGCGGTCGATCAGCCGCTCCAGCTCGGCGACCATCTCCTCGGTGGTGCGGCTGATCCCGTCTTCGAGCCGCTCGGATGCTTCCGGCGCCGTCGCCAGCTCGGCGCCGGCGATGAAGATGTCGTCCTGGAGGCGGAGGATGTCGGCGGCGAGCTCCTCGTGCTCGGGGCCGCAGAGGGCGCGGGCGACGCCGAGCTGCGAGCAGGCCTCGTCGAGGGTGCCGTAGGCGTCGGTGCGGCCGTGGTGCTTGGGTACGCGGCCGCCGTACCAGAGCGAGGTAGTCCCGTCGTCGCCCTTCTTGGTGTAGATCTTGACCACGGCCAGTGACTCAGCGCACCGGGTTGAAGGCGAAGCCGGTCATCACCTTGGGGAAGAAGAAGGTCGACTTCGGCGGCATCACCGCGTCGGTGTTGCAGATCGCCTTCACCTGCTCGACCGGCACGCCGCGCTGGATGAAGGCGACGTCGTAGCCGCCATCGTCGACCATCCTCAGTGCGTCGGGGACGCTCTTGGCGTATTCGAGGCCGCGGCGCTCGTCGATGTCGTGGTCGCTCATCCCGGCGAGGCCCTTGAGGACGAGCGTCTCGAGGATCGCCGAGTCGAGGCGGCGGTAGGCCTCGGGCTTGCCCTCGAGGCGGCGGTCGACCTCGCCGGTGTCCTTGAGGCGGAGGTGGAAGGCGCGCTTGTGGAAGGAGTCGTAGAGGCCGAAGACGCCGACGCCGTCCTCGCCGGCCGGGTCGATCTCCTCGCGCGAGACCTCCTCGGCGTCGAAGAGCTCGCGCAGCCCGCTGCCGAGGCGCTCCTGGCGCTCGGGATCGTCGGCGAAGCCGAAGAGGAGACGGTGGGTGGGGAAGACGGTGAGGCCGGGATCGTCGAGCCCGGTCAGCGACATCAGCGTGTAGTCGTGCGGGCCCTCGCCGCCGACCTCGTCGCGGAAGGCGCGCGCGGTCTCGTAGCGGTGGTGGCCGTCGGCGATCAGCAGCTGGGCGCCGGCGAGGCACTCCGTCACGGCGGCATGGATGTCCGGGTCCTCGACCTTCCAGAGCCGGTTGACGGTGCCGCTTTCGTCGGTCGCCTCGCCCCACGGCTCGTCCGGCAGCGCCGGCTCGACCAGCGGCCAGGCGTCCTCGGTCGAGAGGGAGAAGATCGGCGAGAGGTTGTAGCCGCTGGCGCGGGTCAGCTCGAGCCGGTCGAGCAGGGGCCCGGGATGGGTGCGCTCGTGCGGGCGCACGGTGCCGCTCTCGTAGTCCTCGACCCGGACCCGGGCGAGGATGCCGTTGCGGCTGTAGCGGTTGCCGTCGGGGGCGACGTAGTCCTGGGTCAGCGCCCAGATCGAGGGCTCCGCGTCTTGGACGAGGGCGCCGTCGGCGCGCCAGGCCTCGATCCGTGCCGCCGCCTCGGCGTAGGGGTCGCCGCTGGGGTCGCTGTCGGGATCGGCGGGGTCGAACGGTTTCGGCAGGTCGATCGCGACGGCGTTGTAGGGGGAGCGCTCCAGCAGCGCCCGCCGCTGCGCCGCGTCGATCACGTCGTAGGGAGGCGCCGCGACCGCGTCGAGCGAGCCGACCTTGCCGAGGTCGTAGTGCAGCGCCTTGAACGGGAGCACCTCTGCCATCGCCCCAGAACCTACACTTGGCTTCGTCGGGGTGTGGCGCAGCCTGGTAGCGCGCCGCCTTTGGGTGGCGGAGGTCCCCGGTTCGAATCCGGGCACCCCGATTGCCTGGGAGGGCGATGATGAGGCTGCTCTCCGGGTAGGAGGGCGGCAAGCGTTCACTGGTAAGGAGGCTGCAGATGGAGAGCTGGGACCTGAAGACGGTGGAGGTAGAACCGCATCAGCCGCGGATCCTCGCCTCGGCTGAGGACGCGCGGACGATCCTCTTGCACCTGCCCAACGGCGAGGAGCTGCAGGAGCACGAGGTGCACGAGCGGGCGCGGGTGGTCGTGATCGACGGCGACGTCGACGTCACCACCCAGGACGGCGACTTCGCCTCCGCCACCCCCGGCCACCTCTTCGAATTCGCCCCCGGAGAGCGGCGGACCGTTGTCGCGCGCTCGGACGCGCGCCTGCTGCTGGTCCTATCTCCCTGGCCCGGCGACGGCCACCCCGGCGCGATGACGCTGGAGGAGAAGTCCGAAGCGCGGGAGAAAGCGGCCGAGCACGCCCAGTAGGCACCGCCGGCTACCAGACGACCAGCGAGCGCGGTTTGTCGTGCTCGCCGAGCGCTCCGTCTTTCGTCACCAGCTTCAGGCCGTGCTCGATCGCGGTCGCGTAGATCAGCCGGTCGGCGGGATCTCCGGGGAAGGATGCCGGTAGCCCGGCGGCGGTATCGGCGATCGCCGGGCTGGCGCCGATCGTCCGAACCTGCGCCCCGAGCCCCTCGAGCCAGGCGCGGACCGGGATGCTGAGGACGATCCGCCCGTGCCGCGCCAGCCAGGCGAGCTCGTACCAGGAGATCGCCGCGACCGCGAAGTCCTCGGCGGCTTCGAGCGCCTCGCGGGCGGGAGCGCTGACCCGCACCGGTTCCGCCGACCACCAGTGGACGACGTGGGTGTCGAGCAGGACCGCGCTCATGCCGAAGGCGGGTTGTCGGAGTTCCAGGCCTCGCCGGTGGAGAAGAGGTCCCTCTCGTCGGCTGCCGTCACCGCCCGTCCCCGGAAGGAGCCCTCGAGGGAGCGCGCGCCCGCGGGAGGCACCAGGCGCGCGACCGGGCGCCCATGGCGGGTGATCTCGATTTCCTCGCCGCCGGCGGCCTCGTCGAGCAGGCGCAGGATCGTCGCCTTTGCAGCAGTAGCGGTCACTCGTTTGGCCATATGGCCATAATAACGGCCATTCGCGGACGGATCTTTCGGCTCATGCCCCCTTCAAGGAACCCAGGCATCAAGTTCTCCCCCTCCGGCGCCGAAAAAGGACGCAGAAAGGGAACTGCATGGACGAGGTTCTGCAAAACCACGCAGCCGACCAGGCCGAGGCTCCGCGCAAACGGCGGGTCGAGCGGGCCGTCTTCGAGACCGACCGCCAGCGCGTGATCGGCGACCTGACCCTTCCCCACGCCGGCTACCAGAGTCGCTTCTCGGACTCACTCAACCGCGGCGGGCTCGAATTCGTACCGCTGACCAACGTCGAGGTCATCTCGCTCGACAGCGGCAACGTCACGCACGTCCCCTTCCTGGTCCTCTCCAAGAGCCACGTCCGGATCGCCTATCCGGCCGAAGACTCCTGCTAGTAGCGCCGCCCGTCAGCGGCGCGAACGGAAACGACCGCTCCTCGCGTAGGAGCCGACGTCCAGCAGGAAGGCGAGGATCACGATGAACCACTCGAAGCCGTGGACGCGGTCCGAGCTGCTCCACATCGCCGCGTAGGCGAGCGTCGTCCAGGGCAGCAGGAAGAAGCCGAGGAAGGGGACGAACCAGCTGTCGAAGGCGCGGCTGAGCAGGTCCGAGAAGAGGAAGATCGCGAAGAGCGCCAGCCGCGGAGAGAGGAAGGCGAGGAGGACGACGAGACAGCCCATGCGCAGACGCTACCCGTCGCCCTCCCCGTAAATCCAGTCGGCTCAGCCCAGGGTGACCTTCACCTTCGACCCGGGCGCGAGCTGCTTGCCGGGCTTCGGGCTCTGCTTGACCACCTTGCCGGTCTTGCCGGTGACGCCTTTCTCCCGCTTCACCTTGCCGAGCTTGCAGCTCGCCTTCCGCAGCTTCTTCTTCGCCGCTTTCAGCTTCTTGCCGCTCAGCTTCGGCACCACGCAGGCTTTGTAGGTGAACTTGTCGGCCGCGGTGACCGGAGTGGTTCCGGCGACGGTGGTGACGGCGACGTCGACGCCCCCCGCTTTCTTGGCGGCGGGCGCGACTGCGGTCAACTGCCCTTCGCCGGCGACGGTGAAGCTGGTCGCCGGGACGCCGCCGAAGCTGACGCCGGAGACGCTGGCGAAGTCGGTGCCGGCGACGGTCACCACGGTGCCGCCTTTGATCGAGCCAAAGGCTGGCGAGATCGCAGTCAGCGTCGGGGCGGGCTGGACGACGGCGTCGTAGCCGATCTCGGCGTTGGGCGCGGTTTCTTTCGGCGGCTGCGTCGAACCGTCGGCGAGCTGGGGCACCCAGGCTCCGAACAGTGCCCCCGGGCTGGGGGTGACCCCGATTTTGTCGCTGGTGCTGCTGTTGTCGAGGCCGACCACGTCGCCTGCCTGGATCGGGAGGTTGGTCGGGAAGGTCTGCAGACCCGTATCGGTCGGCGTCATCCCAGCGCTGGTGCCCGCCCCTAGATAGCCGCCGCTCACCGGCCGGAGCACCCGGAGCTTGAACGGGCCGCCGCTGGCATCGATCACGTGCCAGGCGATGATCGTGCCGCTCACGGGGGAGGTGGGATGGGTTCCTGGCTCTGGAACGTTGAGGTTGGCGACCGTGGCGATCGTGTTGAAGGTGGCGGGGCTGAAGGCCTGGGTCAACGGGCTGCCGACGGTGATCGGAGCCGCCCCCGCCGTGGCCGTTACCAACGCGAACACCGCTGCCAGCGCCGCGGTCAACTTGATCAGCTTCATCTCTCTCCCGGTGGTCGAAGTTCTTTGCTGCGGCGAGGGTAATCGCTGGGGCGGCGGCCAGTTCACCGGCCTGTAATCACGCTGACGTAACCTCCTCGTAGGAGGAAGACGACATGAACAGACTCGGAAAGCTGATGACGATGATGCACCCGGAGAAGACGCGGATGGTCGCGCCGGAGGAGGCGCTGCCGGGGCGCAGCGAGCGGGCCTTCGAGGTGCCGAAGACGCACGCGGTGCTGGGCACGCCGCTGGAGCCGCCGTTCCCGGAGGGGATCGAGGTGGCCTACTTCGCGCTCGGCTGCTTCTGGGGCGCGGAGCGGCTGTTCTGGGAGCTCGACGGCGTCTACACGACGGCGGCCGGCTACATGAACGGGACCACGCCGAACCCGACCTACGAAGAGGTCTGCACGGCGAAGACCGGCCACGCCGAGGCGGTGCTGGTCGCCTTCGACCCGCAGAAGATCTCTTACGCGGACCTGCTCAAGGTCTTCTTCGAGGAGCACGACCCGACCCAGGGCATGCGCCAAGGGAACGACGTCGGCACCCAGTACCGCTCGGGGATCTACTTCGCGAACGACGCCCAGAAGGCGACGGCGGAAGCGGTGCGGGACTCCTACGACGAGGACCTGCGGGCGGCCGGCAGGGAGCCGGTGACGACCGAGATCGAGCCCGCCGGGCCCTTCTACTACGCCGAGGACTACCACCAGCAGTACCTGCACAAGGTGCCGAACGGCTACTGCGGCCTCAAAGGCACCGGCGTCTCCTGCGCCATTAACTGAGCTGGAACAGCTTTCGCGGGCTCAGCCGCCCCTGGGTGCGCGTGGCTTGGAGTCCGGGTGGTCCTCTTCACGTTTTGCGCCGCTGGCCCGACCCGATCTCGGACGGCCGGTAGCGATCCAGCCAGGTAGGCGAGTGAAGAGGACCATCCGGACTCCTTACCGAATGCGGCAAAGGGGCCGGCCGAATAGCATCCCGGCCTTCGTGGCACCGTCTTTCGGCTCCTACATAGTCGGCTGCCTCGCCGTGATCGGCATCGTCGCGGCGGTCGGCCTCGGCGGCTACTGGCTGCGGCGCTGGATCGTGCCCGAGTTCAGCGGCGCCCTGGCGCGGCTGGCCGAGGCGACGCTCGGGGCCGCGCTGCTGGTCGTCTCGCTGGAGATCCTCGGCACGCTGAGCGCGCTCTACCTGGGCTGGATCGTCGTCGGCTGCATCGCCGCCGGGCTCGGCGCCGCGGCGCTGGGCCGCGCCAGGGCCCCGCGCGACGCCGGGCGGCTGGAAGTGGCGGCGCCGCGGGTGCAGAGCCTGGCGCTCTTGATCGCCCTCGGGGTGGCTTCCTTCACGGTCGCCGAGTGGACCTTCCCCGCCCAGCAGAGCCTCGACTTCGGCATGTTCGGCGGCGACACCACCTGGTACCACATGCCCTTCGCGGCGGCGATGGCGCAGACGCACTCGACGCTGCACCTCCACTTCACCGACCCGCTGCGCCTCGCCGCCTGGTTCTACCCGCAGAGCAGCGAGCTGATCCACGGCGCCGCGATCGTCATCTTCAAGAGCGACTGGCTCTCGACGCTGATCAACCTCTTCTGGATCGCGATCGCGCTGCTGGCGGCGTTCTGCGTCGGCCGCCCCTACAAGGTAGGCCCGGCGACTCTGGTCGCCGGGGCGATCGTCCTCGACTCCGGGGTGATGATCGAAACCCAGCCGGGGGAGGGGCGCAACGACATCATGGGCCTCGCCTTCCTGCTCGCCTTCGCCGCCTTCCTGATCAACGGCCACCAGCGGCGGGCGCCGGACGCCGGGGCGGTGCAGGACACGCCGGAGCGCGGGGCGGCGCTGCTCGACAAGGGGCCGCTGGTGATGGCCGGGATCGCCGCCGGGCTCGCCGCCTCGGTCAAGACCACCTTCCTCGTGCCGGTGGTGGCGATCACGCTCGGGGTGATCGTCTTCAGCGGCCGCGGGCGGCGCTGGACCACCGCCTGGGTGATGGGGCTGCCGCTGTTCGTCGTCGGCGGCTACTGGTACCTGCGGGCGGCGATCAAGAGCGGCGGCAACCCGATCCCGATCACCAAGTTCGGCCCCCTCAACCTGCCGACGCCGGACCAGATGCCGCTCGACCCGCGGCCGCGCTTCGCCGTCGCCCACTACCTGCTCGAACCGACGATCTACCGGCGCTGGTTCTTCCCCGAGCTGGAGAACGCCTTCGGGCCGCTCTGGCCGCTGATCCTGATCATGGCCGTCTGCGCCGCCGTCTACATCGCCTGGCGCTCGCGCAACAAGATCCTGCGGGTGATCGCGGTCGCCTCGCTGCTGACCGCGATCGTCTACGTCTTCACGCCGCTGACCGCGGCGGGCCAGGAGGGCTCGCCGACCGGCTTCTTCACCAACACGCGCTACCTGGTGCCGGGGCTGGTCCTGGCGATGGCGATGCTGCCGATCGCGCGGCCGCTGCGGGCGCCCGACCGGCGAGCCCAGCTGACCCTCTACTTCCTGACGGCGGTCTACGCGGTCACGGTGCTGACGACGCCGCGCTGGTTCACCACCTACATCGTCGGCACGATCTTCCTCACCCTGGCGCTGGTCTGGGCGCCGGCGGGGCTGTCGCTGGCGCGCAGCCGGCTGGGGACGAGCCGCGTCGTGATCACCGGCATCGCCGCCGCGGTGGTGCTGCTGGCGGTGGTGCTCGGCCGCGCCCAGCAGGTCCAGTACGCCGACCAGCACTACGTCAACCCGCTGCCGTTCCTCGGCGAAGGGGGGCCGCAGAAAGCCTACGTGTTCGCCCAGAAGCAGCACGACAAGCGGATCGGGATCATCGGCTCGAGCGAGATCATCTTCGGCCAGTACGGCTTCTACGGCAACGACGCCAGCAACACGGTCGAATTCATCGGCGTCCGCGGGCCGCACGGCTCCAACCGCCTGCCGACCAGCTGCCAGCAGCTGCGGCGCCTGATCAACGACGGTCACTACGACTACGTGATCATGAGCCAGTACACCGAGGACACCGGCCCCTACAACACCGGGGTCGAAAACCCCTACCAGTTCCCGATCTATGCCTGGGTGAAGAACGACCCGGCGATGAAGCTGCTGATCGCGGAGCCGACCATCGTCCCCGAGCCCGACTACGTGTTCAAGGTGACGGGGAAGCTCGATCCCTCGGCCTGCAAGCCGGAAGAACGCCCCAAGGGCGCGGCTGCCGAAGAAGGCTAGGCGTGGCTTGTCGAATTCGTCTCCTATATGGGAGACGAACTCGACACTTGGAGGACTCCTAGGAGCGGTCGGCGGCGAGCGCGTGCTCGGCGATCAGCTCGGCCGAGCGCTCGGGCCGCTCCCACCAGAACATGTGGCCGACGCCCTCGAGGGACTCGAAGCGGGAGCCGGGCATCAGCGAGGCGATCAGCTCTCCGTTGGGGAAGGGGACGACGCCGTCGTCGGTGCCGTGGACGATCAGGGTGGGGGCGGAGACCTCGCCGAGGCGGGCGCTGGTGTCGTGGCCGAAGATCGCCTGCACCTGCAGTTCGATCGTCCGTTTGGCGGTGGGCACCTGCGTCGCCATCTCGTGGAAGGCGGCGTAGTTGTTCTCGTCGGCGCGGAAGGCGGGGGAGAGGTTGACTTCGTAGCTGGCCCGGATCGCCTTCTCGCGATCGCCGGAGGCCATGCCCGCGAGCAGCTTCTGCGCGTTCTCCTCCGGCATCAGCGTCGCGCCCGGGCCGCCGCAGTAGGTGCAGCCGAGCGTCAGCGAGCGCAGCCGCTCGGGATGGGCGAGCGCCAGCTCCTGGGCGATCATCCCGCCCATCGAGATCCCGACCACGTGCGCGCTCTCGATCTCCAGCGCCTCCAGCAGGCCGGCGGTGTCCGCGGCCATCTCGGCGATCGTGAACGGCCCGTCGATCGGCGCCGAGAGCCCGATCCCGCGGTTGTCGAAGGCGACCACGTGGAAGCTCTCCTCCAGCGGCCGCCGGAACGGCTCCCCCCAGGAGACGTGCGTCCCGCTCATCCCCTGGATCAGCAGCAGCGGCTCCCCGCTCCCGCCCCGCTCGTAATGGAGCTCGACCGCCCCGGCCCGAATGCTCGGCATCCGCCGATCCTACGCGAGCCGCCCGAGCAGGGCCTAACCTAGATCCGCTGCCCCCGTAGCTCAGCCGGATAGAGCATCGGACTTCTAATCCGACGGTCGCTGGTTCGAATCCAGCCGGGGGCGCTAGCCACTTCACCCAACCATGAGCACGAGTCGTGTAGATCTGTGCAATCCTTTGTTCTATGGCGACCAATCCGAAGCGCATCAACGTGACCCTGGACGAAGGTCATGCCGAAAAGCTCGCGAGGCTTGCGGAGCGGACTCACGTGCAGGAGGGAACGCTGGCCCGATCACTTCTATCGACCGCTATAGACGATGCAGACCCGGACGCGAGTCGCATCACGGAGATTCTCGACGCAATTCCTGGGGCGTGGGAGCGCACCCAGGAAGGTCTTGCGCAGGCCAAGCGCGGGGAAGGAATTCCCCTCGACGAGCTGGCTTGAGTGGCGCAGGTAATCATCAGCCCGCGGGCGAAGCGGGATGTGGACGAGGCAATCTCGAAGCTCAATCTCCCGACTGATACGTGGAGCCGAGTGGTCCGCTCGCTGCGGGTGCTCGAAACTTTCCCGTTTTCGGGTCCGCAGCTAGACGGGAGGTGGGCGCCTACCCGCTTCGTGTTGGGGCCATGGTCTTGGATGCTCTTGCTCTACGGCTACGACGAGGCTTCTGATCGGGTTTTCGTCCTCTCGATGCATGACGCTCGTTCGGCTGCGTCGCCACGATCTTCCGATGGCTGAGGTTCTGGTCCGAAATTGGTCTTCAACTCCAGCTAACTCAGCCGAACTCGTTCGAATCCAGCCGGGGGCGTTAGGTGCGACGTTTGTTCAGGACGATCCATCGCGAGCAGGGTCTCCAGCTTGCCCGCTCGTGCTCGAAGCAGAAAAGCATCAATGCCTGTCCACTAATCAGATTCTGATACGTTCCGATTTGGAACCTGGAATGCGGCGTGTGAACGGGCTCGGAGGGCGACTATGTTGAGGGAATTGCTGCTGGGGAAGGTAAAACGCTTCCACCTTGCTTTCATGGCCGCTACCGTCGTCGGAATCTTCCTCACCTGGGCGGTTCCCAGCTTGGCCAGCGCTCTTCCCGTTGCGACCACCAAACCCGCCACCGAAGTGGGGAGAGAATCGGCCGATCTGCACGGGCTCGTGAATCCCAAAGGATGGCCGACCACCTATTGGTTCGAATACGGAACCTCCGAAAAATATGGCTCCAAAACGACCGAAGCCAGTGCGGGCTCAGGCTTCACCAACGTCGAAGAGGGTTCGTTGATCAAAAGCCTCTCCCCCGGGACCACCTATCACTTCCGCATAGTCGCCACGAACATCGAAGGCACGAGCAAAGGCGCCGACGAAGTTTTCACGACGCCTGCAAACGCGAACACGGAAAGCGCGACAAATATCTATGCCAGAGAAGCCACCCTTGACGGGAGCATCTATCCGGAAGGGCTGAAAACGACGTATTGGTTCGAATACGGGCCAACCACCGAATATGGCTCGAAAACCTCCTCCCAGGTCACCGCCGGGACGGAACTCGTCAAAGTAAGCGCCGCTCTCAAAGGCCTCTCGCTTGGCACGACCTATCACTACCGAATCGCCATGAGCAACGCGAACGGGACGAAAACTGGAGGCGACAAGACTTTCACCACTCTCTCGCATGGATGGTTCCTCCAGTCGACGCCCAACCCCAGCGGTGCCACCTCCAGCCATCTGAAGAGCATTTCCTGCGTGTCGGGATCTGAATGCGTCGCCGGCGGCGACTCTGGGTCCGATCCGCTGGCAGAGCTCTGGAACGGCACCGAATGGTCGCTGATGTCCATGCCCAAGGCGGGCACGTCGATCAATGAAATCGATTCTGTGTCGTGCACCAGCATCGCGGCCTGTACCGCCGTGGGCCTTTACTGGACCTCGACGACGACCTACACGACGCTGATAGAGCGGTGGGATGGCAGCAATTGGACGATCCAGGAAGCTGCGGCGCCTCCAGGCGCAAAAGTCAGCGTCTTTCACGGCGTGTCTTGCACCTCGGCTACTTCGTGCATGGCCGTTGGCGACTATCAGACCAGCGAAGGCAACTGGCTCGCGCTGGCGGAGGTCTGGAACGGCAGCGAATGGAAACTGCAGGAAATTCCGAATCCATCAGGCCATACGACGAATTATCTCTACGGCATCTCCTGTACCTCAGGAAGCGCCTGCACGGCCGTCGGCTATTCGTCCGGAACCCTGGCAGAGAGGTGGAACGGCAGCGAATGGAAAGTTCAAACCACCCCTGCCGCAGGATCGGCGTTCAACGGCGTGTCGTGTGCCTCGTCGACCTCCTGCATGGCCGTGGGCACTACGACTTCTTCCTCCGAATCCTATGCTGCCAACTGGAACGGCACCGAATGGAAAACGGCTGCACCCCTAAACCCCGGTGGATCGCTCAGGGCTGAAATGAGAGGAGTGTCATGCGTGCCCGCGGGGACGACCTGCTCGGCTGTGGGTTGGTATGAACCCGAATCGGGGGTCAGCTATCCCCTCGCAGAGGGTTGGAACGGCTCGAATTGGGAAATCCAATCGGCCCCCAGGCCGGACACGTCCGCCACCGCCAGTGATCTGTGGGGAACGGCTTGCCTGACGACGAGCCTCTGCGAGGCGGCTGGGGCCTACAACGCCGGCGGCCCGATATATACGTTCGCGGAGCGATACGAATAGAGAGGGAGCCCTACGACGGCGCTACTGCTTCGCCGTCATCTTGCGGAGGGCGTCGAGTGCCGCTCGGCGTTGCTTGCGCTTCTCTGAGACGAAGCCCGCTCGCTTCTTCAACACGGCGGTGAGCCTGTCGGTCACGTCCTTGGCGGTCTTGGCACCCGCGAACTTGCTCGTCTTGCCCGAGTGACGGGAATGCAGCCCCACGACGAAGGTCTCGAGGCTCTCGTTGCCCATGCGTCGCTGCAGGCGGGTCATCCGCCGGCTCGGCTTGAGGATGAGGTTCGGCTCCCTCCGAATGTGCTCGAGGGACTTCAGCGACTTGGCGCCGCCCCGCTTCTTGGCGCCGATGAAGGAGGGGTTGTTGCCGTGCACGAAGGCCTGGTCGAAGGTGTGCAGCCCCCACTTGACGTTGTGGAGCTCCACGAAGGCCAGCATGCCCCCGACCAGCGCCCTATCGGTCTCGGAGATCGCCATCACCGGGACGATCGAGTCGTTGGGGTTGTTGCCGCTCGGCACTTCCTTCACCTTGAAGAGACGGATCAGCCGCCTGGCCTCGGCCCGCTCGTCCTGCGCTTGGAGCTCGTCGTAGCCGAACAGCCCGGCGCCCGGACGGTCCTGGTTCTTGACGATCACCGTCCCGTGCACGCCGATCTCATTGCGTAGGGGCCTCTCGGTGACGTCGAGGTTGCCGAAGCGCAGCGCATAGGAGGAGACGGGGCTGCCGGCTATCGGGTCGCCGCGAAGTGCCGGCTGGAAGGCGAGCCGCAGCAGGTCTCCCCGCTCGCTGACCTCGTAGAGGTCCATCTTGCGCGCCTGGCCGACCGACGCCATCAGCCTCTGCTTCGCCTCCTCCTCGATCGCCATTGCCGCCGCCTCGACCGCGCGGAGGATTTCCTCCGGAGTCACCTCGATCGTGGTGTTCCTGTCGATTTTCAGTGTCACCCGGCCGCCGACGTCGGTGCTGCTGGTCGGGTTGTCGCCGGCGAAGGCGAAGAGGTTGAGGCCGTCCACCGGCCCGGTCGGATCGGGCGAGAGCCAGCGTCCCAGCCAGGGGGCGAGGTCGCGGCGCTCGAATCTGTAGGTGCCGCTGAGGCGGTCGCGCTCGTGGCCGTCGTAGCGGACCAGCTTGTCCTCGGCCTCAGCCGGCTCGGGCAGGACGGCGAAGGCGGTTGCCCCGTAGGGGGTGTAGGCCTCGTAGCTCAGCAGCTCGCCGTCGGAGCCGAGCCGCAGCGCGACCGAGCCCGCGGGGTCGGTCAGCGAGTAGGCGACCGAGGCGGAGCCGCCCGCGACCAGCGCCTCGGCGACCTGGTACTCGCCGTCCTTCACTGCGACCGTCCAGCTGCTCGCGCTCCGGCCTGCGGGGTCGGTGACTCGCGCCACCCGCAGGGTGTCGAGGTAGAGGGTGTCGAGCGTCCGCTCGCCGCCCGCGGCGGGGGTGACCTGCAGCTCGCGCATCAGGGCGTTGACCGCGTCGTGTGCCCTCAGCAGCGATCCCGCTCCCCCGGCTCCCTCGATCGGCTCCACGGTCGCCGCTTCGAGCCGGTCGGCATAGTCCCAGCTGGCCGAGGGCATCCGCTCGACCGCGGTCTGGTTGCCGTCCCCGTCGAAGAAGCGGTCGATCTGAGCGGCCGGCAGGGTGCGCTCCGGCGGCACCGTGCCGGCCGGGGCGGGCGAGAGCCCGAGCAGCGTGGTGGAGACGCCCCGGTTGGAGCTCGCCGAGAGCACCGTCTCCGTAGTCCACGCCGATTCGCCGGCGCGGCGTTCGGTCCAGTAGAGGTTGCCGCCGGCGTCGTAGGCGTGGGTGCGCGCCGCGGACACCACCGAGCCGGCCGGCAGCGTGCCGCCTTCGAGGGGGACGGTGAGGCCTGCGTAGCCCGGCTCGAGTTCGAGGGCGGGCTCGTAGCCGCTCGCCTCGAGCCCGGTCGCGGTGACCGTCCGGTAGAGCGAGTCATAGGCGAAGGACCGCTGCAGCGGCGGCACCGCGTCGCCGAAGAGCTTCGCGAAGGCGGCGTCTTCGAGGTGGGTGAGGTTGCCGACGGGGTCGTACACATACTCGACTTCCTGCAGGGCCGCTCCGCCTTCGCCCTGCGTCGTCACGGCGCTGACCAGGCGGTGGCTGAGCGGCTCGTAGCCGAACCGGGTGACCATCCCGTTGCCGAAGGCGACGCGCGTGCGCTGGCCCTGCGCGTTGTATTCGACGGAGCTGAGGTAGGGGGCGGGGCGCCCGCCCGGCAGCGCCATCGCGATCTCCGCGACGAAGCCGAGCTGATCGTGGGTCCAGGTGTAGGCGCTGCCGACCGGATCGGTCATCGCCACCAGCCGTCCGCCCGGGTCGTAGGTGCGGCTGGACTTCCACGCTTCCGGCGTGAGCAGGGGCGAGGAGGGCACCGCGCGGGCGGGGGTCCAGTCCGGGCGGGCCGCGGGTTCGGCCAGGTAGCGCTGGTCGACGACCATCGGCTCGTGGGAGAGGCTGTAGCCGTCGACCTGGCGCATCCCCGCCGAGTCGAACAGGCGGTAGACCTGACCCACCAGATTCCAGCCGGTGGGGTCGGGCGGGATCGGCTCGCCTTCGTCCAGCTGGTCGCCGTAGACGTATGCCTCGGCGATCCGCGCCGGGCCTTCCGGGCCCGCTTCGCGGACCGTCACCGCCGTGGGCCGTCCGAGCGAGTCGTAGGAGTTCTCGATCTCGACGCCGCGGCCGTCGCGGACGAAGAGCTCCCGTCCGCTCGCGGTCCGCAGCCGCAGCTGCTCGCCGGCGTCGGCGGAGACCACCCGCAGGACCGCGCCGTCGAGGGAGTAGGCGGTTTCGAAGTTCCGCCCCGCTCCGCTCGCGGTCAGGCGCGGGTCGGAGCTCCATACCTGCCGGCCGAGGACGTCGTTGCCGTAGCGGCCGACCAGCCGCTCCGCTTCGCCGGCCTGCTGTCCCGCGGCCCCCTTCAGCAGGTCGACGCGGGCGATCGCGTGGCCGAGTGGATCCAGGTCGTAGACGACCGGCGTTTCGGCCAGCGCCGCCGCCTGTTGGAGCGCCTGCAGTTCGTGCGCCCCGATCCCCTGCCCGCCGGAATGTTCCCGCCAGTAGCGCGACTGCAGCACGGTGTCGACTTCGTCGGCCTGGGTCAGGCTCCAGGCGGCGATCCCGACGGTGGCGAAGAATCCTTCGGGCCGGTCGCTTCGGACCAGCCGGCCGAGCGGGTCGTAGCTGTCGATGGTGGCCGTGCCGAGCTGTTCGCCGAGGTCCTCGGGGGTGAAGGTCCAGGAATCGGTGAAGAACGATTCGCAGCGGGCCCGGACGAGGCCGCGGGCGTCGTAGCGGAGCGCGCCGGAGGTCACCCATCCTTCCTCGGTTGCGGTGGAGGCCTGCTGCTTGCGCTGCACCACCCGGCCGAAGCCGTCGACGTAGTCGACCGCGATCGCCGGGGCGCCGGGTTCGCGTTGGGGGTAGTTGCGGGCGCTGACCAGCACCCAGTGCGCCGGTTGCCCGCTCGGCAGCGCCGCGAGCAGCGCGTGGATCGCCGCGGCGTGGGCGGCGAACGGTTCGGGCAGGGCCAGGGACGCGGCGCCGGAAAGGTCGCGGAACGCCTGCAGGAGGATCCCCTCCGGGGTGACGTAGCCGGCCCCGGCGAGCGCCGCGAGCAGCGCCGCCGAGTCGAGGCCGAGCGGTTCCAGGTCCCCTGCGGTGACCCGTCCGCTCCAGGAGAGGAGGTCGTAATAGGAGACTTCGGCCGCGCCCTTCAGGTAGGTGGAGGGCTCGGCGATCAGCGCCGCGGCGCTCGGCGGTGGCGCCTGCTTTCGCCCTGCGATCGCTTCGAACCCGACCGGCTCCCCGAGCTCGGTCCCGCGGAAGGAGGAGAGGACCACCTGGCCGAGCGAGTCGAGCGCGACTTCGGTGACGCTGTCGTTGACGTCCCTGACCGTCAGCGCCGCCAGGGCCGCGTAGTCGAAGAGCTCGACGACCACGTTCGTGCTCATCACCCCCGCCGCGCTCTGCGCGGTTTCCAGCAGGGCGACGGCGGTCGCGTCGTAGCGATGGGCGATGGCGGCGCCGCAGGGCTCGACCGTGGTGGCGAGCTGGTGGAAGCTGCTGGCCGGCAGGTAGGTGTGGGTGGCGCCGAGCGCCCACCAGCGACCGCCCTCGCAGGCGTATTCACCTCGTTCGAGCAGGGCGGTCAGCTTCGCCCCTTCGACCGCGCCGGCGAACAGCGCCCGGATCTGCGCGTCTTCGAAGGCGGCCCGCTGTGCGGTCCGCGGCAGCGCCTGCGGGCCGCTCTGCCCGAGGGGGGCGGGGGTGACGCCGTCTTCGGCGTAGTAGAAGTGGCGGCTCGCTTCCAGCGGGCTCGCGGCGAGGCCGCCTTCGCCGGCGAGGGCCTCGGGGACGAGGGCCTCCATTTCGGCAAGCGAGTGGATGCCGCCCGCGGGCGGGAGGGGGAGGCCCGTGAGCTGCGCGCTTTCGCGCTCGACCGGGATCCCGACGCGGAACGTCGCCTCGCTGTCGAGATCGGCGAAGGCGAAGCTGTCGCAGACGACCGTCGCCTCTTCCTGCTCCGGCTGGACGCCGGTCCCCGGCCGGCGCGGGTAGGCGACCGCGGCCGAGCGCAGGACCTGCCCGAAGGGGTCGATCGCCAGGTTCAGCGAGTGCCGCACCACCGGATCGGAGGCATCGCGCTCGTAGACGTAGTCGAGCGACTGGCGCTGGTGGGTGGCGAAGGCCGCGTAGGGACCGCCCGCGGCCGGGGCGAGCAGGCAGGTTTCGTGGGCGGTCTGGGTGACGCGGTAGGGCGTCCCCTCCTCGGCGCTCCCGTCCACCCCGTACACCTCGTGCCGGTAGGCGCGGCCGCGCAGCGAGGCGTAGGCCTGACGCGCCGTTTCTCCGTCGCTCGGCGGCGATCCTTCCCAGTCGATCGCCGGGCCCGGCAGCAGCTTCTCCTCCGGATCGCCGGCGAACCATTCGGCGCGGATCGCCGCCTCCAGCTCCGGATCGGGAAAGGTCCCGAGCAGGCGCCAGGTGCGGGTCAGGCGCTCGGGATCGGGCGGGAGCCTGGCTTCGGCGCCGCCGATCGTTTCGGTGTCGCGGCGCTCGACGAGGGCGAAGCCGTATTCGCGATCCCGCGCGCACCAGTAGCCGTGCCGGTAGCCGTAGGCCGAGGTTTCGGCGCAGTCGCTGACGAGGTCGCGCTGGAGGACGGCGGCGACCAGGGGGACCGGGAACGGCAGCAGGGACGCCCAGGGCACGCCCGCCCGCTCGTCCTCCAGCCAGCAGCGGGTCGAGCTCGTGTACTCGATCTCGGTTTCGGCGCCGAGCCCGTTGCGCAGCGCCCGCAGCAGGTAGGGCCGCCGCTCGCCCGTCAGCGGGCAGGCCCAGTGCCGCAGCTCCGGGGTGGCCTCGGTGACGAGGAGCATCTGGGTGCCGGTGCCGCGCAGGTCGGCGATCGCCACCTGCGCCGGGGAGCCGATCGTGACCGGGAGCGGGATCTCGACCGGCGGCGCGAAGGAGTTGCCCGACTGGTTCACGTAGACGAACGCGCTCGAGCCGGTCACGTAGACGAGGTCCTGGATGCCCGACCCGTCGAGGTCGGCGAGCAGCACCCGGCGGGAGTCGAATTCGGCGCCGAAGCTGGGCCCTCCGCCGAGCACGACCCGCTCGCCGAAGGCGCCGTAGCCGAGGCTGGGCCAGCACTCGACTGTCCCGTCGCTGATCCGCACCAGGTCCTGGGCACCGCCGCCGAGGAGGTCGGAGAAGGTGGTCAGCCCCTCCGGGGCGCTCTCGAGCGAGGCGGGCGCCCCCGCTGGCGCGGGGACCTCGACGGGCGCGCCGAAGCCCGCCGCCCCTTCGCCGGGATAGCGGCGCAGCCGCCCCTCGGTCAGCGCGACGAGGTCCGGCAGGCCGTCGTCGGAGAGGTCGGCGAAGGTCGCCGCCGGGCCGAGCAGCTCCGTGGGCGCGCCGGCGAACGCCTGGAAGCGCTGGAAGCCGGCCCCTTCGTCGCGGGGGTAGATGCCGGCCCGTCCCGGGGTGCGGACGAGCAGGTCCGCGAGGCCGTCGCCGGTCATGTCCGCCAGTTGCGCCTCGCCGCCGGCGACGGCGCGCTCGACGGGGAACTCCGGCACCGCTTCGCGGCGCTCGAAGCCGGCGCCCGGCCCGGCCTCGGACGGCCAGCGCAGGACGCTGCGGCCGTCGGCGTAGAGCACGTCCTCGGCACCCTCGCCGGCCAGGTCGGCGAGGTTGTAGACGGGCGGGTTGGCGACCCCGACCAGCCGGCCCGGACCCTCCGCTTCGACCGGCGAGAACCGCCCGCGCCCGATCTCCAGCGGCGTGTAGTCGAGTTCCAGCGGTGGTAGCGGCGCGTGCTCGCCAGTCGCGCAGCCGATCGAGTCGTAGCGGGTCAGCCGGCTCGCAACCCGGTCCTCGGCATGGGTGAGGCGGGTGAGGTGGACGAGGGCGGGCGCTTCCCCGAGCTCGGCGAAGCGGTGGAAGAGCATCACGTTCCTCAGCAGCCGGTGGGTGCGCACCTCGAACCCGGCTTCGTAGCGGGAGAAGGGGTCGAGCCGGGCCGACCACTCGCCGCTCGGCTGGTAGGGATGCGGACCGGCCGGGCCGGCGTCGTACTGGCCGTAGTCGAAGACGACCTCGGCGTGCCACTGCACGTCGGGCACGGGACCGATGCCGTAGGGGGGAGGGGTGACTGCCGTCTGCGGCGCGTAGCGCACCCGGCCCAGGTAGCGCTGCGCCGAGCGGTCGCGGCCCGCCTCCCCCGGCCCGTCCGGGAGGTTGGCGCCGTCCTCGGCCAGGTACTCGTAGGCGATCGCCTCGCCCCGCTGGTCGTACTGCGCCTGCAGCAGCCAGGCGAAGACCCGCCGGGGGTGGGCGGGGTCGGCGATGCGGGCGCCGGGGTCGAGGCCGTAGACGCTTTCGAGGCCGCCGGGGTCGACGTGGCGCCAGACGACGTCGCCGTCCTCCGCCCGCACCCAGCGCTCGATCCGCTCCCGCACCGGGGCCGAGCGCGGGGCGTAGCGGGTGACCGTGTAGGCCTGACCGCCCGCCGTCAGCTGGCGCGGGGCTTCGGCGAGGGGGACGATCGGCTGCCCGCCGAAGACGAAGGTGTCGGAGCCGTCGTAGCGGGGTACGCCGCCGCCGGTGTAGAGGGAGAAGGAGGAGATCGGCAGCGAGAAGCCGAAGCCGGCGACGTCGTTGCGGCCGTCGGAGCTGTAGGCCAGCTCCAGGTCCGGGTTCAGGTCTCGCGGGGCGGAGGTCGCGAGCGGGAGCCGCAGCGAGGCCGTCCCGGTGAACTCTTCGACGGCGAACGAGCTGACCGCGCCCGGCGAGCCCCGCCCGCCCGCCGGGGTGGCGGGCGGGGCGTCGCCGTCGCGGTCAGCCGAGCTCATGCCGCTGCCGGCTCGGGGGACACCTCGGAGAGATGCAGTTGCAGCGTGAAGTCGCCGATGACCACGCCGTTGGCCTGGAGCAGGTGCCCGTCGATCGACCCGTTCCAGTCGGGGCTGGTGGCGATGTGGTGGACGCCGCCCTCGCGCTCCTCGAACCGGGCCTCGCCCACCGGCACGGGCTCGCCGTCGGCGCCCATCAGCTCCTGCCCGGCGGCGAGGTGGGCGGCGGTCGTCAGCGAGCCGTCGGCGAGCATCAGCGGCTGGTCGGGCGAGACGGTCAGCCCTCCCCGCTCGCCGTAGGCGACGCGCACCACCGGCGCCGGGCCGCCCCCGTGGGCGCCCTGACTGAAGCCGACGGTCGCCGGCTCCCACTCGAGCCGGCCGCCCGACGTCCTGCCGGCGGCCACCGTGTCGCCTTTGCCGATCTCGGTGATCGGGCGCTGCGCGCCCTCGGGGACGCCGATCGCCGTCAGGTTTCCGGGGGGTCCTAGACAGCAGCAGAAGCACTGTTCGAGTTCCCAGTTGGGGTCTTCCTTCTCTTTCTGTATGCAGACGGCCTTGATTTCTTTGGCCGGGGCCCAGACCCACTGGTGAGTCGCGGTGTTGTAACAGCCGACGGCATCCACCGGGCTGTACTGCGGCCGTTCCGAGCAGGCTTCCTGGTACCACTGCTGATCCATGAACTCCGAGCAGATGTCCGGCGGACAGGATGGTTGCGTTTCCGGGTTTTTGCTCAGTTGTTCTTCGCACTTCTTCGGGTCGAAGGGGTTGCTTGCCTCGGTTGCCATTCCTCGCCTCCTATTCAGGGGTGATTTCGAACTCGACCGAAGCCGGGTCCGGCTTGAGCTTGCCGCCGTAGATCGACTCGAGGCCGGTGCAGGTGAGGGTGTATTTGTCCGGGGCCAGATCTTCGACCTCGAGGACGACGATGAAATCCCTCTGGCTGTCCACCGACGCCTTGGTGATCTTCACCATCGGAGTCAATTCGTAGTGGGCGACGTCTTTCGCGGCCGATTCGGTCGGCGCTTGGCTGAATACGACCTTGAGCTCGTTTTCACCGCTCTGGAGCACCTGCTCCAGCTTCAGCGGCGGAGGCGGCGGACCGCCCGCGCATTCGGGCAGCGCTTCGCCGGCGAGGCCGGCCGTCCAGGTTTCTTCGCGGCAGGCGATCGAGGGTTCCTCGCAGACGTTGAGCGGATTGCCCTCGGCGTGCTCGGGGCTGATCAGCTGGAACAGTTCGGTCAGCTGCTCGCTCGCCGCCATCGACTGCTTCAGCCAGAATTTGCCGAACCAGACCTTGCGGCTGACCACGCCGAAGGCGTAGAGATCGGCCACCCCCGTGCAGGAATAGGTGTCGGTGGCCTGCGGTTTCCCGCCGAGGAAGCGGCCGACCCCATGTCCCACCGCCATGGTCAGGCCGGTGAAGCCGAAGCCCTTCATGCGGGCGAGGCCGCCGCTGAGCAGGATGATCTTCTGCCCGTACTGCTCGAACGCGTGCAGGTTCGGTTCGTTGCGGTTCCAGTCGATGTAATAGGTGAACCCGGGGTAGAAGCCGCGGACCAGCGCGATCGCCTCTTCGGCCAGCGCGTAGCCGGACTGTTCGGTCACGGGAGCCTGTTGGCCGTTTTGGAGGATGTCGCCGGCCTGGTCGGGCGTGAGGAGAGACTGAGTTCCGAGCGGCAACTCGCCTTCTGGCCCGTAGGCGGTGAACGCGGCGCTCTCGATCGAGACGTCGCTCTTCTCGGCCGCGTAGACCTCCGAGTCGCCGAGCTGCACGAGGTTGGAGTGGGACTGCTGGTACTCGGGCGTTCCGACTTCCGGCAGCGACTCCCAGTCGGCGACCTTCTCGCTGGGCGGGAGCTGGGGGAAGTGGAGCTGCAGCGTGAAGTCACCGGCCACCACGCCGTTGGCCTGGATCAGGTGATCGTCGATCGAGCCGGTCCATTGGGGATTGGTGGCGATGTGGTGGACGCCGCCTTCGTAGGTTCCGAGGCTGACCAGGCTGACGGGCAGTGGATTGCCGTCGACCCCCATCAGTTCCTGTCCCGGGACCAGGCGAGCGGCGGTGGTCAGCGAGCCGTCGGCGAGCATCAGCGGCTGGTCGGGCGAGCCGATCAGTTCCTCGCCGTCGCCGTAGACGATGTAGGTCATCGCCGGCTGGTGGCCGCCTTCGGTGCCCTGGCTGAAGCCGACCCTCGCCGGCTGCCATTGGACCTTTCCGGCGGAGACCTTGCCGGCGAGCACCGTGTCGCCGACGCCGATCTCGGCGATCGGGCGCTGCGTTCCCTCCGGCAGGCCGATCGGCGTCAGGTTCGCAAAGCAGGAGCAGCAGCAGAAGCACTGTTCGAGTTCCCAGCTGGGGTCTTCCTTTTCTTTCTGTTTGCAGACGGACTTGATTTCTTTGGGAGGAGCCCAAATCCACTGGTGAGTCTGGGTGTTGTAACAGCCGAAGGTCTGGACCGGGCTGTACATCGCTTTTTCACCACACGCTGCGTGGTAATATTCACTCTTTTGGAATTCGTTGCAATGTGGTTCCGGGCATACTGGTTGGGTTTCCGGGTGTTCGTTCAGCTTCTGTTCGCAGACTTGGGGTTCGAAGCCCATCACGTTCTCGGTTGCCATCGGTGTTCCTCCTGGGTCGGGTTGCCTGCGTGGGTCAGGGTTCGTACGGAAGGCCCCAGCGGTCGAAGCCGGGACGGTCGGGGTCCTCGTCGGGGCATCGCTCGGAGCCCAGGCGCGTCTTCCTGGCCAGGGCGCAGCCGCAGAGCCCGCAAACCATCGGGCGCTCGCCGTCGGCCAGCCAGCGGTGCAGGGTGGGGTGACGGTTGGCCTCGATCTGGTGAGGGCAGGCCGCGCAGGCCGCCAGGCGCCGCTGGCGGGTCTCCTCGTCGACCACCGTGAAGCCGGTACGGCCCCAGCGGACCATCGCCTGCGCCAGCCGCCCTCCGAGGGCCAGCGTCGATGGTTCCTCGCGGACCGCGGGGGGGTTGGCGAGGAGGTGCTCCAGCAACGCGGGCGCGTCCCGCGTGGAGAGCAGGTTGCGGGCGTAGGTCTGGTCGGTGGCCGCGGCCGCGGCGACCTGTTCGGAGACGGGCCCTTCGAGCTGGAGCAGCTCTCCGAGCCGCTCGCAGGCCTCCGCAAGCGGCGCCGCCGAGACTTCGCTGGCCATCAAAACACGCTCCCTTCGTAATCGAGGATCAGTTCGGCGTTGAGCAGCTTGGCCGGGTCCAGCCATTTCCCTTCGCCGTCGAGAAGGTGCGCGAGCTGCTGGCTCTTGCGCATCTTCTCCAGGTCGAAGACGAGCTTCCACGGGCCGAGGAATTTGTCCTCGGCGAGCGTCAGCGGTTCGACCTTGCCCACTTCTTCGGAAAAGCTGAAATCTTCTTCCTTACGCGCGTCGATGCTCACCGAGAGGAAGGCAGAGCCGTTGGCGATCGGCACCCCGTCGGTTTCCAGCCGCACGTAGACGCCTTTCAGCGTCGCCTGCCTGAAGCCGGCCATTGGCGCGGCGGGGATTTCGAAGTCGAGCACCTGCTTTTCGGTGCTGGAGCGCTCGGCCATGAAGGCGTTCCACTGGATCGCGTATGCCTGCGCCAGACTCAGGTAGACGGCGCCGGGGAACGGGTCTTTCCCCAGCAGGCCCCGCATGGCTTTGCCGAACTGCGCGCTCCCTTCGAGAGCGGTGTAGCGGACGGTGACGATGACGTCGCCGATCGCGTTCAGGTTGAAGCGGTTCGTCTCCGGCGGCACCTGGAGCTCCCATTTGGAGACCGCGCCGGTGCCCTCGAAGGGCAGGTAGCGTTCGTCGTGGGAGTTGAGCTCGAAGACGCCGGCGTCTTCGCTGCCGCGGGAGATCGCGATCTGCTGGCGCGGCGCCCAGTTCTCCCTCAGGCTGGCGGGTTTCGGGTTTTTCGCCGGTGTCAGCAGGTATTTGACCGCCGCTTCTTCGGCGGTCATCGCCACCGCGCTATAGGTCTGCTTGAGCGTTGCCTTGAACTCTTCGTAGGGACCGAGCACGGCGGGGATCGAGACCGTGACGGCCCTGATCTGGCGGTTGTACTGACCCGGGTAGTCGTAGTCGAAGAGCTGCTCGCTCAGTTCGAATTCGCACCTGCCGGTGGTGCGCAGTGTCCACAGCGCCAGCGGATCCCAAAGCGCCAGCGAGACCGTACGCTCGATTTCCAGGCGGCGGGTGTTCTTCGCCGTGTAGGCGGACTCCATCTGCGCGAGGGAGAAGTTGAGGTTCTCGCCCGCCATCAGGCCCTTGTGCAGGTTGTCCCAGTATTCGAAGGAGAGGAAGCTTTCTTCGACCCCCAGCTCGAACTGGAAGCACTCCTGGGCGGCCTGCGAGAGTTCGAGCGCCAGCCTGTAGGCCTGGAAGTAGACGGTGGATATCCGACCGACCAGCCACTGGTAGAGGTCGGCGCTGGTGAACTTGCCCTTGAGGTATTCGTAGACCCGTTCGTTCTGCGCGATCTCCGCCTTGGTGACCGCCAGGTCCTGCTGTGCCGATTTCAGATGGGCCTGGGCGGCGCGAATCTGCTGTTCGAGGCTCGCGACCTCGTACTGGGCGTCCTGCAGGGCCAGGGTCCAGTCCTCTTCGCGCCGATCGTAACCGGCCATGGTGATCGAGCGCTGGGCGACGTAGTTGGAGATCTCGGCCCCGATTTCGGCCCCGGCGCTGGCGGCGGTGAACGAGGAGCCGACCTGGATCCCGCCATAGGTCATCGCGAACGGGGAGCCGACCTGGGGGATGGTGTAGGCGATCGCCGCGGCGGCACGGAGGCCGCTGGCGAGGATGTTGAAGGCGAGCCCGGCGGCCAGCGATTCGAGGTTGGTGTCCTCCTTCGCGTTCAGGCCTTCGCTCAGCAGCTTCTGGAAGTGGCTGACCCGGTTCTTCGCCCCCGCCAGCGATTCGCGCAGGCCGGCGAGGGACGCTTCGCCTTCCGCGAGCGCGTCTTCTTTGGCCGTCGTCATCATCGTCAGGACCTGGCGTTCCTGGGTGCTGCGCAGCAGCTCCAGGCTCTCGGCGTCCCGGCGTTCCAGCGCCATCAGCAGCTTCGACCCGAGGTCCATGACCTGCGCCGTGGCCGAGCGGGCGCGGGCGAGCATCGGTTCGAAGCGGTAGGCGGGGATCGAGCCTGCCGCTTTGGCGGTCGCGGGGAGGAACCCGCCCCCCGCCGCGGCCGCTTTCACCAGTTCCAGCGGGTTCAGCGGCGGCGCGAAGAGCGGCAGCTCCCGCACTTCGCCCTCGATGTTCATCGAGTTGCGGATCTTGAAGAGACGGTCGTCGAGCGTGTCCCAGTAGCGCAGCAGCTGTTCGTTCTCCGGCACGCAGAAGTAGCTGTCGAGGGCGTTGAACGGCGTGCCGCCCTGTCCGACCTCGGGGACGGAGCCGCTCGGGGCGGGCAGCGCGTTCTCCACTTCGATCAGGAAGACGGGGATGCCGTCGGGGTTCTTCGCCTTGATTTCCGCGAAGGTCATCGGCGGCGGTGACGTCGGCGCGAGCAGTTCCACGGGCCGTTCGCCGAGCAGGTCGTAGGCGTAGACGTAGAGCATCGTCGCCGCCGTCGTGGTCTCGAAGCTTTCCTGTGAGAACAGCGAGTCCCCCCAGGAGATCAGGTTCTGCACGTACTGCATCAGCGTCGCCTTCTCGAAGGCGCCGATTCGCAGGCCCGCGATCGCGAAGGGGTCGAAGGGGTCGCTCTCGTAGATTTCGATCGCCGGGTTGCGGTCCGAGAGGGTTTCTTCCAGCGTTTCCAGGGTGGCGTTGCGGAAGGGCCAGAAGCGCCAGTAATGGTCGGCCGGCGCCGCGACCCGGTGGTTGAGGAGGACGGTGCGGACGATCGACAGGGTCTCGTTCGACGCCCGTTTGCCCAGCAGGAACCCGAGTTCGGTCTTGGCGTCGAACTTGGGGTTGACCCTGCCATGTTCGTCGAGCGCGGGTGCCCCGAGGGAAGGGATCTGGTGCGTCTTCAGTTCTCCGAAGATCTTTTTCGATTCTTCTTCCCCGATCCGTTTTTCGGACTCCTCGAAAAAGGTGGTTTCGAGCACGGGTTCTTCGGGGGCGGTGGGATCGAGGACGTAGCGGAACCAGGCCTCCGCCGTTTCGAACTGCTGGTTGGTGCTGAGGCTGTTTGCCACCAGCATCGGCACGAAGTAGAAGACCTCCCAGTAGTAGAGGCCGTAGACCCCCTCGAAATCGACCTGGGCGCCGTCGAGGGCCTTGGGCCAGTTGAGCGTGTAGGGGTCGGGCGAGAAGCGCTCGAACGGCAGCACGCCGACCACCGGCGCCTGCTGGGAGGAGAGCGAGAGCAGGCCGGGGATGCCCTGCGCGAACAGCGTCTTGCTGAGCCGGTCGACCGCGCCGGTGCTGGTGCGGGTGACGTCGAACGTGTAGTCCCAGGGCGATTCGAGCTTCGGCGGCCCCTGGTTGCGGTAGGCGTATTCGACCGGGGAAGTGAGGCCGAGGAGGATTTCGTAGATGCCGGGGATCTGTTGCGGGGTGATGTATTTGTCGAGGACGAGGTTGCCCAGGGCGAGTTCGACGACCTTCTCGGAAAGTTCGGTCAGGGTGACCCTGCCGTTGACGTCGATCAGCCCGATGCGTACGAATTCTTCGGCGATTTTTTCGGCCGCCGGTTTCGCGATGCCCGGTGAGACGAAGGAGCCGGCCGAGGCGAAGGGAGTGTTGAGCATGACGTTGCCTATCGCCGTCACCTGGTCTTCGTCTTTCGAGAGGCCCGCGTTGTATAGATACTTCGAGAGCTTTCCTTCGTTCACCACCTGTTCGACTTCTTCGTAGGCGACGTTCCCCGCTTCGTCGATGAAGCCGACCTGTTCGAGCTCTTCGTAGGCCGCTTTGGCCGTCTTCGAATCGATCCCGGCGATTTCGAAGGAGGCGGCCGAAAGGGTGGGACGCTGCGCCCTCAGCCCCTCTTCGGTCTCCTCGAAGACGGCGACGTCGGTTTGCTCGGAGACCGGGGCGGATGCCTGGGTCTGCGGGGGCAGCGTCAGCAGGAAGGATTCGTCGCCGTTGTCGAACTGGAACCAGCCCGGTTGGTTCTTGACCGTGATCGTGCGTCCGTTGACCGGGGAGACGTCGCGGAGGGGGACCATCGTCCCGAGCGAGGCGAACATCGTCTGCCTCACCGCTTCCAGTTGCACGGCGCTGAGGCCGAGACTGGACAGGTGCGTCGCGATGTCGGTGCTCGAGGTGAAGGGCCGCACGACGCGGCCGTGGGTGTCGAGCAGCCCCGCCGCTTCCAGGCGCGGCGGGATCGCTGCCGCCACGGATGGTTCGAGGTGGTTTTCCTCCAGGCTCGCGGCGGTGACCGCCCGGACGCGCGCCAGCTTTACCGGGCTTCCGCTCGCGTCGCCGGAATATTCGTCGTAGAGGACTTCGCTGGAGGGGACGATCGTCAGATAGCCGTCGAGGGAGTCGATCTGGGCCGTGACCGTTGGGTTCGTGGACGCGTTGCCGGTGACGGAGAGGATCAGGAACTCGTCCTTGGAGAGGACGAAGTTGTTCTGCAGGTTGATGTCGAGGTTGACCGGCGCGGTGACCGGAAGCTGCCCCTTCAGCTTGGCCTCGATCAGGCTGTCGAGGGCGACGGTGCGCTCGTACATCGCCTCGAGGAATTCGGTCTCGGTTTCGTTTTCGCCCTTGGGGTCGGGGGTCGGTTCGTACGTTTTTCCCCCTTCCTCCAGCAGGAAGGGCCCGCAGAAGACGGAGATCCGTTCGAACTCCACGGGCGGAGTGCCGTCGGCGACGAGGTTGCCGCCGCCGGTCTTGGTGACGAAGACGCGGCGCCACTTGGGATCGCTCATGTCGAGCAGCGGGGCGAACGGTTCGACCGCGGGCTTGGGCTTGCCTTCCGGCGGTTCGTAGTTGACGACGCGTTCTTCGACCAGCGTCTGCGGCGGCACCCACTTGCCGCGATGGTCGAGGAAGGAGTATTTGATCGTCTGCGCCCAGGCGACGCTCTCGGCCGATTTGGCTTCGGTCCCGGTCGAGGTGACCGTCGTGTTGGTCGCCTTTTTCAGTTCCGCCCAGAAGACGAAGAGGCGGTTGAAGGCGTAGACGGGGGTGATCGTCTCGGAGTTGATCGAGAGGTCGATCTTCACCCATTCGGTCCAGGTGAGGCCTCTCCGGCGGGTGCAGTAATAGAAGACCGGCGGTTCGGTCTCGCTGCGAGCGAAGAGGAACAGCGTGTCGACCGGCCCTTCGGGTCCGTTGACTTCGCAGTGGTAGCAGTCGACCGGCTTCAGCTTCGCGATTTCGCGGAAAGCCGCGAAATAACCTTCGTAGGCTTCTTCGACGCTGCCTTCGGTGACCTGGGACTGCTGCAGCTCGCCTTCCAGTTCCTTGAACAGAGCGGTCTTGTTGCGGCGGACGGAGGGCAGCAGGTAGTTCTCGGGGTAGAGGAAGACCTCGCGGTTGGCCTGCCAGGTGCGGAAGTTCATGATCCATTGCCACCAGGTCTCGGGGATGTCGAGTGTCTTCACCCCTTTTTCCAGGCGGAGCCGGCAGCGCTGGAGGTACAGCTGCGCGGCGTTGGTGGCCTCGACGATGCGGGAGATCTCGACCGCCGGACCGGTCTCGACTTCGATCAGGACGAACTCGTACACCTCGCGGTCGGAGACGACGTCCGCGTATGTCCCCGAGAGCTTCCACCGCACCAGGGGCAACAGCGCGTCGCGCTTGAGGGCGTCGGTTTCCCCTTCGAGGCGGGCTTCGTTCGCTTCCCAGGTCGCCCGCTCGTAGGGCGAGGCGATCTGGTTGCGAACGCCCGCGGCCGTCGCTTCGTAGGCGGGCCAGTTCGTTTCTTCGAGTTCCGCCAGCCCGGCGAGCGCGGCGGCGTAGGTCGTGTCGGCGCCGAGGCGCCCGGCCAGTTCGAAGCAGGCGCTGAGGGTGTCGAGCGCGGTGACGGCGTTGCCGTCTCCCTTGGCGAGGGCTTCGAGCAGCGACTTCACCTGGGCCTCTTCCCAGCCGCTGGCGGCCGCCAGCGCCTTTGCCTGGGCTTCCACGGTTTCGCCCTTCGCCACGCTCGCGGCGTAGGCGATCAGCTCCCCTTCGGCGTCCTGGAAGGCGAGCATGAAGCGGTGGAAGGCTTCGAGATCCCGCACGTTCGCCGGCGCGAGCGCTTTCGGGCTGGCATCGAGCCCGTAGGCGCTCGGGTGGGCGGTGACGCCTTCCAGCAGGTCGTTCGGGAGTTCCAGGGACTGCGCCAGCACCAGCCAGCGGGAGCCCCAGGAGAGCAGTTCTTCGACCGTGGGCATGGAGGCGAATTTCTCGCCGGCAGCCGGCCCGACGAAAGCTTCCTGCCAGCTCTTCAGGGGATCGGGCAGCTTCACCGAGAGGGCCGCCAGCGGCATCGCCGCTTCGATCCGGTGGCCTTCGAGGCCGTAGAGGATCGCCAGCTGCGCGAACAGCTGTTCTTCGAAAGGCCGACCGGTGAGGTTGGCGCTGAGCTTCCACAGCGACTCCAGCCAGGCGGGGATTTCGGCCGGCCGGTAGAGCGGCTGCGCATAGGCGCTGGCGGTGCCTGCGAGGACGTACTGGAGCGAGTAGGCGTCGAGCCGGGAGGCGGTCAGCCACCTGGCGGAATCGACCAGGGAGGCGAGCTGGGCGGGTTCGAGGGTTTCGGCCCCGTCAAGACCCTCGGCCGCGAGCAGGATCAGGTACTGGTCGACCGGGAGCTGCAGCCGGTTGGCGAGAAGGGCGTGGCGCCGCAGCGCCGAGAGGGCCGGGACGTCGAGGGCGACCTTGGATTTCTTCTCGAAGAGGCCCCCGGCGAGTTCGCGCACCGCTTCGGTGGAGATGCCGAGGGCGCCCGAGAGCCAGCCGGCGATCGCCTGGTCGGCTTCGTCCTTGCCTGCCACGGTCCATTCGCGCAGGGGGCTTTCGTAGGTGGGGTTGTAGGGATCCCCTTTGGGGTGGTACGGCGGATCGCCGCTCAGCTGACCCGGGGCGTTGAAGAGCTGGTCGAACTGCGAGGGGGCGCCGGCCGAGCCATAGGTCTTCAGCTGGGTGAGGAGGCTGCCGGTGTCGAGGACGCCGAGTTCGAGCTCTTCGCCCAGTGCCCGCATGGCGGCCAGGCCGCCGATCGTCTCCTCGGCGTGCGCTGCTTCGAGCACCGGCTGGCCGCCGGCGACGGCGTGCAGGGCCCAATCGAGCTCGACGAAGCTCCAGCCGAGCTCCTCGGCGAGGCGGATGAAGCGGTTGGCGCGGTCGAGGGCGTCGTGGGTGAGGTGTTCGATCTTCGAGGTTTCGCCCTTGTCGACGATTTCGAGCTGGAGGTTTTCGGCGGCCAGCCCGCGGTTGACGAAGAAGGTCTTCGCGATGCCTTTTTTGAGTTCCGCCTCGGTCAGGTCCTGGTCGACCAGCGTCGTCAGCTGGGCGACGTCGAGTCCGGTCCGCTCGCAGAAGGTCTCCGGCGCGGAGAGCGATTCGAATGCGCTCTGGCTCGCTTCGATGCCGTAGCGGGCGGCGAGCTTCGCTTCTTCGCCGGCGACCGGGGTGGTGAGCAGGGAGACCTGGGCGGGGGAGAGGTCGAGGGCCGCGCCGGCAGCCTTCAGGGCCGGCTTCTGCCAGGCGGCGTAGAGGGCGGAGAGCGTCACTCCGACCGAGGCGAGCAGGATCCGGACTTCCTCGAGCGGGACGTTGACCGGCAGCTCCATGGGGTAGGGGGCGCTTGCCAGGTACTTCCAGAGCGCTGCTTCATCCCCCAGCTTCAGCTGTTGACGGGCGGTTTCGGCGAGGCGCTCGTTGACGATGCGCAGGTAGGGAAGCCGCGTCGTGGCTTCTTCGCAGGTCAGCGGGATCTTCGGGATGTCGGGGCGCCGTTCTTCGAAGGTGAGTTCTTTGGGGATCGTTTTTGTGTTGGGACTGGTGACGTAGCGGTCGATGATCCGCAACAGTTCGACCAGGTAGGCGGCCGGGCCGAGGATCGAGCCGCATTCCTCGCACCCGTAGTAGTTCAGCGAGCCGAACAGCTCCTGGTAGCTCGGTAGCTTCTGGAAGGCGTCCGGAAGGGTGGAGGCGACGGTGTTCACCTTCAGCGCCTGCGCGCTGGGAGCGGCGACGTTGGCGCTGAGGGTGGCCCAGGTGTGGGTGACCTGCTCCCCGACCCTGGTCGCCCGCCGGTGCACCCGCTCGGCGCCGACTTCGCCCAGCAGCCCCGAGCAGTCGTCGATGAAGGCTTCGCGCGGCATCCGCGCGATCTGGATCGCCGAGCCGAAGCCCATCTCGAGGAGCCCGATCGCCTGTTCGCGGTTCCGCACGACCCGGTAGACCCGCTGGTAGGCGCGGAGGTCTTCCGCGCCTGCGACTCCCCCGAGGTTCAGTTCGGCGATGGATTCTTCGTCGATCAGGTCGGCGTGCAGCGGATCGAATTCCGGGTTCGCGTTCAGCCAGTCGGCAAGCGAGTCGAGGTCGACGGGTGGGTCCCCGCCGGTTATGACCGACTCCTCCTCGTGGCGCCTCCCGCGTGCATCGGGGCCGCACGCTACTACATCTCTGATTACTTAACAAACATTAAGCACGAAATTCCAATTTCCTACAGTCAGGTTTCTGACTCTGATTCGAAAAATTACCTTCAAATACCGGTGTGACTGATTGTGGAAGCGTTCGGTTGCCTCGACCGCGATGTCGGGTCCTCGAGGGGTGTAACGCTTCTAAGCGCTCCAGATGCGGTCGAACAGCTCGCCGTCGAGGGGCACCAGCCAGGCCTCGTGGATGAGGCCGGCCTCGACGTCGACGCGATAGACGCCTACGGTCTGCCAGGAGACCCGCCCGCCGTCGAGCACGGCGCTGCCCGCGACGAACTGGGCGACCGCATCACCGGCCTCGAGCACCTCGCCCGGCTTCATCTGCATCGTTGCGCTGGCGAGTCGCCGCCGTCGCTCGAAGTAGGCCGCCACCTCCGCCACGCCCCGGTGGTCGCCGGCGACGGGGCTGTTCCCGGGGACGTGCCAGACGATGTCCTCGGCCAAGAGCTCGGCGACGCTCTCGACCGAGCCCCCGGCGTACATCTCGTTCTGGCGGCGGTGCAGCTCCGCGACCAGCTCGGCCGGTGAAGATTGTTTTGACATCACCGCTGCTCTCGCCTCAGGCGGTGATCGGGACCATGCCGGGCTGGGCCGTCACCCGCTCCAGCCACCCCCTCACCGCCGGATAGGGCTCGAGGTCGAAGCCTCCCTCGGGCGCGAGGTGGGTGTAGGCGTAGAGCGCGATGTCGGCGATCGTAAGGCGGTCGCCGACGAAGTACTCGCGACCGCCGAGGTGGCTCTCCATCGCCCCGAGCGCGGCCCGCCCGGCGGCTCGCTTCGCCTCGACCTCGGCGGCCGGCGGCGGATCGCCCCCGCGGATCGAGAGCCAGAAGCGCAGCACCGCGATCGCCGGCTCGTGCTTGTACTGCTCGAAGAACATCCACTGCAGGACCTGGGCGCGCTCGTAGGGATCGTCCGGCAGGTACTCCGTGCGGTCGGCGAAATACCAGAGGATCGCGTTCGACTCGCCCAGCGGCCGCCCGTCCTCGAGCACCACCGTGGGCACGTTCAGCGACGGGCTGAGGCCTCCGAGCACCGCCGCCCGATCGGAGTGGTCGACCACCGAGAGCTGCCGCCGCTCGAACTCGATCCCGAGCAGATTGAAGAGCAGCCGGACCTTGTAGCAGTTGCCGGAGATCGGGTTGTCGTAGAGGACGACGCTCATCTGGACAGGAAGTCAAGCGCATGAGTCCGGTCAGATTGGGAAACTGATCCTTCGTGAGCTGGCAGGGACGGTGAAGAGCTGAGCGGCGAACGAGAGAAACTCCCGGCAGAGCCGGCGTCGGTGACGGCGCTGCGCCACCGCGCGGCCGCGTTCGCGACCGCGCAGGGGGCCGAGCCGGACGTCGTCGCCGACGTCGCGCTCGCGGTCTCCGAGGCGGTGACCAACGCGGTCAAGTACGCCTACGACACGGGCGTCGAGGGGACGGTCGAGCTCGCCGCCTCGGTCCGCAAGCCGTGGCTCGAGATCCGGATCCGCGACAGCGGCACCCGCTTCGGCCGCGGCTCCGAGGACGGCCTCGGTCTCGGCCTCACGATCATCGCCCGCCTCTGCGCCGACATGAAGATCGTCCAGGAGGGGACCGGGACCGAAGTGCGGATGCGCTTCCCGCTGCCCGCCTAGCCCTCCCAAGGCTGGATCTTCACAAGATCTGTATACGCAGGCGCCGGTTCTTCATGCGCTCTTGATGCCTTCTGGAGCACCATCGAGGCGATCCCGAGATGGCGGAACTGAAGGTACGAGGGCTGCGCAAGACGGTCGGCGTGCCCGGCCTGTTCGCGACCGCCTACGGCAACGTCGGCTCCTCGATCTACTACGCCCTCGGCCTGGTCGCCGCCCACGCCCTCGGGCTGACCCCGCTCGTCTTCCTCTTCGCCGGCGGCCTCTTCGCCCTCACCGCCAAGACCTACGCCGAGGGCGCGGCGATGTTCCCCGAGGCCGGCGGCTCCTCCTCGTTCGCCCGCCACGCCTTCAACGAGGTCGTCTCCTTCATCGCCGGCTGGGGGCTCTCGCTCGACTACATCCTCACGATCGCGATCAGCGCCTTCTTCGTCCCGCACTACCTCGGCGCCTTCTTCCCGGCGCTGGGGCACGAGCCGGGCGACGTGATCGGCGGCGTCGCCGTGATCGCGCTGCTCGCCCTCGTCAACATCCGCGGCCTCGGCGAGTCGGCGAAGCTGAACATCGGCCTCGCCGTCCTCGACCTCTTCACCCAGCTGGCGCTGGTGGTGCTGGGCACCGTGCTGGTGCTGAACCCCCACACGCTGGTCGGCCAGGTGCACCTCGGGGTCGCGCCGAGCTTCTCGCAGCTCGTCTTCGCGGTCTCGATCTCGATGCTCGCCTACACCGGGATCGAGACCGTCTCCAACATGGCCGAGGAGGCGCGCGACCCCGGCGAGCAGGTGCCGAAAGCGGTCAACATGGTCCTGGTCGCGGTGCTGGGCCTCTACGCCGGGATCTCGGTGATCGCCCTCTCGGCGCTGCCGGTCACCCAGAACGCCGCCGGCCACTACTCGACCGCGCTCGGCACCACCTACGCCGACGACCCGGTGCTGGGGATCGTCTCCGCCCTCGGCCTCCACGGCACCCTCGCCACGCTGGCCAACTACTACGTCGGCGCCCTGGCGGCGACGATCCTGGTGATCGCGACCAACGCGGGGATGATCGGCATCTCGCGCCTCTCCTGGAGCCTCGCCGAGCACCGCCAGCTGCCCGCGCCCTTCGCCAGGCTCCACCGCCGCTACCGCACCCCCTGGTTCACGATCCTCTTCTTCTCGGCGATCGCGGTGCTGCTGGTGCTGCCGGGCAACACCGAATTCCTCGGCAACCTCTACAGCTTCGGGGCGATGCTCTCGTTCACGATCGCCCACGTCTCGATCATCGCCCTGCGCCGCCGGCAGCCCGACGTCGAACGGCCCTACCGGGCGCCCTGGAACGTGCGCTGGCGGGGCAGCGAGATCCCGCTGACGGCGGTGTTCGGCGCCCTCGGGACCGGCGCCGCCTTCGTCTCGGTGGTCGTCCTGCACCCGGAGGCGCGGATCCTCGGCACCGCCTGGCTCGCGGCCGGCGTCGCCGGCTACCTGCTCTACCGCCGCCACCTCGGCCTCGACCCGCGCGAGCTGGCCCAGGCCCACCGCCCCGAGCGCCCGCTCGATTTCCTCGAGGTCTCCTACAAATCGGTCCTGGTGCCGATCTTCGGGACCAACGTCGACGGCGAGGCGATGCACCGGGCGGCGGCGGTGGTCGACCCCGACGCGACCGTCGAGGCGCTCTACGTGCTGAGGGTCCCGCAGGCGCACGAGCTGCCCGACCGCGACTTCGACGCAGAGGAATACGAGGGGCGCTGCGTGCTCGACATCGCCCGCCTGCAGGCGCGGGCGCGGGGGTTGAAGGTGCGGACGAAGCTGATCCGCACGCGCAATCCCGGCCGGGCGATCGTCGAGGAGGCGCGCAAGCGGGGATCGGACCTGATCTACGTCAGCACCGAGCACGCCCCCAGCGACGAGCGCCTGCTCGGCCCGACCACGCGGTACCTGCTGGCAAAGCGCCCCTGCCGGGTGATCGTCGAGGGCGGCAACGTCGATGGGGGAGCGAACGGTGGGCGCCGAACTAGTGTGGGGGGATGGCGCGACGCCGTCCAACCCTCGGCCTGACCGGGGAACCCCCATCCACCGCTCTGGGATTGGTGGCGACTCTTGCCACCGTCGCGGTGGGGACCCTGGTCGTCTGGCCGCTGAAGTCGGTGGCGCCGCCGGTCTCGCTCGGCGTCGTCTACATCCCCGGGGTGCTGCTGATCTCGACGATCTGGGGCTGGCGGCTGGGGCTGCTCACCGCGGTGGGCAGCGCGCTCGCCTTCAACTGGTTCCACATCTCGCCGACCGGGCGGCTCGACATCGCCGCCGACCGCGACGCCGTCGCCCTCGTCGTCTTCGTCATCGTCGCGATCGCCAGCAGCAGCCTGGCCGAGTGGGCGCGGGCGCGGGCCGGCGAAGCCGAGCGGCGGCGCGAGGAGACCGAGCGGGTGCTGGCCGAGCTGCGTGAGCTCTCCGCCGAGCGCGACCGGATCGAGGCGGAGGCGATCGAGGCGGGGGCGCTGCGGCGCAGCGACGAGTTGAAGACGGCGCTGCTGCGCTCGGTCTCCCACGACCTGCGCACGCCCTTGACCTCGATCATCGCCGCCGGCGCCGCGCTCGACTCGCCCAGCGTCACCCCGGAGGAGCGCCACGAGCTGAGCGAGGCGGTGGTCGAGGAGGGCCGGCGGCTCTCGCGGCTGGTGGCGAACCTGCTCGACGTCTCGCGGCTGGAATCGGGCAGCGCCCCGCCGCGGCGCGAGGAGGTGGACCTGGGCGGCGTGCTGGAGGCGGCGCGCGAGTCGGTCGGGGCGGGCCCGGAGCAGGTGCGCCTGGCGATCGATCCCGACCTGCCGTTGATCGCCGCCGACCCGGCGCAGCTGGAGCGCGCCTTCGCCAACCTGATCGAGAACGGGGTGCGCCATAGCGACGGCCGCCAGGTGCTGGTGCGCTCGCGGCGGACGGGGGGTCGCATCGTCGTGCGGGTGGTCGACCAGGGCGCCGGCATTCCGGAAGGGGAGCGGGTGCGGATCTTCGAGCCCTTCTACCGGCGCGCGGGGCAAGGGGAGGGGCAGGGCTCGGGTCTCGGCCTGGCGATCGCGAAGGGCTTCGTCGAGGCCAACGGCGGCGAGATCGCGGTCGAGTCGGTGCCGGGGCAGGGCAGCACCTTCGTCGTCGCCTTCCCGGAGGAGGGACGATGAGCGAGCGGCCTCGCATCCTCGTCTGCGACGACGAGCCGCAGATCGTCCGGGCGCTGCGGGTGATCCTGCGCGACGCCGGCTTCGAGGCGGTGAGCGCGGCGACGGGGGAGGAGGCGCTCGACCTGGCGGCGGTGCGCCCGCCCGAGGCGGCGATCCTCGACCTGATGCTGCCCGACCTCGACGGGGTCGAGGTGACGCGGCGGCTGCGCGAGTGGAGCGAGATGCCGATCCTCGTCCTCTCGGCGGTGGGCGAGGAGGACCGCAAGGTCGAGGCGCTCGCCGCCGGCGCCGACGACTACGTGACCAAGCCCTTCGGCCCGCGCGAGCTGGTCGCGCGACTGCAGGCGGCGCTGCGGCGGGCGCGGCCGGAGAACGAGGGGCCGGCGATCTCGGTCGACGGGCTGGAGATCGACCTGGCGGCGCGGACGGTGCGCCGCGACGGCGCCGACGTCCACCTCACCCCGACCGAGTTCGAGCTGCTCCGCGTCCTCGTCCGCAACCGCGGCCGGCTGATGACCCACCGCGCCCTCCTGGTCGAGGTCTGGGGGGTCGAGTACGAAGACGACCTGCAGGTCCTGCGCGCCCACGTCGCCAACCTGCGTCGCAAGATCGAGCCCCCCGGCGAGCACGTCTTCATCCGCACCGACCCCGGGGTCGGGTACCGGTTCGCCAGTTGAATGCCGCTTACGAGGACTTGCGATCCTTCGGATCCGGCATCTTGAAGCAGCCCTGCGAGCTGGAGACGTTGACGCCCTTCTCGCCGGACTCGAGCAGCCGCTTGGCGCTGCGAGCCTCGATCTCGAGGATCTCCAGGCGGGCGCGTTCATGCGCCTCTAGCGCTTCCTGCAGCCCCTCCCGGTCGAGGACGAGCGGGGTGCGGGTGAGGTGGAACTCCTTGTCGCCGCCGATCAGCTGGGCGCGGGCGGAGGCGACGAAGTCGTCGAGGATCTTCTGCATGAATTCGCAGACGAGGTCCTCGGCGATTACCGGGTCGAGCTCTTCCCACTCTTCGGTGTCGATCAGATGCCGCTCGGTGGCGCGGTAGAAGTGCTCGAGGGCGCCGCGGACCGGGCGCGTGCTCACCAGCTCGGCGCATTCGAACTCGACCAGCTGTTTCGTGTGGTAGCTGACATTCGACAGCTCTTCGTCTAGCTCTCGCGCCATTTCGGCTGGGCTTGCGGTGCGGTCGGCGAGGATGCGAAGCACCGCCGCTCGTAGGGGGTGGCTCATTGCTTTGATCCGGTTCTCGGTGGCTTTGCGGCGCTGCGCTTTGGTCGGCATTGCTCTCTTCCTTGTGGGGGTCTGATTACTGGCGAGCGCTTGATCCTAATCGGTTTACTGGACAAGTTGTTCAAAAAATCGCGCTTTTTCCTGTAAGTGCTTTCATTGGTGGAACCAGTTCCACCAATTCCCCGGTCCCACCAACGCAAAGCCAGAGCCGGGGAGGAGGTGAAGACGGATGGATCTCCGGACCGAGCGCGTGCTGCCCCTCGATTCGATCGGGAAGGGCAGCTAAGCCACCGACGGCCGGCCCTCGCCTGGGGGGCCGGCCTTTTTTATCTAGAGGCCCGGTGGGTGGCGGACGACGAAGCCGGCGGTGGAGGTGGGGGCGAGGTGCCAGCGCGGCCCGGTGCCCTGGGCGTCGCCGACCGTGTCCCAGCGCAGGCCGGCGATCTCGGCGAAGGTGTGTTCGGCGTTGGCGTAGACGGTGATCCACTTGCCGGGCCCCGGCGCTCCCCAGTGCTCGAGCTCGCCGGAGGTGAGCGGCCGCGGGATCAGGCCGCCGCCGAAGAGGGCGAAGCTGACCGAGCCGGAGCAGTCGTAACCCCGGGAGTAGAAGGAGGCGTGGCCGCCGCCCCATATATAAGGGCGCCCGATGATCTGGTTGGCGGCGTTGATCGCCCCCTTGACCGCTTCCGGCGCATCGGGCGGGGCGAGGGCGACCCCGGTGAGGAGGATCGCGGTCGAGTCGGAGCCGCCGCGGCTGTGGGCGAAGATCTGTTCGCGGCTGAGCTGGGAGGAGTGGGGGACGGTGGTCCCGTTGCTGCCGGCCGAGGCGGGCGGCAGCTGTGCCGGGTCGGCGGCGACTTCCGTCGCGGCCGGGGTCGGCGCCGGGGCGCGCTGCGGTCGGTGCGCGGCTCGTGCCTCGAGCTGGTGGCGGGTGGTGAGCAGGGCGAGGCTGTCGCCGACCGCTTCGACCCGGTGGCCGGCGCCTGCCCCCATCGCCATCTGGCCGACCGCCACCAGGACGGTCGCGAGTGCTGCCGTTGCTCCCATCGTCACTGCAAGACTACGGACTGTGAAACTCCTCCTCATCCCGCTGGCGATCGTCGCCTTCGTGATCTTCCTGCTGGTGCTGGGGGCGATCGGGCTCGGGGTCGCCTTCGCCGTCCTCTACGTCTGCAACCGGATCTGGCGGCTGATCACGGCCGCCCGCCCCAGTCGCCGCCGCCGCGCCCGCGAACAGAGCGTCTGAGCGGACCCCGAGTGTGCCTCAGCACGCGTGGATCCGGGCCGCGCTCTTCACCGCTTCGAAGGCGCTGCCGGGGATCCGCTTCAGCTGGTCGAGGTTCCCGTCGTCCCAGCGCCCGTCGCTGCTGCCGGAGAAGAACCAGTTGGAGCCGTTGTCGGCGACGATCAGGCCGTAGCGCTTCATCGCGACGGCGATCGCCTTCGCGGCGCCGCTGAAGCGGCCGAGGGGATAGCCGGCTCGAAGGCGCAACCGCAGGCCCATCGGCGGCGCGCTCGGATCGGCGGTGTCGCCGGCGCAGTGGGAGGCGGGATGGACCCAGGCGTCGCGGGTGCTCTCGACGGTGACGCGGATCGCGTGGTCGAGGTGGCCGGCGGCGACTTCGTCGTAGCGGACGAGGCCGGGGAAGATCGGCAGCCCGGCGGCGTCGGCCGAGGTCCAGCCCTCGGGCCGGCGCGCCGCCGAGCGCAGGTCCCATTCGGCGCCCGAGTCGGCGTTCCAGTGCGGGCGGGGTTTGGCGACGTAGAAGGCGCGGTAGAGCTCGTAGAGCCGGCAGGCGGAGCGGTCGACGACGAGCACGTGGCGGTCGCCGTCGCTGCGGTTGCCGCCCTCGACCGGCGCCCGCGCCGGGACCGGGAACGGCCCGGGGTCGCTCTCGTCGCCGTAGGCGGTGTAGTGGATAGGCAGCTCGTGCTGGCCGGCGCCGACGACCGAGTAGGGGAAGCCATAGGAGCGGGGCGAGCCGAAGTCGGGGTGCAGGTGGTCGCCGCCGTGGGAGTCGATGTAGGCGATGTAGGCGGCCGACCGCGGGTCCCGCGGCGCCTTCGAGATGTCCTGGTTCCAGGCGGCCTCGGTGGGGAGGGACGGCGCGCGCGGCGAGAGCGAGGCGGGCGGCTGCGGGAAGACCGGGCAGCCGCCGAGGCTCGGGTAGGGGCCGACGGCGGAGGCCGGGGAGGCGAGGGCGACCAGCCCGATTGCGAGCGCCAACGCTCCCAGCATCCCAGCGGTGTTCCTTATCCCTGCATGACAGGGAAAAGGCGCACCGCTGTGAGCGAGTCCCTTCTTCGTCCAACCTCTTTCGCGGGGGAGGGCACTCATGCGCGCAACCGTAGCGCGAGGCCCCAGGGCTCTCGATGGCTCTGGACGATGAGACGGCACGGGCACCAACCCGAATGCGGAGCAGCACCGGCCGGACGCCTCGCCGCCGCAGCGGTTGGTCGTCTAATCCGAGCGGGAACCGGCGCGAAGTCGGTGAAAGCCGCTGGAATCCAGTCGGTGCCGCTCGGTCTGGTTACCCGCGGTTGGATCCAGGAAAACGGCCGCGGCTAGCCCGGCTCGGCGGTGCCGTAGATCGCCCGCAGCCAGATGTCGACGAGGACGTCGAGAACGCGGTCGTCCTCGAGCGAGGGGGACTCGCCGGCGAAGGTCGCGTACTGGACGCGCTCGTTCATCTGCACGAGGGCGATCGCGAGGTCGCGGGCGGTTTGGCCGGGAGGGGCGGCGCCGCGGGCGCGCTCGGCTTCGATCACCGCGGTGACGTCGGCGACCCAGCCCTCCATCACCTGCGCCCACAGCTCGCGGGCTTCCGCGTTGGTCGTGCGCAGTTCGGCGGCGGCCAGCGCCACCGCCCGGCGCGAGCGGAAGGCGGCGTAGAGGTCCTCCAGGCCTTGGCGCAGGCCGGCACGCGGTTCTCCCTGGGCGAGCGTCGCCAGCGCCTGCTCGCGGCTGCCGGCCGCGGCGGCGACCAGGCGGTCGACGATCGTCAGGACCACCGCGTCCTTGGAGGGGAAGTAGAAGTAGAAGGTGGGGCGGGAGATGCCGGCGCCGCGGGCGAGGTCGTCGACCGAGATCTCGCTCAGCGGTCGCTCCTCCAGCAGCCGCTCCGCCGTCTCCAGGATCGCCCGCTCGCGCTCGTCGCCGCGGGTGCGGGCGGCCCGGCGGCCGCGTCCCTTGGCGGCGGGTTTGGCCTCGGGCAGGGCGGGCATGTGCTTCACGATACATTGCGTCGAGAGTTTCGACAAGTAGTTGACGCACTCGACACAGTGTTGATACAGTGGCGCCGTGAGCTTGAGCCAGGAGGCATCGGTGGAGCGCGAGCACGTCAACGTCCTCATCGTCGGCGCCGGCCTTTCCGGCATCGGCGCCGCCGTCCACCTGCAGAGGAACTGCCCGGAGAAGAGCTACGCGATCCTCGAGGCGCGCGAGGCGATCGGCGGCACCTGGGACCTCTTCCGCTATCCCGGCATCCGCTCCGACTCCGACATGTTCACGCTGGGCTACTCGTTCAAGCCCTGGGTCGGGCGGAAATCGATCGTCGACGGCGGCTCGATCCTGGACTACATCCGCGAGACCGCGGACGAATACGGGGTGGGGGAGAAGATCCGCTTCGGCCACCGCGTCGTCGCCGTCGAATGGTCGAGCGCCGAGGCCCGCTGGACCGTCCGCGCCGAGCGCGACGGCGAGCCGGTCGAGCTGACCTGCGACTGGCTCTACGGCTGCACCGGCTACTACCGCTACGACGAAGGCTTCTCGCCGAAGTTCGACGGGGAGGAGCGCTTCGGCGGCCGGATCGTCCACCCCCAGCACTGGCCGGAGGACCTCGACTACGACGGCAAGCGGGTGGTCGTGATCGGCAGCGGCGCCACCGCGATCACGCTGGTGCCGGCGATGGCCGAGCGCGCCGCGCACGTGACGATGCTGCAGCGCTCGCCGACCTACGTCATCTCCCTGCCGGGGGTCGAGCCGATCGCCGGCGCGCTGCGCCGCTTCCTGCCGGAGCGGACCGTCTACGCGCTGACCCGCTGGAAAAACGTGCTGCTGGTCTCGCTCAACTACCAGCTCTCGCGCCGGGCGCCGAAACTGATGCGCCGGCTCCTGCGCAGAGGGGTCGAACGGCAGCTGCCGGCGGGCTACGACGTCGACCGCCACTTCTCCCCGACTTACGACCCCTGGGACCAGCGCCTCTGCGTGGTCCCGCGCGGCGACCTCTTCCAGGCGATCCGCAGCGGCGCCGCCGACGTCGTCACCGACCGGATCGAGACCTTCACCGAGCGGGGCGTCCGCCTCGCCTCCGGCGGGGAGCTGGAGGCCGACGTCGTCGTCACCGCGACCGGGCTCAACATGCTCGTCGCCGGCGGGATGAGGTTCGTCGTCGACGGCGAGGAGACGAAGTTCAGCGAGACCGTCGGCTACAAGGGCGCGATGTTCAGCGGCATTCCCAACTTCGTCATCGCCCTCGGCTACACCAACGCCTCCTTCACCCTGAAGACGGACCTCGTCGCCGAATACTTCTGCCGCCTGCTCAGGTACATGGACGCCCACGGCTACAGGGTGGCGACGCCGCGCGAGCCCGACCCCTCGCTCCCGCGCAAGCCCTTCATCGGCCTCACCTCCGGCTACGTCCTGCGCTCGATCGACCAGCTGCCGAAGCAGGTCGCGCGCCGCCCCTGGCGCCTGCACCAGAACTACGCCAAAGACATCGGCGTCCTCAGGCGCGGCCCGGTCGACGACGAGATGGACTTCTCCCGCGGCCCGGCGGCGCAGCCGGCCCCCGCCCGCGGCCGCACCGGCGAGTTCGCCGCCGTCGCCTGAGCCAACCAGGCGCCCGGCCCGGTAAATTGAAGCCACCGCGGTGGATGTAGCTCAGCTGGTAGAGCTCCTGGTTGTGGTCCAGGCGGTCGCCGGTTCGAATCCGGTCATCCACCCCTCTGTTGATCCGAGCGGTGTCCTTGAGGAATCGGGTGTGCCGCGATCGAGGCCTTCGGAGCTCTGCGGAACACTCTCTCGGTGCGCCGCTCCTCGCAATCGTCGGCCTTCCAGCGTGCTGCGGCCGCGCCTATGTGTGAGCATGCACAGGTCTATGACTGGTCGGTCGGTTCGGCGATGGTCGTCGAGTTTGACACCTGACTATTACCGTCCGTGTGAAAGCGATGAGATTCTCCGGCAGATGAGACGCTTAAATGCGTTTGCAAATCCTATGTAAAAGATAAACTCTGAGCCAATGTCGCCCGCGTTGCCAGCATTTGCATCGAAATTGGCGAGCGCGATTGCAATGGCGGCAGGGAGTAAGGCCAAGACCTTCTGGCTCGATGAGAACGAGGGAGCGCGGCTGATCGATCGCATTCGGCGGGCAGTGCTGGCGGATGCGTCGGTGTCCCATGAGGTGCGGGAGGAGCTCGCAAGAGCTCTACCTCGGGCGATTCGAACCGATCCGGCGGTACAGGGGGCAATCGTGCTCCTCCTCTCCGGCGAGCAGGTGGATCAAGCTCGGGGCGCGCTTGCCGAACTGGTGGCGCGCCTGATGCGGAACGAGGTGAAATGGCCCGAGGGATTCACCGCGGAGCAGTTCGGTGCGATCGCCGCAGGGCACGCGGTGGCGGCAGTCAACGAAGTCAAGGCAACGGATCGTGCCGCCGCGCACGTTGACGCGAAGTACACCCGAGAGCAGATCGATGGCTTGCCGGACAAAGTTGCGAGGGCTGTGGCAAGGTCAGTGAAGCTGTCGCTGAGGCCCCCCTTCTCAGCCAGCGCCGGGACTGCTACCCCCGATGATTCCGTCTCGCTGCTGACGATGTTGCGCGCCTCGGAGCGGCGCTTCGATCTCGTCGGACGCGACCAGATCATGGAGAGGGCGAAGAAGTGGATCGGAACGCCTGCCGAGGATTCCGATCACCGAGTGATGATCGTCCATGGTCCAGGCGGCGCCGGCAAGACGAGGCTCGCCGGTGAGATCCTTGCCCTGGCCGAAAGCGATGGCTGGCTCGCCGGGTTCCTCACAGCCCCCGCCCCGGAGGCCTGGGACGAGCTCGCGCACCCTTCGCAGCCTCTCGCGATCGCCATCGATTATTCCGAGGCGCGCCGCGCCGACCTGCAGAGGCTGTTCCGCGACCCACCCGTCGGACACCATCCCTCGGCGCCCCTGCGCGTGCTCTTGTTGGTCAGGGAGGGCAAGCTTCAATCGGAGACCTGGGCCAAGCGCCTCGGCGGGCCGGTCGACCTGGGGTCCAGAGGGCAACGCCTGCTCAGCGACGAGAAGGTCGAGGTCGTCTCGCTCGTCGACAGTCTGCCGCAGCTCGAGGATCGCGCCCGGCTCTGGAGTGCCGCGGGCAAAGCCTTGGGCCGTGTCCCCGAGCCGCCGTCCTATCTCGTCGACCGTCCCTTCGAGCGGCCGCTCTATGTGCTTTTCGACGCACATCGGCAGGCGACCAAAGACCCGTCAGAGGACCCCGACGGATCCTCGCCCCCGACCGTCGGGGAATTGCTTCACGAGGTGTTGAAACACGAGCGTAACTACTGGGTGAAGGCGCGCTCGGAGTTTGAAATCGATCTCGACGAAATCCGCATGAACCAGGTCGCGGTGCTTGCGACGCTTGTCGGCGGTGCTGACAGAGGTACGTTTGAATCGGCGCTCGGCGCTCTGCCCTGGCTCGCGAAGGACGATGAATTACGGCGGCGAGTCGTGCAGTGGTGGGGGGCGGTGTACGCGACGAGCAACGACGCCGTACGAGGTGTCGAGCCCGATCCCGTCGGGGAATACCTGGTCGTAAGGGCGCTGGAAGCGCCGGAGAGCCTCCAGGATGAGCTCGGCGGCGTGCTGACGGTGGCGCAGGTGACGGAAATGGTCGCGGGCTCGGCCTTGCCGGCGCGCCAACGGATCCTCCGGTTCCTGACGATGATCGCCAGGAACGAGGATTTCGAGGGCAGCGAGTTGGCTCAAACGGCGCTCGGGGAAATCCTAAGCCGCCATCTCGACGAGCTTCTGCCCAGCGCTTTCGCTTCCGCCGGTGACGAAATCGAGCGCGCAGGCGCGATGGGAGAGTCGCTTGCGACGACCGTCGCGGCGGCCGCTGTGGCCGCCAACGCGCTCAGCTTGCTCGCCCCCGCTTCGGGTGAGACGGACATGTCTCAGCCAGGTGCGCAGGGAGGCTCGGAAGATTTGGTACGCAACGCGGCGCTGCAGCTGATTCGAAATCAAGTCGAGCGGATCGCCGCGCAGGAACTCGAAGGAGGACGCTGGTCCAGCGACCGCTACCTGGAGATCGTGCAATGGGCTGTGATGCTGGACCTCAGGTCCGGCAATGCTGCTCGAGCAGCTCACAGCATCATCGAAATCGCCGGTCTCGACCCGCGACCCAGGCGGCAGCTCGCCCTTCTTCTCTTGGAGCTGGGGCGCCACCACGCGGAGAAGGGTCACCACGGAAAAGCAGATGAGGCCTACCGGGAGGCGCTCGAGGAGCTGGAGGGTGCCGAAGAAGAGAACTCGACCTTGGCGTACGTGATCTGGCACGACCGTGGTGCTGCGGCGATGGGGCAAGACGATCTCAGGACGGCAATCGAGTATCACCAACGGGCGGTGGAGGGTAAGAATCGCTCACTCGGAACCACCGAGCCCGACACGATCGCCAGCGTGCTCGCGCTCAGCTACGTCACCGCCATGCTCGATCTCGAGGGGGCGCTGCGGCTGCTCGACGAAACGGTGGAGAAAGTGGCGGATGGACCAGATGAGTTGGTGGAACGAGTAAACGCCTACCGACCTCAGCTGCCATTCGCAGCAGCCCGGTCGGCGGAGAGGGAAGAGCGCTGGGCTGACGCCGAGCTCCTGTATCGGCAGACCCTCGAACAGCTAGGCGCCCTCGACGATGAGGACTCCAGGTACTCCGAACACGTCATCCAGCACGACCTCGGCGACGTCGCCGCCGCCCGCGGTGATCATCCGGCTGCGCTCGACTGGTTCGAGAAGGCATTCGCCGGCAAGGCCGCCGTACGGGGGCTGACGAATCCGGGAACGATCATCACCCTGGAACGGCTGACCGCAGAGATCTCAAGGGACAGTGTGGACGCAGCCCTCGAGCGTCTGCGCGAGGTTCGGGTCCAGCTGGAAGGGTCCGATGGCCGTGGCGATCTCCTGGTTCGGCTGGGGCAACGAGAAATCTCCATGCTTGCAAACGCGGGTCGTTTCGAGGAGGCGACCGCGGCCACGCGAGGGATGCAGGAAGCTCAGGCGGACGTTTTCGTGAATCGGGCGATTCTCGAGGCGAACGGGGACCAGACGACCGACGCGGAAGCGATCACGGAGGTGGCCATCCAATCTTCCGTGCTCGCCTCGCGCGTTTTCGCCAGCGGCGACATGCGGCTGGCGGCGCTCGGCTCTCGCCTGGCCGACGCGATCTCCCTGGCGATCGGCGCCTTGGTCACCGCGCGAATGTCGGTGCCAGCCGCTCGGAGCCTTCTGCCTCCCGATATCGACCAAGCGGAATCCCTGCCGATCAGGGCGGAAAGTTATGCTGAATTCGAAGCAACGTATCGACGAATGGCGTCGGCTGTCCCCGACCTCGGCGATTTCGTCAACGAGGGGGTCGAGCTTCTCACGGTCGCGGTCGACCGGGCCTTGGAAAATGCAGTGATCGCGTCTCTGTCATCCGCCTCGGAGGCCGGCTCGGTCGCACCGGTGGAAGACCGCGCGACGCGTAGTTGGTTGGCTCGCACCATCTTCGCCGGAGGGGACGAGGAGAGTCGCAAGCAGGCAGCTGCTTCGCTCTTCATCTTCTACGTGCATCTGAGGCTCGAGGGATTGCCTCCATCGGTCCGGGCGCTCGCTTCATCGACTGCCTTGGCCGCGCCGGGCGCTGAAGAGGTTGTCCGAATCGAGCAGAACCAACTCGTTGAGGATTTCCAGCAGGTCGAGGGAATGGACGAGTCTCAAGCAGAGCGGCTGGTCGCGGCGGCCAGGGTCAGAGCGGTCCACCGCACTGCGCGGAGGCTGCACTCGGAGACACGCTGGGAGGAATGCGAACGCCTCTATGGGCAGGCGATCGGCGAAGCTAAGGCGATCGGCGAAGACGAGAGCGCGATCGGATACGCCCTCCGGCACGACTTCGGCAGCGTCGCCGCGCAACACGGTGACCATGACCTCGCGATCCAGCAACTGGAAGCAGCTCTGGCCGGCAGAATCGACCTTTACGGTCTTGCAAATGAGGTCACCCTGGCCAGCCTTGCGAGCCTTGTCGATGAGGTTGCCGAAGAAGACGTCGATGAGGCGCTCGAGCGTCTGCACGACGCTTGCCGGCGGCTAGAGGGTGAGGCCGACGCGAGCCGCTCCGTTGAACTGATCCGCCAGCATGAGATCCTCCTGCTGAGACGCGCCGATCGCTTGGAGGAGGCATCGGCTGTGGCGCTGTCTACGGCGGAGATGGGAGTTCGCAGCAGCCTCCGAAACGCTTTTAGGGAGGTCATTGCGGATCCCGCCGCCGTCGAGGACGCCCCTACCTACGTCGCGGCTGCGATGTGCCTGATCGTCGCGCGGATCATCCCCCCTGACGAGCCGCGCCTGGCGCCGATCGCTTCGCGATTCACGGACATCGTTTCGCGAGTGATGGGTTTCTTGATGATGCCCTACATGGAGCCGGCGCTCTTCAGGCAGTTGTCGGCCCTGGGCCACGGACGGCGGCCCGGCGCCGAAGTCGCCGATGCCGCCCGTCAATTCGAGGAGCTTCCCTCGGGAGCGAAGACCGCCCTTGGCGACGCTTCGGAGGCGTCGAAGGTCCAGCGCGCCGAGGGCTTGGGGCTCGTCGAGGCTATCGCGAGAGAGGTGCTGAACGAGCCCGAGTTCGTATCGCTGGTGGGGGAGGGGGGAAGTGCTCGTCCGGCTGCCGCGTCTCGCGCGCTCCTGAGCAACCAGGCTGCGCGACGCTGGCTGGCGCGGACCGTCTATGCCAGTGCGACCGACGAAGAGAGCCGCGAGAAAATGGTCGCATCTCTGTTGACGTTCTACGCCGGCCTGCGACTCGACTTGGCGAAGAGCCCGGAGCTCGACGACGCTTTCTCCGCGATCTGGTCGAGTCCGGGGATCGATGCGGCCGTGGAGGCGGAGACGCCAAGCCTGATCGAGGATCTCGCAAACGCGGGAAACTCGGAGGCGTCGGCGACCCGGCAGCTCCTCGACGCATCCAAGGCCCATGCCATGTTCGTCGCCGCTCGCGACCTCGAGCAGCAGGGGCAGTGGGAGGACGCGGAGTCCATGTACGAGCGCGCGCTCGCCGCACTGGAAGAGCAGGACCGACAGAACAGTCTTTTCGGATATGTGATCCAGCACGACATCGGCGACGTCGCCGCGGAACAAGGCAAACTCGACAAGGCCGAAAGTTGTTTCGAGCAGGCGCTCGAGGGAAAGATCGACGTCCTCCCCGATTGGGATGAGCAAATCGTCATCACCCTCCTGAGGTTGGTCGACGTCCTCCGCCAAAAGCAACCCGATGCGGCGCGCCGGCGACTGGAAAAAGCGATTTCCGAAGCAACCGACGCGGGCGCGGAGGAACAGGCTGGATCGATGCGGGAAAAGCTGCGTGCGTGGACGTAGAGTTTTGGACGGTTGCAGGCGATGGCGAGCGCTTGAGATTCGCGCGAGGAGGGCGGGGGAGTCGCGCCGTCGCGCGCGGACCGCTTAGAGCGAAGCGCCCCGCGCCGAGGTCTTCGCGGCGATCCGCTGGGGGCTGATCCGGACCACGTCCCAGGCCAGGCCGACGCGCTCCATCAGCGAGATCAGGATGGCCGAGGGGTCGAACTGCCCTCGCCCGATGCCGTGCCGGGCCGAGGTGGGGAAGGCGTGGTGGTTGTTGTGCCAGGCCTCGCCGAAGGTGAAGGGCGCGAGCCAGGAGAGGTTGCGCGACTGATCCGAGGTGGAGAAGGGGCGGCGGCCGAAGAAGTGACAGAGCGAGTTGACGCAGAAGGTGATGTGGTGCAGGAAGAAGATCCTCACCGCCCCGCCCCAGAGCAGGCCCAGAAGGCCCCCGTAGAGGGTGCCGGTCAGCACCACCCCGAGCCCGAAGGGGAAGGCCAGGCCGAGGAGCGCCCAGAGCACGAAGGTGCGGTCGACGAAACGGACCACCGGGTCCTTCAGGAGGTCCGGCGCATAGCGCTCTTCCTCCGCCGGCTCGCTGCTGAAGAGCACCCAGCCGACGTGGGCGTAGAAGAGGCCGCGCAGGGCGCCCGACCAGCCCTCGCCGTGGCCGACGTGGGGGCTGTGGGGGTCGCCCTCGCGGTCGGAGAAGGCGTGGTGGCGGCGGTGGTAGGCGACCCACTCGATCACCGGGCCCTCCAGCGCCATCGAACCCAGGATCGCCCAGAGCGCCCGCATCGGCGTCGAGGTCTTGAAGGAGCGATGGGTGAAGAGGCGGTGGAAGCCGACCGTGATCCCGAAGCCGAAGGGAACCAGGGTCGCGAAGAAGATCAGCACGGCCTGCCAGTCGATCGTGCCTCCCCAGGCCAGCCAGGCGGCGAGGCAGAGGAGCGCGGGTGGGACGACCGTCACCGTCAGGTTGGCGACGCGGTCGACGAGGCTACCGGCGGCCGGCATGCCGAACTTGTGCTGAGCGTCCGTCGGCGGGGCGCCGCCGGGCGCCTTCGAACTCCCGGGTGAGGCCGAGCTCGCGGGCCATCCGCCCCATCTCGGCGGCCTGCTCGCCGAGCACGAAGCTGATCCCGGTGCCGCGCCGCCCGGCCCGCCCGGTGCGCCCGACCCGGTGCACGTAGGCCTCGCGGTCGCCGGGTGCGTCGAAGTTGACGACCCGGGCGATCTCGGGGACGTCGATCCCGCGGGCGGCGACGTCGGTGGCGATCAGGGTGGTGACCTCGCCGCGCTCGAAGCGGGCAAGCGCGCGCTCGCGCTGGCCCTGGCTCTTGTCGCCGTGCATCGCGACTGCCTCGACCTCGCGGCCGCGCAGCCGCTTGACCAGGCGGTCGGCGCCTCGCTTGGTGCGGACGAAGACGAGCGTGCGGGTGCCCTCGTCCTGGTCCAGGTGGCCGATCAGCCGCTCGAGCTTGGCGCTCTGGGACTCGACGTGGACGAAGCGGTGCTCGATGTCTGCCTCGCCCTTCTCGGCGGCGGCGTGGGTGTGGCGGCGGGCTTGGCGGGTGTAGGAGGCGGCGAGCTTGCCGGCCGCGCCCTCCAGGGTCGCCGAGAAGAACAGGGTCTGCCGACGATCGGGCGTCTGGCCGACGATCCGCTCGACGGCCGGCCTGAACCCCATGTCGAGCATGCGGTCGGCCTCGTCGAGGACGAGGATGCGGACTCCCTTCAGCGAGACGACGCCGCGGGCGATCAGGTCCTCGAGGCGACCGGGGGTGGCGACCAGGACGTCGGCGGCGCGGGCGGCCTTGCTCTGCGCGCCGAAGCCGACGCCGCCGTAGACGGCGACGATCTTCAGCCGGCGGGCCTCGGCGAGGGAGCGGAGCTCGGCGACGATCTGCGCCGCCAGCTCGCGCGTGGGGGCGAGGACGAGAGCGGAGGGGCGCTTCGCGCCCGGTTCAAGGCGCTCGAGCAGGGGGACGCCGAAGGCGAGGGTCTTGCCCGAGCCGGTTGGGGACTGGACCAGCAGGTCGCGACCGGCGAGGGCGTCGCGTACGACCAGCTTCTGAACGGGGAAGGGCTCGGTGATGCCGCGGCGCGCGAGGGCGCGCACCACCGGCTTGGAGATGCCGAGATCGGCAAAGGACATGATGTTGCGCTGCTCCTTGTTAAATGACTCAGGGGAGATCCTGCGACCCCTGAAGCGCTTTGAGCGGCACACGGAGGAAACGGAACCTCTCGGCGGCGAGGAATGTGCCGCCCGACTCGGCCACGGTAGCAGCCTTCGCCGCGTCCGGCCTGTCCCTGGTGGGCGGTGACTCATCCCTTTCTCCCGCCCCGGGCCCCTATAGATTTCCGCGCGCGTCAATTCCGTAACGGTCGAGGGAGGATGGGCATGAGGAAAGCTGGCTTGACCTGGCTGGCCGCCGCCTTGGCGGCGATGGTGGCGGCGATGGCCGTGCCGTCGTTCGCCTCGGCGCTCGCCTTCACGCCGACGAGCCAGACCCCGCTCCCGGAAATGACCGGCGTCAACGACATCGCCGGCGGCGACCTCAACGAAGACGGCAAAGACGATCTGGCCGTCGCCGCCGAAGGCGGGGTCGTCATCTGGCTCTCGAACGGGGACGGGACGTTCACCAAGGGCGAAACCCTGCCGATCGAAAGCAACCCCAACGCCACCGGCAACGCGGTCGTGGTCGGCGATTTCAACGGCGACGGCAAGCTCGACGTCGCCTACGCCGACGGCCCCTACAAGCTCTACGTCGCCCTCGGCAAAGGCGACGGCAGCTTCGAAGCGCCCACCGCGAGCACCAAGTTCACCTTGCCGTTCTCCGTCGGCGGGGGCCAGCTGGCGGCCGCCGACCTCAGCGGCGGGACCGGCGAAGACCTCGTCCTGGCCGGCGGGATCCACAACGGCGCCAACGAAAGCGCCGGGTACCAGGTCATCGCCTACGAACTCGGCGCCTTCGCCCAGCACAGCGCCGTCCCCGTCGCGATCCCCAACGAATCCCAGGTGCTCGGCGTCGCGGTGGGCGACTACAGCGGCGACGGCAAGCAGGACCTCGCGCTCCTCACCCAGCCGTTCAGCATCGGCAGCTACACGGACAACCAGATCTACGGCGAGGTCGGCCAGGGCGACGGCACCTTCACCGCGGCGCCGGAGAACCCGATCTCGCTGGGCCTGACCGAAGCCGGGTTCGCCTACTCGGAGGCGACGGCCAACCTGGACGGCGCCGGCGGCGACGACCTGCTGGTGGGGACCTCGCACAACGACTCCACGCTTCCGCTGCTCGGCAGCTCCGGCGAATTCCTCACCGCCGACCCCGCCGGCTCCTTCGCCGGCACGGGCCTGCCGTTCCGTGTCGCCGCCGCGGACCTCACCGGCGGCGGGCTCGACGAGGCGATCCCGGCCTATTTCGACGGGAACGGCTCGTTCGGCGTCGGGTTCAGCGACGGCACCGGAAAGCTGACCGCGGCCCCGGGCTCGCCCTTCAAATCGGGCGAGGAACATTTCTTCGACAGCTCGATCGCGACCGGGGATTTCAACGGCGACGGCTACCCCGACGTCGCCATCGGCAGCAATGCCAACGGCGGCACCGTGACCCAGGGCGTCGCGGTGATGATCAACTCGCCGGTGCTGGAACATGCGCCCGAAGAACTCGCCTTCGGCGACGTCGAAGTCGGTCAGACGACGATCGGAACCGTGACCCTGACCGACACCGGCGCGCCGCCGCTGCAAGTGAGCAGCATCGAACTGGCCACGGTCGGCAGTCCGTTCACGGTCCTCGACCCGAGCGCCTGCGCAGCCGTCCCCTCCGGGGAAGAATGCGAAGTCGAAGTCGAATACGCCCCGACCGCGAGCGGAGAATCAAGCGACACGCTCTGGATCACGTCCAACACCGGTGCGGATGGCCTCGACGCGGTGTCGCCTGTCGTGCTGAGCGGCGTGGGAGTCGCACCCGGCGTCGCCCTCAGCCCCGCCAGCCAGGACTTCGGCACGGTCCAGGTCGGCGGCACCCCGGTCACGAGGTCGTTCACGATCAAATCGACCGGGGGCGCGGCGCTCGCCGTGAGCAAGGTCTCGCTCTCCTCGGAAGCGGACTTCAAGCTGGCCTCGCCGTCTCCCTGCGTCGGCCCGCTGGCCGCGGGTAAAAGCTGCGCCGTCAACGTCTCCTTCGACCCGGGCGCGGCGGGGGCGAGGGCGGCGACGCTGACGGTCGAAACCAACGCGGGCACTCGCACCGCTTCGCTGTCCGGCACCGCCGAAGCGGCGCCCACTCCGCCACCGACCCCCGCCCCCAGCGCGAAGCTGAAGCTCGGCGCTCCGGGCGCGATCCGGCCCGGCAAGACGATGAACCTCAGAGTTCATCTCACCAATACGGGCAAGAGCGCGATCTCGCGCCTGAAGCTGACCGTGAAGGCGCCGAAGAATCTCGCCGTGGTGCCGAGGCCGATCGAGGTCTCGAGCCTGGCCGCCGGGAAGTCCGCCGCCAAGACGATCGCGGTCAAGGTGAAGGACAGCGCCCCGAAGGGAAAGAAGCTCCGCCTCGTCGTGACCGCCTCGACCGGCGCCACGACCCTGGCCAAGGCCTCGCGCCGCGTGAAGCTCGAGTAGGGCGGATTCGCCCTCGGCCCGCCGCGCCCGATCGATCCGGCCATCCGCGCCCTCGAGCGCCTCACCCGGTGTACGGTGGCTGCTGATGGAGACGGTCCTGGTCAGCGGCGGGTCGGGCTTCCTCGGGGCACGGTCCGTCGCGACGATCGCGGACTGCGGTGGGAGCCTGGCCGGATGAAGATGCGGGCGGCGGTGCTGGAGGAATTCGGCGAGCCGCTCGCGGTGCAGGAGGTCGAGCTTGCCGAGCCGCGGGCCGGGGAGGCGCTGGTCCGCCTGCACGCGTGCGGCGTCTGCCACACCGACCTCTACACCGCCTCCGGCGCCGACCCCTCCGGCTACGCGCCGGCAGTGCTCGGCCACGAGGGCGCCGGCGTCGTCGAGGCGGTCGGGCCGGGCGTCGCCTCGCTCGAGCCGGGGGACCACGTCGTCACCCTCTTCTCGCCGCAGTGCCGCGAGTGCGTCCACTGCCTCGACCCGCGCACCAACCTCTGCCTGGCGATCCGCGAGGAGCAGAACAGGGGCCACCTGCCCGACGGCACGACCCGGATCTCCCGGGACGGAAAGGCGATCCGCCACTTCATGGGCTGCTCGACCTTCGCCGAGTACACGGTGATGCCGGAGATCGCCCTGGCGAAGGTGAGCCCGGAGGCGCCGTTCGAGCACGCCTGCCTCTTCGCCTGCGGGCTCTCGACCGGGCTCGGCGCCGCGATCAACACCGCCGCGGTGCGGCCCGGCAGCACCTGCGCCGTCTTCGGCGCCGGCATGGTCGGGCTCGGCGCGGTCGCCGGCTGTCGCCTGCAGGAGGCCGAGCGGATCATCTGCGTCGACCTCTCGCCGCAGCGGCTCGAGCTGGCCCGCGGCCAGGGCGCGACCGACCTGCTCGAGGGCGGGGAGGGGGCGGTCGAGCGGATCCTCGAGCTGACCGGCGGCTTCGGCGCCGACTACACCTTCGAGGCGACCGGCAACGTCGCGGTGATGCGCCAGGCGGTCGAAGCGGCGCGGATGGGCTGGGGGCTCTGCACCGTCGCCGGAGTCGCCGGCAAGGGGGAGACCCTCGACGTCGTCCCGCGCCTGCTGATCACCGGTCGCCGCATCGCCGGCTCCTCGTTCGGCGGCGTCAAGGGCCGCGACCAGGTACCGGCCCTCGTCGACCGCTACCTGGCCGGGGAGATCGACCTCGAGCCGTTCGTCTCGCACCGGCTCGGGCTCGACGAGGTCAACCGCGGCTTCGAGCTGATGGAGGCCCAGGACGGCATCCGCAGCGTGATCGAGTTCTCTTAATTACGCGAGAAAATTCCCCCCGAAGATGGGCCGATCGCCTAACGTCGTCGGCATGGGCCTCCACACCGACATTCCCAGCCGCCGCCAGATCGAACGTCTCCTGCAGGCGCGTGGAGACGACCTCGTCTCGATCTACCTGCCGACCACTCCGATCACGCCGGAGGCCGACGCGGCCCGGATCGCCTTCAAGAACCTCGCGGCCGAGGCGGTCGCGGAGCTGGATGCCGGCGCGGCCGACCGCAAGGAGATCGAGGGGGCGCTCGAGGACCTCCACGACGATCGCGATTTCTGGGCGGAGCAGGCCCACTCGCTCGCGGTCTTCGCCGATCCCCGCGGCCTGCGCGCCTTTCGGTTGCCGAACCGTTTGACCGAGGCGGTCCAGGTCGCCGACCGCTACTACGTGAAGCCGCTGCTGCGCACGGTCACCTTCCCCCAGACGGCCTTCGTGCTGGCGCTCGCCGAGGGCTCGGTGCGCCTGCTCGAGGTGACTCCCGACCTGCCGACCTTCGAGGTGAGGGTTCCCGACCTGCCCAGCGACGCGGCGGATGCCGTCGGCAAGGCCTCGATCACCGATCGCTCCCCGGCCCGGCGCCTGCAGGGCACCGAGGGTCGCAAGACGCTGGTCCGCAGCTACGCGCGCGCCGTCGACCGGGCGCTGCGGGGGGTGCTTGGCGGCCAGGACGTGCCGCTGATCCTGGCCGCGTCCGAGCCGATCGACGCGATCTTCCGCTCGGTCAACTCCTATCCCCATCTGGCCGACCGCTCGCTGCCGGGCAGCCCCGAGGACGCGACCGACGCCGAGCTGGGCGAAGCCGCCCGCGAGGTCCTCGACGGCCTCTACGCCGACCAGCTGCGCGAGCTGACCGACCGGTTCGAAGAGCGCTCCGCCGCCGGCCGCACCGCGGTCGAGATCAACGACCTCGGCCGCGCCGCGACCTTCGGCGCCGTCGAAACCCTCTTCGTCGACATCGACGCCAAGCTCGCCGGGACGATCGACGAGGAGTCCGGCGCGGTCTCGCTCGACGACGCCGAGCGCGCCGGGGACTACGGCGTCGCCGACGAGCTCTGTCGCCGCGTCATCCTCGCCGGCGGCACCGTGCTCGCGGTGCGCGCCGCCGAGGTTCCCGGGGGAGGCCCCGCGGCGGCGATCCTGCGGTACCCGGTGTGAGGCCTCGCTACGAGCTGCTGCGCATCGGGTTGGCCGATGGCAGCGAGACGACGGTCTACGCCGTCGTCCATTCCGGGCAGTCGACTCGGACACACCGCCGCGCGGCACCCGCGCTGCGCGCTCGGCCTCGGTGGTCACCGCCTTGCTCTTCGACGGAATTTAGGTTGGATCGCATGTTTCTTCCAATGGGGGGTAGCCAATAGGACGCGGGCAGGGAACCCGTTCCCGAGGCATCGCGCCGGAGAGGAGAGACAGATGGCGCAGACGAAAAACAAAAGCTCCAGCCGAAGATCCGGCTCATCCAAATCGAACGGGGCCTCTCGCACGAAAGGCTCCTCTCGCTCGAAAAGCTCGAACGGGTCGACCCGGGCCAAAAGCTCGAACGGTTCGGCACGGGCCAAAAGCTCGAGCAAAGCCGCCAAAGCGAAATCGCAGGCGAAAAGCTCTGTTTCCAAAGGCTCCGCCAACGGAGCGGGCTCGCCCGGCGCCGTCAAAGGCGCGGTCAAACAGGGCGTGCACGGAGCGGCGGAGGTCGCCCGCAAAGCCAAGGTCCCCCTGGTCGCTTCCGGAGCCGCGGCGGCGGGCGTGGTGGGAGCGGTGGTGATCAGCCGCAGCGGGAAGAGCCGCAAGGTGCTCGGCGTTCCGGTGCCGAAGCGCAGCAAGCTCGGCCTCCCGAAGCAGAAGCACCTCCCCAAGGTCCAGCTGCCGAAGACGGACGGCCTCAAGGGCGACGCGCGGAAGGTCGCCGGCGCCGTCACCGACGCCGCCAAGCGGGCCGACGCCTTCGGGCAGCGGGTCAGCAGCGTGGCGAACTCGGTCCAGAAAGTGGGGGAAACCGCCAACGACGCCGCCAAGAAGGCCTGAGCCGCCGGCCGGCTCTCCAAAGGACCGTGCCGTGGCTGGAGGTCGCAATCAGGAGAAGGGGGCAGCCGGCTACGCGCGGGAGGCCCTTCAGCACTGGGGCAGCGCCGCCCGCTACGGCTTCGAGGCGCTGGCCGCCAAACGCCGCGAGCGGGGGGAGGGCCACGCGACGCTCGCGGAGCGCCTGGACGGCCTGAAGTCGGCGCTGAGCGGCAGCGAGGCCGCCGACGGCGAGTCCCTCGCCGGCGTCGAGCTGCCGATCCAGGAGTCGATCGACGTGGCGCTCCCGCTCAGCGCCGTCTACGCGGTCTGCACCCAGTTCGAGGACTTCCCGCAGTTCCTCGACCGGGTCGAGAGCGTCGAGCTAGAGGGCGAGCGGCAGCTGCGGGTCGTCGCCAAGATCGGCGGCAGCGTCCGCGAGCTGGAGATCGAGGTGATGGACGAACGCCCCGACGAGCGGCTCGACTGGGCCTGCGAGGACGGTTACGAGCACTCGGGGGTCGTCACCTTCCACCCGCTGGCCCCGCGGCTGACGCGGCTGGAGCTGACGGTCGAGCGGCAGCCGGAGAGCGTGGCCGAGCGGCTGGCCCGCCGCCTGGGGCTGCCGCAGCGGACGATCCAGGAGGAGCTGCGGCGGTTCAAGGCCTACGCCGAGCTCTGGGAAGAGGCCGACGAGGCCGAGCCCGCCGACGTCCCCGTGCCGGAGGACGAGGCCGAGGAGGACGCGGAGCCGGCCGAGCAGGAGGAGCCCACCGAAGAGGAGGAGCCGGAGGACGAGGAGCTTGACGAGGGGGAGGAGCCCGTCGAGGACGAGGAGCCGGCCGAGCCGGTTCAAACCAGCGACTGATTTCGACCCGATCGCAAACCCAGAAAGGACTTCGAATGGCCACCACCGCAACGCAGAACCGGACGAACATGCCATACAGAGGGGGGAGCGGCTACGTCGCCCGCTCTTCCTCCAGCGGCCTCTACGACGTCCTCGAGCTGATCCTCGACAAGGGGCTCGTGATCGACGTCTTCGTCCGCGTCTCCCTGATCGGCATCGAGATCCTGACGATCGACGCGCGCATCGTGATCGCCAGCGTCGACACCTACCTCCGCTTCGCGGAGGCCGTCAACCGGCTCGACCTGATGGGCACCGAGACCCAGGGCCTGCCGGAGCTGATGGAGGGGATCACCGAAGGCGGCGCCTCCAGCAAAACCAAAGGCATCATGCAGGGCGCCAAGGAGGCTCTCTTCGGCGACGAAGACGAAGGCGAAGAGGAGGACGAAGGCGACGAAGAAGGGGGCTCGCGCAAACGGACCTCTTCGACCACGACGCGCCACCGCCGCAAATCGACCGGCAGCGGCAAACCGTCCTCGTCGAAAAAAAGCGCCAAAAGCGGCTAGGTGAGATCGGGCGTCGGGGATGGCTGACGAGATGAGCGCGCGGTACGTATACGGGGTCGTGCGGGCCGGGGACCGGCCTCCGTCCGAGGGGCTCGGCCTGGGCGGCGCGCCGCTCGAGCTCGTCTCCGCCGATGGGGTGGCCGCGCTGACCAGCGAGATCCCGGGCGAATACCTGGAGGCCGGCCGCGACGAGCTGCTGACGCACTCGCGGGTGCTGGAGGAGGCGCTGCAGCGGGGATCGGTGGTCCTGCCGATGCGCTTCGGAGTGGTGATGCCCGACGCCGAGGCGGTCTGCGAGGAGCTCCTCGACCCGCACCGCGATGGGCTGCGGGCGCAGCTCGAGGAGATGGAGGGCAAGGTCGAGGTCAACCTGAAGGCGCTCCACGACGAGCAGCGGATCCTCGCCGAGATCGTCCGCGAGAACCCCGAGGTCGCCGAGCTGCGCGCGGCGCTGCAGGGCAAGCCGCAGGAGGCGACCTACTACGAGCGCATCCGCCTCGGGGAGCTGGTGGCGCAGGCCCTCGACGAGAAGCGGGCCGAGACGGCGCCGGCGATCGTCGAGGCGCTGACCCCCTACGCGATCGCGGTCGAAGTCGGCGAGCCCGTCCACGAGCGCATGGCCCTCAACGCCTCCTTCCTCGTCGACCGCGGCAGGCTCGAGGAGTTCGACCGGGCGGTGGACGAGGTGGGGGAGCGGGAAGGCGGTCGGATCCGGCTGAAGTACACCGGCCCGCTGCCCCCGCACAGCTTCGTCCAGCTCGGGGTGGGGGGCTGAGGTGGGCCTGTTCAAGGAGCTCGTCCTGCTGCCGCTGGCGCCCGTGCGCGGCACCGCGTGGGTCGCCGAGCAGATCGCCGAGGAGGCGGACCGCCAGCTCTACGACGAAGACAACGTCAAACGGGAGCTGATCCAGCTGGAGATCGACGCCGAAGAGGGGCGGCTCGGCCCGAAGGAGCGCGCCGCCAAAGAGGAGGAACTGCTCGACCGGCTCGCCGTCGCCCGGCAGCGGCAGGCCGAGGAATTTGAGCCGATGCGGGAGGAAGGAGCTGTCGATGGCTGATTCGAAGCAGCGCAAATCCCGGAGCTCGAACGGCTCGAGGGGAAAGCCTTCCCCGCGAGAGATCGCCGAAGGCGCGGTCGAGCAGGTCCAGGACCTGATCGGGCGGCCGGTGGAGTCGGTGACCGGCCTCGAACGGGACGGCGACGAGTGGACGGTGACGCTGGAGGTGCTGGAGCTGGAGCGGGTGCCGACGACCACCGACGTGCTCGGCAAGTACGAGGTGACCCTCGACAAGGACGGCGAGCTGACCGGCGCCCAGCGGGTCCGGCGCTACCCGCGCGCCGAGGCGGGGGAGGGCTGATCGCGATGGCGTCCGAGCGCGAAGCGCCCGCGGGCCTCTACAACCGCAGGCAGATGGAGGCGCCGCGGATGGAGGTCCAGCGCGGCGGCGGCCCCGCCAACCTGGCGGACATCCTCGAGCGGGTGCTCGACAAGGGGATCGTGATCGCCGGCGACATCCAGATCAACCTGCTCGACATCGAGCTGCTGACGATCAAACTGCGGCTGCTCGTCGCCTCGGTCGAGCGGGCGCAGGAGATGGGGATCAACTGGTGGGAGTCCGACCCGACCCTGAGCAGCCGGGCGAAGGAGCTCGAGGAGGAGAACGAAGACCTGCGCGGGCGGCTGGAGCGGCTGGAGAAGCTGGCCGGCCTGCCGGCGCCCGGGCCGGGGGAAGAGGTCGTCGTGGAAACCCGCCACCGGGAGGTCGTCGAGGAGGAAGACGATGGGCGGGGATGAGGCGATCGAGGAGCTGCGCCGCGCCCTCGACTCCTTTGCCGCGGAGCGGGTGCCGGGGCTGATCCGCGAGGCGGAGGAGGAAGCGCTGGCGAGGGCGCGCAAGGTGCTCGGGCAGGAGATGCTCGAGGCGCTGCTGCGGCGCTCGGGCGAGGCGCTCGCTCCGGCGCCGGGGAAGGTCCGGGCGGACGGTGCGCCGCCCGCTCCGGGCGATCCCTCCGAGCTCGGTTACTACGTGTACGGGATCGTCGAGGGCGAGGCGGTCCTCCCCGAGGACCTCGTCGGCGTCGACGGCCGCCACGTCCCGATCCCGATCCGGGAGGGGGACCTGACCGCGCTCGCCAGCCGGGTCGACCTCGCCGAGTTCGGCGAGGAGGGCCTGCGCGAGAACCTCGAGGACGTGGCCTGGCTGGAGGAGAAGGCGCGGGCCCACGAGGGGGTCCTGGACGGCGTGCTGGCCCGCAACACGGTGGTGCCGATGCGCCTCTGCACGATCTACCGGGGCGAAGACCAGGTGCGCGAGATGCTGCGGCGCGAGCGGCGCGGGCTCGCCGAGTCCCTGCGCCACCTGCACGGCAGGGCCGAGTGGGGGGCGAAGGCGATCGCCCGGCCGGGGGCTCTGGTGCGGGCGGCGATGGAGCGGATCGGGGACGGCGGCGAGGCCGACGGGGCCAGCAGCGGCGTCCAGTACCTCGAGCGGAAACGCAGCCAGGGGCGGGCGCGCGAGGAGGCGGCCGCGGTCGCCGAGGAGCTCGCGCGGGCGATCCACGAGCCGCTGGCGGAGCTGGCGGTGGAAGCGCTGCTCAACCCGCTGCAGCGGCCGGAGGTGAGCGGCCGCGAGGGCGACATGATCCTCAACGGCGTCTACCTCCTCGACGAGACCGACGTGGAGCGCTTCCGCGCGCTCGCCGAGGAGCTGGCGGAGCGCTACCGGGAGGAAGGCGTGGAGGTCGAGCTGAGCGGGCCGTGGCCGCCCTACAACTTCGTCGAGGGCTCGATCGAGGCGGCGCGATGACCGAGCCGCGCTCGGAAGCCAACAGGGAAAGGGCGGCTCGCAAGCGAGCCCAGGCCAAGGAACGCTCTGCCCGGCAGAAGGAGGCCGCCGCCGCTCGCCGCTCCCGCGACCGGGCGGCGTGGAGCGAGCGCCGCGAGGCCTCGCGCAAGCGCCAGGAGGCGGGCGTCTCCCGCGCCCTTCGCGACCGGGACGTCTCGCTGCTCGACCTGGTCGACCGGCTCCTCGACGGCGGCGTCGTCATCCACGGCGACATCACCCTGGCGGTCGCCGACGTCGACCTCCTCTACGTCGGGCTGCGGGCTCTGGTCTCCTCGGTCGAGACGCTGGAGCGCGACTACGGCGTCTCCCTCACCGCCGATTCCCCCGCCCTGCGAGCCGACGCCCTGTGAGGAGCGGATGATCTACGTCTACGCCATCGCGGAGTCGCCAAGCGTCCCCCCGGTCCCGGGCCTCGGCGGGTCGCCGCTTAGGGCGGTCGGCGTCGAGGGCCTGCGCGCGGTCGTCAGCGACCACGAGCGGGCACCGGAGTCCAACGAGGACGCGCTCTGGCGCCACGAGTCGGTGGTCGAGGCGCTGATGGAGGACGGCGACGTGCTGCCGATGCGCTTCGGGATGTTGGTGGCCGACGAGAGCGGGGTGCAGGCGCTGCTCCATGCCCGCAGGGAGGAGTTCGAATCGGCTTTGGCGCGGGTGCGGGGCGCGGTGGAGCTGAGCGTGAGGGCGCGGATCGAACCGGGAGGCGGCCCCATGAATGAGTTTGCGGCCGCCGCCGAGCCGGGGGGCGGACCAGGTACGGCCTACCTGCGCGTCCGCCTCGACGAGAGCCGCCGCGCCGAGGAGGCGGTGGACCGCATCCACGGGCCGCTCTCCCGCCTCGCCAGGTCGGCTGCCCGGGGACGCTCCGCCCCGCCGGGGACGCTCAAGTCCGCCTACCTCGTCGACCGCGGCCGGGTCGAGGCGTTCGGCGCGCAGGTCGAGGAGCTGGCGGAGGAGGTCGACGGGGCGGCGATCGCCTGCACCGGCCCCTGGCCCCCCTACAGCTTCGTCCAGGAGGCCGCCGGATGAGCGCCGGGCTGCGAGCCGAGCGCCGCAAGACCCTCGCCGGCGAGCCGGACACGACCCTCTTCGGCGACGAGCTCGACCGGCTCGACACCGCGCTGCGCCGCCGGGTGAACGCCGACCGCGACAGCCTGGAGAAAGGCCTGGCGCAGCTCGTCATGACCCTGATCGAGCTGCTCCGCCAGCTGATGGAGCGGCAGGCGATCCGCCGCATCGAGGGGGGCTCGCTCTCGGCCGAGGAGGTCGAGCGGCTGGGGGAGACCTTCATGTTGCTCGAGCAGAGGATGGAGGAGCTGAAGGAGTCCTTCGGCTTGGAGGACGAGGACCTGAACCTCGACCTCGGACCGCTTGGAAGATTGCTTTGACCTGGAAGGAGAAGGACCGATGACCGGAGAGCAGTTGCGAGACGCCTACATCGAATCCCTGCTCGATCGGATCACCGAGGTTCGCTACCCGAGCCTCGAGCTGGTCGATCGCGCGGAAAACCTCGTTTACAAGAAGGACCAGGCCGAACGGCTCGTCGCCTACCTGATCTCGCTGATCGACGGGGTGCGCTACCCGAGCCACCAGATCATGGACCGGGTGGAGCGGATCCTCTTCCCGTTCCCGGGACGGTGAGCACGGGGCGGCGCCGTCAGTCGCCGTCAGACTCGCGGCGGAGCAGCTTGTAGACGACCACTCCCGCCGCGGTCCCGGCTGCCGTCGCCCCCGCCGCGGCGCGGACGGCCGAAGGCCGTTTCCCCGACACCTTCTGGCCCGCCGCGATGAAAAGGCTTTTCAGTGGCATGGGTAGTGGCTACCCGGCGCGGGGGCGGCCAATCAAGATTTCCTTTGTTGCGCGCGCTGACGGGCCGCGGCCTTGCGGCGGGCGCGGCCGGCCGATTCCCTGGCGCGTCCGGCGGCTCGCACGGCCCGGGCTTTCGCCTGCCGGGCCTTGCGCCTGCTGCGGCTCACCTGCTCGCCGATCCGCGCCCGCGAGCGCTCCATCTTCCGCTGCGCCCGCAGGTGGGCGAGGAGGCTCTTGACCCGGGCGCGTTTTCGCAGGTCGCGGGCATGAGCCCGCTGCGCCTGGTTGCGCGCCTCGACCTGCTCTTGCAGGCTCCGCGTCGCCATGTGGATCGTTTACCCCCGGTTGGGCAGGGTAATCGCTCCAATGGGAGCTTCGGAGGAAGGATCGGCTGATGGCGACCAAAGCGAAAGCGAGAACCAACTCCGGCCAGGCGAAAGCCAAGGGTAAGGGCGCCGCCGAGGAGAAAGGGACGTCGCCGGGCGCCGGCGCGAGCGCCGCGATGGCCGGCAAGGAAGCCCTCGCCGGGACGCGGGCCGCGGGCAAAGCGCTCTCCGTCGCCGCCTCCAGCGCCCGCCTCCCCCTGATCGCGGGCGGGTCCCTGGTGGCCGGCCTCTCAGGAGGCCTGGCGGTCCTCAAGCACCGCCGCAACGGTCACCGCCGCAGCGGCCCGAGCTTCGACATGGGCGCCGTGGTCGACGCGGCCCAGAAGGTCGGCGCGATGGGCGAAGAAGTCGGCCGCGTCGCCAAAGCACTCCAGGGAGCGGCCGAGCACAGGAAGTAGGCGAGGAGGCGACCACGCCGCGATGGGGCACGGACGTGCTCGATCGCCTGGAACGCCGAAGCGAGATCGCCGGCACCAACAAGTCCCGCCTCGCCGAGCGCTACGTGGATGAGGGGACTCGAATGGACGAGCACCCCGGCGTCATCTTCCGCAGCGGTCCCGCCGGCCGTCGCGCGGCTCTTTCTTGCCGGCGGTCCTGACGTCTGGGAGGTGATGGCCACGCTAAACGGTGGGAAGGCCCGCCGTGCGGAGGCGATCTCTGTTACCTCCGAATTGCTCGATCTGACCACTTCTCAGGTGCGGATCGCGGTTCGCCCGGCGCCTGATCAGGAGAGTGCGAGGGCGCCGAGGGCGAGCACCGAGACGACGATCGCCGCCAGCGCCGCGCCGGTCGCCACCCGCCCGGCGGAGCCGAGCGCGTGCTCGCCCATCAGCTCGCGGTCCCTCCCCAGCCGGCGCAGGAAGGGGAGCAGGGCCAGCAGCAGCACCGCGTTCAGCGCCTGGGTGAGGAAGAGGACCGGGACCAGCGAGATGCCGGGGATCAGGACCACGATCACGGCCACGGCGGTCACCGCGGCGAAGCTGAGGTAGAAGGCGGGCGCCTCGGAGAAACTGTCGTCGAGGTCGGCTTTGCGCCCGAGCGTCTCCGAGATCGAGTAGGCGGTCGAGAGCGGCACGATCGCCGCCGCCAGCAGCGCCGCGCCGAGGAAGCCGAGGGCGAACAGCGTCGCGGCGGCGCTGCCGGCGAGCGGCTCCAGCGCTCTGGCGGCGTCGCGCGCGTCGTTGATCTCGATCCCCTGGGCGTGCAGGGTGGCGGCGCAGGCGACGACGACGAAGACGCCGATCACCCCGGTCAGCACGGCGCCGGTGACGACGTCGACCCGCTCGTAGCGCAGGTCCCGCGCCGAGAGCCGCTTGTCGACTGCGTAGGACTGGATGAAGGCGAGCCCCCATGGCGCCAGCGTCGTCCCCACGGTGGCGACGGCGACCAGCAGCGCGTCGCGGGTGAGCGGGAGGGACGGCACGACCGCCCCCTTCGCCGCCGCGCCCCAGTCCGGGTGGGCGAGCAGCCCCGAGACGACGTAGGCGACGAAGACCGAGCTGAGCGCGAGCAGGAAGTGCTCGACGCGGCGGAAGCTCTCGCGCAGGACGAGGGCGGTGACGGCCGCGGCGGCGACGGGGACGCTGAGGTAGCGGCTGGTCCCGGCCAGCAGTTCCATCCCGGCGGCAACCCCGGCGAACTCGGCGCACAGGGTGCCGGTGTTGGCGACGACGAGGGCGGCGAGGACGAAGGCCGCGACCCGCCGCCCGAAGCGCTCGCGGACCAGCGTCAGCAGGCCCTTGCCGGTCACCACGCCGAGCCGCACCCCCAGCTCGTGGAAGACGACCAGCGCCGCGGTCGAGACGACCAGGACCCAGATCAGCTCGTATCCGTACTTGGCGCCGAGGATCGAGTAGGTCGTGATCCCGGCCGGGTCGTCGTCGGATAGCCCGGCCAGCACCCCCGGCCCGACGACGGCGAGCAGGGCGGCGAGGCCGCCGGCCCGCAGCAGATGCCGTCGCCGCCGGGCGAGGCGCCAGTGGGTGTGCCGGCCCGGGGTGTGGCCGCTCAGGGCGCGCCCGCCCCCGCCGTGCGCTGGCATCCGCTCATCGGCCGATCCTAGGATGGTGAGCATGGTCCCGGCAATCGAAACCGAGGGATTGACGAAGTTCTTCGGCCGCCACCGCGGCATCGAGGGTGTCAGCTTCGCGGTGGAGCCGGGGGAGGTGTTCGGCTTCCTCGGGCCGAACGGGGCCGGCAAGACGACCACGATCAGGACGCTGCTCGACCTGATCCACCCGAGCGCGGGGACGGCGCGCCTGTTCGGGCTCGACAGCCGGCGCCACGGCGTCGAGATCCGGGCGCGGCTCGGCAACCTGCCGGGGGATTTCGGTTTCGGCCGCCGCACCAGCGGTCGCGAGGCGCTGGCGCTGCTGGCGAAGCTGCGCGGCGTCGACGGCGGCCGCCGCGTCGAGGCGCTGGCGAAGCGGTTCCGAGCCGACCTCGACCGCCCGCTCGGTCAGCTCTCGCGCGGGAACCGGCAGAAGGTGGGCCTGATCCTCGCCACCTTCCACCAACCCGAGCTGCTGATCCTCGACGAGCCCACCGGCGGGCTCGACCCGCTGATGCAGGAGGAGTTCCTCGACCTCGTCGCCGAGGAGCGCGAGCGCGGCTGCGCGGTCTTCGTCTCCTCGCACGAGCTGGACGAGGTGCAGCGGATCTGCGACCGGGTCGGGATCGTCCGGGAGGGCAGCCTGGTGGCGGTCGAGCGGATGGAGGACCTGCTCGGCAAGGCCCGCCGCACCGTCACGGTTCGCCTCGCCGGCCAGGAGGCCCTGCAGGAGCTGGGCGCGCTGCCGCAGGTGAGCGAGCTGCAGGCCAGGGACGGGACGGTCAGCTTCAAGGTCGCCGGCGACCTCGACCCGGTCGTCAAGGCGCTGGCGGCCCACCACGTGCTCGACCTGGAGGCCGCCCACCCGAGCCTCGAGGAGGTCTTCCTCGGCTACTACCGGGAGGAGAAATGAGCGCGCAGGTCTGGGCCCTGGCCTCGTCGCACCTCTCCGAGCGGCGCCGCTCGGTCCTCGCCTGGGGCCTGCCGATCGGGCTGATGTCAGCCTTCATCGTCGCCATCTTCCCCTCGGTGCAGGGAGCGCTCTCCGAAGCGATCCAGAAATACCCGAGCGGCCTCAAGGAAGCCTTCGGGATCGGCGGGCTGAACAACGTGGAGCAGTACCTGCACGCGGAGATGCTGAGCCTGATCGTCCCGCTCGCGGTCGGCTACCTGGCCGTGCGGGCGGTCGCCGGCGACCTCTCCGGCGCGGCGGAAACCGGTCGCCTCGACGTCCTGCTCTCGGCCCCGGTCTCGCGCCGGCGCATCTGCGCCGCCGGCTTCTTCGCCACCGGCCTGGAGCTGGCGGGCGTCCTCGCCCTGAGCTGGCTGCTGACGATGGCGGGGAGCCTCGTCTCCGGCGCCGGCCTCGCCGCCGGCCCGGCGGCGGCGGGCTTCGCCGACGTCTGGCCGCTGGCGCTGCTCTTCGCCGGCCTCGGCATCGTCTTCGCCGGCTGGTCGCTGCGCACCAGCGTCATCACCGGCGCCGCCGCCGGGGTGCTGGTCGCGATGTACGTGATCGACCTGGTCGGCAAGCTCGACCCGAGCCTCTCGTGGGTCCGCTACGCCTCCGTCTTCAAGTACTACGGCAACGCGATCGAGGACGGGATCGACCCGCTGGCCTTCGCCGGCACCGCGGTCGCCGCCGTGCTCCTCGCCGCGCTGGGGGCCTGGCTCTTCGACCGCCGCGACGTCTAGAGGGTTTTCGCCAACCGCTCCTAGGTCAGCACGAAGCGCATCACGACCTGGGTCCCCGAGCCTTCTTGGACGATCTTGAGGTCGTGGCAGAGGTGGGCGATGATCGCCAGGCCGAGGCCGAGGCCGAGGCCGTCGGAGGAGCCGGCGTCGAAACCCGCGCCGCGGTCGGCGATGCGCAGGGTCAGCCAGCCGCCCTCGGCCGAGGCCGAGAGCTCGATGCCGCTCGTTCCCTCGGAGCCGGCGTGCTTGACGGCGTTGGTGACCGCCTCCGAGACGGCGACGGCGATGTCGGAGACGAGGTCCGGGTCGGCGCCCTGTTCGGCGGCGAAGGTGGCGGCCCGGTGGCGGAAGGCGGTGACGGTGTCCGGGATCGCGGGGCGCCTCAGCTCGAAGCCGCCGAGGGTCGCCTTCGCCTCGCGCCCGGTCCACCGCTCGTCGACCATCAGGACCTTTCGTCGCTTGCTCGGGCCATCTGCCTCGCCTCCGGCTCGCGCTTGACCACGACTAGATAGCCCTCGTGGTGCTCGACCACCCGGTCGACCTCTTCGATCACGTGCCCGGGGACGACGAGGAAGCGGTCGAAGTCGGTTCGCACCGCCTCGTACTCGGGGATCTCGATCTCCACCGTCTCGCTGCAGCCGAGGTGACCGCACTCGCAGACGAACACGGCGCTTTGGGCGGGCCTCCGCGGCTCGATCGCCTCGTTGACACGCCGGCCATTGATCTCGGCCGAGGCGACCCGGCGCTTGAAGCGCTCCTCCGCGTCCTGCTCCTCGTGGGGATCGTTGGTCGTCACCCGCAGCAGGTTCCCGCTGCTATTGAACAGGAAACCTTTGGTAATAGCCTGCCCCGGGCGGTTCGGGGCGAGCTTCACCCGCTGGATCGCTGAGCGGCGGTACCCGTCGAGTAGGCCTGGTTTTCGATCTCATCCCAGCCGCGGCTGAGCCAGCGCAGGGCCAGCATCAGGGCCGCCGGGATCACCATCGCGCCGCTGAGGACCAGGAACCACAGCTCGACCGCGTCGCTGCCGGCGCCGATCGTGTGGGCGACGGCGAGCAGCCAGAAGACGGCGGTGAGCCGGTGGGCGCGGCGCCAGCGCAGAGGGCCGATGCGGTCGCGGTAGTAGTACGAGAGGCCGAGCACGGCGATGCCGTAGCCGGCGACGATCCCGATCCCGGTCCACAGCGGCCGGTAGGCGCCGACGAAGGGGATCGCGATGCCGGTGAGGCCCGGGTTGAGGTAGGCGTCGCCGAGGAGGGAGACGCCGTGCAGGACGACCATCCCCAGAGCGCTCAGCGAGAGACCCTCGTGGAGGGCGCGGAGATCGCGCTTGTAGGCGCTCTTGCGGGGGGAGCTCATCATCAGCCCGAGCGCGACGCTGGCGCTTGCCAGCAGCAGAGCCGCGCTGCCGGCGGCGCGGCTGGTGATCCAGAAGAGGTGCGGGGCGACGTTCACCGCGGCGCCACCCGCTCTCCCTCGGTCTCGGCCACCGACCCGTCGGCGAGGACGAGCACGCCTCCGCCCGGCAGGCGATCGGGAGCCAGCTCGGGCCCGGAGAGCAGGGCCTGCTTCGCGTAGACCTCGGCCAGGAACGCGCTCGGCGCCAGCGCGGTCGCCTGGATCACGCCGGTGAAGGCGGGCCGGCCGCTCGCGGGGTCGAGGAGGTGGTGGCAGGGGAGGCCGTCGCCGTCGGTCCAGGCTCTGCGCCCGATGCCGCTGGTGGCGACGCCCCCGGCGACGACCGGCAGCTCGCGCAGTGGCTCGCCGCCCTCGGGGTCGTCGACCCGGATGGTGCGCGGCCGCCCACCGGTGCCGCCGACGCGGATGTCACCGCAGCAGTTGACCGCGAAGGCCGGCTGCGCGGCGAGCCGCTCGGCGAGGAGGTCGGCGAGCAGCCCCTTGGCGATGCCGCCGCTGTCGATCTGGACGCCCGGGGGCCGGGAGATCGTCCCCGCCCCGCGGTCGACCTCGATCCGCCGCCAGTCGGCGGCCGCGGAGGGCGCCGCAGGGCGCGCCTCGAGCACCGCCGCCGGGGAAGCGCCCGCGGCCCGGTCCTCCGCCAGCGACTCGCGGTATCCCGCCCGCTCGATCTCCTCCACCAGGGTCGCGTCGACCAGGCCGCCGCTGAGCTCGCCGGCCCGGCGGGCGTGGGCCGCCAGCTCGACCAGCAGGCGGCTGGCGGGGACGGTCTCGCGGGGATCGCGGTTGAGGCGGGAGAGCTCGCTGTCGGGATCGAAGCGGGAGAGTCGCCGGTGGGCGTCGAGCAGGGTCTCGCGGGCCTGCTGGGCAAGCCGATGGCTTGCCGCGGCGGTCTCGGCCCGGACGTGGACCGAGGCGGCGCCGCCGAAGCACTCGAACCTGAGGGCGGCTTCCCGGCTCACGACTGGCTCGTCACCAGCGGTTCGGGTTCGGGTTCCACGAATTCGGTTTCTTCCGGTTCCGGTTCCACGAATTCCGTTTCGGCTTCCGGTTCCACGAATTCCGTTTCGGCTTCCGGTTCGGCGAATTCCGTTTCTTCGGGTGCTGGTTCGGGTTCCGGTTCCGGCGGGGGCACCGGCTTCGCCGCCTGCCGGTGCCGCCGCCGCTGGCTGGCCGCTTCGGCGGTGGCGTGCTTGGCGCTGAGGACGGGGTCGTTCCCGGTCGCCATCTGCGCGAAGACGATCCCCCAGAGCAGCGCGAAGCAGATCAGCGAGATCGCGATCACGCGGCCCCGCAGTTCGCCGGCGCGCCGGCGCTGTTCGCTCTGGCGCCGGCGCGCTTCGCGCAGCCTGTCCTGCTTCAGAGCCATGGCCGCGCCACCGAGAGGCTGAGGATCGCGATTGCGGTGCCCGCGAGCAGCGAGGCGCCGAGCGCCATAGTCCGCATCCCGGCGCCGGCGAGGCGGGCCTCGACCGGCCCGGTCCGCCGCCAGTCGGCCACGGCGAGAGCCGGAACCTCGAGCAGGTGGCCGAGGACGTGGATGCTCATCAGCCCGAACCAGGCGATGAAGCTGAGCTTGTGGGCGAAGATCAGGGTGCTGCCGGGCGGCCCGGCGAAGAGCAGCGCGACGCCGGTGCCGAACAGGGCCAGGGTGGTGAGGACGACGCCCGGCGCCAGCAGCCGCAGCGCCAGCGGCGGCGGGCCCCGGCGCACGTAGGGCTCGTCGTCGGTGTAGTAGCGGGCGAAGCGGTAGCCGGTGGCGCCGAGCTTCAGCAGGACCGGCGGGATCAGCAGCATGCCGATGAAGACGTGGGGGCCGAGCAGCTGCCCGATGAACGGGATCGTCGCTCCCTCGGCCGCCAGCAGCACCAGCAGCGCCGCCGCCGCGGCCGCGGTCAGGCGGGCGTTGCCGGCGACCCCGTCGCGCACACGGGTCTGCACTGATTTGTACATGCGGCGGAGGGTGGCGTCGCCGCTTTCGTCCTACCTAAGCGTTGGCTGAGAGATCTCTTAGCCGTGCGGGCGGAATCCGGGCAGCTCGAAGGCGGCGCGGGCGCCGCCCAAGGGGGAATCCCCGATCCAGATCCGCCCCCCGTGCAGCTCGACGATCGCGCGGGCGATGCCGAGCCCGAGGCCGCTGCCGCCGCTGGCGCGGTCGCGCGAGCGCTGGCTGCGGTGGAAGCGCTCGAAGACCCGCTCGCGCTCCGCCGCGGGGACGCCGGGCCCGTCGTCGTCGACGCCGATCGTCAGCCGGCCGCCGTCGGCGTCGGCGGAGAGCACGACCCGCCCCCCGGCGCCGGCGTGCCGGTGGGCGTTGGCGAGCAGGTTGCGGACGACCTGGGCGAGCAGGTCGGAGTCGGCGCGAACCGTCCCCGCCGGCAGGTCCCCGACCTCCGTCCGCTCGGCGCCGGCCTCGACCAGGCCGCGCAGGAACGGCGCGACCTCGACCTTGGCGAGCGAAAGCCCGGTCTCCTCGTCGAGCCGGGCCAGGGTCAGCAGGTCCTCGACCAGCCGTTCGACCCGCCCGAGCTCGGTCATCACCAAACCCTCCACCCTCCTCACCTCCGCGGGGTCGGGATCGGCCGTCCTGGCGAGGACCTCGAGTTGGCCGCGGATCGCGGTCAGCGGGGTGCGCAGCTCGTGCGAGGCGTCGGAGACGAAACGGCGCTGCCGCGAGAAGGCGGCGTCGAGCCGGTCGAGCATGTGGTTGAAGGTTTCGATCACGGTGCGCAGCTCGGTCGCCGCCGCCGGCTCGGGCGCGAGGCGGGGGGTGAGGTCGCCGGCGTCGACCGCGGCCGCGGTCGCGGCGATCCGCCGCAGCGGCGCCGCCGTCCGCGCCGCCAGCAGGTAGCCGGCCAGCAGCGCCGCGACCAGGGAGGCGCCGCCGACGAGCAGGAAGGTCTTCTCGACCTCGGCCCGGGCGTCCTCGATCGAGGCGAGGGAGGAGGCGCGGTCGCCGTTGTCGGCGGACGGTTCCCGGTCGGGGACCTCCCGTCCCTCCTCGCTCTTGATCACCTGCGCCTCGTTCGCCATCTCACCCCGCACGGCGACGAAGACGACGGCGAACGCCGCCAGCACGATCGCGCCGATCGAGATCGCGAGCCTGGCGCGCAGCCCGAGTCTCGCCCACGCCTCCCTCATCGCTCGCGCAGCCTGTAGCCGGCCGAGCGCACGGTCTCGATCGGCGCCGGGGAGCCGGGCCGGTCGAGCTTGCGGCGCAGGTAGCCGACGTAGACCTGGACGACGTTCGTGTCGGGGTCGTGGTCGTAGCCCCAGACCGCGCGGAGGATCTCCTCCTGCGAGCAGACCTGGCCGGCCCGGCGCATCAGGTGGGCGAGCAGGTCGGCCTCGCGCTCGGGCAGCCGCACGCTCACCCCACCGCGCTCCGCTTCGCGGCCGATCAGGTCGAGGCGGATGCCGGCCGCCTCCACGCTCGTCTGCGTCTCCGCCGCTCCCGCCTGGCGCAGGTGCGCCCGCACCCGCGCCAGCAGCTCCTCGAAGGCGAACGGCTTGGTCAGGTAGTCGCTGGCGCCCGCGTCGAGGCCCTCGACCCGCTCGGGGACCTCCCCCCGCGCGGTCAGCAGGATCACCGGCAGGCTCGGCCTCTCGCGCCGGATCGCGCCCAGCACCTCGATCCCGTCGCGCCCCGGCAGCATCCGGTCGAGGATGACGAGGTCGGGCCGCTGCTCGAGCGCCAGCCGCTCGCCCTCGGCCCCATCCGCCGCGGTCCGGACCGCGAACCCCTCCGCTTCGAGCCCGCGCGCCAGGAAGTCGGCGATCGCCGCCTCGTCCTCGACGACCAGGATCTCCACACCGCCGATGCTAGCCGCCGCTGCTGCCGGGACGGTCTCCTCCTTATCGTGTCGGGCGATGGCAACGGCCTCGGTCCCCCTCTCGATCCTCGACCTCGCCGCGGTGGGCAGGGAGGAGACGGTCGCGGAGAGCTTCGCCGGCAGCGTCGAGCTGGCGCGGGCGGCGGAGCGGAGCGGCTACCGGCGGGTCTGGTACGCCGAGCACCACAACATCTCCTCGATCGCCTCCTCGGCGACCGCGGTGCTGATCGCCCACATCGCCGCCCATACCGAGACGATCCGGCTCGGCGCCGGCGGGGTGATGCTGCCGAACCACTCGCCCCTGGTGATCGCCGAGCAGTTCGGGACGCTGGAGACGCTGCACCCGGGGCGGATCGACCTCGGGCTGGGGCGGGCGCCCGGAACCGACCAGCGGACCTGGATGGCGCTGCGGCGCGACCCGCGGGCGAGCGACCGCTTTCCCCAGGACGTCGTCGAGCTGCAGCGGTTCCTCGCCGACGAGAGCCCGATCCCGGGGGTGCGGGCGATCCCCGGCCGCGGCACCCATGTCCCGCTCTACATCCTGGGATCCTCGCTCTTCGGGGCCGAGCTCGCCGCCCAGCTCGGGCTTCCCTACGCCTTCGCCTCCCACTTCGCGCCCCGCTTCCTGCACGATGCGGTCACGCTCTACCGGGAGGAGTTCAAGCCCTCCGCGCAGCAGCGCGAGCCCTACGTGATCGCCGGCGTCGGCGTCATCGCCGCCGAGACCGCGGAGAGCGCCGCCGCCCAGCTCGAGGCCGCCCGGCGCCTGCGCGCCCGCGCCCTCTTCGGCCGCGGCAAGCGCCTCGGCGAGGAGGAGATAACCGCGCTGCTGCGCTCGCCCCAGGCCGCCGCCGTCGACGAGATGCTCGCCTACACCGCCAGCGGACTCCCCGAGGAGGTCGGTGCCTATCTGGAGAACTTCGCCGCGGAGACCGGCGCCGACGAGCTGATGACCGTGCACTACTCCGACTCGGTCGCCAACCGCCTGCGCTCGGTCGAGCTGCTCGCCGGGACGCTCGATCCGGCCGGCGCTCGCTGAGCGAACCGCGGCCGGACCAGCAAGAATCTCAGGGAGCGGGGCTCATCGCCTTACTCAGGGAGGGCCACCAGTCAAAGCCCCCGATGAGCCCCGCTGCTTCCAGTCTAGTCTATGTGACATCGATTTGTGCAACGGTGGCGAGGGACTGCCGGCGGCCGGTCGCTCCTCGCGTCCCGTTCGCGAATCGCTGAATGCAAACAAGATTCATTCTCATTAATATCCAGGGCCGTGCTCGAGCCCTTTCAGCTCCCCTTCGTGCAGCGGGGCCTCGTCGAGGTGCTGATCCTGGCGATCCCGGCGGGGCTGCTCGGAACCTGGATCGTGCTGCGGGGGTTCGCCTTCTTCTCCCACGCGGTGGGGACGGCCGCCTTCCCGGGCCTGGTCTTGGCCGACGGGCTCGGCTTCGCCGCCCCGCTCGGCGCCTTCGGCGCCGCGGTCGCCTTCACGGCCGGGGCCGCGGCGCTGCGCGCCCGGCGCGGGGGACAGGACGCGGTGGTGGCGCTGGTCCTCGTCGGCTGCCTCGCCGGCGGGGTGATCCTCGCCAGCGACGTCTTCGGCTCGGGCGCGAACGTCGAGACGCTGCTCTTCGGCAGCCTGCTCCTCGTCGACGGCGGCGACATCGCCCTCGCCGCCGGCGCCGCCGCCGCGACCCTGATCGCCACCGCGCTGATCGGCCAGCACTGGCTGCGCGCCGGCTTCGACCCGACCCTCTCCGGCTCCGGCGCCTGGGCCTTCGACGCGGTCCTGCTCGGCCTCGTTGCGCTGGCGAGCACGGCGGCGCTGACCGTGGTCGGGGCGCTGCTCGTCACCGCGCTCTTCCTCGTCCCGGCGGTGACCGCGCGCCTGCTGACCGAGCGGCTGGCGAGCTGGCAGCTCCTCAGCGTCGCCCTGGTCGCGGTCGAGGGCACGGTCGGCCTCTGGCTCTCGGTCAAGACCGACGCGCCGCCCGGAGCGACGATCGCCTGCGTCGCCGGCGGCGCCTTCGCCCTCGTCGCGGTCGGTCACACTCTGCTGCGTGTCCCGCGCCCCGCGCTCGCCGCAGTGGCGCTGGGCGCTCTGGCGCTGCTCGGCGCCGGCTGCGGCGGGGTAGCCGCCAGCAGCTCGGGCAAGCTCGACGTGGTCGCGACGACGACCCAGATCGCCGACTTCGCGCGCGAGGTCGGCGGCGAAGCGGTCGAAGTCGACCAGATCCTGCAGCCGAACACCGACCCCCACGACTACGAGCCGCGGCCCTCCGACGTCGAAGGCGCGGCCAACGCGAAGCTGGTCTTCGCCAACGGCGACGACCTCGACAGCTGGGTCGAACAGATCGTCTCCGACTCCGGCAGCGACGCCGAAGTCGTCGACCTCGGCGCCAGGGTGCCGGTGCGCCTGCCGGGAGAGTCGTCGGGAGCCGAGGCGTCGAAGTACGACCCCCACTGGTGGCACGACCCGCGCAACGCCGAGGCCGCGGTGCGGGAGATCGAGCGCGCCATGGCCGCTGCCGATCCCTCCCACAGGAAGCGGTTCGAGGGCAATGCCCGCGCCTACCTGGCCGAACTGCGGGCGCTCGACGCGGGGATCGCCAGGTGCATCGCTTCGGTGCCGGCGCCGCGGCGCAAGCTGGTCACCGACCACGACGCCTTCGGCTACTTCGCCGCCCGCTACGGGATCGAGGTCGTCGGCGCCGTGATCCCCTCGCAGACGACGCAGGCGCAGGCCTCGGCGCAGGGCCTGAGCGAGCTGGCGCAGACGATCGAAGCCGCGGGCGTGCAGGCGATCTTCCCCGAGAGCTCGCTGAGCGCGAAGGTGGCCGAAGCGATCGCCCAGCAGACCGGCGTCACGGCCGCCTACACCCTCTACGGCGACACGCTCGGGCCCGAAGGCTCCGGCGCGGAAACCTACGTCGGGATGGAGGAGGCCAACGCCGACGCGATGGTGCGCGGCTTCACGGGGGGGAGGCGCGGATGCAAGCCGAGGCTCTGATCGAGGCCCGCGGGCTCGCCGGCGGCTACGACGGCAAGGCGGCGATCTCCGCCGTCTCCTTCGAGCTGCGGGCGGGGGAGAGGATGGCGCTGCTGGGACCGAACGGCGGCGGCAAGACCACCCTGCTGCGCGCCCTGCTCGGGGAGCTGCGGCCGCTGGCCGGAGAGCTCCGCGTCGGCGCGCGCTGCGGCATCGTCCCGCAGACCGAGCGCTCGCAGCTCGACTACCCCGTCTCGGCGCTCGACGTGGCGACGATGGGGGCGCTCTCGCGGCTGGCCTGGTGGCGGCGGCCGGGGCGGCGCGAGCGCGGGCGGGCGCTGGAGGCGCTGGAGCGGGTCGGCCTCGGCGCGCTCGCCGGCGAGACCTTCGGCAAGCTCTCCGGCGGCCAGCGCCAGCGCGTGCTGATCGCCCGCAGCCTCGTCCAGGACGCGCGGATCCTGCTCCTCGACGAGCCCTTCACCGGCCTCGACCGTCCCAGCTCCGAGCGGCTGGAAGCGCTGATCGGCGAGCTGGCGATGGAGGGGCGGGCCGTCGTCATCGCCACCCACGACCTCGAGCAGGCCCGCCGCGCCGACAGCGTCCTCTGCCTCAACCACCGCCAGGTCGCGGTCGGCCCGCCCGCCGCGGTGCTCGACCTTTCCGTCCTCGAAGCCACCTACGGCGCCATGATCGTCGAGCTGCCCGGCTCGGACGTCCGCGCGATCCTCCCGCCCCACCACCACTGACGATGCTGGCGCCGCTGCAAGACGAATTCATGCGCCGGGCGATCGCCGAGATGACGCTGATCGGCATCGCCGGCGGCGCGCTCGGCTGCTGGGTCGTCCTCTACCGGCTCTCCTACGCGGCGGAGTCGCTCGCGCACTCGATCTTCCCCGGCCTGGTCCTGGCGGCGATCGCCGGCGCGCCGCTGATCGCCGGCGGCGCCCCGGCCGTGGTGGTGGCGGCGCTGGCGATCGCGCTGGTCGCCCGCGTCCCCGGCGTCAGCCGCGAGGTCGCGGTCGGCGTCGTCGTCACCACCATGTTCGGGCTCGGCGTGCTGCTGGCGCTCTCGCCCCAAACCCCGCCCGGGATCCAGGAGGTGCTGTTCGGCGACATCCTCGGCCCCTCCGACGGGGACCTCTGGTCGGCCGCCGCCCTCGCCGCCGTCGTCGCCGTCGGGCTCTCGCTGTTGCACGGCCGGCTCCTCGCCGGCGGCTTCGACCGCGGTGCCGCGCGCTCCCTGGGGGCGGCGCCGGCCGGCACCGAAGCGGCCCTGCTCGTCCTGCTGGCGCTGGCGATCGTGGTCGCCGTCCAGGGACTCGGCAACCTGCTCGTCGTCGCCGTCTTCGTCGGCCCGGCGGCGACGGCGCGGCAGCTGAGCGAGCGGATCGGCCCGATGATCGGCATCGCCGTCGCGGCGGCGGTGCTCGCCGGTCTCGCCGGCCTCTACCTCTCCTACTACGCCGGCACGGCGGGTGGCGCCTCGGTGGCGCTGGCGATCGTCGCCCTCTACCTGCTGTCGCTGCCGGCCGGGCGGCTGCTCGCGTTCCTGCGCGCCGAAAGGCGCGTGCCGGCGGGGGCTACGATCGGCTGATGGGGAGCGGAGTCGACACCACCTGGTCCGAGCACGCGCTGGCGCGGCTCGACGAGGCCGGCTACCGCCGCGGCGGCGCCCGCACCGCCGTCGTCGAGGCCCTCGCCCGCCACGGCTGCGCGGTGACCGCGCTGGAGCTGGAGGAGGAGCTGCGGCGGCGCAAGGTCCGGGTCGGCCGGGCCAGCGTCTACCGCGCCCTCGAGGTGCTGGAGGAGCTGCGCCTGGTGCAGCGCTTCGAGGCCGCGCGCGGGATCGCCGGCTACGAGCGCATCGACCCGAGCGGCCGCCATCACCACCACGCGATCTGCCGCCGCTGCGGGCGGATGGAACCCTTCGAGGACCGCGGCCTCGAGCGGGCGATCGGCCAGGTCGCCGAGCAGGTCCCCTTCGAGATCGCCGAGCACGACGTCGTCCTCCGCGGCCTCTGCGAGCGCTGCGCTGGGTGACTTGCCGAGCAGGTGAGCGAGCACGCCTCGACCGCCTCGCGCTGGGACTCGGGGGTGGCTGCCGATAACTTCGGTCTATGCCCTGGGGGCCACTGCACGCCGAGAGACACCTCAGCCTCCGCTCTAACTGGTTGCGCGCGGCCGTCCTCGGCGCCAACGACGGCATCCTCTCGACCTCGAGCCTGGTCCTCGGCGTGGCGGCGTCGGGCGCCTCGCGCAGCGCGATCCTCACGGCTGGGGTCGCAGGCCTCATGGCCGGCGCCGGCTCGATGGCGGCGGGCGAGTACGTGTCCGTCAGCTCCCAGCGCGACACCGAGGACGCCGATCTCCGGCTCGAGCGGCACGAGCTCGCCGCAGACCCCGAGGGCGAGTTGCGGGAGCTGGCGGGCATCTACGAAAGCCGGGGGCTCGAGGCGCAGCTCGCCGCCGAAGTTGCGCGCGGCCTCACCGAGCACGACGCGCTCGAAGCGCATGCGCGCGACGAGCTCGGCCTGCCGGAGGACCGCCGCGCCCGGCCGCTGCAGGCGGCCGGCGCCTCGGCCCTCTCCTTTGCGGTCGGTGCCCTCCTGCCCCTGCTCGCGATCGGCATCTTCGGTTCGTCGAGCCGGGTCGTCGCCTGCATCGTCGTGACCCTGCTGGCGCTGGCCGGGCTCGGCGCCCTGGGCGCCAGGCTCGGCGGCGCGCCCGTTCCGCGAGCGGTCCTTCGCGTCGTCTTCTGGGGCGCGACCGCGATGGCCGTGACCGCCGGCGTCGGCGCCCTGGTCGGCACCGCCGTGTAGCTGCCCGGCGCCCGGCCCAAAACAGCTTGCCCCTTGGCAGCCGCTCGCGTCTTCTATATGGTCGAAACTTCTTGACGAAACCAGTCCGGGCTGAGCGTCGGCGAATCGGCCTCCGCGGGCAAGGGCGCCCGGTCAATTTTCAGGAGGAGAGAGAAAAATGAAGTGGAGGCGCATCTCAGCGGTTCTCTGCGTGGCGGCGTTCTTCGCCGTCTTCGCCGGACAGGCCTGGGCGACGAAGTACGTCGCGCTGGGCGATTCGTACTCGTCGGGCGTGGGCACGCGCACCTTCTACGAAGAAAGTTGCAAGCGGTCGGTCTACGCGTACCCGTACCTGATCCACAACGCCCACCCCACCTGGACGTTCGTGAACGCGACCTGTTCGGGTGCGACGACCGAAACCCTGCTCAACACCCAGGCGGCGAGCCTCACGTCCGACACCAACTGGGTCAGCTACACGATCGGCGGCAACGACGCCGGCTTCTCGGAAGTGATCACCGAATGCGCGCTGCCCTCATGGGCATCGGACTGCAACGGCGCGATCAACAGGGCCCAGTCCTACATCCAGAACACGCTGCCCGGCCGGCTCGACCTGGTCAACGACAAGATCAAGGAAAAGTCGCCGAGCGCGCAGGTGGTCGTGCTCGACTACCCGCGGCTGTTCAACGGCGAAGACTGCAACCTGTTCACCTTCTTCAGCTCCAGCGAGGAGACGCGGCTGAACGAAACCGCCGACATGATGAAGAACGTGATCAGCGCCGCGGCGACGAGAGCGGGGTCGAATTTCCACTTCGGCAACGTGATCCCGGCGTTCATCGGCCACGCGGTGTGTGACGGTGGCAGCGGCTCCTCGACCGAGTGGATCAACGGCCTCTCGGAACCGACGAGCGAAAGCTACCACCCGAAGGTCACAGGGCAGGCCGACGGCTATTACCCGGTGATCCACGGGATCACCGGCTGAAACGGTTACGGCAAGGGCGATGCCGGGCGGCGCCCGGCATCGCCCAGGGCCGGATCAGGCAGGTGCGGGCGGTGGCGACGTCGCAGCCGCGGGCGGGGGAGAGCCAGCGCAGGGTGACGGTGAAATTGAGGTCCATCGACTCGCTGCAGCTGGGGTGGCGCCGCCGCGGAAGCATTCTTCGTCGAAGGGGGGCGGGGCGCTTTGGCCAGGGCCGACGGGGTCGCAGCAAGGGTTGCGGCGAGGGCCGCGAGGCCCACCAGAGCCGCCGACGACCGCGTGCGCGTCCCGATCATGCGGGCGATCCTAGGGGGTGGGGCGACCGCAAAGGCTCAGGCTCACCACTCGCCGCGGCGCGCCTTCGCCCAGATGTCCACCTGGCCGTCCTCGGCGATGATCTGCCGGTCGATCTCCGCCAGCTCATCCTCGGAGAGCGAGAGGTCGTCGAGCGCGTCGACGTTCTGCTCGAGCTGCTCCACCGAGGAGGCTCCGATCACCAGGCTGGTGATCCGCTCGTCGCGCAGCGCCCAGACCAATGCCAGCTGGGCGAGGGTCTGGCCGCGGCGCGAGGCGAGCTCGTTCAGCGCCCGCAGGCGCGCGATCGTCTCCTCGTTCAGCCAGCCCTCGTCGAAGGTCGCTTCGCCGCGGGCGGCGCGCGAGTCCTCGGGGATGCCGTCGAGGTAGCGGCCGGTGAGCAGGCCCTGGGCCAGCGCGGTGAAGCCGATCACGCCGATCCCCAGCTCCGCCGCCGCGTCGAGCAGGCCCTCGGTCTCGATCCAGCGGTTCAGCATCGAGTAGGAGGGCTGGTGGATCAAGAGCGGCGTGCCGAGCTCGCGCAGGATCGCCGCCGCCTGCCGGGTCCGCTCGGCGTCGTAGGAGGAGATGCCGACGTAGAGCGCCTTGCCCTGCCGCACAGCCGTGTCGAGCGCGCCCATCGTCTCCTCCAGCGGCGTCGTGCCGTCGAGGCGGTGGCTGTAGAAGACGTCGACGTAGTCGAGGCCCATCCGCCGCAGGGACTGGTCGAGCGAGGCGAGCAGGTACTTGCGCGAGCCCCCGCCCTGGCCGTAGGGGCCGGGCCACATGTCCCATCCGGCCTTGGTGGAGATCACGAGCTCGTCGCGGTAGGGATGGAGGTCCTCGCGCATCAGCCGGCCGAAGTTCAGCTCGGCCGAGCCGTAGGGAGGGCCGTAGTTGTTGGCGAGGTCGTGGTGGACGATGCCGAGGTCGAACGCCCGCCGCGCGATCGCCCGCTGCACCTCGAAGGGCCGGTCGCCGCCGAAGTTGTGCCAGTAGCCCAGCGAGAGCAGCGGCAGGTCCAGCCCCGAGCGCCCACAGCGCCGGTAGCGCATCTTCCCTTCGTAGCGGTCGGGGGCGGCGACGTAGCTCATCCTCTTATGCGCGGATTACCCCTTCGAGATCCTCGGTATGCGCTGGTCATATATGCCTACCGGTAGGACCTGCAAAAGCGCTTAAAAAGCCATTTGCGCTGAAGTTGGATGTGACCGAGGGACCGCAGAAGAGTCGCAAAGTGCGGTTTATAAATTCGCTCAGAGCGGTCTTCTGCTCGACTTGCATTTAACTCTCTGGTGCTGCGGGTCTGAACGCGATTCATTTGGCGGGCTTTGACTTTGAGTTCGCCTTAAGCACCCCCCTCCCCGCCGTCGGAAAGGCCGCCAGGCTTCTGCGGCAAGAGGCGGGATTGAGCCAGGAGGACGTCGCAAGAAGAGGCGACGTTTCGCTCACTCACATCACCCGCTTGGAGAACGGACGGAGCAATCCGACTTACAAAATCCTGGAGCGCATCGTCCTCGGGATCGGCGTCTCCTGTGCGGAGCTCTTTTCCCTTGCCGGAGTTCTCGCCCGAAATACCGAGGCTTAAGCAATCAAGCCGCTACCTTCAACTGCTCGCTTGCGGTGACATCGGCGCTTCGCGACGGTTCAGTGGAAGCCGGTGCCCCCGCCTTGATCGCTAGGGCCGATCCCAGGGCCCCGGCCGCCAATGCCGCCACCGCCCAGCCCGCTCCGGTCTCCTCGATCCCGAGCGCGGAGTCGACCGAGAGGCTCCCGGGGCCGCCGTCCACCAGCGCCACCAGCGCGGCGATCAGGGTGAGGTTGAACTCGTAGCCGCCGTCGGCGTTCCAGGGGCCTTTCTCGAAGTGGACGGTGCGGATCGCGGTGACCATCGTCCCGATCAGGGCGGCCGCCGCCAGCGGGGTCAGGGCGCCGGCGGCGATCAGGGCGCCGCCGAACGTCTCCGAGGCGCTGGCGAGGACCGCGTTGCGCCTGCCGGGGCGCATCTCCAGCGAGTCCATCATCGCGGTCGTCTTCTCCAGTCCGGGGCCGCCGAACCAGCCGAACAACTTCTGCGTGCCGTGGCCGACGAAGAGGGCGCCGATGACGATCCGCGCGAGGAGCCTGCCGAGCTTCATAGGTCCCAACTGCCCCTCCGACGGGCTTTCAAACAGAGGTTCAGCGATGCTGCGCGGCTTCGGGCGAGGCCTCCCAGAAGTCGTCGACCTTCTCGCCGCCGTCACCCTCGTCGAGGGGTGAGATCGCCCACATCTCCACCGGCTCGTCGCCCTCGTTGCGGTGCGAGCGCACCGTCTGCGGCGCCACCCGCACCGCGCTCCCCGCCTCGACCGCCCGGACCTCGTCTCCGAACCGCATCGTCAAAGTCCCCTTGGTGACCAGATAGATCTCCTCGATCTCCCCATGCCGATGCCCCGTCCCCTGCTCGAAGTCGGAGTGGGGAGGTATCCGCATCATCGTCACCGCAACCTGCTCGCACCCAAGCGCCTCCGTCAGCGACCGGAACTCACCGGGCACGTCGCTGTCGGCGTAGACGTCCTCGGCTTCGCTGGCTTTGACGATGGAGTAGTCGGGCACGGGGATTGGCTACCCGGGCCGTGGATGACTACACGTCCGGCGGGCCTGTCGAGTTTGTCGCCCTATAGGCCACAAACTCGACACTCAGCTCACAGCGGTGCTCGCGGCCGCCCGCTCGACCACCTTCGCCGCCAAATGCGCCGGCACTTCCTCGTAGCGCTCGAACTCCATCGTGTAGTCGGCGCGACCGCCGCTGATCGAGCGGAGGTCGGGGGCGAAGTCGAGGACCTCGGCCATCGGGACCTCGGCCTTGATCTCCGAGATCGAGCCTTTGGCCTCCATGCCGAGGGGCCTGCCGCGGCGGGAGTTGAGGTCGCCGATGACGTCGCCGACGACCTCGTCGGGGCAGTTGATGGTGAGCTTGACGATCGGCTCGAGGAGGGCGGGGTCGGCCTCTTCCATCGCCTGCTTGAAGGCCATCGCGCCGGCCAGTTTGAAGGCCAGCTCCGAGGAGTCGGTGTCGTGGTGTTTGCCGTCGACGAGGCGGACGCGGACGTCCTTGACCGGGTAGCCCGCCACGGTGCCGTGCTGCATCGCTTCGACCACGCCTTTCTCGACCGCGGGGATGAAGCTGCCGGGGATCGCCGCGCCCTTGATCTGGTTGACGAACTCGAGGCCCCCGCCGTCCTCGCCCGGCTCGATCTCGATCGCGCAGTCGGCGAACTGGCCTTTGCCGCCGGTCTGCTTCTTGTAGCGGGCGTGCGCCGCCGCCGGCTGGCGGATCGCCTCCTGGTAGGGCACCCGCGGCGGGTGCAGCTCGATCTCCGCCCCGAAGCGGCTCCTCATCCGCTCGACCAGCACTTCGACGTGGACCTGGGTCAGCCCGGCGATGATCTGCTCGCCGGTCTGCGGGTCGCGGTGGACGTCGAGCGTCGGGTCCTCCTCGCTCAGCCGCCGCACCGCCGTCGCCGCCTTGTCCTCGTCGCCCTTCGTCTTCGCCTCGTAGGAGAACGCCATCACCGGCGCCGGCAGGTCGAGCGGCCGCACCGCGAGCTCCCGCTGCTCGTCGCAGAGGACGTCGCCGGCCCGCGTCTCCTTCAGCTTCGCGATCGCGCCGATGTCGCCGGCGCCGAGCTCCTCCACCGGCTTCAAATCCTTGCCCAGCGGCTGGCCGAGCTGCCCGATCCGCTCCTTCTGGTGGTGGGTGACGTTGACCACCTGCGAGTCGGAGCGCAGGGTGCCGCTGAAGACGCGGAAGAGGTTGATCCGGCCCGCGTAGGGGTCGGCGGTCGTCTTGAACACGTAGGCGACCAGCGGCCCGTCCTCCTCCGGCGCCACCTCGATCGCGCTGCCGTCGCCGTCCATCGCCGCCAGCGCGCCGCGCATCTTCGGCGAGGGCAGGTCCTCGACCAGCGCGTCGAGCAGCCGGTTCGTCCCCAGGTTCCTGGTCGCCACTCCGCAGGTGACCGGGAAGAGGCGCCCTTCGGTGACGCCGCGCTTCAGCGCCGTGACGATCTCCTCGTGGTCGATCTCCTCGCCGTCGAGGTAGCGCTCCATCAGCTCGTCGGAGTTCTCCGCCACCTCGTCCATCAGCTTCTCCCGGTACTCCTCGGCCCGTGGGCGCAGCTCCTCGGGGATCTCCGCCCGCTCGGCGCCGCCGCGCCCGCTGCCCTCGTAGACCCACGCCTCCATGTCGATCAGGTCGACGACGCCGCGCACCTCCTGCTCGGAGCCGATCGGGATCTCGGTCGCGACCACGTGCGGGCCGAAGGCGGCCTTGAGCGAGTCCAGCGCGGCGAAGAAGTCGGCGCGCTCGCGGTCGAGCATGTTGACGAAGACGAGCCGCGCCAAGCCCTCCTCGTTCGCCCGCTGCCAGAGCCGTTCGGTCTGGACCTCGACCCCGGCGACGGCGCTGACCACGACCACGGCCGAGTCGGCGACTCGCAGCGCCGCCGCGGCGTCGGCGACGAAGCTCGGGTCGCCGGGCGTGTCGATCAGGTTGATCTCGCGATCGGCGTGCTGAAAGCATGAGACGCAAGCGTTGATCGAGAGCCCACGCCTCTTCTCGTCCTCCTCGTGGTCGGAAGTCGTCGAACCGTCATCGACGCTGCCCAGCCGGTTGATCGCGCCGGCCTCGAACAGCATCGCCTCGTGCAGGCTGGTCTTGCCGCAACCGCGATGCCCGACCAGGGCGACGTTGCGGATGCGATCTGCAGCCTTGTGCGACATCCAACGAAGTTACACCCGCGCGCAAGGGCCGTCCATGGCGCGCCGGGAGTCCGCCCGTCATTTGCTCCTGATAGTGGAACAAATGACGGGCGGGCCCACCGCTGCTTCCGACCGGCCCGAATTACTAGGGTCGGATCCATGATCGAGGCCGTCACCTTCGACTTCTGGAACACGATCGCGCGCGTGCCGCCGGGGGCGATGACGGAGGCGCGCCGGCGAGCCGTTGCGGCGGCTTGCGAGGAGTGCGGTGTGGAGGTCGAGGCGGAGCTGCTGGCGCGGAGCCTGGAAGAGGTGGGCCGGAGCTGGGAGGGCTCCTGGGCGGCGGGCACGCACCTGCACCCGCGCGAGGGGGCGGCGATGCTGGCTCGGGCGCTGGGCGTGGAGGGGGCGGCGGAGGAGCTGGTCGCCGAAGCGTTTCTCGGCGCCGGGAGCGATGCGGAGCTGGAGCTCTCGCCGGACATCGGCGCCGCCGTGGAGTCGCTGGCCGGGCGGGGGGTGCGGCTGGGGATCGTCTGCGACGTCGGCTTCACCCGCGGCGAGCTGCTGCGCGGCCTGCTCGCCCGCGAGGGGCTGCTCGAGCGCTTCGACGGCTGGGCCTTCTCCGACGAGGTCGGCCACTACAAGCCCTCGCCGCAGATCTTCGAAGCGGCGCTCGCCGCCCTGGGCGTGGAGCCGGCCAAGGCGCTGCACGTCGGCGATCTGCGCCGCACCGACGTCGCCGGCGCCGCCGCGCTGGGGATGCGGACCGCCCGCTACCGGGGCATGCACGACGACCCCGACGAGTCGGCCGGGGTCGAGGCGGATTTCGTCGTGGACAGCCATCGCGAGCTGATCGATGTCGTCGAGCGCGTTGATCGAGACTGAGCGCCTGTACCTGCGGGCGATGACGATGGACGACCTCGACGAGCTCGTGCGGCTGCACGAAGACCCGGAGGTCGCGCGCTTCATGGGCCGTCCCACTCGCGAGTGGCTAGAGGGCTGGATGCGCTCGAGCCAGGCGGAATGGGCGGAGCGGGGCCACGGCCGGCTGGCGATCGTAGGGCGCGAGAGCGGCGAGTTCCTCGGCCGCACCGGCCTCAAGCACTGGCCGCAGTTCGAGGAGACCGAGGTCGGTTGGGCGCTGCGGCCCGAGGCGCGCGGCAGGGGCTACGCCACCGAGGCGGCGCGGGCCGTCCTGCGCTGGGGATTCGAGCGCTTCGACGGCCTCTCCCTGGTCACGGCCATGATCCAGCCGGCCAACGTCGCTTCGATCGCCGTCGCCGAGCGGCTCGGGATGAGCCCGATTCGCTCGGACGTGTTGCTCGGCGACGCGGTCACGGTCTACGCGATCGCGCGCGCTCAGAGCCGTCCGTAGTAGCTGCGGATGCCGTCCAGCTCGCCGCCGTGGATCGGGCTGGCCTTGACTGCCGCGAAGTAGGCGGCGTCGTGGGTGAGGGGGTCGAGGGGTGGGATCTCCACCGTGACCGGCACCGGTTTCCCGGTCTGCGAGGGGTCGTCCCAGGGCTTGTCGGTCATCAGCCAGGGGGGCGGTTCCTTCACTTCGTGGAGCTTCTCGATCTCCAGGTATCGGGCGACGGGGTCTTCTTTCGCCTTGGCGATGTCTTCGAGGGCGGCGGCCCAGCCCATGTCGGCGTCCTTGATCCCCGGGTAGATCAGGACGACCCTGCGGCTGAGCCTGCCGACGCGGATCGGTTCGGCGTTCTGCGCCCCCGTCGCCCTGATCAGCGTCGTAGTCCCGTAGAAGGGCTGGCCGTTGATCGCCACCAGCAGGACGTCGCGCTCGAGCGAGGTGATCAAGTTCCTGTAGGGGTCCTGTTCACGGCTGGTGGTGACGAGCACGTCGGCGTGGAGGCCCTCGCGCAGGCGCCCCAGGCGATCGCCCCAGCCGAGCGTGTCGGCGGGGTTGCAGGTCGCCATTTCGCACAGCTGCCGAGCGCTGAAGTAACCGTTCATGCGGCTCTCGTTCCACAGGTCGGCGACCTTCAGCTCGCCGAGCAGGTTCTTCGATCCCGAGGGTGACCAGTCGGCGCCGAGGCACACCTTCACCCCGGCTTGTGTCGCCTCGTCCACCTTCGTCGTGTCCCGGTAGAGCCAGAGGTTCGAGAACGGCGACCAGATCACCGAGCCGCCGTGGGGAGCCCACTCCTTGTAGTTGCCTTTGCCGAGCGCGGTGCAGTGGATCGCGCCGAGGGTGGGTTGCAGGCAATCCTCGTCGCGCATCTTTTCGTACTCCTCGACGAGTGTTGGTTCGGTCCCCTCGGCCAGGTGGTAGATGAAGGCGTTGCCGTCTTTCATCCGGGTGGAGTCGGCGTGGTATTCGCTGTCCGTGCGCAGCGGCAGCGCCGACTGGTAGACGCTTTTCTTGCCCGTCTTGAAGGTCTCGTACTCGACGTTGCGGACCAGCCAGCCTTCGTAGGGGTAGGCCATCTTCGCCGAGCCCTGCACGGCGGTCGTGCCGCCGATCGCCGCCTTCACCTCGACGTACTTGAGCAGCGCCTTGCCCGCCAGCGCCCCGAGCGCGTTCGCCGGGTCGGAGATGCGCCCTTCGTAGTCCTCGGCGCCTGGCCATTCGTAGCGCGAGACGTACGGTTCGGTGCGCCCCAGCGGCGACCACAGCGAGAGGGCGTTGTAGACCATGTGGCCGTGGAGGTCGATCAGCCCGGGGTAGATCGTCCCGCCGGTCTCGACGCGCTTCGCTTTCTCGAACCCCGGCGGCGGCGTCGCGTCGGCGCTCTGGACTGCGGCGATCTTTTCGTCTTCGCCGATGTAGAGGGCGCCCTGGTCGATCACCTTGCCCCCGTCGAAGGTGACCAACCGGCCGGACAAGACGAGGGGCGCGATCACACTTTCATTGAAGCGAGTTATAAAAACTCAACTGTCATGTGTGTAATCACGGTAGGGTCGGCAGATCGCCTCCACCTTCGACCACGGCCCGTCCGCTGCGCTCACGCGCTTGTTCGCGGAAGTCCCCGATCCGCCGGTGAAGGAAGACTTCTGGTTCGACTGGGGGCCGGTCTTCTACCGCGGCCGGCTCGACGGCTCCGCGCGCCTGCTCTGCATCGCCTCCGATCCCGGGCCGACCGAGAGGGTCGCGGGAAGGACCCTGGTCGGCAACGCCGGGCAGCGGGTGCAGGGGTTCCTGGCGAAGGTGGGGCTGACGCACTCCTACCTCTGCCTCAACGCCTGGGCCTACGCCCTGCACCCCAGCGCCGCCTCGGCGGAGGTGAAGAAACTGAAGGAACCGGCGCAGCTGGAATGGCGGAACCGGCTCTACGACGCGGCCACCGGCTCGAAGCTGCAGGCGATCGTCGCCTTCGGCGACATGGCGCAGGAAGCGCTCGCGCTCTGGGACGGCCGTCCCGACGTCCTCGTCTGCGAAATTCCCCATCCCTCGAGCCGGGACGAAAAAAAACTGCTCGACGCCTGGCGGCAGGCGGTCACGGAACTGCGCGCCAAAGTCCCGCCGGACCCGGACGGCTCCACCGCCGGGCCCGGCTACGGCTCGAAACTCGCCGAGGCCGACTACGCCCCGATCCCCGCCTTCGACCTTCCCTTCGGGGCGCCCTCCTTCCTCGGCAACGACGCCTGGGTGCGCAAAGGTGGAGGGGCGAACTCGGTCTCCCGCCCCTCGCCCGACGACGGCCACACGCTGATCTGGCAGGCCCCTCCCGGGCAGTAGCGGGCCGGGCTCAGCGCTTGCGCCCGACCGCGACCAGGTACTCCATCTCGAAGCGGGCGGCCCCGTCGCCGCCGCGGTCCCACTCGCCGCAGAGCTCGCTCAGCGTCCGGTCGAACTCCTCGGCGCGGCCGCCTTTCTCGGCGTTGGCGCGGGCGACGATCGTCGGCCCGTAGCGCTGCTTGAAGTGCTCGGCGTAGTCGTCCGGCTGCGCGAAGGCGGTCACATCGAGCTCCTCGCGCTCCAGCAGCTCGAACTCGACCCGGTCGCCGAACAGCTCGTCGAGGTGACCCTCGCCGCCCCACAGCGGCGGCGGCTGCGCCCCGGGCGGCGGCGCCGGCGCGAATGGCCCCATCGCGCGGAAGAGGGCGCCGATCATCCCCTCCGGCGTCCAGCTCAGCAGCGCGATCCTGCCGCCGGAGCGGCAGACCCGCACCAGCTCGTCGGCGGCCGCCTGGTGGTGGGGGGCGAACATCACCCCGATCGAGGAGATGACGACGTCGAAGCTCTCGTCCTCGAACGGCAGCGCCTCGGCGTCGGCCTCGACCCACTCCAGCTCGACCCCGGCCGCCTCGGCGCGGGCGCGGCCGGCCTCGAACAGCTCCGGCGTCAGGTCGCCGGCGACGACCTCGGCGCCGCGCCTGGCCGCCTCGACCGCCGCGTTGCCGCTGCCGGCGGCGACGTCGAGGACGCGGTCGCCCTCCCCGATTCCGCACGCTTCGACCAGCCGCTCCCCCAGCGGCAGGAGGAAGGTCTCGACCATCGAGGGGTAGTCGCCCGAGGCCCACATCTTCCGGTGGCGGGCCTTGAGCTCGGGATCGGGGGACGAGGCAGGGATGGTCACGCTGGATCTCCTTTGGTGAAGGTTGGCGATCCTTTTCTACGCCCGCGCGGGCGAGGGATCAACCCCTGCGTGCTTTCGCGCAGATGATCGAGGCGGGGAAGACGGCGCCTTCCTCGTCCTCGAAGCCCTCCGCCTTCGCAAAGGCCGTGGAGCGGATCGATTCCCGATCCTCCTCGGGGAGCGCCTTCAGCATCGTCGCCAGGGGGCCGCTGACCTCGAGGATCTCGTCCCACCAGGCGGCGAGCGAGTCGTAGCCCTGCTCCGTCTCGATCTCGGCGACCTCGAGCTCCTCGAAGCCCGCCTGCTCGACCAGCTCCCGCAGCCGGGCGGCGTCGCCTAGTGCGAAGGGGCCGGGCTGGCCCGGCTGCGGCGGCGGCGCGCCCAGGTGGGCGATCAGCGCGTCGATGATGGTCCCGAGCCACGGGTTCTTCTCGCCGGGACCCCAGACCGCCAGCACCAGGCGCCCTTCGGGGTGCAGGGCGCGGCCGCTTTCGCGCAGCGCCTGCAGCGGATCGGCCATCAGCATGTAGCCGAAGCGGCAGAGCACGGCGTCGAAGGGCGCCTCCCCCTCGAGCTCGAGGTGTTCGGCGTCGAGGACCCGGGTGCCGACGTTGGCGATCCCGAGCCGCCGCACCCGCTCGGCCACGGCCTCGACCATCGCTTCCGAGAAGTCGGTGCAGAGGACGGCGCCATCGGGGCCGACCCGCGCCGCCGCCTGCAGCCCGACCCGGCCGGCGCCGCAGGCGAGCTCCAGCGCCCGCTCGCCCGGCCGCAAGGCGGCCGCCTCGAGCATCCAGGCCGTGGCCTCGCCGGAAGCGCCGGTCTCCTCCTCTTCGGCGGCGCGCGCCCAGCTCGATGCCGCGTCACTCCACTGCTGCTTGCTCGCTTCCCGGTACTCCGCCTCGCTCATGAGGTCGAGCCTACATCCGATCCCAGAGCCCCCGTCATATGTTCCGCATAGCGGCGCAAATGACGGGCGGACTACATTTCTCCCCGTGGCCGAGCTGATCCTCTACGCGATCCCCGCCTTCGTGCTGCTGCTCGTCGTCGAGCTGCTCTCGTTCAAGTACGCGCGCGACGAGGAGCTGGTCGGCTACGAGGCGCGCGACACGCGCACCAGCCTGACGATGGGCGGCGGCAACGTCGCGATCAACGCGGTCTGGAAGCTGGCCGTGATCGCGATCTACGCCGGGCTCTACGAGCTGACGCCGCTGCGGCTGCCGGCCGACGAGTGGTGGACCTACGTCCTCCTCTTCTTCGCCGACGACCTCGCCTACTACTGGTTCCACCGCATCCACCACGAGGTGCGGGTCTTCTGGGCCAGCCACGTCGTCCACCACTCCTCCGAGCGCTACAACCTCTCGACCGCGCTGCGGCAGACCTGGACGCCGATGACTGCGCTGCCTTTCTGGGCGCCGCTGGCGCTGGTCGGCTTCGCCCCGTGGATGATCCTCACCCAGCAGGCGATCAGTCTCATCTACCAGTTCTGGATCCACACCGAGCGGGTGAAGAAGATGCCGGCCTGGTTCGAGTTCCTCTTCAACACGCCCTCGCACCACCGCGTCCACCACGGCGCCAACGAGGTCTACCTCGACCGCAACTACGGCGGCATCCTGATCGTCTGGGACCGCCTCTTCGGCAGCTTCCAGGGCGAGACCGAGCGCCCCCGCTACGGCCTGACCAAGAACATCCGCAGCTTCCGCCCGACCAGGGTCGCCTTCCACGAGTTCGCCGCGATCTGGCAGGACGTGCGCAAGGCGACCAGCTGGCGCCACCGCCTCGGCTTCGTCTTCCGCTCGCCCGGCTGGTCGCCGGACGGCAGCGGCGGCGGCACGAGGGGCTGAAGTCAGAGCCCCAGCAGCACTTTGCCGATGGCGGTGCCCGCGGTCGCGAAGGAGGAGACCACCGGCGCGAGCTCCTTCAGCTTGCTCCAGAGTCCCGTCAGCACGGTCTCGCGCCTGGCGCCGCCGCTCTCCTCGACGAAGGCCTCCGCCACCTCGGCGGCCTTCGGGTCTTCCAGCTCTTCCACTTTGCGTACCAGCGCTTCGAGCTCGGCTCGCACGTCCTCCATCGAGGCCTCGTCGAGCGAGCTGAATGAGTTCTGCACCGTCGATCGATTGATGATCGTGGAGCCGGTTACGTTCTCGAACTTGTCGCCTTCCACGTTGTCTCCAAGGATGATGTTGAAAACCTGGATCACCTTCTCTGCTACCTCCGGAGGCATCAGACGAAGGGTGCGAACCAGAGCTTCCCACTCGGCGGCGTGAAGGACAAGGTCGCTTTCCAGTATGTCCAGCATCGCGCGCTGGTTGTTTCCGAACGCGAATTCCTGCTTCAGGTAGTCGCTCACCTCTGCGAGCGTGGACTGGAGGAGCTCCCACCCGGGTTCGGACTCGTTGACGGCCAACTGGCGTTTGTGTGAAACGAGCGCCTCAGCCAGTCTCGTAAGGGTCACCCGTTCGGAATGAAGCCGCGAGAGGTGAAGGGCCGTGGGAGAGGAACGGCGTCCGCGCCGCTTGCGGCCGCTCCAGCGGGCGACGATCCAGGCGTCGGCGTTTTCGCTGGCGTCCTCGACGAGCCAGAGCGAGCTGTCCTTGGACTCCAGCTCGAGGTCCGGGCCCCTGTCCGGCAGCTCGACCGGCGCTCTGCCCGTGGCTTCGAGGACCAGCAGGATCCGTCCGCTGGTGACCGCCCAGGTGGGAACCCTCTCTTTGAAGCGCGTCTTGGTGGTCGCTTCGCGCACGCAGCGCGCCAGCGTCCGCCCGGCTTCGGCCAGGGGAGCCTCGCCCCGGCCGCTCACCCTGACCGGCAGGTCCAGCAGCGCCTCGATGACGCCGTCCCAGTGCGCGGGGACGTACACGTTCGGATGGTTGAGGGCGATCCGTATCTGCAGGAAGTTTCTCGGCGAGGTCTGGGAGCCGTAGAAAGAGCGACCGAGGCAGGTCGCGAAGAACTCCGACGAGCGGAGGTCGACCGGCAGGCCCGCGGCGACGAGGCGGTTCCTGATTGCCTCGTCGAAGTCGGCGCCGAACCTGAAGGCGTTTCGCGCGTCGACGTGCTGCGCGCGACCCTGCCAGCTGCCGGTCTCGCTGGTGTGGGTGCTCTTGAGGCAGCTGAACCCTCGGAGGAATTGACTGTGACCGGGTGACTCGGCGATGGTCCCCACCGGCCATGAGGGTTTCGCGAATTTGCCGCTCGGCTTGGCAAGGAAACCACGCAGGTCGATGATCGGAATCTGGATCAGGACGTCCACGGTCCGACCCTAACGGACGATAAAGGGGGTTCCCTCCGGTCCACAGTTAACCGAGGGAGAGGGAACCCCCGAACAAGGTGCTTCCTGTTACACCACACCCCGGAAGAGGGGCGCCAGGGACTCGAACCCTAGACCTTTGCTTCTCCGCGCAATCGACCGGAGCGATCCGGCCGTATGCAACGTCGAAGACGATGATAAACGGCCCTGAAAGGCTCGTTGGCATTGCTCAGGCCAGCTCCGCCAACCTCTCGTCGAGCTGCTTGCGGATCTGGTTGCAGACCGCTTCGGTCTCGGCGTTGTAGCGCTCCGAGGAGAGGACTCCGAGGAGTACTTCGGCATCGGATTTGGGCAGGGTCAGGGTGACGGTGTCGTCGCTCATCGTGGGCTCCATTGGCTCGAGGTCTGGTTCATGCCCCCGATTGTCGGGCGCCCTTGCGGTCGTTGTCATCCGAGTATTTCCCCCGTCGGGCTTCGGGTTTGCCGCTTCGGGGTACACGCGCAGCGGGAACGACCCCTGCACCGGAGGTGAGGACGATGGCCGAGGACCGCGGTTCGAGTGTCGAGGACGACAAGCAGTACAAGGGGCTGCGGCAGAACCGAGGCCAAGCATGTGGTTTCACCGGATGGCCGTCGGCGGACGGCCGCATAGGTTGGTGCCGATGGTCCTAGTCACCGGTCATCTGGACCCGTCGGCCTCACTGGAGGATCTGGACCCGTCGGCCTCACTGGAGGGCCGACAGCGTGAGGCGCTGCGGGCGATCGTCGCCGAGCTCGGCGACCGTCTCGACGAGATCACCTTCAGCGACTATCGAGCGCTGCGGGAAAGCTCGGCCGAGCCGCTCCCTTCGCCAGCGGCGATCTGGGAGATGTTCGGCGGCTTTCACCGCATGCGCGAGCGCGCGACGACCATCACCGCCGGCTGACGCCTAGGCCGCGGACCGGATCAGGTCGGCGGCTTTCTCGGCGATCATGATCGTCGGCGCGTTGGTGTTGCCGTTCGGGATCACCGGCATCACCGAGGCGTCGACGACGCGCAACCGCTCGAGGCCGTGGACGCGCAGCTCGGGGGAGACGACGGCATCGTCGCCGCTGCCCATGCGGCAGGTGCCGACCGGGTGGTAGAGCAGCTCGGCGCGGCGGCGGACGTCGGCGGCGAGCGCCTCGTCGGTGTCGGCCTCGCCGCCGGGGAAGAGCTCGCGGCCGAGGACCTCGGCGAAGGGGCCGGCGGCGGCGATCTCGCGCGAGAGCCGCACCCCGGCGACCAGGGCCGCCACGTCCTCGTCGTCGGAGAGCGAGTTGGTGAGGATGCGCGGCTTGGCGGCGGGGTCGGTGCTCCGCAGCCGCACCCAGCCGCGGGCGCGCGGTTTGACCAGGACCGGGCCCATGCTGATCGCGTGGCCGTCGTATTCCTCGAAGCCGTTGTCGACGAAGTAGGCGGGGGCGAAGTGGAACTGCAGGTCGGGGGCGGGCAAACCGGGCCGGCTGCGGACGAAGGCGAAGGCCTCGGCGACCGAGGAGCTGAGCGGGCCGGTGCGGCGCACCAGGTACTCGAGCAGCGCCTTCGGCTTCTCGGCGTCGGCGAGCGAGCCGCCGCCGGGGACGTCCCAGACGCAGACGACGTAGGGGTGGTCCTGCAGGTTCTCGCCGACTCCCGGCAGGTCATGGGCAACCGGCACCCCGAGCTCGTGCAGCTGCGCCGCCGGGCCGACGCCGGAGAGCAACAGCAGCTGCGGCGAGCCGATCGCGCCGGCGGCGAGGATCACCTCGCGCTCGGCCCGCGCCACCTGCTCGCCGCCGCGGCGGCGCGAGTAGCGGACGCCGGTAGCGACGCCGCCGGAGATCTCGATCCCGGAGACGAGCGCCTTCGTCACCACCTCCAGGTTCGGGCGCTCGAGCGCCGGGCGCAGGTAGGCGTCGGCGGCGCTCCAGCGCCGGCCGCGGCGCTGGGTCACCTGCGCCAGCGAGGCGCCGTCCTGCTCGGGGCCGTTGTAGTCGTCGACGCGGGGGATGCCGGCCTCGGCGCAGGCGGCGAGGAAGCGCCCGGTCAGCGGCCGCGGCGAGCGCTCGTCCTCGACCCGCAGCGGCCCGCCCACCGCATGGTGCTCGGAGGCGCCGCGCTGGTTGTCCTCGGCGCGCAGGAAGTAGGGGCGGACGTCGTCCCAGCCCCAGCCTTCTGCCCCGGCGGCGGCCCAGCCCTCGTAGTCGAGCGGGTGGCCGCGCACGTAGAGCATCGCGTTCATCGAGCTCGAGCCGCCGAGCCCCTTGCCGCGCGGCACGTACAAGGAGCGGTTGTCGCAGTGGGGCTCGGGCTCGGTCGCCAGGTCCCAGTCGAGCCTGGTGCGGAACTGCTTGGCGAAGGCGGCCGGGATCTTGACGTTGGGATGGCGGTCGCGCCCGCCGGCCTCGATCAGCAGCACCCGCGCCGAGGGGTCCTCGCTGAGCCGGTTGGCGAGCACGCAGCCGGCCGAGCCGGCGCCGACGATCACGTAGTCGTGCATCAGCTCGGGTCGACCGCCATCCGTAGGCGCACCTGGGTGCCCTGCTTGCCGGAGCGGATCTGGACCAGGTCGCAGAGCTGGTTGGCGATCCAGAGGCCGCGGCCGCTGATCTGTTCGTTCGAGGGCCGCTCGCGGCCGACCAGCGGGTCTTCGATGCGGCCGGCGTCGCGGACGTCGCAGAGGAGCGCGCCGTCCTCGTACCAGACCCGGAGATCGCCCTCGCCGCCCCCGTGCTGGACGCTGTTGGTCGCCGCCTCGCAGGTGGCGAGGACCAGGTCCTCGGTCCGGCGGGTGTCGAGGCCGGCCGTGGCGGCGCGCTCCGAGATCAGCCGGCGCACCTCGCGCAGCTCCGCCTTGCCGAAGGGCATCCCGAAGTAGGCGCCGCTCGGCGGCGGCAGCGAACCCTCGAGCAGGGGGTCCGCGGTGGCGCCGTCCTCGTGGTCGTGCGCGGCGGCGCTGAGGACGTCGTCGCTGAGGGCACCGGTGTCGTACGGGCACATCAGCGTCCAGGCGGGACCGTCGTCGAAGGCGAGGTTGAGCAGCCGCTCGTGGCGCTGGCACTCGTCGATCTCGGCGGCGGAGCGCCCGGGCCAAACCGCTTCGCTGATGCCCCGGATCTCGGCGATCTCGTGATCGCCGAGAAAGTCGATCCAGGCGGAGACGAGGCGACTGGGGTTGCGTCCGACCTCTTCGATCGCGAGGAAGCGAACGTCGTCGGCACCGGGATCGAGCTCCTTTTCCAGCAGGCTGCGCGTTGCCAGGGGCAGCCCGACCAGCACCGCCCCCCCGGCGGCGACGCCCTCTTCGACGAAGGGGACGATCCCGGCGAGGAACTCCTCGTCGTCGGCGTAGAAGAACGCCTCGTGGCGAAAGCCCACCCCCTGCCGCGGCGTCGTCGTCACAGCTTCAGTTCGAGCAGCTCGCAGAGGCGGTCGACTACGGGGGGCGCGTCGTGGACGGCGCAGCCGCGCTCGGCGAGGCGCCGGGTGTGGGCGACGAGGGTTTCGAGGCCGCAGTGGTCGATGAAGTCGAGCTCGCCGAGGTCGAGGCAGGCGGGGTCGCGGGCGAGCGCCGCCTCGAGCACGCGATCGAGGGCGGCGGCGGAGAAGCAGTCGACCTCGCCGCAGAGCGCCAGCTCGCCTTCCTCGCCGAAGAGGTGGAACGGCGGCGCGCCGGCAGCAACGTTGGCGGCGGGGTGGACGGCGGCCAGGTCGCAGAGGAGATGGTCCGGCAGGGCGTCGCGCCGGTAGCCGCACAGCGCCGAGAGCGGCCGGACCGACATGAACCGGTCGGCGACGCTCTCCCAGCGGACGTGGGCCTCCCAGGTGCGGGGGTCGTCGACCAGGTCGGTCACCTGCGCGGCGACCCGCAGCCCGGTGTAGCCGTCGGCGAGGGCGGCGTCGGTCGCCGCGGCGTAGGCGGCGAGCTGCGCGTCGCAGTCGATCGGCTCTCCCATCGCGTAGAGGTCCTCGAGCTGGAAGAGCTGCAGCGCCCCGGCGTCGATCATCGAGCCGACGTCGCCGAGGGGATCGAGGCGCTCGCGCTGCTCGGCCGCCGCTTCGCTGCCGACGTAGGCCAGCCGCTGCCCGGCGCGGAGACCGTCGTCGAGGAATTCGACAGCGACAGCGGCGAAGTCGCTCCCGTGGTCGAAGGCCCAGCAGGCGTGGCCGTCGCCGCCGAGGCCGCCCCCGGAGCCGATGCTCCCGTGCTCCCTCATGGGGCGAGTATCTCACCGGGATGGGCCCCTGCCTAGGCGGTCGAAGGCGCCGAAGCAGGCGATCCTCAGCGCGCCGCCTCCAGCGGCGCCCCGCGCAGCTCGGCGTCGATCGCCAGCAGCTCGCTGACGCGGTGGGCGCAGGTGTGGCGGGTGCGGATCGTCTCCAGGCCGCTGGCGCGCAGCTTCGCGGCGAATTCGGGGTACTCGAGGATCGCCTGCATCGCCTCGCGCATCTCGGCGCGGTCGCGGGCGAGGAGGTAGTCCTGCGCGGGGCGGAAGAGGCCCTCGGCGTCGTCCCAGGGGGAGCAGATCAGCGGGATGCCGCAGGCGAGCGCCTCGAAGGGCCGGATCGTCGGGATGCCGGGCAGCGCCTCGGCATGGCGCCGGCGAGGCACGTGGACGGTCAGCCGGTGGCGGGCGAAGAGCTCGGGCGTGCGGTGGTTGGCGATCCAGCCGCGGTAGCGCAGCCCGGCGAGGCGGACCCGCAGCCGGGCCGCCCGCGGGTAGCGCACCCCGTATATGGACCCCCGCAACCCCAGCCTCCGCGCCGGGCGCAGCAGGAACTCGCGCAGCTCCCGGCGGCGCTCGCCATCGCCCCAGTTGCCGATCCAGACCAGGTCCGCCTCGGGCTCGACCGCCGGCAGCGGCCGGAAGACGCGGGTGTCGGCGGCCTCGTGCCAGGTCCAGGCCCGTGCCGCCCAGCCGTGTTCGAGGTAGATCCGCCGGATCGCCTCGCCGCAGGCGAGCACACCGTCGTAGTGGGAGAGGTCGAACCGCGCCATCTCCTCCGGCGCCCGGCGGCGGGTGTCGTGGAAGAGCAGCCGGTAGCCGCCGTGGCGGGAGCGGTGCTCGCCGATCCGGCGCACCAGCGCCGGCTCGTTCCACTCGTGCACGAGGACCAGGTCGGCGTCGTCGAGCTCGACGTCGAGGTCGAGGGTCTCGAGATGGTAGGGACGGCTTTCGAGCTGTGGGAAGGCGCGGGCGAACCAGCGCAGCGGCTTCTCGCCGTGGTCGCGGAGGAGGTTTTCCCGGCTCCAGCCGTCGGCGGGTTCGAAGACGGCGACCTCGTGCCCGCGCGCCTGCAGCTCGGTGACGACGCCGCGCAGGAAGTGGGCGTTGCCGTGGTTCCAGTCGGAGACCAGCGAGTGGGAGAAGACGACGACCTTCACGAGTCGTTCCGTGAATGGAGCTAAAGCTTGGTCATCGTCCTGTGCCCGCCGCCCGCCGTGACTAAACAAAATGTCCAGAGGGGCCGATGCGAGGCGGGATAACCTGGAGGTGATGGTCGGGATTCGGGCGGTTGTCCGCGGGCAGGTACAAGGGGTCGGCTTTCGCGACGCGACCCTGCGGAGGGCTCGCAGCCTGGGCCTGATGGGCTGGGTCCGCAACGGCGACGACGGCAGCGTTCGCGTCCACGCCGAGGGCGAGGAGCCGGCGGTCGAGGAGCTGACCGCCTTCCTCGAAGCGGGGCCGCGGGGAGCGGAGGTCGCCGAGGTCGAGGTCGAGCGCGTCAAGGCCGAAGGGCACGAGCAGTTCGCAGTCCGCGGCGTCAGCGCCGGCGTCTTCGTCGTCCAGGAGCACCAGGCGACCGCTCATCACTTCGACCTGCGGCTCGAGGTGGATGGGGCGATGCGCTCCTGGGCGGTCCCGAAGGAGCCCTCGATGGACCCGGCGGTGAAGCGGATGGCGATCCAGGTCGAGGACCACTCGCTCGCCCACAACGACTTCGAGGGAGAGCTCGACGGCGGCTGGGTGAAGATCTGGGACCGCGGCACCTACGAGCAGGGCGGCCGCGTCCCCTGGCCCGAGGCGCTGGACCGCGGCCATGCCGTCTTCGTCCTCCACGGCGAGAAGCTGCGCGGCGGCTTCGCCCTGCAACGGACCCGCGGCGGCGAGAAGCCGCAGTGGCTGCTGATCAAGCGGCGCGACGAGTTCGCGCAGAGCGGGGGGTGAGCGGCCCGGGGCTAGCTGAGCGGGATGGCTCAAGCTACGACCCGTACAAGCCGATCTACCGGTCATGGACGACATGTCCAAGCGGCCGCCGAGGTCGCGCAAGCTCGCCTTCGCCGCGACGGGAGTCCTGCTGGGGCTCCTGGCCTTCTACGCCGTCGTCGTCCTCTGGGAACTGGGCGGCGAACCTCTCCAGGACGCGACCGGCCGCTGGGTCTACGACGCCGTCGTCCTCGGGGCGGCGCTGGTCGTCCTCTGGCGGGCGGCGGCGATCGAGGCCGAGCGCAAGGCGTGGCTGGCGCTGGGCGCCGGCCTGCTGCTCTGGGCGCTGGGGCAGACCTATTACTCGGTCGTCCTCTACTACGCCAGCCCGGCGCCGTTCCCCTCGCCCTCCGACGCGCTCTTCCTCGCCTTCTACCCCGCCAGCTACGTCGCCCTGGTCCTGCTGCTGCGGGCTCGGGTGGCGCAGCTCGAGCCGCTGGCCTGGGTCGACGGCCTGATCGGGGCGCTGGCGATAGCCGGCGTCGCCGCGGCGCTGATCTTCCCGCCGGTGCTGGACGCGCTCGGCGGCAGCCCGCTCGGGGTCGCCGTCAGCCTCGCCTATCCCTGCTTCGACCTCGTCCTCCTCGGCCTGCTGAGCGGCGCCTTCGCGGCCTCGAAGTGGCGGACCGACCCGACCTGGCTCTTGATCGCGGCCGCCCTGCTGCTCTTCGCCGCCGCCGACGTCGTCTACCTCTCGGTCCTGGGCCAGTCGACCGAGGCGCTGAACCTCGCCAGCGTCGGCTGGCCGCTCGCCCTCCTGCTGCTCGCGGTGGCCTCGTGGCTGCCGGCGGGAGAGTCGAAGACCGCGCCGGAGGAGCCCGGCCGGCGCCGGATCCTCGCCCCGATCCTGATGGCGGTGGTCGCGCTCGCCCTGCTCGCGGCCGGCAGCTTCGTCGCGATCGGGGCGGTCGCGGTCGGCCTCGGGGTCGCCTGCCTGCTCGCCGTGCTCGTCCGGCTGGCGATCACCTTCGAGCAGAGCACGCGGATGCTCGCCACCACGAGGGACGAGGCGGTGACCGATCCGCTCACCGGTCTCCCAAACCGGCGCCGCCTGGTGCAGGACGTCGAGAAGGCGATCGCGGCGAAGCCGCCGCGGACGATGGTCCTGGCGCTGTTCGACCTCGACGGCTTCAAGGCCTACAACGACAGCTTCGGGCACCCCGCCGGCGACGACCTGCTGCGCCGGCTGGGGAAGCGGTTGGCTGCCGCGATGGCGCCGTACGGCCGGGGCTACCGGCTCGGCGGCGACGAGTTCTGCATCCTCGCCTCGACCCGCGAGCTGAACGCCGCGGCGATCTGCGAAGCCGCCGAAGAGGCGCTCTCCGAGCGGGGCAAGGGGTTCTCGATCGGTGCTTCCTGGGGCAAGGTCCTGCTGCCGGCGGAGGTGGTGAGCGCGACCAAGGCGCTGCGGCTCGCCGACCGGCGGATGTACGCGAAAAAGGGCCGCCGCGCCGACTCCGCACGCAGCCAGACCCGCAGCGTGCTGCTCAGCGTCCTGCACGAGCGCGAGCCCGAGCTGGAGCGCCACCTCGACGGCGTCGCCCGCCTCGTCAAGGCCTTCGGCAGGGAGCTTTCCCTCGACGCCGAGGAGCTCGACGTCCTGGTGCGGGCGGCGGAGCTGCACGACATCGGCAAGATCGCGATCCCCGACGAGGTCCTCCACAAGGGCGGCAAGCTGACCGCGGAGGAGTGGGCGCTGATGCGCAAGCACACGCTGATCGGCCAGCGGGTGCTAGACGCCGCCCCGGCCCTCGGCCAGGTCGCGGAACTGGTCCGTTCGACCCATGAGCGCTGGGACGGGGAGGGCTACCCCGACGGCCGCGCCGGCAGCGCCATCCCCCTCGGCTCCCGCGTGATCCACATCTGCGACGCCTACAACGCGATGACCGAAGGCCGCCCCCACCGCCCCGCCGTCAGCAGCGAGGCGGCGCTGGCGGAGCTGCGCGCCGGCGCCGGCACCCAGTTCGACCCCGAGCTGGTGGCGACCTTCGCCAATCGAGTCGTGCCGACGCTGGAAGGCGCGGCACCCGCTTCGGCCTGAGCCCGCTAGTCCCGGCAGTCCACCAAGCGGCGCTTTTGCCGGCCCTGGGCATCGAAGTTCTCTGGGGCCAGCCAGGCTGCGTAGCCGATGCGGATCTCGGGCCACTCGTCGTCGGCGATCGAGAACCAGGCGGTGTCGCGGTTGCGGTCCTTGATCACCATGTGCTGGCGGAAGGTGCCCTCGTAGGCGAAGCCGAAGCGTTCGGCGGCGCGCCGCGAGGCGTCGTTTGCAGCGTCGCACTTCCACTCGACGCGGCGGTAGCCGAGCTCGTCGAAGGCGTGACGGAGCATCAGGTGGATCGCCTCGCTCGCGCCGATGGTCCGCTGCAGCTCGGGCGCGAAGAGGATGCCGCCGATCTCGATCACCCCGTGCTCGGGCTTGACCCTCATGTAGGCGGCTCGCCCCAGCGGGCGCTCGTCGGCGAGGCGGACGATCGTGAAGAAGAGCGGGTCCTCCGTCGCTTCGGCCCACTCCATCGCCTGCCGCATCTCGGCCGCGTCCTCATACGGACCGTCGAACATGTATGCCCAGAGGCTCTCCTCGGCGGCTGGCGGATGGGTCGCCGCGAAGAACGGCTCGGCATCGGCTGCCGCCTCGACCGGTCGCAGCAGCACATGCTCGCCTTCGAGCGGCGCGCGACTGGGCGGCTCGACCGGTTTCCAGGCCAGATGGGGCTCCTGCATCAGATCAGCTTAAGGGTCGCCGCGTCCGGCTCGCCGCTGAAATAGCGCTCCAGCACTAGCGCGAAGACCTCGGTTTCACCGAGTCCGCGTGAATCCGTGCTGTACAAGGATTCACGCGGACTCGCGGGAGCAGTGGCGCGGGAGAAAAGCGTCATCGAGGAGCGCAGCTTGACGGCGTCGATCTCGCCCATGATCGCCTCGGCCGAGAGGCCCTCGTGCCCGAGCAGCGCCTGCGCGCACTCGACCAGCCGCGGGCCGAGCACCGGGTGGCCCAGATAGGCCCGCGCTTCCTCCGGTGACTCGATCGCGTAGCGCTGCGACATCGCGCTGCGCCCGAGCCCGGCGATCTGTGGGAAGACGAACCACATCCAGTGGCTGTTCTTGCGCCCGGCCCGCAGCTCGGCCAGCGCCCGCTCGTAGGTGCCGCCCTGGTCCTGGGCCTCGACGAAGCGCTGCAGCCGCTCGTGCTCCACGCGCCCAGCCTACGGCTACGGTTCGCCCATGGCGACGAGCATCGACGGGCTGACGGTGGCGGATTCGCCGGAGGCCTGGAGCAACTGCGGCTTCCACGTGGATGGCCAGGAGTGCGTCGTCGGCGACATCCGCATCGGCTTCGCGCCGGAGGAGGGGAGGAGGGGCCTGACCGGCTGGTCGCTGCGCGGGATCGACTCGCTCGACCTCGACGGGCTGCCGACCGCCCGCTCCGAGCGGCCGCCGCCCGCGGAGGCGCCCCCCCACCCCAACGGCGTCGCCGCCCTCGACCACGTCGTCGCGATCTCCTCCGACCTCGATCGCACCGTGGCGGCGCTCGCGGCGGCCGGCCTCGACCTGCGCCGCGTCCGCGAGGAGCCGACCCCGGCCGGAGCGCCCCGCCAGGCCTTCTTCCGCCTCGGCTCGGCGATCCTCGAGGTCGTCCAGGAGCCTCCGGAGGCGACCGAGCGGGCCGGTGGCGACCGCCCCGCCTTCTTCTGGGGCCTCGCCTTCGTCGCCCCGGACCTGGAGGCGACCGCCGCCTTCCTCGGCGAGCGCGCCGGCGAGGTGCGCGACGCCGTCCAGCCCGGCCGTCGCATCGCCACCCTCCGCCGCGACGCCGGCCTCTCGCTCCCGGTGGCGCTGATGACGCCGCCGCCTGGTTCCGGGTAGCCGCAGGGCATACCATCACCACATGGGCGAGTTCCGCTACGAGGGGCACCGGATCTCCTACGACGTCTACGGCGAAGGCAAGCGGCTGGTCGTCCTCGTCCACGGCCTCTTGATGAACCGGCGCATGTTCGAGCGCCTGGCGCCGGAGCTGGCGGGGCGCGGCAACCGGGTCGTCACCGTCGACATGCTCGGCCACGGGCGCTCGGACCGGCCCGAGGACCTGCGGCTCTACTCGATGCCGCTCTTCGCCCGCCAGGTGGTGGCGCTGCTCGACCACCTCGGGGAGGAGCAGGCGGTGGTCGGCGGCACCTCGCTCGGCGCCAACATCGCCCTCGAGCTGGCCGTCCACAACCCCGACCGCGCGCGGGCGCTGTTCATCGAGATGCCGGTCCTCGACAACGCCCTCTCCGCCGTCGCCGGCCTCTTCGCGCCGCTGCTGCTCGGCCTCAAGGTCGGGCGCCCGCTCTTCCAGGGCCTCTCGATCGCCACCTCCCTGATCCCGCGCACCCACCACCTCCTCGACATCGGCCTCGACTGGGTCCGGCAGCGGCCCGGTCCCTCGCAGGCGGTGCTGGAGGGGCTGTTGCTGGGGGAGACCGCCCCGCACCGCGAGGAGCGCAGGCAGATCGAGCACCAGACGCTGGTCGTCGGCCACCCGCACGACCCGCTCCACCCCTTCAGCGACTCGGGGATGCTGCTCGAAGAGCTGCCCAACGCGCGCCTGGTCGAAGCCAACTCGATCCTCGAGTGGCGCCTCAGCCCCGAGCGGCTGAACGCCGAGCTGACCTCCTTCCTCGAGGAGGTCTGGGCGCCGCAGCTGCGCGCCGTGGCGGCTGGCTGAGCCCGCTGTCAGACTTACTGGCCAGTGAGCCAAACCGCCGGCGACAAGCGCGTCGAACGCGACGCCGAGTTCTCGACGATCTCCGGGCAGGAGATCAAGCCGCTCTACACCGAGGCCGACCTCGAGGGCGAGGTCGAGGAGAAGGTCGGCGAGCCCGGCTCCTATCCCTTCACCCGCGGCCCGTATGCCTCGATGTACCGGGGGCGGCTGTGGACGATGCGCCAGTTCGCCGGCTTCGGCACCGTCGAGGAGACCAACGAGCGCTTCCACTACCTGCTCGACCACGGCCAGACGGGGCTCTCGACCGCCTTCGACATGCCGACCCTGATGGGCTACGACTCCGACCACGCGAAAAGCCTCGGCGAGGTCGGCCGCGAGGGCGTCGCCGTCGACACCCTCGCCGACATGGAGCGGCTCTTCGAGGGGATCCCGCTCGGCGGCGTCACCACCTCGATGACGATCAACGCGCCGGCGGCGATCCTGCTCGCCTTCTACGTGCTGGTCGGCGAGAAGCAGGGCGTCGCGCCGGAGCAGCTCGGCGGCACGATCCAGACCGACATCCTCAAGGAGTACATCGCCCAGAAGGAGTGGTGCTTCCCGATCGAGCCGGCGCTGCGCCTGGTCACCGACATGATCGAGTGGTGCAGCGAGCAGATGCCGCGCTGGCACCCCGTCTCGATCTCCGGCTACCACATCCGCGAGGCCGGCTCGACCGCCCAGCAGGAGCTCGCCTTCACCCTCAAGGACGGCTTCACCTACGTCGAGCGGGCGATCGCGCGGGGGCTCGACGTCGACGACTTCGCGCCGCGGCTCTCCTTCTTCTTCAACTCCCACATCGACTTCTTCGAGGAGATCGCCAAGTACCGGGCGGCGCGACGGATCTGGGCGCGGGAGATGCGCGACACCTACGGCGCCCGCAAGGAGGAGTCGATGCGACTGCGCTTCCACACGCAGACCGCCGGCGTCAGCCTGACCGCGCAGCAGCCGCTCAACAACATCGTCCGCACCGCGCTGGAGGCGCTGGCGGCGGTGATGGGCGGGACCCAGTCGCTGCACACCAACTCCTTCGACGAGGCGCTGGCGCTGCCGACCACCGACGCGGTGCGGGTGGCGCTGCGCACCCAGCAGATCATCGCCACCGAGACCGGCGTCGCCAATACCGCCGACCCGCTCGGCGGCTCCTGGTTCGTCGAGAAGCTGACCGACGAGATGGAGCGCGCGGCGTATGAGTACTTCGCCCGGATCGACGAGCTGGGGGGGATGGTCGAGGCGATCCGCCGCAACTTCCCCCAGCGCGAGATCGCCGACGCCTCCTTCACCTACCAGCGCGAGCTGAACGAACGGCGGCGGATCGTCGTCGGCGTCAACGACTTCGTCCAGGACGAAGAAGAGGAGACGCCGATCCTGCGGATCGACCCGGCGCTGGAGCGCAAGCAGGTCGAGCGGCTGGCGGCGACCAAGGCGGCGCGCGACGGCGCCGCCGTCGAGGCGGCGCTGGCCGAGCTGAAGCGCGCCGCCGCCGGCGAGGGCAACCTGATGCCGCCGATCATCGAGGCGGCCCGCACGCAGGCCACCGAGGGCGAGATGATCGCGGCGATGCAAGAGGTCTTCGGGACCTACACCGAGTCACCCGTCTTCTAGAGAGAGGAACAGATGAGCGTTCAGGCAGTCGACCGTCCCTACGAGATCCCGCAGGAGGCGCGGGACCTGCGCGACATGGTCCGCCAGCTCGCGCAGGACAAGATCGCGCCGCGGGCGGGGGAGATCGACCGCAGCGGCGAATATCCGTGGGACGTCCGCGAGCTGCTCGCCTCCCACGACGTCCTCGGCCTGCCCTTCGCGAGCGAGCACGGCGGCACCGGCACCGGCACGCTGGTCCTGCAGATGGCGGTCGAGGAGCTGGCCCGGGCCGACGCTTCCTGCGCGCTGATGCTGATGGTGCAGGAGCTGGGGACGCTGCCGATCCAGCTCTTCGGCTCAGAGGAGCAGAAGCAGAAGTGGCTGCCGAGGTGCGCCAGCGGCGAGTGGTCGCCGGCCTTCGCGCTGTCCGAGCCGGAGGCCGGCTCGGACCCGGCGGCGATGCGGACCAGCGCCGTCCGCGACGGAGACGAGTGGGTGATCAACGGCCAGAAGGCCTGGATCACCAACGCGACGATCGCCGACTTCTACGTCGTCTTCGCCACCACCGACCGCGAGAACCGTCGCACCAGCGCCTTCGTCGTCGAGAAGGACCGTCCCGGCTTCGACCCCGGCAAGCTCGAGCACAAGCTCGGGATCAAGGGCTCGCCGACCGGCTCGCCGAGCTTCACCGACGTCCGCGTCCCGGCCGAGAACCTGATCGGCGGCGAGGGCAACGGCCTCCGCGTCGCCCTCGGCACGCTGGAGCGCACCCGTCTCGGCGCCGCCGCACAGGCGGTCGGGATCGCCCAGGGCGCGACCGACTACGCCAACGCCTACGCGAAGGAGCGGATCGCCTTCGGCAAGCCGATCAACCAGCTGCAGGCGATCCAGTTCAAGCTCGCCGACATGGAGACCGGCACCGCCGCCGCCCGCGAGCTCCTCTACAAAGCCTGCTCGATGGCCGACCGTCCCGAGCGCCCCGCCGATCTCGGCAAGTGGACCTCGATGGCGAAGCTCTTCGCCTCCGACAACGCGATGAAGGTGACGGTCGAGGCGGTCCAGGTGCTCGGCGGCTACGGCTACGTCAACGAGTACCCGGTCGAGCGGATGATGCGCGACGCCAAGATCACCCAGATCTACGAGGGCACCAACGAGATCCAGCGCGTGGTGATCGCCCGCGCGATGGCTTAGCCCAACATCGTTTCCAGCATTTGGGCCCCTATGGGGACCAAAAGTCTGGAAACGATGGTCAGAGGTGGCGGCGGAAGCGGCGGACGGTGACGAGGGGGCCGTAGGGGTCCTCCTCGCGCTCGGCTCCGTCGCGCTCCCATCCTTCGGAGCGGTAGAAGCGCTCGGCCGGCTCGTTGCCTTCGAGGACCCAGAGGGTGCCTTCCGTGTGCCCGCGCTCGCGTAGGCACCGTCGCGCTTCGCGCATCAGCAGCCGGCCGACGCCTGTGCCCCAGCGCGGCGGGTCTATGTACAGGGCGAAGATCTCGCCGGCTTCGGGGGCGTCGGCGTCGCGCGAGGGGCCAAAGGCGACGAAGCCGAGGATCTCGTCTCCTTCGACCGCGAGCAGGGTTTCCGGTGCGTTCGGCCCGGGGGCATCGAACGAATGCACGGCGGCGCGATCCTCCGCGCGCAGGCCGTCGAGGTAGTCGTCGTCGATCAGGCCGCGGTAGGCGGCGAGCCAGGCGCGGACGTGGACGCCGGCTACGGCTAGCTCCTCTCCCGGCTCGGCGCGGCGGACCTCCCGGCTCATAGGGGAGCCTCCCCTTTGCTCTGCTGAGATCCAGGTCTAGAGGCCGAGCAAAGCGAGGCCGTCGCAGATCCCAACGGAACGCATAGAGCCGACCGCCGCCCGATGAGCGCTCCCGTCATCTGCTCCGCATAGCGGTACAAATGACGGGAGCGCTCGGGGACGAATGCGCGGTGGGCCACGTTGGAAGGCTCCAACCCGTGGGGGATTGACACAGAAGTCTCACGGGCGCAGGTGCGCGATCTCGAAGCCGAGCTCGTCCCGGAGCCGCGCGGCGATCAGCGAGCGGTGGCACGCCTCCGCGTCGCGCTCGACGCAGAGCAGCGCCGCCGGCTTCTCGCCGATCCACCTGACGATCGGGTCCAGGTCAACCTGGTCGAGGATCTCCTCGGTGTAGCGCTCGACGTAGACCGGGGCGAGAGCGGTGCGGTTGCGTTTGCCCACGCCGTGTTCCTCGTCCCAGCGATACTGGGCTTCGCGCATCTCGGTCGTCGGCGCCAGCTCCTTCAGGTGGGTGTAGGCGATGCCGGCATCGGCCAATGCCGCCTGCAGGCGTTGCGCGTTCGCCCAGGCGTACTCGCTGCCGCGCACGCCGCGGCGCTGGCGCACGTCGAGCAGCAGTTCGACGCCGGCCTCCTCCAGCGCCGCGAGGAAGCTCTCGCGGTCGAAGCCGTAGACGCCGATCGTCCTCATGGTGGGCACGCCACCATTGTCCTGATTCCTGCTCAATGTGAGTGATGTCCAGCGTGTTCCTTCGCACAGGCGGGGGCGCGAGGGGCTCGTACCTTGGAGCCATGATTCGCTCCGCTCCACCCGCCCCGTTCAAGACCGCGCTGCTCACCTTCGTGATCGCGCTGGGCGTGGCCCTGCTCGTCGCCCCGCACTAGGGCCCGCTGGAAGCGCGCGCCTAAGCGCCGAGGACGATCTCGCAGTAGCCCGCCGCGATCTCGGCGGGGGAGAGGCGGCCGCCCGGGCGCACCCACTGGGGGGTGTAGTTGACCATTCCCAGCAGGGCGAGGAGGGAGAGGCGGCGGTCGGCGAAGGTCATCGAGCCGTCGGCCTCGCCGCGGGCGAGGACGTCGTCGAGGATCTGCTCGAACGCTTTGCGCTGGGCGCGGACGTGGCGCCAGCGGCGCTGTCGCTCGATCGCCTGGCGCTCCTGGGTGAAGACGAGCATGTGGTGGCGGTGGGCGACGACCTGAGCGACCCAGGCGGCGACGAGCTCGCGCAATTGGTCCACCGGTGGTGCCCCGGCGGCGACGATCTCGCGCGCCCGTTCCAGCAGCGGCTCCAGCAGCTCGTCGCAGATCGCGATCAGCAGGTCGTCCTTGCCCTCGATGTAGTGGTAGAGGCCGCCGGCGGCAAGGCCGGTCGCCGCCGTCAGCTCGCTCATCGAGGTCGCGTCATAGCCGCGCTCGGCGAACAGCCTCGCCGCCGTCGCCACCACCTCGCGGCGGCGCGCCTCGTAGCGGGCGCGCAGGGCGGGGCGGATCGGGGGGGAGGGAACCGGCATCGCCATCACGGTAGCGCAAAAACCGAACGAATCTTCGAAATTAGAACGCTGATTCGGTATCCTGGAGGGCATGGACTTCGATCTCGGCGACGAGCACCGCCTGATCCAGCGCACCGTCCGCGACTTCGCCACCGGCGAGGTGGCGCCGGTCGCCGAGGAGCTCGACCGCGAGCACCGTTTCCCCTACGAGATCGTCGCCAAGCTCGCCGATCTGAACCTGATGGGGATCCCCTTCCCTCAGGAGTACGGGGGCGGGGGCGGCGACTCGCTCGCCTACGCGCTTGCGGTCGAGGAGCTGACCCGGGTCGACTCCTCGGTCGCGATCACCCTTTGCGCCCACACCTCGCTCGGCACGCAGCCGATCTATCTCTTCGGAAGCGAGGCCCAGAAAGAAGAGTGGCTGCCGCGGCTCTGCTCGGGCGAGATCCTCGGTGCCTTCGGCCTGACCGAGCCCGAGGCGGGCTCCGACGCCGGCAACGTCCGCACCAAGGCTCGCCTCGACGGCGGCGAATGGGCGATCGACGGCGCCAAGCAGTTCATCACCAACGCCGGCACCGAGATCTCCGGCGTCGTCTGCATCACCGCCCGCACCGGCGAGGGGGAGATCTCCAACCTGATCGTTCCCAACGGCACCCCCGGTTACGAGCAGGGCGAGCCCTACCGCAAGATGGGCTGGAACGCCTCCGACACCCGCCCCCTCACCTTCACCGACTGCCGCGTCCCCGAGGAGAACCTGCTCGGGCCGCGGGGGATGGGGTTCCGCCAGTTCCTGCAGGTGCTCGACATCGGCCGCATCGGGGTCGCCGCGATGGGCGTCGGCCTCGCGCAGGGGGCGCTGGACGAGGCGCTCGCCTACGCCAAGGAGCGCCAGGCCTTCGGCCAGCCGAGCTCCCGCTTCCAGACGATCCAGGCCAAGCTCGCCGACATGGCGACCGAGATCGAGGCGACTCGGCTGCTCGTCTACAAAGCCGCGCGGATGAAGGACCGCGGCGAAAACTTCTCCCTCACCGCCGCCCAGGCGAAGCTGAAGAGTGGCCGGCTCGCGGTCCGCTGCTGCGAGGAGGCGGTGCAGATCCACGGCGGCTACGGCTACATCGAGGAGTACCCGGTCTGCCGCTTCTACCGCGACGCCAAGATCCTCACGATCGGCGAGGGCACCGACGAGGTCCAGCAGATGGTGATCGCGCGGGCCCTGGGGGCCTAGGGGTGGCCTGATGGCACTGCCGGCCGCAGTCCGGATCCGCGAGGTCGGCCCGCGCGACGGCTTCCAGAACGAGCCGGAGACGATCGCCACCGCCGACAAGGTGCGGCTGGTCGAGATGCTGGCGCGGACGGGGGTGCGGCGGCTGGAGGTGACGAGCTTCGTCCGCGCCGACGTGGTCCCGCAGCTGGCCGACGGGCGCGAGGTGCTGGAGCGGGCCGAGATCCCCGAGGAGGTCTCGGTCTCGGTCCTGGTCCCGAACGAGCGCGGGCTGGAGGCGGCGCTGGAGGTGCGCGGAAAGATCGACGAGGTCAACGTCTTCCTCTCGGCCTCGGAGACCCACAACCGCCGCAACGTCAACCGCTCGGTGGAGGAGTCGCTGGCGGGACTGGAGCGGGTGCTGGCGCGCGCGAGCGAGGAGGGGCTGCGCTGTGAGGGCGTGATCAGCACCAGCTTCGGCTGCCCGTACGAGGGCCACGTGCCGCCCGAGCGTGTCTTCGAGATCGCCCGGCGGCTGAGCGCCGCCGGCGCGGTGGAGATCGGTTTCGGCGACACCACCGGGATGGCGAACCCGGTCCAGGTAGGCGAGTTCTTCGACATCGCCCCCGACGAAGTCCCCGGCGCCGAGCTGACCGCCCACTTCCACGACACCCGCGGCCAGGGCCTCGCCAACGTGCTGGCGGCGCTGCAGGCGGGGGTCGAGTCCTTCGAGTCGAGCTTCGGCGAGCTCGGCGGCTGCCCGGTGCCGCCGGGGGCGACCGGCAACATCGCCAGCGAGGACCTGGTCTCGATGCTGCACGAGATGGGGATCGAGACCGGGATCGACCTCGGGAAGCTGCTGGCGGCCTCGCGCGCGGCGCAGGATGTGCTCGGCCGCCCGCTCGGCTCGCACACGCTGGTCGCGGGGCCGGTGGAGTGGAAACGATGAGCAACATGCGTGAGTCCGCGAAAAAGCCTCCTGAGGGTGCTTTTCCGCGGACTCACCAGGAGGGTGCGCGCGAGAAGCACCTGGAGCTGATCGCCGAGCTGGAGGCCGAGCTGGAGCGGGTGCGCCGCGGCGGCGGGCCGAAGGCGGTCGAGCGCCACCGCGGCCGCGGCAAGCTCACCGCCCGCGAGCGGATCGAGGGGCTCTGCGACCCGGGGACGCCGTTCCTCGAGCTCTCGCCGCTGGCGGCCCACGGGATGTACGGGGACGCGGCGCCGGGGGCGGGGATCGTCACCGGCGTCGGCACCGTCAGCGGCCGCGGGTGCGTCGTCGTCGCCAACGACGCCACCGTCAAAGGCGGCACCTACTACCCGGTCACGGTGAAGAAGCACCTGCGGGCGCAGGAGGTGGCGCTGCAGAACCGGCTCCCCTGCATCTACCTGGTCGACTCCGGCGGCGCCTACCTGCCGCTGCAGGACGAGGTCTTCCCCGACCGCGAGCACTTCGGCCGCATCTTCTTCAACCAGGCGACGATGTCGGCCCGGGAGATCCCGCAGCTCGCCGCGGTGATGGGCTCCTGCACGGCCGGCGGCGCCTACGTGCCGGCGATGAGCGACGAGACCGTGATCGTCCGCCACCAGGGGACGATCTTCCTCGGCGGCCCGCCGCTGGTGAAGGCGGCGACCGGGGAGGAGGTGAGCGCGGAGGAGCTCGGCGGCGGCGACGTCCACGCGCGCAAGTCCGGCGTCGCCGACCACCTCGCCGCCGACGACGCCGAGGCGCTGGCGATCCTGCGCGAAATCGTCGCCACCCTGCCGCCCTCGCCGGCGCCGCCCTGGGAGCGGATCGAGCCGCGGCCGCCGGCCGGCGACCCCGAGGAGATCCTCGACGTCGTCCCGATCGGCTCGCGGGCCCCGTGGGACATCCGCGAGGTGATGCGCCGCATCGTCGACGGCGGCGAGCTGCGCGAGTTCAAGGAGAAGTACGGCAAGACGCTGGTCTGCGCCTTCGCCCACCTCGACGGCCACCCGGTCGGGATCGTCGCCAACAACGGCATCCTCTTCTCCGAGAGCGCGCTCAAGGGCGCCCACTTCGTCGAGCTCTGCGACCACCGCCGCATCCCCCTCGTCTTCCTCCAGAACGTCAACGGCTTCATGGTCGGCTCCAAGTACGAGGCGGGTGGGATCGCCAAGGACGGGGCGAAGATGGTCGCCGCGGTCTCCACGGCGCGGGTGCCGAAGCTGACCGTGATCGTCGGCGGCTCCTTCGGGGCGGGCAACTACGGCATGTGCGGCCGCGCCTACTCGCCCCGCTTCCTCTTCATGTGGCCGAACGCCCGCATCTCCGTCATGGGCGGCGAGATGGCTGCGGCGGTGATGAACGAGGTAGGCCAGCCCGAGATCGCCGCCGAGCTGCGCGAGCAATACGAGCGCCAAGGCCAGCCCTTCTACTCGACCGCCCGCCTCTGGGACGACGGCGTCATCGACCCCCGCGACACCCGCCAAGTCCTCGGCCAAGCGCTGGCCGCCTGCGCCAACGCTCCGCTCGGGGACCTGGCGGCGCCCGTCTACCGGATGTAGTTTCCGAGTCCATGAGAGCGCTCGTCCTGACCGCAATCGCCGCCCTGTTGCTTGCGAGCGGCTGCGGCGAAAGCGAAGGCACGAGCCCCGGACACATGAGCCGGGAGCGGATGGAACGCCGGATGGAGGGCCACCGAGCGGCGATGCGGGCGCGGATGCGGCGCCGGGCGGCGATGCGCCACCGCGCGACGATGCGCCGACGGGCCGCGATGCGGCACCGGGCGATGATGGCCCGGCGCCACCGCCGGCAAGTGATGCGGCGGCACCGTGCCGCGATGCGTCGCCTCCGCGCTCGGGAAGCGCAAGCGCGCCGGGCCGCTGCGGCGAAGAAGGCCGCGAGCGAAGAAGCGAGCGAATGCGACCCGAACTACGCCGGCGCCTGCCTCGACCCCTATGCCTCCGACTACGACTGCGAAGGCGGCAGCGGGAACGGGCCTAAGTACACCGGGGAAGTGACCGTGGTCGGCGTCGACCACTACGGGCTCGACGCCGACGGCGACGGGATCGGCTGCGAGAGCGAATAGGGAGACGTGCCCCGCCGCTTCTCCCAGGTCGACGTCTTCGGCAGCGGGCCGTGTTCGGGCAACCCGGTCGCGGTGGTGCTCGACGCGGAGGGCCTCGAAGCCGAGGAGATGCAGCGGTTCGCGCGCTGGACCAACCTCTCGGAGACGACCTTCGTACTGCCGCCGGGCGATCCGGGGGCCGACTACCGGGTGCGGATCTTCACGCCGGTGCTGGAGCTGCCCTTCGCCGGCCACCCGACGCTCGGCACTTGCCACGTCTGGCTGAAGGCCGGGGGAGAGCCGCGCGACCCCGATGAGGTGATCCAGGAGTGCGGCGCCGGCCTGGTGCGGATCCGGCGCGGGGAGGAGGGGCTGGCGTTCGCGGCGCCGCCGCTGGTCCGCTCCGGCCCCGCCTCCGATGAGGACGCCGCCAAAGTCGCCGCCGCGCTCGGCCTCGACCCGGCGGAGGTGCTCGCGGTCGAGTGGGTCGACAATGGGCCGGGCTGGATCGCCGTCCTGCTGGAGAGCGCGGAGCGGGTGCTGGAGCTGCGGCCCGGTCCGCTCGACTTCGACCTCGGCGTCGTCGGCTTCCACCCGCAGGGCTCGGGGGCGGCGATCGAGCTGCGCGCCTTCGCCCCGCTCGGCAACGGCGCCTGGACCGAGGATCCGGTCACCGGCAGCCTCAACGCCTCGGTCGCTCAGTGGCTGCTCGGGAGCGGCCGCCTCACCGCTCCCTACCTCGCTACCCAGGGCGGAGCGATCGGCCGCGCCGGCCGCATCCGCGTCTCCCAGGACGAGGACGGGACGATCTGGGTGGGCGGACGCACCAAGACGGTGATCGCCGGCGAGGCCGAGGTGTAGCACCTGCCCTTGACATGTGACCAAAAGGGGCAAGTATCCCTTCACAGGGGGTAGCAATTTAACGCTGTGAAGCGCAAAACATCCGTCCTGACGTAGCTCTACGTTCCCCGGCCCAAACAACAAGCGGCCGGGGCACCGCGTACACGGCCCCCGGCCTGGCACAGGAAAGGGGTCTTTCCCATGCAGGACAAAGGTATTCCCTCGCCCTCATTGGCCGAGGACATTGCAAAGCCAGAGCAGGCGATCATGCGGCTGCTACTGGAGGACCGAGGGCTGTTCACCTTCGGCGAGGTCAACAGAGCCGCAGGCGGAAAGGTGGTTATCACCGCCGACGCGCTCGACCGTCTCAAAGAGGCTGGGCTGGTCAATGAGACCGGCCGCTACCTCTTCGCGTCCAGGGCCGCTGTGGTCAGCGCTGAGGTCTGGAGTGGGCGCGATGCATAGCCCCGATGCCGAAGACCGACAAGAGGAGCAGGCGGTCCTGCTCCACGTGGTCCAGTCGCACCCGACCACGCTGCGGCTCTCGGACCTGATCCGCGATCTGAGCGACCCGGAGGACTTCCACGACCGGGACCGACTGGAACGGGCCGTTCGGGAACTCATCAAAGGCGGGTTGCTGTTCCGCAGCGGCGGTGCGGTGCTGCCGACCCGCTCGGCGCTCTACGCCTACGAGTTGCTGGACGCTTGAAGTGGTGCTGAGGCAGCCCGACGCCACTTTGTCGGGTTGCCTCAGCAGCAGGCACCGGAAGATTCCCGCAAAGAACCTCGCATCAGTTAGCTTTCATCACTTGAACGTCTTCCCGCAAGGCTCAAACCGGCCGGTCGTCCCGCTATCAGTCGTGGACGACTACGGACCAATCGGGGAGGGCGCATCACAGGCTCGCTCGGTCCTGGCCGAGAATGGCGAGGAGTACATCATCAAGGGGCCGAGCTTGGTCCCTGAACACCCGACCGTCGCGGCGAATGAGTGGATCGCTGCACGGCTGGCCGAGACGATCGGCCTGCCGGTCTTAGATCATCGCTTCGTCACGATGGGAGGCGAGATTTTCTTCGCCAGCGCGTGGATGCAGAAGCCAACTTTCTACCCAGCCATCGACGCCAACCTTTTCCGCCGCTGCGAAAACCGGGACCGGGTTTACGGGGTGGTCGTCTTCGACACGTGGTTCATCAACCAGGATCGCCACGGCGCCAACCTTGTTGTGCGCAACGCCAAGGGCGGCAACCACCTGATGATCCTGAACGATCACAGCCACCTTCTGGTTAGCCCGTTAGGACCGCACCGGACCGAAGAACTGATGGGCTGGGTCGAAGCACCGCCTGAACGCTTCATCCGGCTGCCGTTCGTTCGCGATTCCATCGCTGATCCCGCCGAGGTTCGCGCCGTTCTCGACCGGATCGAGGCGCTGTCCGATACGCAGATCCGGGCCGCTGTGAACTCGACGCCAACCGCGTTGCTTGCCGTGGGCGAACAGGGTGTTTACGGCGATTTCCTGGTAGAACGGCGGGCGTGCCTGCGAGAAGTTATCCACAGCGGAAGTGCCGCGTTCCCTAATCTGGAAGGAGCGATATGAGCGAAGCCCACTACTCAGTAATCCGCTTCATTCCCGACCCCGCTCGCGGGGAGCGGTTGAATATCGGCATCCTTCTTTGGGACGAGAGTTCGGGCGACTACGGCCTGGAGCTAGATCAGAAAGCCATTGATCGCGTGATTCGGGAGAACCCGCGCCTAGAGCGCGATTCCCTGCTCTACATCGAGCCCATGCTGTCCGAAATGCTCTCCTCCGCTGTGACGCCGGTGCCTAACCGCATTCAGACCGTCTTGTCCAAGCAGGCCGGGTTCCCGCTCGACATAAGCGAGCCGCGATTCACCACCATCGCGCCGGATGAGCAGGGCCTTGACCAGACCTTGGAGCGACTTGTCAAACGGGTTGTGCGACCCAAGCGGCGCGGCTACGCCCACACGAGTCCGGCCGACGAAATGGCCACTCGACTAAAGCCGCTCGTTCGCAGCAACGCGGTGACGCGGGCCTATCAAGTCAAAGCGAAATCCGGCCTGGATCGTCACGTGGACTACTTCGCGAACTCCGGCGCAAACGTCGCGCTCGATGTTCTCCAGCTCGCGATAACCGAAGCGGACAAAATCCGCGAGCGTGCCGATGCGAAGGGCATGAAGGTTCTGGACCTCCTAGACGGCCAGAAGGTCAAGGACTACGTGGTCTTCTGCCGCTTCGCCGAGGACCGCCAGTTGTCCGATGTGAACCGCGAAGCTCGGACGGTCATAGAGGCCCAGGGCGCGCGGGTTCTGACCAACCCTGACGAAGCCGCAGAGGCGCTCTCCAATGCCGCAGCAGCCGTCCGATAAGCGGACGGACAAAACGCCTACGGGTTTCAAGATCCCCGTTCGGAAACGCTCCGGCGTGCTGCGCGACTTCGAGAAGATTTCCGGCCCGCTGCGGGGCCAGAACCAGGACCGGAAACCCAAGGCTTAGGCAGCCGCTCCGGCCCCCTTCACAGGGCCGCCTGCTCCACCAGCTGCAAGAACATCGCCCGGTCGTCGTCGCGGCGGTTGTAGCGCCAGGTGTACTCGTTCAGATAGCCCTGTAGCCACTTGCGAGAGACGGCGTGGTAGGTGCCGGCGATCCCTCGCTTCATGTTCCCGAAGAACCCCTCGATGGTGTTCGTATGCACGTCGCCTTCGACATAGATTTTCTCGGCGTGGCGGATGCGCCGATGGGCGGCGAAGTGCTGATCGAGCTTGCGGTAGCCGACCCACTCGTCCGTGAAGACCATCGAAGATGGCAGGACGAACTGCTCCACGATTGAGCGCACCGGCTTTTGCTCCCGGTTCTCGGCGAGGGTCGCGTAAATCCGGCCGCCGCGCTCGACCATGCCGACGACGGTCGTCTTCTTTTCTTTCGCCCACTTCACCGCCTGCTGGCGCGTCATCGGTCCGTCGCTGGCGCGGGGCTTCCCGCCCATCGCGGTCTCATCGACCTCAACTTCCCCTGACAGCGGCTCGCCATCTGACTCGTCCATCAACTGGTTCCGAATCTTGTTCAGCATCCGCCACGCGGTCTTGTAGGTCACGCCCAGCTCGCGCTCTAGCTGTTTTCCGCTGATCCCGCAGCGCGTTTGGCTGACCAAGAACATTGCGTAGAACCACAAGTGCAGGGACGTAGAGGACTTGTGGAAAATCGTGTCGGCGGTGGGATGCATGTGGTACCCGCAGTAGTCGCAATCCCATGCTGGGCGACCGCTCACGCGGTGGAACGGCCGGTCCAGTTCGCACTTGGGGCAGAAGGCTTTCTTGCCCTCCTCGTCAATCGCGCAGCGGGTCCGCCAGAGCCATTGCAAGCACGCCTCGTCGTCAGGGAACTCGCGCATGAACTCCATGACGGAGTAGCGGGAATCTGAGGAGGCGGCGCGGACAGGGTTGGCGCGGTTAGCGGGAGGCATCGTCCTCTTCCTCGTCTTTGAAAAGGAGGTTCGTCAAGTGGAGTCGGATAAGCCCGCAGTTCGAGCAGAAGGCGGTAACAGCCTCGCCACCCTCACCCAACTTGATCGACTTGCCCGAGCCGACCAACTGGACAAGGACGTGAAGCCCGGAGACGTAGAACTCCGAGCCGCATGCCTCGCAGGGTTTCGTCGCACCTTTCCGATCAAGCGCCGCTTCGTCCCGCTCACGGTTAGCCGCCTCTTCTGCCGTCTCCGGTGAGATTTCATCGTTCATGCGGCCATTCAAGCAGAATCCTTACCCCCTGTCAAGGGATACTTGCCCCGAAAGGTCACGTATAGTCCTCGCCATGGACGAGGTCTTCAAGGCGCTGGCGGATCCGACCCGCCGTCAGCTGCTCGACCGGCTCTTCGAGCGGGACGGGCAGTCGCTGAGCGCGCTTGAAGGGGAGTTGCCGATGTCCCGCTTCGGCGTGATGAAGCACCTGAAGGTGCTCGAGGAGGCGGGCCTGGTGACGACGAGGCGGCGCGGCCGCGAGAAGCTGCACTTCCTCAACCCCGTCCCGATCAGGCTCATCCACGACCGCTGGGTGGGCAAGTACGCGGAGCCCTGGGCCTCGGCGCTCAGCGAGCTGAAGCAAGACATCGAGAGCGAGGAGAAGGAAATATGAACGAGGAGCAGGTCTACGCGGTGGTCGGCGGGCGCGGCAGCATGACCGTGTTCGAGGTCTACATCAAGACGACGCCAGAGCGCCTCTGGGAGGCGATCACCAGCGAGGAGATGCGCAGGCGCTACAGCTTCGGGGTGGGGACGGTGTCCGACTGGACCGAGGGGTCCGAGTACCGCTCCGGCGTGCCCGGGGTCATCGACATCGCCAGCGGCGAGAACCTCGAGGTCGACCCGCCGCGGCGGCTGGTGCAGAGCTTCACCGCGCTGTGGAGCGACGAGGTGAAGAGCGAAGGCACCTCGCGGGTGACCTGGGAGATCGAGCCGGTCGGCAGCTCCTGCCGCCTGCGCGTCACCCACGACCAGCTCGGCGAGGACGCCAACAGCGAACTGTACGGCGGCTGGCCGATGATCCTCTCCGGCCTCAAGACCCTGCTGGAGACCGGCGAGGACCTGGACACGCCGGGCTCGCTGCGCTACTCAGGCGCCTAGCCAGAGATCTCCGGTGCGGGCGGCGGCGCCGGGGGCCCCGGTTGCGGCGGCCCGGGATCGGGCGTCGGCGGCCTCGGCGGTCCCGGGTCGGGCGACGGGGAGGGCGGCCGCGGGTCCGGGCGCGGCGGCCCGGGGTAGGGCGTGTCGGGGCGTGGATCCATGCCCCGCCCGTACCCCGCGCGGGGTTTCTCACGCAGGCGCGGCGGGGTAGCGGGAGCGCACCCGAACGAGGAGGAGTGTCGATGAGCCAACCGACCTTGGAGGAGGCCCACGCGCTGAGCGAATGGCGGCCGGAGCTGGGCGTGCTCTCCGTCTACCTCGGCTTCGACCCAGCCGACCGCGGCGGCGCCTGGCGCACCGAGCTTCGCAACGGTCTCGACGCCGTGCTGGAGGCCCACAGGGAAGCCGAGCACGAGCGGCGCGTGGCCCTGCGGGCAACCGCGAAACGGGTGATCGAGCGCTTCGAAGACGGCGACCTGCGGCCGCCGCCGCGCGGCGAAGTCGGCTTCGTCGAAGTCGCCGAGAAGGAGGGCGTCCAGCACTGGTTCGGGACGGGGTCCGCCCCCGTCGCGAGCGCCTGCGTCGAGTTCGGCCCCGACCCCGTGATCGCCCCCCTGCTCGACCTCTGCGCCCACGGCGAGCCGCGCGGCGTCGCCCTGCTCTCCGCCGAGCGGGTGCGGCTGCTGCGCTGCGCCGAGGGCGCGCTGGCGGACCTCGAGGACTGGGAGCTGAGCATCACCAGCCTCGACTGGCGCGAGCGCAAATCGCAGAGCGCCAACGACCCCGCCCGCGCCCAGGGCGTCAGCTCCTCCGGGCACGACCAGTTCGGCGAACGGCTCGAGCACAATCGCCAGCGCTTCCTCGGCGAGTGCGGGGGCTTGGCCGCCCGGGCGCTGGAGGAGAACGGCCTCGACGAGCTCCTCGTCTTCGGCCCGCCCGGCGAGGTCGAGAGCTTCGACGCCGGCTTCAGCTCCCGGGCGAAGCTGGTCCACGGCGGCGACGCCGACCTCATCTCCGTCCCCAGGGGCAAGCTGACCGAGGTCGTCGCCGACGTCGTCCGCCGCCTCGAGGAGGAGCGCGATCGGGCCGCCGTCGAGCGCGCCCTGAGCGAGGCCAAGGGCGGCAGCCGCGGCGCCGCCGGCCTGCGGGAGACGAAAGAGGCGCTGGTCGAAGGCCGGGTCGACCACCTCGTCCTCGACGCCGGGATCGGCGGCGAAGCCGAGTCGCTGATCCGCGCCGCCCTCGCCGGCAGCGCCGAGGTGACGGTCGTCCGCGACGAGGTCGCCGCACCGCTGGCCGAGGCCGAGGGAGCGGCCGCGGTCCTCCGCTACTGAATGTGACCTCCGCACGGTTCGGCGGCCTCTCCGCGGGGGTAGTGGAGGGCGATGGAGCCAAGAGGAAGAAATGCGAAAGGAGCACGGGCTTGAGCGAGCAAGAGCGAGTCGCCGGCGGCCCCCTGGGCAAGGTGGTCGGGCGCGCGAAGCAGATGGCGGGAGCGGCCCTGGGTCGCGAAGACCTGCACCGCGAGGGGCAGCTGCAGGAGGTCCAGGCCGACGCCCAGGCGGAGGCCGCCGAGCAGGCGGCCGAGGCCGAGCGCAAGGAGCGGGAAGCCGAGATCGAGGCCGAGCGGGCAGAGACCGAGGCCGAGCGCCACGAGGTCGAGCTGGAGGCCGCGGAGATCGAGGCCGAAGAGCGGGCCGAGCGCAAACGGGCCGAGGAGGAGCGCGAGGCCGCGCGCCGGGCGGAGGTCGAGAAGGCGGCCGCCGAGCGCGAGCGCCTGGCGAAAGAAGATCGGGCCCAGGCCGAGCGCCGGCAGGCAGCCGCCGAGAAGACCGAGACCGAGCGCGAGGCCGCCGAGCTGCAACGCGAAGCCGACCGCGCCGAAGAGGCGGCGGCCGCGATCGACCCGAAGGAGGACTGAGCTCAGATGTCGATGCCCACCATCCCGAAGACGATCTTCAACTCGTCGATCAAGCTGGCGAGGACGCCGTTCGACGTCGCCCTGGGCGTCCTCGGCGGCGCCGAATCGCCGGCCAGGCACCTGCTCGACCGCGCCGAGGCCGGCGCCCGCAGCGCCACCGGCGTCCTCTTCGCCGACGAGGAGCTGAAGGAGCAGGGCCGCACGGCGCTGCTGGCGACCAAGGAGCGCGAACGGGCCGTGCGCCTGCGCGAGACCGCCGAGGTGCGGGAGCGCGAGGCGGAGGAGCGCCAGGCCGAGGTCGGCGAAGCGGCTCGCGAGGCGGAGGCCGAGGCGCGGCGCCAGGCCGAGCAGGAGCGCCGCAAGGCCGAGAAGCGCCGCCGCGAACGCGAGGCCCGGGCGGCCAAAGCCGAGGCGAAGAAAAAGGAGAAAGCGGCGAAAGCGGCCGCGATGTCCGGCCCGGCGAACTCGGTCCGGGCTTTGGTCGGGCCGCGGCCGAACAGCTCCTTGTAGAGGCGGACCATCTCACGCGAGATCTCGGCCCGGACGGACTCGTAGGCGCCGTTCCCGTCGTTCACCTGGATGTCGTTCGGCTCGACCGCCATGCGCTGGTTCTACCCCGGACCTTGGGCGATTTATCAGCGGCGGGAGCGGGTATTCGGCTCTGGTGGAGAAGTCCTCCGACCAGTCGCCTCCCGCCACCATCACCCCCTACCCAGACGGTCCCTATCTCGTCCGCGGCGACTTCGTCGTGCAGGACGCCGAGGGCAACGAGCTGCCGCTGGAGCGCCAGACGATCGCGCTCTGCCGCTGCGGCAAGTCGCGGATGCGCCCCTTCTGCGACGGCACCCACAAGCTGGTCGGGTTCCGGGCGCCGAGCACGCCGGAGCCATGGCCGGGCGGCTGATCGAGCTGCCGCCGCCGCGCGGCCCGCTGAGCGAGCGGCTCTTCGAGGCGCTGCAGGCGCCGCCGGGAAGCGGCCTGGAGACGCCTCCAACGGTCGATCCCACCGACCCGATCGCCGACGAGGACCTGCAGCTCGCCCTCTACCTCGCCTACGAGCTCCACTACGCCGGCGTCCGCGGGGTCGACGAAAGCTGGGAGTGGGACCCCTCGCTGCTCGCCTTCCGGGCGGCGCTCGAGCGCCCGTTCGAAGAGGCGGTGGCGGATCTGGTGCCGGTCGCCACCGAGGAAGAGCTGGCCTCGGTCGGCGAGAGCCTGCAGCGGATCGTCGCCGAGGATCCCGGCCCGCCGCTCTCCCGCCACATGGAGACCCGGGGCACCCGCGAGCAGATGCTCGAGCACGTCGTCCACCGCTCCGCCTACCAGCTGAAGGAGGCCGACCCGCACTCGTGGGCGATCCCGCGCCTGGGGCCGCGCCCGAAGGCGGCGCTGCTCGAGGTCCAGGCCGACGAGTACGGCGGCGGCAACCCCGAGCGGATGCACTCGGTGCTGTTCGCGAAGACGATGGCGGCGCTCGGCCTCGACCCGGCCTACGGCGCCTACCTCGATCGGCTGCCGGCGGTGACGCTGGCGACGGTGAACCTGATGAGCGGCTTCGGGCTGCACCGGCGCCGCCGCGGCGCCATCGTCGGCCACCTCGCCGCCTTCGAGATGACCTCCTCGATCCCCAACCGCCGCTACGGCAACGCCCTGCGCCGGTTCGGCTGCGGTCCCGAGGCGACCCACTTCTACGACGAGCACGTCGAGGCCGACGCCGTGCACGAGAACATCGCCGCCTGGGACCTGGCCGGCGGCCTCGCCGCCGAGGAGCCCGAGGTCGCCGCCGACGTCCTCTTCGGCGCCCGGGCGCTGCTGCAGGTCGAGGCGCGCTGGGCGACCCACCTGATGGACGCCTGGGAGCGGGGGGAGAGCTCGCTGCGCGCGCCCCTGCTCGCCGCCGCGGCGTGAGCGCGGTCGACCTCACCTACCTGGTGCCGATCCGCTGGCGCGACGGCGGGCAGCGGGACGAGCTCGCCGCCTATCTGGCCGCGATCGCGCCGCGCTGCGCCGAGACGATCGTCATCGACGGCTCGCCGCCGCCGGTCTTCGCCGCCAACGCCGCGGCCTTCGGCGCGCACGCGGTCCACGCGCCCGTCGACCCGAGAGAGCGGTGGCTGATGGGGAAGGTCTCCGGCGTGCGGACGGGCATCCGTCTCGCCTCGCGGGAGAAGATCGTGATCGCCGACGACGACGTCCGCTACGAGCTCGCGGCGCTGCGGCGGATCGCGAAGCTGCTCGACGACCACGACCTCGTCCGCCCGCAGAACTACTTCTCGGGCCTGCCCTGGCACGCGCGCTGGGACACGGCGCGGACGCTGCTCAACCGCAGCTTCGGCCGTGACTATCCGGGGACGCTGGCGGTGCGCCGTTCAAGGATGCTGGCGATGGGCCTCTACGACGGCGACGTCCTCTTCGAGAACCTGGAGCTGATCCGGACGGTGCGGGCCCACGGCGGCGCCACCGTCTCGCCGCTCGACCTCTACGTGGCGCGGGTGCCGCCCTCGGCCGCTCACTTCTGGGGGCAGCGCACCCGGCAGGCCTACGACGATTTCGCCCTGCCGCCGCGGATGGCGCTCTGGCTGGCGGTCCTGCCGCTGCTCGCGTGGAGCGCCGTGCGCCGCCGGCCGCGGCCGCCGCTCGCCGCCGCCGGGCTCGCGGTCGCCGCCGCCGAGCGAGGGCGTCGGCGCGCCGGCGGCGCGGCCCTCTTCCCCGCCTCCTCCTCGCTGCTGGCGCCGGCCTGGGTCCTCGAGCGCGGCCTCTGCGCCTGGCTGGCGCTGCTGCAGCGGCTGCGCTTCGGCGGCGTCCGCTACGGCGACTCGACGATCACCGTCGCCGCCCACTCCGAGCGGCGACTGCGGCGCCGCTTCTCAGGCGGCGAGGCCCGGGCTCTGGCTGCTTCGCCCGAAGCGCATCCGGGCGTCGAGGCCGGTCAGGGCGAGCAGGCGGGTCACCTCTCCTGACTCGCTGGGCAGGAAGCTGAGCCTGCCGGCGTCGGGCCTTCCCATCGCCGCCACCAGCAGCGAGATCCCGGTCGAGTCGAGGAACTCGAGCTTGCCGAGGTCGACGACGACTTCCCGGCCCGAGTCGAACGCTTCGAGCATCGACGCTTCCAGGGTCTTGGCGTTGGCCAGGTCGAGCTCGCCGCGCAGGGCAAGGCGGATTCGCTCGCCGTCGGCCAGCTGGTGGACGATCAGCAAACCGTCTCTGACTTCGGTGTCGGCGCTGGATGGCACTTTCGGGACCTCCTCTTGGAATGTGTGTGGAAGTCCCGGGTCGCCCTGATAGGGGCGGCGGCGGTCTCGCCTCGGCTTGCAGTGTCGGCCGCGCCGGTCGGGGCGCGGCCAAACCCACCGTCAATCCTACCGCAGCTTCGCCAGAGCACCCGGGGGGCCCTGCGCGAGCCGCTTGCGGGCGCTGCGCACGAGGGGCATCAACCTGTCGCGTTTTCGCGCCGGCAGGCGTTCGGCGCGCATCTCGCGGTGGGTCCGGGCTATGTCCTTGTTGCTGAGCGGTCCTGGTGGGGCGTTCATCTGCTCCTCCGGCGGGAAATCGGGGTTTCGAATTCCTCTCCCAATCTCCGTGCGACGCCGTGAGAAGTGAGCGGTTTGCCATCCGACACAACCGGCGCTGTGACCGTTGTGCCTGGCGTCCGATTACCCACCGCCCCGCCCGGCAAAACCACCCTTTCGAAGCGGCGTTTCGGACGAAAAGAAGGCGGGAAGACACAGACCGGTATCTAGAGCCATGGAGCCACCGGGTTTTCAACATCAAGCCCTGGTCTACACGGGCGACGACGAGTATCTGGCCGGAACGATCCCGTTCCTGGAAGCTGCCCTGGAGGCCGGGGAACCGGCCCTGGTGGCGGTCGGTCCCGCCCAGACCGAGTCGCTCGAAGCGGCCCTCCACGGGGCCGACCGGCAGCAGATCCGCTTCCTCGACATGGAGGAGGTGGGCCGGAACCCCGCCTCGATCATCCCTCTCTGGCAGGAGTTCGTCGAGGAAAACGGGGGCCGCCCGGTGCGGGGCATCGGCGAACCGGTCTGGGCCGCCCGCAGCCCGGCCGCGCTGGAAGAGTGCCACCGGCACGAGTGCCTGCTCAACGTCGCCTTCGAGCCGGGCACCGCCTGGTCGCTGCTCTGTCCCTACGACGCCGGTTCCCTCGACGAGGACGTGCTGGAGCGGATCGCCTCCTCCCACCGCCACATATACAAGGAGGGCCGTCTCGAGCGGAGCGCCTCCTTCGACCCGGCGTCCGACTGCTTCGCCGGAGCGCTGCCGCCGCCGGCTTCGCGGCCCGAGGTGTTCCGCTTCGGCCTGGCCCAGCTCTCCGAGGTCCGCCACCGGGTCGCCGCGGCGGCCGAGCGGGCGGAGATGGGCCCGGAGGAGGTCGCCGACCTCGTCACCGCCGCCAGCGAGCTGGGCGCCAACAGCGTCATGCACGGCGGCGGCAGCGGGACCCTGCGGCTCTGGCAAGAGGACGGGAACCTGCTGGTCGAGGTCGAGGACCGCGGCCGGATCGAAGAGCCTTTGGTCGGGCGGGTGCGGCCGCACATCTCCCAGGAGGGCGGGCGCGGGCTCTGGCTCGCGAACCGGCTCTGCGACCTGGTCCAGATCCGCTCCGGCGCCGACGGCACGACCGTGCGCCTGCACATGGTCGCGCGCGACTGCGCCTTTGTCTAAAAGCTGGGCAAAGAAGGCCGAGCCGAGGCGTGAGCCGGGCCGGGCCGGGTAGTCGGCAGGCATGCCGAACAACGATCCCCAAACCCAGCTCGTCAAGTACCTCACCGACACCCACTCGATCGAGGAGCAGGCGTTGACCCAGATGCGCCGTGCCCCCGACCTCGTCGAGGGCTCCTTCGCGGAGGCCTTCCGGCAGCACCTGGGGGAGACCGAATCCCAGGAGCAGCGCGTGCGCGCGCGGCTCGAGGCGCACGACGCGACCCCCTCGAAGCTGAAGGACGCCGCCGGGCAGGCGGGCGGCTTCGGGATGGTGCTGTTCGCCAAGAGCCAGCCGGACACCCCGACGAAGCTCGCCCTCCATGCCTTCTCCTACGAGCACATGGAGGTGGCCGCCTACGAGCTGCTGGCGATCGCCGCGCGCGAAGCCGGCGATTCGGAGACCGCCGCGATGGCGGAGGCGATCGCCGACGAGGAGCGGGAGATGGCCGGCCGCGTCGCCCGCGGTTTCGACGAAGCGGTCGAGCAGGCGCTGTGCGAAGTCGAGCCCGACGACCTCGACGCGCAGCTGAACAAGTACCTCGCCGACGTCCACGCGCTGGAGGGGCAGTCGAAGAAGCTGCTGGAGAAAGGGAAAGAACTGGATCTGCCCGAGTCGCTTCGCTACGGCCTCGCCCAGCACCTCGAGGAGACCGAGGGCCACCTGGAGAAGATCGAGCGCCGGCTCGACGAGCGCGGCGCCACCCCCTCGGCGCTGAAGGACGCGGCCCTGCGGCTCGGCGCCCTCAACTGGGGCATGTTCTTCGCCGCCCAGCCGGACACGCCGGCCAAGCTCGCCGGCTTCGCCTACGCGGTCGAGAACCTCGAGGTCGCCGCCTACGAGCTCCTCCTCCGCGTCGCCCGCCGGGCCGGGGACGAGGAGACCGTCGCCCTGGCCGAGTCGATCTTGCGCGAGGAGGAGGCCGCGGCCGAGACGGTCGCCGAGCAGTGGTCGGTCTCGATGGCCGCGGCGTAGGGCTCGCCGCTACCCGGAAAAGGCCCGCTGCGAAGCCTTCAGGTGCAGCTCCTCGACCCGCTGGCCCTGGCCGTCGGCGCGGTCGGCGAGGGCGTGGAAGTCGAAGCCGTCGAGACTCCCGCCGAAGCGCTGCTCGAGCGCGTTCCAGAGCTGGATCTTGCCGCCGATCAGGCCGGAGAGGATCTCCAGCTCGAGGACGCGGCTGAGCGGCGAGTAGCCGGTCAGTTGGCCGTTCAGCTTGAGCCGGCCGAGGCGCTCGGTGAGGCGGGCGAAGAGGGGCTTGGTGCGGTCGCGGCCGATCTCGAGGCGGTCCATCAGCTGGGCCAGGGTGGCCTGGTCCTCTTCGATCTCGACGCAGAGCTGGGACAGGGGCAGGCCGAACTCGGCGTCCTCCTGGTTGCTGGAGCGCAGGCGGCGGGCCAGCTCGACGCCGCCGGTCGAGCCGGCGAAGTGGTCGTTGAGGTAGATGGCCAGGAAGCGATCCGGCCCGCCGCCGTAGGACATCGCCGCGGTCAGGCCTCCTCGTAGGGGTCTTTCTCGGCGGCCAGCTGCAGCGCGCACTCCTTGGTGTCGCTGAAGTGCCGTTCCTGGATCGGCAGCGCCCACTCGGTCAGCGCCGAGATCTGCTCCTCGCCGGCCTGCTCGTTCAGCTTGCCCAGCACCGCCCAGTGGCCGACCTCGCCCGCCTCGGCCATGGTCATGAACTCGAAGCCGTCGAGCCCGTCGGCGTCGTCGCCGAGGTAGGTGTCCATCATCTCCGCGGCCTCGCCCTTCGTTTCCTGCGCCTTTTCGAGGATCGCGGTCTTCTTGCCGTCGCGCTCCTCGGCGACCTCGGTGCAGCGGCGCTCGGTCTCCTCGGCCTCGTCGCGCATCCGGCGCAGGTTCTCGGCGATGCTCTCGTCGTCGACCAGGCCCTCGACCTTCTCGGTCGCTTTCTGCGCGGCCTGGGCGAGCCCGAGCACCTCCGCCAGCTTCTCCTCCAAGGTCGTCAACTCAGCCATCGTCCGTCCTCCTGGTCGTGGGGTGGGTGGTTGCCGACCACCTACCCGAGCCAAAGGCGTTCGAAGCGCGGGCCGCGGACGCTGAGGTGATCTCAGCCCTTCTTCTTGGACGAACCGGAGACCATGCCCGCGAGCGCGCCGAAGAGGGCGCGCCGCAGAACCGGCCGGCGCCGCGTCCGCCAGCCGCCCTCGACCGAGTGCGGGCCGGTGCTGGCCAGCGTGTTCCCCGGCGCCGGGTCGGCCGCCGCTTCGCCCCGGGTCCCGCGCACGAAGGCCCCATGGGCGAGCCGGCGGTAGAGCGGCGGCGCCACGGCGAAGAGGACCTCGAGGAGGCGCCCGGCGCGGCCGTAGGTGACCTCGCGCCCGGGGTTCTCGGCGCAGGCCTCGATCCCGCGCGCCACCTCCTCGGGGTCGAGCACGGGCGGGATCGGCCGCACCCGGCGGCCGGTGTAGTTGCCGGCGTGCTCGAAGATCGGCGTGTCGACCGCCTCGGGGAGGATCGTCGCGACGTGGATGTCGTCCTCGCCGGCGAGCTCGCCGGCGAGGCAGGCGGAGAAGGCGCGGACCGCGTTCTTGCTGGCGACGTAGGGGGAGACCTGCGGCGAGGCCACCCGTCCCCAGACCGAGGACATGTTGATCAGCACCCCCGACCGCTGGGCGCGGAAGCGCTTCAGCGCCGCCCGCGCCCCATGCACCTGCCCCATAAGGTTGGTCTCGACGATGCGGCGGAAGACCTCGGAGGGGATCTCCTCGAAGGCCCCGTCGGCCATCGTCGCCGCGTTGTTGACCCAGACGTCGAGGCGGCCGAAGCGCTCGACGGCGGCGGCGGCGAAGGCCTCGACCGCCGCCTCGTCGGCGACGTCGAGGGTGCGGTACAGCACCGCCGCCCCGGCGCCCTCGCACTCGGCCGCCACCTCGGCCAGCGGCCCCTCCTCGCGCGCGCAGATCGCCAGCGAGCCGCCGCGGCGGGCGATCCGCAGCGCCGCCGCGCGGCCGATCCCGCTCGAGGCGCCGGTGATCGCCACGACTGCTTCCTCCAACGGCCGCGGCACGGCCCCTCCTGGCTGCCCGTCGCTCAGCCGAGGCCCTTTTCCTCGGCGGCCTTGTAGGCGATCTGGAAGAAGTCGGAGATCGTCAGCGCCGCGAAGAGGGAGGCGACGTAGCGGGTCGCCCGCGGCGCGAAGAGCAGCCCGACCGAGAACGCGGCGACCACCCAGAGCCCGAGGCAGAAGGGGCAGATCAAGAGCTCGCCGATCGCCTTGCGGACGCCGGTGCCGCGCGAGCTCTCTTCGAATTCGGCCGGGCCGCCGCTGCCTTCGAGTTCGGTGAAGGGCGCCCGCAGGGGGCTCGTCACCTTGTCCTTCGAGAGCAGGCGGCTGAGCTTGTGCGAGGCGGTGCCGACCAGCAGCAGCTCGCCCGGGCCGACCTTCTCCGGCAGCCGCCCCTGCCGCTTCGCGATCGCGAGCACGGCGGCGTTGAGGGCGCCGAAGATGCTCATGAAGGTGAGGTAGGGGAGGAACGGCGGCCGCTCCTCCGGCTCCGCGTAGCCGGCGACCGCGGCGGCGGGAACGTCCTCCAGCGAAGGGGTCATCGCCCTCCTGCTACCCCCTGCGATGCAGGTTCCAACCCTCGCTGCTGACCGCGAGGTGGAAGCTCCCGTCCGGGCCGCGGCGCTCGATCACGAGGCCGAGCGCGACCGCCCGGCGCAGCGCCCGGCGGAAATCGCGCTCGCCGAGGCCGGGGAAGCGCAGCGCCAGCTCGCGCCGCTTGCAGAAACCGTCGTCGGCGAGCTCGACGATCGCTGCGACGATCTCCTCGGGCGGCGTCAGGCGTCTGCGAGCGGACACTGAGCGGCGAGCTTACGGGCGCATGCGTTGCGGACGCTCGGCTCTCTCGTTAGGATCGCGTCGATGCTTTGGGGCCGAGCGCCAGGGCATCGCACCGTGGACAAGAGGGCACGGGATCGGGCTCGATCGAGTCGATCTACGGACCTGAGATAGAACGCAAGCTACTTTCACTCTCAGTTACCCCATGCCCTTTTGCGCCTCCCAATACGATCTGCCGTGATGCAGCGCTTCGACATCAGCGAGAACGACCTGCGGCCGGGCTGCCGGGACGTCCAGGTCGCGGGTGAGCTCGACCTCGCCGTCGCCGGCCAGCTCGACGAGGTCCTCACCCACGCCGCCGAGCAGTGCGACTGCGTCCTGGTCGGGCTCGAGCGCTGCGACTTCATCGACTCCTCCGGGATCGCGGTGATCCTCCGCGCTCACCACCGGATGGAGGCCGACGGCCACCGCCTCGCCGTCTACGCGCCCTCCGAGCAGGTGCTGCGGGTGCTCTCGATGACCGGCCTCACCGCCAACGGGCTCGTCTTCGACAGCGCCGAGCAGGCCCTGACGGCGCTCGGCGAGCCCGCCGCCTAACCGCGGCGGCGCGCCCGCACCAGCAGGCTGCGCCGCGGGACCAGCACCGTCGCCCGCTGCACCATCCGCTCCGGCTCGGGCGCCAGCGGGCGCAGCTCCAGCGTGCCCAGCACCGCCGGGACGACGGTCTCGATCTCGGCGTGGGCGAGCGCTTCGCCGACGCAGCGGCGGGCGCCGCCGCCGAAGGGGAAGAAGGGCCATGAGGGGGTGCCGTCGGCGAGCCAGCGCTCGGGCTCGAAGCGGTCCGGGTCCGTGTAGCCGCGCGGGTCGCGGTGGACGAGCGAGGTGGGGAGGAGGACGGTGGCACCGGCGGGCAGCTCGCGGCCGTCCGCCCGCATCGGCGCCAGCAGGCGCCGCAGCGCCCCCGAGGCCGGCGGCCGCAGCCGCAGCGTCTCCCGCACCACGGCGTCGGCTCGGCGCCCGCGCGGGTCGGCGAGGAACTCGGTGGCCAGCTCCGGCTCGCGGGCGAGGCGGTCGAGGATCCAGGTGAGGGCGATCGAGGGCGGCTCCTGCGCCGCCATCAGCAGCGACATCAGCTCGTCGACGATCTGCTCGGTGGTGAGATCGGCCTCGGCGGCGACCATGCAGCCGAGCACGTCGACCTCGTCCGCGGCGGCGGAACGCCGCGTTTTCCGCCGCGCTTCGACCGCGCGCGAGAGCGCGGCGAGCGCCGGCGCCTGGCGCTGCTCGAAGAGGGTGTTGCCGAGCTCGCCCACCAGCCCGTCGCCTTTGCCCGGCAGCGTCACCGGGGGGTTGCCGGGGGTCCGCAGCATCCGCCCGATCGCCGCCGTCAGCTCGGCCGCGATCTCCTCCTCGCGGACGCCGAGGACGAGGCGGACGAAGACCTCGTCGCAGAGGGTGCGGAGGCGGGAGAGGAGGCGGAAGGGGCGGCCCAGCGGCCACCCCGCCGCGTGGCGCTCGGCGATCGCGGCGATCTCCCCGCGGCGGCAGTCGATCGCCGCCGCCGAGAGCGCGGGGGCGATCCGCGCCCGCGCCGAGCGGTGCGCCTCCCCGTCGCCGCCGAAGACCGAGCGGGTCGAGGCGAAGGGCAGCACCGCCCGCCGCGCCTCGCGGGCGTGGGCGCGGTCGGGGTCGGAGTCGAGCAGGGCCTCGACCGCCCCGGGGTCGGCGACGACGAAGGTCGGCCGCGCCGTCAGCAGGCGGATCTGGAAGACGTCGCCGAACCGCTCCTGCCGCTCGCGCAGGAACCCGAGCGGGTCGCGGTGGAAGGCGACGGTCTGGGCGAGGACGCCCGCCATGGGCGCACGTCTACCCCTTTTCGACGAAGCTGATCTCGCCGTTGGTCTCGAGGATCGCCCAGCGGACTTCGCCCAGCGACTTGATCTGGTTCAGGCGCGCCTCCGACTCGATCTCCTCGACGGTCAGGCGCTGGCGCCGCAGGTTGGCCTCGATCGGCTCGCCGTCCTCGACCAGGACGATCGGCTCGCCGGCGAGGATCGGCCGCAGGCGCTTGAAGCGGAAGCTGGTCCAGGAGATGAGCACGGTCAGCAGGGCGATCGTCGAGATCGCCAGCAGGGCGCCGGTGACCGAGTAGTCGCTCTGCGTGATCCCCTGCTGGACGAGGTCGCCGATCAGGACCAGGAGGATCAGGTCGAAGGGCTCCAGCGAGCTCAGCTCACGCCGGCCCAGCATCCTCGTCAGCAGGTAGATGAAGGTGAAGACGACGGCTGCGCGGATGACGATGTCCATCAGGGAAAGTTCACCTGGGTGCGGTCGACGGAGGCGATCTCTTCGTCGGCGTCGTAGAGGGCGAGGCCCTGGTCGTGGGTGCCGACGTTGTTCGGGTTGGCCTGGAAGTTGACGTAGACGGTGAGGATGCGGCCGGGCTGGAGCGGCGGGTAGCGGACCTTCAGGTGGCCTTCGTCGCTGGTGGTCGCAGCCGGTTCGGGTTCGAGCGTGTTCAGCGTCGTTTCTTCGATCCAGCCGCGGTCGAAGACCAGCGTCGGGGCGCCGATCGGCTGCAGGGCGTGGACCTCGATCCGCGCCTGGTAGAGGAGGCCGCCGCGCACCCGTTCCGGGGCGGTGACCTTCAGCGTCGCCGCGGTCCCGTCGGCTTCGGAGGTGCTGGGGACGGCGCCGAAGGCGTTGAGCAGAGCCGCGACGACGAACGCCAGCAGCACCAGCAGGAAGAGGTGGCGCAGCCACTGGCCGGGTCGTTTGCCCTCGAAGTCCCGGTGGCGGGCGAGATCGATCCCGTCGGGGAGGTCCGACATGTGACTCAGCCTAGGCGCCGGGGCGGCGGAAAACGGCTGCTGGAGCCGATCTGCGGTTGTCAGCGCGCGGACGCCCGCCGCGTCGCGCCCGCCGCCGGGGGTACCCGGAGAGGGCAAGCGAAAGGTAGGAGGTAACCGAAATGGCAATGAGCAACGGACACGGCGAACTGGCCGAGGTCCGGGACCACACCAGGGTGGTGTTGCAGCCGATCGCGGCGCCGTCGATCCTCGGCCTGTTCGGGTTCGCCGGCGCCACCTTCATCGTCGCCGCGCACGCCGCGGGCTGGTACGGGGGCGAAAGATCGCCCGAGTTCCTGTTCCCCTTCGCGGCGATGTTCGGCGGCCTCGCCCAGTTCCTGGCGGGGATGTGGGCGTTCAAGGCCCGCGACGGCATCGCCACCGCGATGCACGGGATGTGGGGCTCGTTCTGGCTCGCCTACGGGCTCCTCAACCTGCTCGTGGCGATCGGGGTCTACACGCTGCCGACCGGCGCCTTCCCCGAGCTCGGGTTCTGGTTCCTCGCCCTGGCGGTGATCACCGCCCTCGGCGCTCTCGCCGCGGTGGCGGAGAACCTCGGCCTCACCACCGTCCTCACCTCGCTGGCCGTGGGCGCCGGTTTCTTCGCGCTCCACTACCTGACCGGCGAAGGCTGGTGGGAAACCGCCGGCGGCTGGATCCTCGTCGGCTCCGCGGTCGCCGCCACCTACACGGCGGGGGCGATGATGCTGGAGTCGGCCTGGGGACGGGTCGTGCTGCCGCTCGGCAAGGTCGGGCGGGAGGCCAACATCCCCGGCACCAGGATCACCCAGCCGATCCAGTTCGAGCACCAGGAGCCCGGTGTTCGAATGGGCCAGTGAAGCTCGGCCAGCGGCGCTGACCGCGCGGCTCCGCTCCCTCGGGGCGGAGCCGTCGCCGCGCCGGCGCGGGGCCATCGCCTTCAAGCCGGTCGCGCTGCTGGCGGGAGTGCTGGCGCTGCAGAGCGCCGACCTGGCGGCGGTGGGCGCGGTCGGCGGCCAGCTCGAGTCCTCGCTGGGCATCGACCACGTCCAGCTCGGCCTGCTGGCGGCGGTGGCCGCGCTGGTGGCGGCTGCGGCGACCCTCCCCTTCGGCTTCCTCGCCGATCGCGTCAACCGGGTGCGGGTGCTGGCGATCGCGGTCGCGACCTGGGCCGCGGCGATGGTCGTCGCCGGCCTCGCCGGTTCGTTCTCCGCGCTGCTGCTCGCCCGGCTCTTCCTCGGCGTCGCCCTGGCCGCGGCGGGGCCCCTGCTCGCCTCGCTGATGGGCGACCTCTTCCCGGGCGCCGAACGGGCCCGCGTCTACGGCTACGTGCTCAGCGGCGAGCTGATCGGCGCGGCGGTGGGCTTCCTGGTCAGCGGCAACGTCGCCGCCCTGCTCTCCTGGCGCTGGGCCTTCTGGGTGCTGGCGCCACCGGCGCTCCTCCTCGCCTGGGGCCTTCGGCGCGGGCTCGAGGAGCCCCGGCGGGGCGGTCAGGAAGCGGTGGCGGCGGGGGAGCGGATCGCGCAGCGGATCGCCCGCCGTCAGGGCGTCGAGCCCGACGAGGAGCCCCTGCGGATTTCGATCCGCGCAGCGCATCCGGCTGGGAAGCCGTCCGCTACATCCTCGGCGTCCGCAGCGTCCTGGTCCTGATCGCCGCCTCCTCGACCGGCTACCTCTTCCTCGGCGGCTGGCCGTTGCCGCTCGCGGTGCCGCTCTTCGTCGCCGCGACCGCCGCGCTCAGCTGCGGCAACCCGCCGCTCGACGCGGCCCGGCTCGACGTGATGCCGCCGGCGCTGTGGGGGAGGGCGGAGGCGGTGCGGACGGTGCTGCGCTCGCTGGCGGTCGCCGCGGCGCCGCTGGTCTTCGGCGCGCTCGCCGCCGTCCTCGGCGGCGGCGGTGGCGAGGCGCTGCGGCTCGCCTTCCTGATCATGCTCGCGCCCCTCGCCGCCGCCGGGGCGATCCTCCTCTACGCCCGGCGGACCTACCCGGGTGACGTGGCGGGGGCCGCTCGGGTAGGGGAACGGAGCAGATGAAGAAAGCGAACAAGAAGCGCCTGCTCGTCCTCGGGCTGCCGACCTTCGGGATGGCGCTCGCGATCACCGTCGTCTCGACCTACCTGCCGGTGGTGGCGCGGGGGGAAGGCGGCTCTACCCTCGCGATCGGGCTGATCATCGGCGGCGAGGGGCTGATGGCGCTGTGGCTGCCGATCCTCGTCGGCTCCTGGTCGGACCGGCTGCGGACGCCGGTGGGGGGACGGCTGCCCTTCGTCCTCGCAGGGACGCCGGTGATGGCGGTCTGCCTCTGCGTCGCCGGCCTCGTCCACTCGATCGTCGCGATGGGCCTGGTGGTCGCGGTCTTCTTCGTCGGTTACTTCATCGCCTACGAGCCCTACCGCGCGCTCTATCCCGACCTCGTCCCCGACGAGGTGGCGGGGCGCTCGCAGAGCGTGCAGGCCGCCTACCGCGGCCTCGGCACGGGAGTGGCGCTGGTCAGCGGCGGCATCCTCCTCAGCCTCGCCAGCTTCGTGCCCTTCGCCGCCGCCGCGGCGCTGCTCGTCGCCAGCGTCCTCGTCTTCGTCGTCCTGCTGCTGCGGCGCGGATATGCCGACGGCCTCGAAGGCGAGGGCGAGAAAGAGGACCGCGACGAGAGCGGCTACGCCCGCGTCTGGGAGCTGCTGCGCGAGCGGCGGGCGCTGCGGCTGTTCCTGGTCGCGAACGCCCTCTGGGAGCTCTCGCTCGGGGCGATCAAGACCTTCGTCGTCCTCTACGTCACCGCCGGCCTCGGCTACAGCCTCAGCCAGGCTTCGCTGATCATCGGCGCCGTCGCCGTGGTCATCCTCCTCGGCGCCCTCGCCAGCGGCAAGCTCGGCGACCGTTACGGGCGCCTGCGCGTGGTCGAGGCCGGGCTCTGGGTCTACGGCGTCACCTTGCTGGTGCCGGGCATCACCACCGCACCCGTCGCGATCCTCGCCGCGATCCCATTCGTCGCCCTCGGCGGCGGCATGCTGATGAGCCTGCCCTACTCGCTGCTGATGCCGCTGATGCCGGAGGGGGAGCACGGCGCCCTCACCGGCCTCTACAGCCTCAGCCGCGGGATCGGGGTGATGCTGGGGCCGCTGCTCGCCGGCGTCGCGATCCAGGCCGGCGGCTCCCTCCTCTCCTCGACCGAAGGCTACGCGGCGACCTGGTGGATCGCCGGCGTCGCCGTCCTCGTCAGCCTGCTCCCGTTGCGGCGCTTGCGGCGGGCGCGAGAGGATCGGCGGGAGCTTCGAGGTTCTCGAACTCCGTCGGCACCGGTCCGTGAAGACGCCAGCCACGCTCGTAGCGCGTGAGGACGCCCTGCTCCTGCAGCTTCGCCAGGGCGGTCGAGACCGAGGGGCGGCGGGCGGCGACGAACTCGGCGAGGAGGCGATGGGTGAGCGGCACCGGGATCTCGATCCACTCGCCCCGCATCCGGCCGAAGCGGTCGGCGAGGTGCCAGAAGAGCATCGTCAGCCGCGTCTCGACCCGGCGCTGGCTGACGACCGCGATCAGCATCGCCAGGTAACGGGAGCGGAGCATGCCGCGCCGGATCAGCGCCACGCCGATCTGGGGGAAGGGGGCGATGCGGCGGGTGAAGTCGCCGTCGAGGATCGCCAGCCGCGCGTCCTCGATCACCAGCCAGTCGGCGTCGGTGGGGATGCTCGACCACTCGCCGATCTTGTCCCATGGGCGCAGCAGGTCGCCCGGCCCCAGCAGCTCGGCGCCATAGCGCTGCCCCTGCACGACCCGGCGGCAGAGCAGGCCGGAGAGGACGAGCAGGCCGTAGCCGCCGTCCTCTTCCACGGCGGCGTTTTCTTCCCAGTCCCAGTCGCCGCGGCGAGCCTCCAGCGCCCGCACCGCGCAGGCCCTCTGCGCGAGCGCCAGCTTCTCGGCGGGTATCCCAGTCGCCAGATCCGGGTCCTTGCTGAGCAGCGAGATGACTTCCACTTAGGGGAACCTACCCAGTGTTTCGCCCACCAAAGCAGGGGTAATCGCCGGGCGTGGCAACGCGCGCGAGCAAAGCCGCTTTGGCCTGGGTCTGCGTCGCCGCCGTGCTCTTCGGCCTCTGGCTGCTCCTCGTCGACACGCGCGAAGCGCCGCAGCTGATCGCCGGCGCCGCGGTCGCGGCGATCGCCGCGACCGGCAGCGAGCTGGTCCGCCGCCAGGAGATCGCGCGGGTGCGCATACGGCCGCGCTGGCTGCTGGGGCTGTGGCGGCCGCTCGCGAGCGTGCCGCGCGACCTGGTGCGGCTGGCGAGGGCGCTGGCGCCGGCGCTGCGGCCCGGGGCGCAGCCGCCGCGCGGGCGCTTCCGCGAGCTCGCCTTCGACGCCGGCGAGGAGGACCCCGAGGACCGCGGCCGCGAGGCGCTGGCCGAGCTCGCCGGGTCGCTCTCGCCCAACACCTACGTCATCGGGCTCGACTCGCGGCGGCGGGTCCTGCTCGTCCACCAACTCGTGGTCGAGGAGCAGGCGCGGGCGGCGCGGTCGATCGACCCGCTGGAGCTGGGATGAGCCCCTGGGCGGTCGCCGCGATCGCCCTCTTCGGTGTCCTGCTCGTCTGCGTCGTCCTGCCAGCGCTGGTCGACCCGGTCGACGGGCTGATCGCGCTCGAGCTCTCCGGCACCGTCGGCACCACGATCCTGCTGCTGCTCTCCGAGCACCTGCGCCGCCAGCCGTTCGCCGACCTGGCGATCGTCTTCGCCGTCCTCTCCTTCGTCGGCAGCCTCGCCTTCGCGCGGCTGCTGGAGCGGGGCACCTGAGGTGCGCACGGCGCTGGTCGTCGCCCTGCTCGCGCTCGGGGTCGGGCTGCAACTGCTCGCCTGCCTCGGCCTCGTCGTCATGCGCGACACCTTCGCCCGCCTGCACTACCTCGGCGCCGGCTCCTTCGGCCTCGTTGCGATCGCCGCCGCGATCTTCGTCGAAGAGCCGTTCTCGATGATCGGCGAGAAAGCGGTCCTCGTCGCCGTCTTCCTGCTGGTGACGGGGCCGGTGCTCGTCCACGTCACCGCCCGCTCGGCGCGCAGCCGGCGGCTCGGCGACTGGAGGGCGCGGCCGGGCGAGAAGGTCGAGAGGGTGGAGCGGTGACGGCGCTGCAGGTCGGCGCCCTGGCCCTGGTCGCGGTGGGGGCGCCGATGGTGGTGCTGGTCCGCGACCCGCTGCGCCAGGCGCTCTGCTTCGGCGTCTTCGGGACGGCGCTGGCGATCCTCTTCTTCGTCTTCCAGGCGCCCGACGTCGCCCTCTCCCAGATCGTCGTCTCCGCCGTCGGGCTGCCGGTGATCGTCGTCCTTGCGCTGGTCAAGCTGCGCGAGGAAGAGGGCGAAGGGGAGGAGTGAGCCGAACCGCCCGCCTCTGGCTCTTCGCCGCAGGCGCCCTGGCGCTGGCGACGATGCTGGTGCTGGCGACCGTCGGCCTGCCCGGTTTCGGTCACTACCCCGGCCCCTACGGCGACCTGATCGAAAAGACCGGCGAGGGCGCCACCCACGCCACCGACCTCGTAACCGCGGTCAACTTCGACATCCGCGCCTACGACACGCTGGGCGAGGAGTTCATCCTCTTCGCCGCGGTGCTGGGGATGGCGATCGTCCTCCGCGACCGCCGCGAGGAGCGCAAACGCGATCCCGAGGAGCCGGAGGCCGAACGCGGCCTCTCCCGCCCGAGCGCCGCCCTCGGCCTCCTCGGCCTCGCCCTGGTCGGGCCGCTGGTCGTCCTCGGCCTCGAGATCGCCAGTCACGGCCACCTCACCCCGGGCGGCGGCTTCCAGGGGGGGCTCCCGCTCGGCGCCGCGGTCTTCCTCGTCTTCCTCGCCGGCGAGTACGCGGCGATGAAGCGGATCGCCCCGCACTCGCTGGTCGAGCTCGGCGAGGCGGCGGGGGCGGCCGGCTACGCGCTGATCGGGCTCGGCGGGCTCGTCTTCGCCGGCACCTTCTTCGAGAACTTCGTCTCCCGCGGCGAACCGGGGCGGCTGCTCTCGGCGGGGACGATCCCGCTCAGCAACCTCGCCGTCGGCGTCGAGGTCGCCGGCGCCTTCCTGCTGCTCTGGAGCGAGTTCTCCGACCAGGCGCTGCTGGTCGTCGCCGACGATTCGGAGCAAGGCGAAGGAGAGGGATGAGCGTGCTGCCCTACCTGGTCGCGGTCTGGGTCCTCTGCTGGGGCCTCTACGGGATCGTCAGCAGCCGGCACCTCTTCCACCTCGTCCTCAGCCTCGGGGTCGCGCAGGCGGCGACCTACCTGCTGCTGATCGGCGTCGGCTACAAAAGCGGCGCGGCGGCGCCGATCTACGCCGACATCCCCTCCGGCACGCCGGTCGTCGACCCGGTGGTGCAGGCGCTGGCGCTGGTCGACGTGGTGGTCGAGGCGACGGTCGCCGCCCTGCTGCTGGCGCTGGCGCTGCAGGCGCAGAAGCGCTTCGGCACCGTCGATCCCGACGAGCTGAACGCGCTGCGGGGCTGAGCGTGTCGATCGCGCCGCTCGCCGTCGCCATCCCCCTGCTCGTCGCCGCGGCGCTGGCGGCGACCGACTTCGCCCGCCGCCGCTGGCTCACCGACGCCGTCAGCATCGCGACCGCCGCCGCGGTGACCGTCCTCTGCGCGGTCCTCGTCGCCCACACCGAGAACGGCCCGGTCGTCTACTGGCTCGGGGGCTGGGAACCGAAGCACGGGGTGGCGCTGGGGATCTCGCTCACGGCCGACACCCTCGGCGCCGGGATGGCGACGCTGGTCGGCCTCCTCGTCACCGCCACGCTCCTCTACTCGGCCCGCTACTTCGAGGCGGTCAGCAACCTCTTCCACTCGCTGATGCTCGTCTTCTGCGCCGCGATGGTCGGCTTCTGCCTCAGCGGCGACCTCTTCAACATGCTCGTCTTCTTCGAGCTGATGAGCGTCGCCGCCTACGCGCTCGCCGCCTACAAGATCGAGGAGCGGGGGCCGCTGCAGGGGGCGGTCAACTTCGCCGTCTCCAACAGCGTCGGCGCGATCGCGATCTTCGTCGGCATCGCCCTGGTCTACGGGCGGACCGGGGCGCTCAACCTGGCCCAGATCGGCGTGGCGCTGGCGAGCCGCCCGCCCGACGCGCTCGTCGCCGTCGCCTTCGCCCTGATCGTCCTCGGCTTCCTCGTCAAGGCCGCCGCCTTCCCGGTCCACTTCTGGCTCGCCGACGCTCACGCGGTGGCGCCGACGCCGGTCTGCGTCCTCTTCTCGGGGGTGATGGTCGAGCTCGGCCTCTACGCGGTGGCGCGCGTCTACTGGACCGCGTTCGACGGGGCGCTCTCGCCGGACGCGTCGGCGCTGCGGCCGATCCTGATCTGGATCGGCGTGGCGACGGCGCTGGTCGGGGCGGCGATGTGCCTGCAGCAGCGGCACCTGAAGCGGTTGCTGGCCTTCTCCACCGTCAGCCACGTCGGCCTCTTCCTGATCTGCCTCGGGCTGCTCGAGCACTCCGGCCTCGCCGCGGCGGCGAGCTACGTCCTCGCCCACGCCTTCGCCAAGGCGGCGCTGTTCATGTGCGTGGGGATCCTGGTGCACCGCTTCACCGAGGTCGACGAGCTGGCGCTGCGGGGCTGCGGGACGGTGGACCGGGCGATGAAGTTCGTCGGGGCCCTGTTCGTCGCCGGCGGCGTCGCCCTGGCGGGGGCGCCGATGCTCGGCGTCTTCGACGGCAAGTCGCTGGGCGAGGGGGCGGTGGGGGAAGCCGGCTACGGCTGGGCGGTTGCAGTCTTCATCCTCGCCTCGGGGATGACGGCGGGGGCGGTGCTGCGGGCGGCGGGGACGATCTTCTTCGGCTGGGGCGAGGACGAGCCGCCGGAGAGCGAACAGCCGGCGGAGGAGGACGAGGAGAGCGAAACGTTGCAGCCGCACGACCGCACGCCGCTGCCGATGCTGGTGCCGACGGCGCTGCTGACGGCGGCGGCGCTGGCCTGCAGTTTCTTCCCCGGGCTGGACCACGCGGTCCAGGAGGCGGCGGCCCGCTTCGCCGACTCGCCCGCCTACGCCGAGGCGGTGCTGCACGGCCATGCCCACTTCGAATCGATCGGGCCGAAGGGCCTGAAGTGGATGGACTACCTCTGGGGGAGCCTGGCGCTCGCCCTTGCCCTCGGGATCGCCGCCCTCTCGCTCTTCGGCGGCAAGCTCGAGTGGCCGGGCCTGGTGCCCCTGCGCCGCGCCGCCGACCGCCTCCAGACCGTCCTCGGCGCCCTCCACAGCGGCCACGTCGGCGATTACGTCGCCTGGATGACCGCGGCGATGGGGGCGTTGGCGGTAGCGATTGCCCTGGCGGTGCGATGAGACGACCGCATTCAGCCCAGAGCGCACGATTAAACGTTTAATCGTTCAAACGATTCATCGAACGAGGCGGCGAAGGAATCGAACCTTCCAAGCGGTGGGCTGCACCGCCCTGCTGGTTTTGAAGACCAGATGGGCCACCAGACCCCTGCCGCCCCAAGGGTTGCGAGCTTAGCCCCTATCCACGAGCTAACCCGCGGTGGAGCGGGGGAGGTGGCGGTCGCCGTCGCGGCGCAGGCGGTGTTCGGCGTCGAGCCGTTCGAGCAGGGCCTGCGCGTACTTGCGGCTGAGGCCGAGGGTGTCGCGGACCGGGGCGATGCCGGTCGAGCCGTCGCGCTCGGCGAGGGCGACGATCAGCCGGGCCAGCTTCTCGTAGGTGGGGGCGGCGTAGACGACGTCGGGCTTGGCGCGGACGGCGGCGCCCGCCGCGGCGAGCTCGCCGAAGGCGCGTTCGACCTCGCGGCGCTCGGCGCCGAGGTCTTCGGCGAGCGCGACGGCGCCGCGGGGGCGCGGGCCGTCCTTCTCCAGCTCGGCCAGCACGCGGCGGGCGAAGGGACCGGGCTCGGTCGGCTCGGCTGCAAGCGGGGCTGCGATGGAGGCTTCCTCTTCGGCTCCCCCCGGCTCCCAGCCGGGCCCGTGCCGGGGCGGCGAGGGCTCGCGGACGACGCCGCCGCCCAGGGTGTCGGGCGGGGCGATCCGTCGCACCACCAGGCGGTCGCCGGCGCGCGCCAGCAGCGGCCGCTCGAGCCGGAGCTGAGCCGCCCCCTCGCCGAGGTCGACCACCCGCGCCGGGGTGTCGCGGGTGCCGAGGTGGACCTGCACCCGCGGCTCGGCGAGGATCGCCTCGGCGCCGCCGGTCAGCTCGGCGTCGAGCCGGTAGGTGACGTGGACGCCGGCGCCCGCGGAGGCGATCGCGTCGCCGCGGGCGACCTCGTCGCGGTCGAGGCCGCCGAGGTTGAGGGCGACGCGCTGGTGCGGCTCGGCGACCTCGAGCTTCCGGTCGTGGACCTCGATCGAGCGGATCCGCGCCTCGCGCCCTCCCGGAAGCACCGTCACCCGCTGGCCGCGCGCGAGCCGCCCAGACCAGAGGGTGCCGGTGACGACGGTGCCGTGCCCGGCGACGGTGAAGGCGCGGTCGACGTGGAGGACCGGCTCCCCCGGAGGGGGTGTCTGACTCGAGGGGCCGTATAGGGCCCTTGAAGTCAGACACGTCACTTCGGCGGCTGCCGTCGCCAGGGCGGAGCGGAGCTCCTCCAGGCCCTCGCCGGTTTTGGAGCTGACCTCGACCAGCGGCAGCCCGGGCGCGATCTGCGCGCACGCTTCGGCGGCGAGCCGCCGGGTCCCGGCGTCGGCGAGGTCGGCCTTGGTCAGGGCGACGACGCCGCGCTCGACGCCGAGCGCCCGCAGCACCGCCAGGTGCTCGAGCGTCTGCGGCATCGGCCCGTCGTCGGCGGCGACCGCCAGCAGGAACATGTCGACGCCGCTGGCGCCGGCGATCATCGTCCGCACGAAGCGCTCGTGCCCGGGCACGTCGACGAGGCTGAGGCGCCGCTCGCCGAGGTGAAGCTCGGCGAAGCCGAGCTCGATCGACATCCCGCGCCGCCGCTCCTCGGCGAGGCGGTCGGTGTCGCGGCCGCTCAGCGCCCGCACCAGGGCCGTCTTGCCGTGGTCGATGTGGCCGGCGGTGCCGACCGTCAGCCGCGCCGCCTCCACCTCAGGCCAGCGCCTCCCGCGCCGCCGCCGCGGCCGCGCCGGCCTCCTCGTCGCCCATCGTGCGGGGATCGAGCACGACCCGGCCGCGGACGATGCGGGCGATCACCGGCGGGTCGTTTTCGCGCAGGCGGGTAAGGAGGTCATCGGCGCCTCGGTCGCTGGGATCGATCGAGCAGACGGGCCCCTCGAGGGCTACGTCGGCGAGCGAGCCTCCACCCGGGGCGCCACTTCCGCGCCCGACCTCGGCGGCGTCCCCGATCGCCTCCGCCATCGCCTCCGCCCGGCGCCGCAGCTCGTCCTCGGGCGCCGCGATCATCGCCAGCGCCGGCAGCGCCGCGCGCCCCTCGTCGCGGTGCAGGCGCAGCGTCGCCTCCAGGGCCGCCAGCTGCAGCTTGTCGAGCCGCATCGCCCGCGCCAGCGGGTGGCGCCGGCAGCGCTCGACCGCCTCGTCGCGGCCGCAGAGGAGGCCCGCCTGCGGCCCGCCCAGCAGCTTGTCGCCGGAGCAGCAGACGAGGTCGGCGCCGGCGGCGACGGCGGCGCGCAGGGTCGGCTCGCCGTGCACCTCGCCGAGGGCGCCGGAACCGAGGTCGTCGACCATCGCGATCCCGCGCTCGCGCGCCAGCGCCACCAGCTCGCCGGCCCCCGGCTGCTCGGTGAAGCCGACGATGCGGAAGTTCGATCGGTGGACGCGGAGGATCGCCGTCGTCCGCTCGCCGATCGCCGCCGCGTAGTCGGCGAGGCGGGTGCGGTTCGTCGTCCCCACCTCGACCCGGGTGGCGCCGGAGTGGGCGAGGATCTCGGGGATGCGGAAGGAGCCGCCGATCTCGACCAGCTCGCCGCGGCTGACCAGGACCTCGCCGTCGCCGGCGAGCGCGGCGAGGGCCAGCATCACCGCGGCCGCGTTGTTGTTGACCGCGAGCGCCGCCTCGGCGCCGCTCAGCTCGCGCAACAGGCCCTCGACGTGGGCGCCCCGGCTGCCGCGGCGCCCGCCCTCGAGGTCGTACTCGAGGTTGCTGTAGCCGGCGGCGACCTCCGCCACTCGCGCCACCGCGGCCGGCGCCAGCGGGGCGCGGCCGAGGTTGGTGTGCAGGACGACCCCGGTGGCGTTGATCACCCGGCGCAGGCTGGGAGCGGCGAGGCGGGAGAGGTGGGCGGTCGCGGCGCCGGCGATCTCCTCCTCGCTCGGCGCCGCCGCGCCGCCGAGCACCGCCTCGCGGGCGGCGTCGATCGCTTCCCGGGCGGCGGCGACGGCGAGCGGATGCGTCCCTCCCGAAAGCTGCGAGGCGACTCGCTCCACCGAGGGAAGGCCGCGGAGGTGCTCGCTCGCGTCGCTGTGCCGATCGGTTTCCATCGCTCTCTTACGGTTACCCTCGTTGTCGATGGCGATCGCCGAGGACCGCCCAAAGCTGACCGAACTCTCCCACGGAGCCGGCTGCGCCTGCAAGATCGGCGCCGCCGAGCTGCGCGAGCTGCGCGCGGCGCTGCCGCTCTCGGCCGACCCGAAGCTGCTGGTCGGCCTCGACCCGGCCGACGACGCCGCCGTCTACGAGCTCAGCGACGAGCTGGCGCTGGTGCAGACGCTCGACTTCTTCACCCCGATCGTCGACGACCCGCGCGACTTCGGCCGCATCGCCGCCGCCAACGCCCTCTCCGACATCTACGCGATGGGGGCGAGGCCGGTGCTGGCGCTCAACATCGTCGCCTTCTCGCTGGAGGAGCTGGGGGGCGAGGTGCTGGCCGAGATCCTCGCCGGCGGCGCCGAGATCGCCGCCGAAGCCGGGGTCGCGATCGGCGGCGGCCACTCGATCGACGACCCCGAGCCGAAGTATGGGATGACGGTCAGCGGCGTCGTCCACCCCGACGAGCTGCTGACCGCCGGCGGCGCCAGGGCGGGCGACGAGCTCTACCTGACCAAGCCGGTGGGGGGCGGGCTGATCACCACCGCCGCCAAGCGCGATATCGCCGAGCCGGCCTGGGTCGAGGCCGCGGTGGGGGCCATGACCACCCTCAACCGGGACGCCGCCGCCGCGGCCCGCGCCTGCGGCGCCCACGCCCTCACCGACGTCACCGGCTTCGGCCTGCTCGGCCACCTGCACGAGCTGTGTGAGGCCAGCGGCCTCGCCGCCGAGCTGGACGCCGCCGCCGTCCCCGCCCTCGCCGGCGCCCTCGAGCTCGCCGCCTCCGGCCGCGCCGAAGCCGGCGGCAGCCGCCGCAACGCCGAAGACGCCGAGCGCTTCACCGCCTGGGCCGACGGCGTGCCCCCGGAGCGCCGCGCCCTGCTCGCCGACGCGATGACCTCGGGCGGGCTGCTGGCGGCGGTGCCGGGCGGGGCGGAGATGGCCGGCGAGAAGATCGGGATCCTGGTCGAGGGTGAGCCCGGCCGTATCGCCGTCGGCTGAGCGACGGGTGCGCCTGGTGCCGGCGGCGCTCGCCGCCGCGGTCGCGCTGGGCGCTGCCTTGCGCTTCTCCACCCTCGGCGTCCAGGGCTACCACCATGACGAGATCATCACCGTCGCCCGGGTGCTGCCCGGCGGGTTCCTCCACATGCTCCACCGGGTGCGGGAAAGCGAGTCGAGCCCGCCCCTCTACTACGTCGTCGCCTGGCCCTGGTCGAAGCTGTTCGGGACGGGGGAATGGGGGATGCGGTCGCTCTCGGCGCTGCTCGGCACCGCGACGATCCCCGTCGCCTTCCTGGCCGGCCGCGAAGCCCTGGACGAGCGGGCGGGGCTGACCGCCGCCGCGATCGCGGCCGTCAACCCGATGCTGATCTGGTACTCGCAGGAGGCGCGCTCCTACGCGATGCTGGTCTTCTTCGGCGCCCTCTCGCTGTTCTTCTTCCTCCGCCTCCTCCGCACGGGCGGCAGCCGCGACCTCGCCGGCTGGGCGCTGGCGTCGGCCGCCGCCCTCTGCAGCCATTACTTCGCCGGCTTCCAGGTCGCGATCGAGGGCGCCTGGCTCCTCTTCGCGCTCGGCCTGCGCCGTCGGGTCCTCGTCGCGGTGGGGGCGACGGCCGCGGTGGGGTTGGCCCTGCTGCCGCTGCTCCTCTCCCAGATCAACGGCACCCACCTCGGCTGGATCGGATCGATGTCGCTGCCGTTCCGGCTGTTCGAAATCGGCGCCAGCTTCCTCGCCGGCGAGACCGGACACGTGATCGCCGAGGCGCCGCGCCATCGCTTCGCCCTGCTGCCCGCGCTGGTGGTCGGGGCGGCGCTGCTGTCGCTGGCGCGCCGGGGTTCGAGCGAGGAGCGCCGCGCGGCGGTGCCGCCGCTGGCGCTCGGCCTCGGGATCGTCGCGGCGGCGGCGCTGGCGGCGCTCGCCGGCAAGGACTACTTGATCGAGCGCAACCTGCTGCCGGCGCTCCTGCCCCTGGCCCTGGTGGTGGCGATCGGCCTCTCGGTCCGCCGCGGCCGTCGCGTCGGGCTGCTGCTGACCGCGGTGCTGTGCGTCTACTGGCTGGGCTTCGGGATCTACGTCGCGCTGACCCCGAACCTGCAGCGCCCGGACTTCCGCGCCGTCGCCGAACGCCTCGGCCGCCCGCGCTGGCCGCGGGCGATCGTCGGCTGGGAGCTCGGCGCCACCGTCATGCGCTTCTACCTCCCGGACCGCTCCGAGCGGGTCTTCGGCCGGATCCCCGCACGGGAGCTCGACGTCGTCAGCAAGCCGCTCGCCAACCACCTGAACGCGGCGATCCCGCCCGGCTTCCACGAGGTGGAACGGGTGCACCTACCGCGCCTCACCCTCACCCGTTACCGCGCCGACCGCGTCCGCGTCGTCCCCTATTACGAGCTGCGCCGCTTGCCGCTCGGCTTCGGCAGCAACGGCGTCGTCGCCGACGGTTTGGGACTTGCCAGCCCAGCGGCCGGGCGATAGCGTCGATCTTGTCCGGCGAGGAGAGGTGGCATTCGCTGGACGATGTGCCCGCGGAGCCTCGTAGGCGCGCGCCTGCGCGCAAAGCGAAGGGATGCTCCCATGGGTGCACAAGAGAACAGGCAAACCGCCGAAGCCGCCTACCGGGCCTTCAGCCAGGGCGACGCCGCCGGGGCGATGGAGAACATCGACGACTCGGTGGTGTGGACGGCCCGCGGCGACAGCTCGCTCACCGGCACGTACGAAGGCAAGCAGGCGGTCGGTGAGCTGTGGGCGAAACTCGGGGAGAAAGGGCTCAGGACCGAACCGCACGACTTCGTCGCCGACGGCGACAAGGTGGTCGTGCTGACGACCGTCGGCTTCGACGGCGAGACCGCCGAGGCGGCCGACGTCCTCACCTACAACTCGGAGGGCAAGCTGGTCGCTTTCGACCAGCTTGGCGACCCCTCGATGGCCAACCGCCGCTTCCCCCGGTAGGCGACCCGAAGGTCGTGAGCGTTTGTCAGCTCTATGACACGACGCTCGCCAAGCGCCTGCTGGGCCGCTAGAACCGGTCGGCGAGGTCATAGCGGGGGGACGTGGCGTGGTTAGCGCGGCTTCGAGCGCGCGGCAAGGGACGCCATGTCCCCCTGCTCGTCTCGCTGTAAGAGAAACGACGCTTCGCGCGGGAGGACTGCGGGTAGGCAGTTCCCGTGTCCGAGATGCAGGGAAAAGTCGTCGTGGTGACCGGTGCCGGCTCGGGGATCGGGCGGGCGATCGCGCGGCGGTTCGGGGAGGGCGGCTGCAAGGTGGCGCTGCTCTCGCGCGGGGAGGAGGCGCTGGCGGGGGCGAAGCGGGACGTCGAGGAGGCGGGGGGGACGGCGCTGGCGATCCCCACCGACGTCGCCGACGCCGAGGCGGTCGAGGCGGCGGCGGAGCGGGCCGAGCGCGAGCTGGGGCCGATCGACGTCTGGGTCAACGACGCGATGACGACGGTCTTCGCCTTCTTCGAGGAGATCGAGCCGGAGGAGTACCGGCGCGCCACCGACGTCACCTACCACGGCACCGTCTGGGGGACGCGGGCGGCGCTGAAGCGGATGCTGCCGCGCGACCGGGGGGCGATCGTCCTGGTGGGCTCGGCGCTCGCCTACCAGGGCATCCCCCTGCAGGCTCCCTACTGCGGCGCCAAGCACGCGATCAAGGGCTTCTTCGACTCGGTGCGGACGGAGCTGCGCCACAAGGGCTCGAACGTCCACGTGACCATGGTCCAGCTGCCGGGCGTCAATACCCCGCAGTTCGACCACTGCCGGGCGAAGACGCCGGGGCATCCGCAGCCGGTCGCCCCGGTCTACCAGCCGGAGATCCCCGCCGACGCGGTCTACTGGGCGGCGCAGCACCGGCGGCGGCAGGCCTACGTCGGCATCTCCACCGTCTACACCGTGCTCGGCAGCAAATTCGCCCCCTGGATCGCCGAGCGCTACCTGGCCAAGACCGCGGTCTCCGGGCAGCAGACCGAAGACCCGCCGGACGCGCAGAACGAAGAGGGGAATTTGATGGAGCCGCAACCGGGCGACCCCGGCGCCCACGGCCGCTTCGACGAAAAGGCGCACGGATGCAGCCCGCAATGGTGGGCGAGCAAGCACCGCGGGTTGCTGGCGGGGGCCGCGACCGCCGCACTCGCCGGCGTCGCCGGGTTGCTGGCGGCCCGAGCCGAACGGTGACGAGGCCGGCTACCTTTCCCCACGCCCTGCGCGACTACGCGCTGCTCGCCGACGGCGAGCGCGGCGTCCTCGTCGGCCCCCGCGGCGACTTCGTCTGGATGTGCTTCCCGCGCTGGCACGACGACGCCGTCTTCTCCTCCCTCGTCGGCGGCGCCAGCAGCTACACCGTGGCGCCGCGGGGGCGCTTCGTCTGGGGCGGCTACTACGAACCGGACACCCTGATCTGGCGCAGCCGCTGGATCACCGAGGAGGGGATCGTCGAGTGCCGCGAGGCGCTGGCGCTGCCGGCGCGGGTAGACCGGGCGATCGTCCTGCGGCGGCTCGTCGCGGTCGAGGGGCCGGCCCGGGTCGGGGTCGCCCTCGCCGCCGGCGCCGGTTTCGACCGCCACGGGATGGCGCGGCTGCACCAGGGCGAGGACGGCGCCTGGACCGCCGAGCTGGGGGAGGAGCGAATGCGCTGGGTCGGCGCCGAGGAGGCGCAGCCGACCGAGGGTGGCGCCCGCGAGCGGGCGCTGGCGCTGGAGGTGGAGCTCGAGCCGGGAGAGGAGCGGGACTTCGTCCTCGTCCTCCAGCACGGCGAGGCGGCCTCGCCGCCCCATCCGCCGCAGCGGCTCTGGGATGCGACCGAGCAGGCGTGGAAGGAGCGCGTGCCGGCGATCGACGACTGCCTTGCGACCCGGGATGCGCGCCACGCCTACGTGGTGATGAGCGGACTGACCAGCTCGAGCGGGGCGATGGTCGCCGCCGCGACCACCTCGCTGCCCGAGCGCGCCGAGCAGGGGCGCAACTACGACTACCGCTTCGCCTGGATCCGCGACCAGGCCTACGCCGGACAGGCGGTCGCCGCGGCCGGGCCGCACCCGCTGCTGGACGACGCCGTGCGCTTCACCGTCGCCCGCCTGCTCGAAGACGGGCCGGACCTGATGCCCGCCTACACGGTCGAGGGCAGGCCGGTGCCGGCGGAAAAGCGGCTCGACCTGCCCGGCTACCCGGGGGGCGACGACGTCGTCGGCAACCGGGTGCGCGACCAGTTCCAGCTCGACGTCTTCGGCGAGATCCTGATGCTGCTGAGCGCCGCCGCCCCCCACGACCGCCTCGACGCCGACGGCTGGCGGGCGGTGGAGGTGGCCGCCGAGGCGATCGGGCGGCGGTGGGGCGAGCCCGACGCCGGGATCTGGGAGATCGAACCGGCGCTCTGGACCCACAGCCGGCTGATCTGCGCCGCCGGCCTGAAGGCGATCGCCGCCCACTCGCCGGGCCGCGAGCAGGCGGCTTCCTGGCTCGCCCTCGCCGACCGCCTGCTCGCCGAGGCGGCGCGCACCTGCGTCGCCCCCGGCGGCCGCTGGCAGCGCGCCGCCGAAGACAGCCGCCTCGACGCCTCGCTCCTGCTCGGCGCGATCCGCGGCGCCGTGCCCGCTGACGATCCGCGCTCGCTGGCGACGCTGGAGGCGGTCGCCGCCGAGCTGACCGAGGACGGCTACTGCTTCCGCTTCCAGCCTCAGGGCCTGCCGCTCGGCCAGGCCGAGGGCGCCTTCCTGCTCTGCGGCTTCTGGCTCGCCCTCGCCTACGCCCAGCAGGGCGACATGCCCCGCGCGATGTCCTGGTTCGAGCGCAACCGCGCCGCCTGCGGCACCCCCGGCCTCTTCTCCGAGGAGTTCGACGTCCGCCAGCGGCAGCTCCGCGGCAACCTCCCCCAGGCCTTCGTCCACGCTCTGATGCTCGAGTGCGCCGCGAAGCTCGCCCGCTGAGCCCCGGTCTCAGGCCGCCTTCCAGCGCATGCCCTGGCAGTTGGGGCAGACGGGGAGGTTGGTGGTCTTGCCCTCGGGGATGGTGATCTTCTCGTCGCAGTCGGGGCAGCGGTAGGAGCCGCCGACTACGGTCTCGCCGGAGATGTAGTCGACCTCCTTGTCGTAGGTCTCCTTCATCGCTGGCTCTCCACGACGACGTCGGGGAAGCGCTGCTCGGGCTTCGGCTGCGGCGCGGCGGCGGGCGCCTGCTCCATCGCCAGCTTGATCACCTGGGCGGTGTGCATCGCGCGGCGGTCGGTCATCTGTTCGATCTGGGTCTTGCAGGAGAAGCCGTCGGCGATCAGGATCGCCTCCTCCGGCGCTTCGCGGACCATCGGCATCAGCCGCTGCTCGCCGATTTCGCGCGAGATCCCGTCGTGCTCCTTCTCGAAGCCGAAGGAGCCGGCGAGGCCGCAGCAGCCCGAGTCGAGCACTTCGAAGTCGAGGCCGAGGCGTTCGTAGAGGTCCTTCTCGGCTTCCATCCCCATCACCGCTTCCTGGTGGCAGTGGCCGTGGACGAGGGCTTTGGCGTTGAGGCGCGGCGCCTGCCAGTCCTTTGCGTGCAGCTGCAGCAGCTCGGCCAGGGTCAGCGTCTGCAGCGAGAGCCGCTTCGCGTCCTCGTCGTGGGGCATCAGCCCGGGCAGCTCGTCGCGGAAGGACGCCACGCAGCTCGGCTCGATCCCGACCACCGGCAAGCCCTCGCGGATGTGGGGGGCGAGGGTGTCGAGCATCCGCCGCCAGAACAGCTTCGCGGTGTCGAGCATCCCGTAGTCGTAGAGCGGGCGCCCGCAGCAGAGCTCGCGTTCGGGGACGACCACGCGGAAGCCGGCGTCCTCGATCACCTCGCAGGCGGCTTTCATCGTCTCGGGGTGGAGGAAGTTGTTGAAGGTGTCGGGGAAGAGGACGACCGGGTTGCCCTGCGGGTTGACCGCGCCCCGCCGCTCGAACCACTCCCTGAAGGTCTCCGGCGCGAAGCGCGGCAGCTCGCGCGCGGGGCTGAGCCCGCCCGCCCGCTTGACCAGCCGCGAGATCCCCGGCGCGTGGGTGAGGAAGTTGGCGAGCCGCGGCATCCGCGAGGCGACCCGGGCGTGGAACATGATCAGCCCCATCGTGTAGGCGGGCAGCGGGCGCAACCGCCGCTCGTAGTGGTGGGAGAGGAACTCCGCCTTGTAGGTGGCCATGTCGACCTTGACCGGGCAGTCGCCTTTGCAGCCCTTGCAGGAGAGGCAGAGGTCGAGCGCTTCTTTGACGTCTTCGGAGCGGAAGCCGTCGCGGATCGTCTGCCCCTCGAGCATCTCGTAGAGGATCCGGGCGCGGCCGCGGGTCGTGTGCTCCTCGTCCTTGGTCACCGAGAAGCTCGGGCACATCGTCCCCGTCTGCGCGTTGCGGCACTTGCCCGCGCCGACGCAGCGCAGCGCCGCGTGGGCGAAGCTGCCGCCGTCCTCGCCGAAGGCGAAGTGGGTCTTCACCTGCGGCGGCGAGTAGCCGGTCCCCAGCTTCATGTTGGAGACGATCGGATATGGGTCGACGACCTTGTGCGGGTTCATCCGGTTGCCGGGGTCCCAGATCCGCTTGAACTCCTCGAAGGCGCCGACCAGCTCCGGCCCGTACATCTTCGGCAGCAGCTCGGCCCGCGACTGGCCGTCGCCGTGCTCGCCCGAGAGCGAGCCGCCGAACTCGATCACCAGGTCGGCGGCTTCGTCGAGGAAGCTGCGCCACTCGCGCACGCCGCCGGCGCTGGTCAGGTCGAAGGTGATCCGGCAGTGGATGCAGCCGTCGCCGAAGTGGCCGTAGAGGGCGGTGCGGTATTCGTGCTTGTCGAGCAGGTCGCGGAAGCGGCGGAGGTAGTCGCCGAGCCGCTCCGGCGGCACCGCCGCGTCCTCCCAGCCCTCCCAGCTGTCGCGCTCGCCGGGGATGTAGGCGGTGGCGCCGAGCCCCGCCTCGCGCACCTCCCAGAGCCGTTTCTCTTCGGCTTCGTCGTCGAACAGCCGCATCGTCGGGGAATTGCTGTCCTTGCGCAGCCGCGCCATGCACTCTTCGGCCCGCTCGTCGCTCTCCTCCTTGCTCTCGCCGCCGAACTCGACCAGGAGCCAGCCGTCGCCATCGGGGAGCAGCGGGATCTCGCCGGTGTGCTGGCCTTTGCCCTCCATGTCCTGGACCAGGCAGCGGTCGAGCCCCTCCAGCCCGGTCGGGCCGTACTCGAGGACCTCGGAGACGTGGTCGGCCGCCTCGTAGACGCTCGGGTAGCCGAGCACCAGCAGCGAGCGTGCCGGGGGGGAGTGGACGAGCCGCACCGTCGCCTCCACCACCGTCGCCAGCGTCCCCTCCGAGCCGACCAGCGCCCGCGCCACGTTGAAGCCGTTCTCCGGCAGCAGCTCGTCGAGGTTGTAGCCGGAGACGCGCCGCGGGATGTCGGGGTAGCGCTCGCGGACGAGCTGCGCGTAGCGGTCGCGCAGGTCGCGCATCTGCGCGTAGATCTCGCCGCGGCGGCCGCCTTCGCCGACGATCCGCTCCAGCTCCTCCTCCGAGGTCGGCCCGACCCGCATCCGCAGGCCGTCGTAGGTGACGATCTCCAGCTCTTCGACGTTGTCGGCGGTGCGTCCGGCCATCACCGAGTGGACGCCGCAGGAGTCGTTGCCGACCATCCCGCCGAAGGTCGCGTATTCGTGGGTCGAGGTGTCGGGGGCGAAGGTGAGGTTGTGGCGGGGCTCGGTGACCTCGGCGAGCTGGTCGCGGATCACCCCCGGCTGCACGCGGGCGATCCGCCGCTCCGGGTCGATCTCGACGATCTCGCGCATGTACTTGGAGGTGTCGATCACCAAGGCGACGTTCGCGGTGGCGCCGGAGAGGCTGGTGGCGCAACCCCGCGGCAACACGGGCGCCCCGTGCTCGCGGCAGGCGGCGACGGCGGCGACCACGTCCTCGGCGTCGCGGGGGAGGACCACCCCGAGCGGCGGCTGGCGGTAGTTGGAGCTGTCGTGCGAGTAGATCGCGCGGGTGCCGAGGTCGAAGCGCACCTCGCCCTTGACCGAGTCCTTCAGCGCCTGCTTCAGCGCGCGGCGGTCGATCCGCTCGACCCCCTCGGGGGCGAGCGTCCCGTGCCCCACCTCCCTGCCGCTCATGCTCATGCCGCCCAGCGCTCCGCCTCGCCGTGCTTCAGCTCCAGCCCCAGTCCCGGCCGCGAGCGGTCCGGCCGCAGCTCCCCGCCCTCGGGGTCGAGGGTGCCGTCGAAGAGCAGCCGCTCGACCCGCACGTGGTCGTGGAAGTACTCGAGGTGCTCCAGCGTCTCCATCGCGCAGCAGACATGGGCCGAGATCGCCGGGGCGCAGTGGGCCGAGAACGGCCGCTGCAGCGCCTTGCAGACCCCGTCGGCGCGGAGCATGTTGGTGATGCCGCCGACGCGGGTGACGTCGGCCTGGACGACGTCGACGCAGCCGGCGAGGAGCGGGAGCCCCCCTAGGCCCCACTCGTACTCGCCGGCTGCGATCGCCATCCCGGCGGGCGCGCGCTCGCGCACGAAGCGCAGCCCCTCGCGGTCCTCGGAGCTGACCGGCTCCTCGAAGTAGGTGACGCCGTAGGCGTCGTAGAGCGCCGCCCAGTCGAGCGCCTGCTTCGGCGCGAAGGCGCCGTTGGCGTCGACCATCAGCTCCACCTCGTCGCCGATCGCCTCGCGGCAGAGCGCCAGCCGCTCGGGGTCGCGCTCCGGTTCGCGCCCGACCTTGATCTTCACCCGCGGCAGCTCCGCCTTCATCCAGCCCTCGAGCTGCTCGCGCAGCTGCGCCGGCGAGTAGGAGGTGAAGCCGCCGCTGCCGTAGATCGGCGCCGCCGGGTGGAAGCGCGGCAGCGCGTCGGCGAGGCAGAGCCCGAGCAACCGCGCCTTCAGGTCCCAGAGGGCGACGTCGACCGCGGAGACCGCCATCGCCCCGACCCCGGGCCGGCCGGCGTTGCGGATCGCCTTCTGCATCCGCGCCCAGACGCTGGGCGGCGCCGTCGCGTCGCAGCCGTAGACGACGGGGCGCAGCTGCGAGTCGATGAAGGCGGCGACACTGCGGTCGCCGTAGGTGTAGCCGAGGCCCTGCTCGCCGTCGGCTTCGACCTCGACGACGACGATCGTCGTCGCGTCCCATTCCAGCGTCCCGTCCGACTCCGGCGCGTCGGTGGGGACGGTGTAGGCGCGGACGCGCATCTCCGTCACCACGGCGTCGAGCCCGAGGCCCGGCGAGGTGTGGCGGACCGCGATCGCCATCAGCGCGTCGTCAGCTCCTTCAGCTTGCCTTTCAGCGACTGGCTGACGACACGGCCGCCGTGCGGGTCGCCTTTGAGCAGCGCTTTCGCGATCGAGGTCGCCTGTTCGAGTTTGATGTGAGGCGGCAGCGGCGGCACCTCGGGGTCGGTCACCGCCTCGTAGAGGGCCGGCCGGCCCGCGCCCAGCGCCTCGTCCCAGGCGCCGGCGACGGCGTCGGGGTCTTCGACTTTGATCCCGTGCAGGCCCAGCGAGCGCGCGTAGTCGGCGTAGGGGAAGTCCGGGATCCGCTGCGAGGCTTCGAGTTTGGGGTCGCCGGCCAGCACCCGCTGCTCCCAGGTGACCTGGTTGAGGTCGTCGTTGTGGAGCACGAGCACGACCAGCTGCTTGTTCGACCACCCTTCCCAGCGCGCGGCGATGTCGATCAGGGCGTTGATGCCGAGCATCTGCATCGCCCCGTCGCCGATCGCCGCGATCACCGGGCGGTCGGGGTGGGTCATCTTCGCCGCGAAGGCGTAGGGGACCGCCGGGCACATCGTCGCCAGCGTCCCCGAGAGCGCCGTCCGCATCCCTTTCCGCAGTTTCAGGTGGCGCGCCCACCAGTTGGTCGCCGAGCCCGAGTCGGCGGTGAGGATGCAGCCGTCGGGCAGCCGCGGGCTGAGCTCGTGGAAGACGCGCAGCGGGTTCAGCGGTTGCGCGGAGACCATCGCCTGTTCTCCCAGCACCTCCCACCAACGCTCGACTTCGCCTTCGATCTCCTCCCGCCAGGAGCGGTCCTCCTTGCGCTCGAGCTGGGGGATCAGCTCGCGCAGGGTGTCGCGGGCGTCGCCGACCAGGCTCGCCTCCATCGGGTAGCGAATGCCGACCAGCCGGCCGTCGATGTCGATCTGCACCCCGCGCGCCTGTCCCTGTTCCGGCAGCCACTCGGCGTAGGGGAAGCTGGAGCCGATCATCAGGAAGGTGTCGCAGTTGTCGACCATCTCGTAGCTCGGCTTCGAGCCGAGCAGGCCGATCGGGCCGGTGACGAAGGGGAGGTCGTCGGGGAGGACGTCGCGGCCGTTCAGCGCCTTGGCGACGCCGGCGCCGAGCCGGTCGGCGACCTCGGCCACCTCCTCGGCGGCGCCGCGGGCGCCCTGGCCGACCAGGATCGCCACCCGCTCGCCGGCGTTGAGGATCTCGGCGGCGCGGCGGATCTCGCTCGCGGGCGGGACCAGGCGCGGCGTCGCCGGCTCGCTGACGCTCGAGTAGACGGAGCCGTGGACGCGTTCGGGGTCTTCGTAGGTGGATTCCTGGACGTCGTCGGGGAAGATCACCGCGGTCACCGAGCGCGAGGCTTTCGCCACCTGCACGGCGCGGTCGATCAGGTGCCGCGCCTGGCTCGGCTCCATGCAGATCTGCACGAACTCGGAGGCGACGTCCTTGAACAGGGTGCCCAGGTCCACCTCCTGCTGGTAGTTGGAGCCCAGCGACATCCGCTTCTGCTGGCCGACGATCGCGACCACCGGCTGGTGGTCGAGCTTGGCGTCGTAGAGGCCGTTGAGGAGGTGGATCGCGCCCGGGCCCGAGGTCGCCATGCAGACGCCGATGTCGCCGGTCAGCTTGGCGTGGGCGGTGGCGGCGAAGGCGGCGATCTCCTCGTGGCGCGTCTGCACGAACTCGACCTCTTCGCCGTGCTGGTGAAAGCCGCCGAGGATGCCGTTGATCCCGTCCCCCGGGTAGCCGTACACGCGGTCGATCCCGTGTTCGTGGAGGCGTTTGAGGATGTAGGCGCCGACGGTTTCGGACATGGAGGATCTCCTTCCTAGGAAGCTGGGTGGGCGACGGTCGAGAGCAGGGCGAGCGCCGGCTGGCGCGAGTCGAGGCGGGTGTGCTGGACGACGATCGGCCGGTCGGCCTCGATCACCGCGGCGTAGGGGGTGTCGCGGGGGACCGGCTCGGGGTCCTCGAGGTCGTTGAAGCGCATGTGCTCGGTGCGCCGGGGCTCGACGGTGAGGCGGTAGGGACCGGCCGGCTCACGGTCGGCGAAGAAGATCGTCACCTCGACCTCCGCCGGCTCCTCGCCCGCGTTCAGCAGGCAGGCGGCCTCGTGGCTTTCCAGCTCCGGTCCCGCCCCGGTGCTCGCGGAGGGAATGTAACCCTCCGCGATCGCCCAGGCTCGGGCACCGATCTCGCGACCGTTGTCCATGCCCCTCGATTACCCGGCAGGCACGGCCGGAACCGGATTTGTCCTCGCGCTGACACATTTTTAGGTGCGCGACCCTCCTGCAGGCGAGCTCCGGTAGACGCCAGCAGTTCCGTGGTTCCTTTCGCACGGTATAGGTCCAAAAGGAACCACAGGATTGACTGATTCCGCCGCAGGCTCAACTTGTGGTTCCTTTCAGACGTATCTCGTCCGAAAGGAACCACGACTTTTGTGGTGTCCGGGTGCTGACGCGGCTGATAGCCGGCAGGTTTCGCGCTCTGGAGCGGGGGGAACGTGGGTCTTGGAATGCTGGGTCCGCTCGGGAAATGGCCGCTGGTCAGGCAGCTGACCGAAGGCGACCCCACGGGGCGCGGCAAGGCGGCCCAGTCGCCCCATACGAAAGGGCTGCGGCCGCGGACCGAGGAAGCGGAGAAGATGACGCGCTCGGTCTGCCCCTATTGCGCGGTCGGCTGCGGGCAGCGGGTCTGGTCGCGGAACGGCAAGGTCACGCAGGTCGAGGGCGACCCGGACAGCCCGATCTCGCGCGGGCGCCTCTGCCCCAAGGGCGCCGCCTCCGAGCAGCTGGTCAACTCGCCCAGCCGCCTGAAGAAGGTCAAATACCGCCGGCCGCACGGGACCGAGTGGGAGGAGCTCGATCTCGACCAGGCGATGGAGATGATCGCCGAGCGGGTGATCGCCGCTCGCGAGGCCGGTTGGCAGGACGAGCGCGAAGGCGAACGCCTCAACCGCACCCTCGGCTTCGCCCACCTCGGCGGCGCCACCCTCGACAACGAGGAGAACTACCTGATCAAGAAGTTCTTCACGGCGATGGGCGCGGTCCAGATCGAGAACCAGGCGCGCATATGACACAGCTCCACGGTCCCCAGTTTGGGGACCTCGTTCGGTAGGGGTGGCGCGACCACCTTCCAGCAGGACCTGCAGAACTCGGACTGCATCGTGATCATGGGCTCGAACATGGCCGAGTGCCACCCGGTCGGGTTCCAGTGGGTGGTCGAGGCGCGCGAACGCGGCGCCAAGGTGATCCACGTCGACCCCCGCTTCACCCGCACCAGCGCCCTCGCCGACCTGCACGTGCCGATCCGCGCCGGGACCGACATCGCCTTCCTCGGCGGCGTCGTCAACTACATCCTCTCGGGGGAACGCGAGTTCCGCGAGTACGTGCAGGCCTACACCAATGCCCGGGTGATCGTCAGCGACGACTTCCGCGACACCGAGGACCTGGAAGGGATCTTCTCCGGGCTCGACCCCGAGAGCGGCAGCTACGCGCGCGAAAGCTGGCAGTACAAGGGGATGGAAGAGGGCGCCGCGGCGGGCGAACGCGACAAAGGGGAGGCCGAAGGCGAGCAGGCCCACGGCGCCCACGGCGGCGGGCTCGAACACGGCGAGCCGCCCGAGGAGGACGAGACGCTGCAGGACCCGCGCTGCGTCTTCCAGCTGCTGAAGCGGCACTTCAGCCGCTACACGCCGGAGATGGTCGAGCGGATCTGCGGGGTGCCTCGGGAGACCTTCCTCGAGGTCGCCGAGGCGCTCTGCGAGAACTCCGGCCGCGAGCGCACCAGCGCCTTCTGTTACGCGGTCGGCTGGACCCAGCACACGGTCGGCGTCCAGTACATCCGCAGCGCCGCGATCGTGCAACTGCTGCTCGGCAACATCGGCCGCCCCGGCGGCGGCATCCTCGCCCTCCGCGGCCACGCCTCGATCCAGGGCTCGACCGACATCCCGACCCTCTACAACATCCTCCCCGGCTACCTGCCGATGCCGCACGCGCACGAAGAGGCCAGCCTCGACCTCTACCTCGAGCGCAACGTGCCGCCGACCGGCTTCTGGGGCAACGGCAAGGCCTACATGGTCAGCCTGCTGAAGGCCTGGTGGGGCGAGGCGGCCCAGTTCGAGAACGACTTCTGCTTCGACTGCCTGCCGCGGATCGACAAAGACCACTCCCACTACCGCACCGTCTCCGACATGCAGGACAACAAGCTCGAGGGCTACTTCGTGATGGGCGAGAACCCGGCGGTCGGCTCGGCCAACTCGAAGCTGCAGCGGCTGGCGCTGGCGAAGCTGAAATGGCTGGTGGTGCGTGACTTCGACGAGATCGAGACCGCCGGCTTCTGGAAGGACGGGCCGGAGATCGAGACCGGCGAGCTGAAGACGGAGGAGATCGGCACCGAGGTCTTCCTGATGCCGGCCGCCTCCCACACCGAGAAGGACGGCAGCTTCACCAACACCCAGCGGCTGCTGCAGTGGCACCACAAAGCGGTCGAGCCGGAGGGCGACTGCCGCTCGGAGCTGTGGTTCATGTACCACCTCGGTCGCCTGGTGCGGGAGAGGCTGGCCGGCTCGAGCGAGGAGCGCGACCGGCCGATCCTCGACCTCACCTGGGACTACCCGACGATCGGGCCGACCGAAGAGCCCGACGCCGAAGCGGTGCTGGCCGAGATCGGCGGCTTCGACGCCGAGCGGGCGCCGCTCTCCGACTACCTGCCGCTGAAAGACGACGGCTCGACCACCTGCGGCTGCTGGATCTACGCCGGCTGCTACGCGGAAGGGAAGAACCAGACGGCGCGGCGCAAGCCGGGCGACGAGCAGAGCTGGGTGGCGCCGGAGTGGGCCTGGGCCTGGCCGATGAACCGGCGCATCATCTACAACCGCGCCTCCGCCGACCCCGAGGGCAAGCCCTGGTCGGAGCGCAAGAAATACGTCTGGTGGGACGCCGAAGAAGAAGAATGGACCGGCGAGGACGTCCCCGACTTCACGCCGGACAAGGCCCCCGACTACATCCCCCCCGAAGACGCGGAAGCCCAAGAAGCGCTGCGCGGCGACGAGCCGTTCATCATGCAGGGTGACGGCCGCGCCTGGCTGTACGCGCCGAGCGGGATCGTCGACGGGCCGTTCCCGACCCACTACGAGCCGCGCGAGTCCCCCTTCCCCAACCTGCTCTACGCGCAGCGCTCCAACCCGGTGCGCGACGAATACAACCGGCCGGAGAACCCCTACAACCCGAGCGCCGGCGAGCCGGGGGTCGACGCCTACCCCTTCGTGGTCACGACCTACCGGCTGACCGAGCACCACACCGCCGGCGGGATGACCCGGACGCTGCCCTACCTGGCCGAGCTGCAGCCGGAGTTCTTCTGCGAGGTGAGCCCGGAGCTGGCCGAGTTTCGCGGCCTCGAGCACGGCGGCTGGGCGACGATCGTCAGCGCCCGTGCCGCGATCGAGGCGCGGGTCCTGGTGACCGAGCGGATGAAGCCGCTGCGGGTCGACGGCCGCACCGTGCACCAGGTCGGCCTCCCGTACCACTGGGGGAACAAGGGGCTTAGCACCGGCGACTCCGCCAACGACCTCTTCCCGTTCGCCCTCGACCCCAACGTCCACATCCAGGAGGTCAAGGCGGCGACCTGCGACATCCGGCCGGGGCGGCGGCCGCGCGGGGCCGACCTGCCCGCGTTCGTCGCCGCGCACCGCCTGGCGGCCGAGGGGGAAGCCTGATGGCGGGGCACGTCGTCGAGACGCCGGCCTGGCCGTCCACCTACGACGGCGAGGCGCAACCGCGGGTCGGGTTCTTCACCGACACCTCGGTCTGCATCGGCTGCAAGGCCTGCGAGGTCGCCTGCAAGGAGTGGAACCACGTCCCCAGCGACCCGCAGGGCTTCACCGGCAACTCCTACGACAACAGCGGCGAACTCGGCGCCGACCGCTGGCGCCACGTCGCCTTCATCGAGCAGAAGCTGCCGGTGGGGGTGGAGGGCGGGGCGCCCGACGACCTCGTGGCCGAGGCGGCGCGCCAGAGCCTCCTCGAGGAGGGGCTCGAGCCGCACGCCGACGAGGACGGCTTCCGCTGGCTGATGAGCTCCGACGTCTGCAAGCACTGCACCGAGGCCGGCTGCCTCGACGCCTGCCCGACCGGGTCGATCTTCCGCACCGAGTTCGGGACCGTGGTCGTGCAGGAGGACATCTGCAACGGCTGCGGCTACTGCGTCGTCTCCTGCCCCTTCGGCGTGCTCGACCAGCGCGAGGGTGACGGCCGGGTCTGGAAGTGCACCCTCTGCTACGACCGCCTGCAGGGGGACATGGAACCGGCCTGCGCCCAGGCCTGCCCGACCGACTCGATCCAGTTCGGCGAGCTCGACGAGCTGCGCCAGCGAGCGGCGGCGCGGGTCGAGCGGTTGCACGAGCGCGGCCGCACCGAGGCGCGCCTCTACGGCGACTCGCCCGACGACGGCGTCGGCGGCTTCGGCGCCTTCTTCCTCCTGCTCGACGAGCCGGAGACCTACCGGCTGCCGCCCGACCCGGTGGTGCCGACCCGCAACGCCGGCACCGTCTGGAAGGCGGCGGCCGCCGCGGCGGTGACGATGACGGCGGGAATCGCGGCCAGCCTGATCGGAGGGCGGCGATGAAGGAGCAGGCGATGGTCCCGCGCGAGAAGCCGACCAGCTACTACGGGCGGCCGATCGTCAAGCCGCCGGTCTGGAAGCCGGAGATCCCCTTCTACTTCTTCTTCGGCGGGCTGGCCGGCGGCTCGGCGGTGATGGCGAGCGCGGCGACCTTCGCCGGCCGCCCGCAGCTCGCGCGGCGCGCCTGGGCGGGGGCGTTCGTCGGCGTCAGCGTCAGCCCGCTGCTGCTGATCAAAGACCTCGGCAAGCCGTCGCGCTTCATCAACATGCTGCGCGTCTTCAAGGTCACCTCGCCGATGAACGTGGGGGCGTGGCTGCTGCTGGCCAACGGCGGCGCCACCAGCCTCGCCGCGGGTCTCGACGCGCTCTCGCCGAGGCGGGGCGGCGGCGCGCCGGAGCTGGCCGCGGCGGCGCTCGGGGCGCCGCTGGCGACCTACACCGCCGCCCTCGTCACCCACACCGCGATCCCGGCCTGGTCGGAGGCGCGGGAGGGGATGCCCTTCGTCTTCGCCGCCAGCGCCAGCGCCAGCGCCGCCGGCGCGGCGCTGCTGAGCGTCCCCGCCGACGAAGCCGAGCCGGCCCGCCGTCTGGGGATCGCCGCCGCGCTCGCCGAGGAGGCGGCGACGCGCGTCATGCACAAACGCCTCGGCCCGCTCGCCGACGCCTACGAGAAGGGCAAGGCCGGCCGCTTCGGCAAGGCGGCGCGGGCGCTGACGCTGGCCGGCGCAGCGGCCCTCGCCGCCGGCGACGACGCGATGCACTTGCGCCTCGGCCAGCGGCGCCGCCGCGCCCTCACCGCGGCCGGCGGCGCCCTCCTCCTCGCCGGCTCGGTCTGCAAGCGCTGGTCGGTCTTCAAAGCCGGCTTCCAGTCGGCCGAAGACCCGAGCCAGGTCATCCAAACCCAACGCCCCTGAGTTCCGCGGTTCCTTTTACACCTATGACGTGCAAAAGGAACCACGGAACCTCGTCAGCTATGGAGCAGGCTCGCAATGTCGGCGTCTAGTTCTGCCTGGGAGCGGTAGGCGCCGATGTGGCGGCCGACCACTTCTCCCCTGCGGTCGATGAGGACGGTGAATGGGGTGCCGGCCGCGGGGGCGAGGGAGCCGAGCGCCGCGAGGCTGGTCGCGTAGCTCGGGTAGCCGAGCGGGATTTCGGCGAGGAGCCGGCGGGCGCTGCCGGCGTCGTCTTCGACGTCGGCGCCGAGGAAGGCGGCGCCGCGGCCGAAGCGGGCCGACGCGCTCGCGAAGAGCGGCAGCTCTTCGCGGCAGGGCGGGCACCAGGACGCCCAGGCGTTGAGGACCACCGGGTGACCCCGCAGAGCGCGGAGGCGGGCGCCGAGGTCTCCGCCGGCGAGGAGCGGCGAGGGCGCTCCGTTCCCGGCGGCGGGCTGCGGCTCCCTTTCGGGGTGCAGGGAGACCCGATGCGCCTCCCTCATCGCGCCGCCGTCGCGCTGCGCGCGCATCCCCAGCGCGATCGCGACGACCGCCAGCCCGGCTACGACCGCGACCCTGATCAACCGGCGCTGCATGGCTCACCCCTACCCCTGGAGCGGCTTGCGATCACGTCTCCCGGGTAACTCAGGAACGGTGATCGTCGCCGCAGCACTTCTGGTCTGCGCCCTCTACGGACGGCGCGCGCGCACCCTGGCGCGGCGCGGCCGCGGGATGCCCCTCTGGCGCCAGCTCAGCTTCTACCTCGGGATCGCGATCGCGGTCGCGGCGCTGATCTCGCCCCTCGACACGATCGGCGAGGAAAGCCTCTTCTACGTCCACATGCTCCAGCACATCACGCTCGGGGAAGTGGCGCCGCTCTTCGTCCTCGTCGGCCTCAGCGGCCCGATGCTGAGGCCGCTGCTCGCCTGGCCGGCGGTGCAGCGGCTGCGCTGGCTGATGCACCCCCTGGTCGCGCTGCCGCTCTGGGCGCTGAACCTCTACCTCTGGCACCTGCCCGCCTTCTACGAAGCGGCGCTGGAGAACCCGCCCCTGCACGCCTTCGAGCACGCCTGCTTCTTCACCGCCGGCCTGCTGATGTGGGGGGCGCTGCTGGAGCCGCTCCCCGGCCCGCGCTGGTTCGGCTCCGCGCAGAAGGCCGGCTACGTCCTGGTCGTCCGCGCCCTCGGCTGCGCGATCCTCGGCAACGTCTTCATCTGGACCGGGACCCCCTTCTACCCCTACTACGCCGCCGGCGAGCGCGAATGGGGCATCGCCCCCCTCACCGACCAGCAGGTCGGCGGCGCGATCATGTTCATCTGGGGGGCGCTGATCACCGTCAGCCTCTTCTCCTGGATGTTCCTGCGCTGGCTGCGCGAGGCCGAGGCGCGCCAGGCCCTGCTCGAAGGCGGCGCCGACCCAGGGCTCGCTACTCGGGCTGCGCGCTACGGACGGCGGCCTCCTGCTCGGCCTGCACCTCCTCCATCCCCTTGAGCGCGAGGCAGAAGCGCCAGGCGAGCAGCCCGACGAGCACCGGCACGACGACGACCGCGAAGCGGTAGAACCAGACCTGGCTGATGTAGCTGATGCCGAGGAAGACCAGCGCCCGGTCGGAGGCGCCGGCGAGGAAGATCATCACCACCAGGGTGAGGAAGCCGGCGCCGATCCCGGTGCGGACCGGCGCGTCGCGCGGCCGCTGCAGCACGTTGTGGGCGCGGCGGTCGCCGGTCACGCGGCGCTCCAGCCAGGGCCACAGCATCAGCGCCAGCATCACCAGCAGCGGGAACAGCGCCCCGCCCCAGAACGGGTTCGGCACCAGCGTCCGGTTCCAGACGACGACGTCGAAGCCCGGCACCAGGCGCAGCGCCCCGATCAGCCAGCCGAGGTACCAGTCGGGCTGGGCGCCGTTGGTGCCGGAGTAGACGTGGTAGGGGCCCCAGAGCCAGATCGGGTTGATCTGCACCAGCCCGCCGAGCAGGACCAGCACCCCGGCGACGGCGATCATCAGCCCCAGCGAGCGCGGCACCTGCCCGGGGAAGGTGGGGATGCCGACGACCTTGCGCTCGCTCGGGACCGATTTGCGCTGGAACTGGGTGTGGTGGCGGGAGGCGACCAGCGCCAGGTGGGCGGCGAGCAGCCCGCCGATCAGCAGCGGGAAGATCAGCACGTGGCCGATGTACATCCGCGACCAGAATTCCGGGTCGCCGGGGAAGGGGTGCCCCCAGATCAGCAGCGCCAGGTTGGCGCCCAGAAAGGGAACCGAGAGCGCCACCGCGTAGCCGATCGCCAGCCCCATCCCCGAGAGCAGGTCGTCGACCATCGAGTAACCGAGGTAGCCCTCGAGCAGCGTCGCGAAGAGCATGACGACGCCGATCAGGTAGGTCAGCTCGCGCGGTTTGCGGTAGGCGCCGGTGAAGAAGACGCGGATCAGGTGCAGGACGATCGCGGCGACGAAGACGTCGGCGGCCCAGTGGTGGGTCTGGCGGATCAGCAGCCCCGCCTTGACGTCGAAGGAGAGGTGGATGACGGAGGCGTAGGCCCTGCTCATCTCCATCCCCCGCAGCGGCGCGTAGCTGCCGTGGTAGACGGTTTTCGCCGTGCTCGGCTCGAAGAAGAAGGTCAGGTAGACGCCGGTGGCGACGAGGACGATGAAGGAGTAGAGCGCCACCTCGCCGAGCAGGAAGGACCAGTGGTCGGGGAAGACATAGCGCAGCGTCTGCTTCAGCAGCGGGGCGCTGCCGCTGCGCTGGTCGAGGAAGCGGACGGTGCGGCGGATCACGCCGAGGGCCTCCGCGTCCGCACGCCCCAGAAGCTGGGCCCGACCGGGGCGGAGAAGTTGCCGGCGGCGCGCAGCTCCCCGGCCGAGTCGACCAGCAACGGCAGCTGCGGCAGTTCGCGCCCGGCCGGCCCGAAGATCACCTTGCCGCCCTCGGCCGGGTCGAACGTGGAGTAGTGGCAGGGGCAGACGAGCGCCGGGCGCGGCTCGGCCTGCGGGAACTTCGGCTTGCGGTACAGCGCGATCGCGCAGCCGGCGTGGGTGCAGATCTTCGAGTACGCGAGGATGCCCTCCGGCGCCCAGCTCGCCCGGTCCCGCGGCAGGCGCAGCTCCCGCGGATCGATCCGGATGAGGATCAGCGGCGAGGCGATGTCCTTCTTGTCGGCGCCCGCGGGGAACGCTGTGTAGAACGTCCCGGTCTGGATGTCGTCGGCGAGGAGCGGCCGGTCCTCCTCGTCGACGAGCAGCCGCCCGCGGCGCCAGGGGGAGTCGTTGAGGCGGCTCGTGTCGAACACCGGGCCGAGGGACACGGCGGGCACGAGGAGGGCCGCCCCGAGCGCCGTGCCGGCCAGGCCCGCCGCGCCACCCAGCAGGCGCTTGCGGGTGATCCCGTCGCCGCTCTCGCGCACGATCTGCGCCACGGCGCGCGACTCGTCCTCCCGGCCGACCGGGGGATAGGACTCGTCGAGCTCCTCGGTCGGGATGAACGTCTTGGCGGCGACGA
>JBQCDH010000009.1:0-10909 GCA_051961435.1 Solirubrobacterales bacterium
GTGATCTGCACCCACAACGACCAGGTCCGTCGGGTGCTGGAGATCACCGGCCTGGAGCTCTCGATCCCGATCCACAGCACCCGGGACGAAGCCCTGGCCGCAATCGGCAGCTAGCTCGGACCGTCGCGGTAAAGGGGCCCGGGGGGGGGGGGGGGGGGGGGGTGGGGGGCCCGGCCGCCCCCGGGGCCCCCCCCCCCCCCGCCCCCCCCAGGGGGGGGCAAAATGAACAACCGCGTGTTGGCTGGTGTGGGGCCGGGCCGCCCGGGGGGCGCCGGCCCCCCCCCACTCCCCCCGGGGCACGACCGGGCCCCTTTACCGCGACGGCCCGAGCTAGCTGCCGATTGCGGCCAGGGCTTCGTCCCGGGTGCTGTGGATCGGGATCGAGAGCTCCAGGCCGGTGATCTCCAGCACCCGACGGACCTGGTCGTTGTGGGTGCAGATCACCAGGGCGCGGCCGTTTTCGCCGCTGTCGAGGCGCTGCCAGGCGCGGACGATCAGGGCGATCCCGGTCGAGTCGATGAACTCGCACCGGGAGAGGTCGATCAGGACCGAGCCCTCGTCGCTGTCAAGCGCTTCCTCCAGGGGCCCCTCGAGCTGCGGAGCGGTGCTGAGGTCCAGCTCGCCGGTGACGGAGATCGTCCGCACGCCTTGCTCAAGATCTCCTACCTTCACCTCGAAAGGGGCTGGATTCACGGCACGATGCTACCGCAGGAGGCCGACCTGCCCGCGTGCTGTTTTGCCTCCTCCGGCCAGGGGTAAGCAGCTCTTGATGCGAGGCAGCCGGTTATGCTCGCGACTTTGACGATGGGCCTCGATGTTCTTGGAGGCAGGCTGGAACTTTGAATACCTCTACCAATGATCGCTCGGGGCTTCAGATGTCCCTTCCGGCGCGGGCCGAGAACGTGGCCGTGGTCAGGCACGCCCTCGCCGGCCTGGCGGAACGGCTGGGCATGGACGAGGCGTCCCTCGCCGACCTGAAGACGGTGGTGACCGAGGCCTGCATGAACGTCGTCGTCCACGCCTACGCGGGGATGGAGCCGGGCCCCCTCGAGGTGGAGGCGGAAAGCGACTTCGACGGCCTCACCGTGGCCATCCGCGACCACGGCAGCGGCATCCGCCCCCGCCCCGACGTCGATCGCCCCAGCCTGCGGATCGGGCTGACCCTGATCGCCGCTCTCTCCAGCAGCTTCGAAATCAAAGGCGGGGCCGACAAGGGCACCGAGATCCGCATGCACCTGCCGCTGCAGGCACGCGAAGAGGGTCAGGTGAAGGGGTCGACCTTCGCCGTGACGGCCGAGGAGGAGACCCGGATCCGGGTCGGACCGCCGGAGATCGTGGGACCGGTGCTGAGCCGCGCCCTCTCGGCCCTCGCCGCCCGCCAGGACATCAGCGTCGATCGCCTCTCCGACACCATGCTGCTCAGCGACGCGATCTCCGCCCGCGCCCCCGAGGGCTTCACCGACGGGCACGTCTCGCTCAGCATCGCCGAGCTGCCGGAGGGCATCGAGCTCAAAGTGGGGCCGATGACCAGCGGCGGTGCCGAGCGCCTGCGCAGCAGCTTCGAGCTGCCGGAAATGGGTTCGCTCGAGGCGCTGACCGACGAGCTGCGGATCGAGGAGGGCGACGAAGGCGAGTACCTCGTCGTCGGGATCTCCTCGCTTTCGAAGAACTGAGCCGGGAGTTCCCGGCTCCGGCTATCGAACCGGGAGTTCCCCGCGGGCTACTCGCTCTCGGCGGCGCTCTGCTCCGCGACCTCGGCCCGGATCCGCTCCAGGGTGCGGCGCAGGATGCGGGAGACGTGCATCTGCGAGTGCCCGATCCGTTCGGCGATCTGGGACTGCGTCAGGTCCTCGGCGAAGCGAAGCTGCAGGACCAGCCGCTCGCGCTCGTCGAGGTGGGGGAGGGCCCCCTCCAGCGCCAGTTTGTCCTCGACCAGCTCGTAGCCCGCGTCCTCGTCGCCGACCCACTCGGAGGCGGGCGATTCTTCGGAGTCCTCGCCCCCGACCGGCCGGTCGAGCGAAAGCGGGCGGCGGTTGTGGTTGGCCTCGAGCACCTCGAGCACGTCGGTGGGGTCGAGCTCGAGCTTCTCGGCGATCTCCCCGACCGAGGGAGAGCGCTGCAGTTCGACCGTCAGCTCGGAGATCGCTTTCTCGACTTCGGCCATGCGGTCGTGGAGGCCGCGCGGCACGCGGACCGTCCAGACGCGGTCGCGGAAGTGACGCTTCAGCTCGCCGAGGATCGTCGGCGAGGCGAAGGCGGTGAAGGGGGCGCCGCGGTCGGGATCGAAGCGGTCGATTGCGTTGACCAGGCCCAGGCTCGCGACCTGAAGCAGATCGTCGAAGGACTCGCTGGCGCCGCGGTAGCGCAGCGCCAGGTTTTTCGCGAAGGGGAGATAGCGGCGCACCAGCTCCTCGCGGATCGCCGGGTCGCGGTCTTTGACGAAGCGCGCCCAGAGGGCGCGCTCGCTGGCCAGGCCCTCGCCGGGGCCCGGGCTCAGCTGGTCTGCGTTTTTCCCCGTCGTTTCGCTGTTCACAGCACCGATCCATCAGGCGGCGTCACTCAACCAAACGTCGCTACCCCTTTGGCGTCAGTCCGAAGCCGTGCAGCAGGACGGCCCCTCCACCGTCAAAGCAACGATAGCGATACCCACACCCGGCTTCGATCAACCCCCGGGCGCCGATCCGGCTTTTTCCGGCGTGGCCTCTGCCGGTGCATACTCGTCCCGTCCCAGCCGTTTGGCCCGCCCGTCGGCAACCGCCTGACGCAGCGCTTCCCCGAACCGGCCCGGGCCCCAATAGCGGCCGCCGACGCGGCGGCTGAGCTCGCGCCGGTTGGCGCTCCCCTGCTCGCGCAGGGCGTTCTCGATGATCGAGACCTCGGTGTCGAGCGGCACCGGCGGGCGCGGGGTGGAGAAGCCCATCGCCCGGGCCGAGGAAAGCGTGCCGGGGCCGGGACGGAAGCGCGCGGGGGCCTTGCGAGCGGCGGGACGAGGAGCGGGCTCCTCGGTCTCGGCGCGGGCCCCCTCGGCGGTGAGCGGCTCGGCGATCTCCTCGAGCTGTTTCTGCTCGGCCCTGACTCCGAAGAAGAGCTCGGCGATGCCGCCGATCGACATCACCGCGGCGCCGATGAAGAACCCGACCGCAACCTGGCTCTGGCTGCCGCTCGCGATCAGGTGGCCGAAGAGGAGCGGCCCGGCGATGCCGCCGGCGGCGGTACCGACGGCGTAGAAGAAGGCGATGGAGAGCGCCCGCGTCTCCATCGGGAAGATCTCGCTGACGGTCAGGTAGGCGGAGCTGGCGCCGGCCGAGGCGAGGAAGAAGATCGCGATGATGAAGGCCATGAACGACCAGGTCGTGAGGTCGTTGCCGAGCAGGAAGACGCCGAGGACGGCGGCCAGCAGGGCCGAGAGCAGGTAGGTCCCGGCGACCATCGGTTTGCGCCCGACGGTGTCGAAATACCGGCCGAGCAGGAGCGGGCCGAGGAAATTCGAGGTGGCGAAGATCGCGATGTAGATGGGGATCGTGCCGGAGCTGACCGCGAAGAATTCGCCGAGCAGGGTGCCGAGGTCGAAGGTGATGGCGTTGTAGAGGAAGGCCTGGCCGACGAAGAGGGAGAGGCCGAGGACGGTCCGGCGCGGGTATTTCCGGAAGGCGGTGCGGGCGATCTCCCGGAAGGGAATCCGCTCCCGCTGGTGGACGACCAGCGAGCGGTCCGGCTCGGGGAGCCGCTCGCCGGTGTCCTCCTGGACTTCCCGCTCGATCTGCTCGACGACGCGGTCCGCCTCCTCCTCGCGGCCGTGGATGAAGAGCCAGCGCGGGCTCTCGGGGACGTTGCGGCGGACGATCAGGATCCCCACCCCGAGCAGGGCGCCGATCGCGAAGGCGAGGCGCCAGCCGACGTCGGCGGCGAACAGCGCCGTGTCCAGCAATGCGACCGAGGCGAAGGCGCCGGCCGCGGCGCCGACCCAGTAGCTGCCGTTGATGATCAGGTCGACGCGGCCGCGCACCCGGGCCGGGATCAGCTCGTCGATCGCCGAGTTGATCGCCGCGTACTCGCCGCCGATGCCGGCGCCGGTGAAGAAGCGGGCGGCGTAGAAGTACCAGGCGGTCCACGAGAAGGCGGTGGCGACGGTGGCGGCGATGTAGAGGGTCAGGGTGACCAGGAACAGCTTCTTGCGCCCGAGCCGGTCGGTCAGCTGGCCGAAGAAGAGCGCTCCCAGGCAGGCCCCGCCGACGTAGAAGGCGGCGGCGGTGCCGATCTGGCTGGCGTCGAGGAGGATCCCGCTGCCCTTTTCGGTCAGGCGGTCGCCGATGCTGCCGACGATCGTCACCTCGAGCCCGTCGAGGATCCAGACGGTCCCCAGGCCGATCACGACCATCCAGTGGAAGCTCGACCAAGGCAACCTGTCCAATCGCGCCGGAATGCGGGTCTCGATGGTCCCGGTCTGATTCTGCCCCTGGCTCACTCCCCGCTCCTTCTCCCCGTTGAGGATCGTCACGACCTCCATTCCCGGAAGGAGCGAGGAGCAATCATTCGCGGCGGCGGCGAACCGCTCGCCAAATGGCGCACGCATGCGACGCCGCTCCGACTCGCGGCGGCGCCGCCGAATGGGTTTTCGGAGTCGCCTAGGAGGCGGTCTTCTCGGGCTCGCCGGCTGCCGCGCCCTCGTCGCCCGGCTCGGGCTCGGGGGACTTGAAGTGCAGCATCACGACTTTGGTGAGCATGCTCTCCCCGCCGCCGTTCGCCAGCCGCTCGCTTGCTTCGGTCTGGATCTCGAGCAACCGGTCCAGCGTTTCCAGTAGGAGGCTGCCGGTATCTTCCCAGCCCTTCTTGTCCACGACCATCGGCGTGCGGGTGAGGTGACGGTCCTCCAGCTCATCGAACGTTTCTCTGTCGATGGCCTGTTCGACGTCGTCGAACGCGGCCTTCAGCGTCGCCGCCGAGAGGCCGGGACGGAGGCTCTTCGGCAGCCGCGACCATTCGCTGTCGGTGAGGAACTGACGGCGGGTGGCCCGGTAGAAGTGCTCGGTGGCACCCCGGCGCTGTTTCGTGTCGACGAGCTCGATGCAGTCGTATTTCTCGAGCACGCGGACGTGGTAGGCGACGAGGTTGAGGCTCTGATCGAGTTGCTGCGAGAGCATGTTCGGGCTCGCAACCTTTTCGTTCAGGATGATCAGGATCTGCACGCGCAGGGGGTGGGCGAAGGCTTTCGCGACGATCTGTTCGACGCCCTCTTGCTTGTTTTTCGTCTTCGGCACAGCCATTTCCTTGAGTCGGATTCCAGGGGTACTTGGGCCGATAACAAGACTTTACACGTTGTCAATCAGAAATTTCACAACGTTCCTGCTTTTTCCGAATATTGACGATCTTTGCTGCTCTGACCTTGATTGCTAGAGACATTTAAAGTATTAATTGCTCAGTCGTTTTAGAGCGACCGACGTCGGGAGGCGTCGCCAAGGCGATCGAGGGAGACGGAGGAGGTGGGAATCGTGCGGATGGAAACGCAGAGCAGCGTTGCGCCGGTGGCGGTCACCAAGGGCACCTGAGCCTCATGGTCGGGACGGCGCATCGCGGCTTGGGAAGGCTGTTGGGTAAACCACTGAAGGCCCAGCCGTCGCCGCGATCGCCGTCCCGCTAGCCCCGCGCTCAGCGGTCCAGCAGCTCGCTGAACCGCAGTGCCGCTCGGGTCGGCGTGACGAAGTCGTCGGCCCGGTGCAAGAGGCCGGCGGCGGCGAGCTCGCGCACCGCCCGCTCGACCGCGTCGCGCTCGGCGAAGCCGCCGTCGCCACCGACCTGTCTCATCAGCTCGCCGACCGTCAGCCGCGTCGGGTGCAAGTCGAGCAATTGCCGCAGCACCGCGGACTCGACACCCTCGTCTTCGGCCCAGGTAGTCCGGTTTTCATCGATTCCGATCATTTGCCCCTCCCAAGGCTTAAGTGCTGGCGCCCCCGGAACTCTCCCCGGTGTCGCCCCTGTTTTCCGCTCCCAGCCCGAGCACCTGCCGCGCCCAGGGCGCTTTCACCGCGCTGCGGTAGAAGTGCTGCACGGAGCCTCGGACGGGTTTGGTCGCCACCAGCGTCACGGCAGCGCAGTCGGCCAGCACGCGGACGTGGTAGCTGACGTTGCTCAGCGGTTGCCGCAGCGCGAGCGAGAGCTCGCGCGGGCTGACCGCTTCTCCGTCCGCCATCGCCTGCAAGATCCGCCGCCGCAGCGGGTGACGGAGGGCGATCAGCAGCTCGTTGTCGTCCGAAAGATCGATGGATGCCATGACCGCTCCCATACTACGAGCTGCCGCGGCGTTCTGTCTGTAGGGCTTCTGTCTGCGGCAGGGATCTTGCGATCTAGGGTGCGCCGACGTCCTCGCGCACCCCGCCCATCTCGGTGAAGACGGCCGTGACGCCGCCGTCGCCGCGCTGCTCGTCGGCGATCACGTGGGAGACGGCATTGATCAATGCGAGGTGGGTGAACGCCTGAGGGAAATTCCCAAGATGGCGATTGGACGCCACGTCCAACTCCTCGGCGAAGAGGTCGAGCCAGCCGGCCATCGCCAGCAGCCGCTCGCAGAGCGCTCGCGCCCGCCGGGGCTCGCCGATCTCCGAAAGGGCGGAGACCAGCCAGAAGGAGCAGATCAGGAAGGTCCCCTCCCGGCCCTGCAGGCCGTCGTCGGTCTCCTCGACCTTGTAGCGGCAGACGAGGCCGTGCTCGGTCAGCTCCTCGGCGATCGCGTTGACGGTGCCGCGGACGCGCGGGTCGTCCGGGGGGAGGAAGCGGAGGAGGGGGATCAGCAGCAGCGAGGCGTCGAGGGCGTCGGTCTCGTAGTGCTGGCGGAAGACCCCGTCGCGAACGCCGCGCTCGAGGATCTCGGCTTTGAACTCGTCGGCCTTCGCCTGCCATTCGCCGGCGAGCTCGTCGAAGCCGTGGCCGCGGGCGAGCCGCGCCCCGCGGTCGACCGCGACCCAGATCATCAGCTTCGAGCTGACGTAGTGCCGCGGCTCTCCGCGCGACTCCCAGATCCCCTGGTCGGGATGCGGCCAGGCGGCGATCGCCGCTTCGACCTGGTGGCGGATCAATTCGCGGCCCGCCCGGCCGCCACGCCCGCCCAGCGCTTTTTCGTGGATGTAGACGGAGTCGATCAGCGCGCCCCAGACGTCGTTCTGGCGCTGGTTGTAGGCGCCGTTGCCGATCCGCACCGGCCGGGCGCCGCCGTAGCCGCCGAGGTGGTCCAGAGTCCTCTCGGTGAGGTCCCGCTCATAGCCGACCCCGTACATGATCTGCAGGTCGGGGTCGTCCTTGCAGACGTCGACGATGAAGTTCATGAAGTCGCGCGCCTCGTGGTCGAAGCCGAGCGTGTGCAGCGCCCAGAGGCTGAAGGTCGAGTCCCGGATCCAGCTGAAGCGGTAGTCCCAGTTGCGTTCTCCCCCCGGCGTCTCCGGCAGCGAGGTGGTGGGGGCGGCGACGATCGCGCCGGTCGGGGTGTAGGTGAGCCCCTTCAGCACCAGCGCCGAGCGCTGCAGGTGGATGCGCCACGGGTGGTCGGGAAAGCTGCCGGCGCGCAGCCATTCGCGCCAGAACTCTTCGGTGGAGTCGATCCGCTCCAGCGCCTCGGGGGCGCTGCGCGGCCCGCCGAGGCCGCCGTCGCTCCAGGTGACGGCGCAGAAGGCGGTCTGATTTTCCGCCAGGGTCACGCGGCCCCGGACGGCGTCGCCCTCGACCTCGAGCTCCAGATCGCTGGTCAGGCACAGCTCGGTCCCGTCAGCACCGGTGGCGGTCGCTTCGCCGAGCTCGCCGCCGCTCCACTTCGGTCCGGCGAGGCCATAGTCGAAGCGCGGCACGCACTCCATCTCCATCTCGACCTCGCCGTCGATGCAGGTCATCGTCCGCAGCAGCGAGCAGTCCGACTCGTGAGCGGTCTCGGGCCGTCCCTGGCGGCGCGAGTCGCCTCCCCCCGCCGGCACCCACTCGGCGATCGTCAGCGCGTCTTTGACCACCACCCAGCCGGTGTCGGTGACCCACGTCGTCTCGATCACCAGCGTGCCCGGCTCATAGCGGCGGGCGATCGGGACGGTCACTCCCTGCGGCCGCAGCGACATGTGGCCGGCGCCGCGGTCGAGCAGGGCGGCGAAGACGCTGGGCGAGTCGAAGCGCGGGCAGCAGAGCCACTCGACGCTGCCGTCATAGGAGACGAGGGCGGCGGTATGACAGTCGGAGAGGAAGCCGTAGCTCGCGATCGGGGGGAAGCGGTTGTCGGGAGAGCTCACGGGCGCTGCCAAGCTAGCAGCGGGCTACGCTGAAATCCGATGAACCTGCCGATCGCCCACGTCACCGGCGTCTTCGCGCTGCTGGAGCTGGCGCCCCTGCTGATCGCGGCGGGCCTCTACGCGAAGCGGATCGGCAACCTCGCCGAGAGGCGGCGGCCGGTGCCGCTCTGGCGCCAGCTCTGCTTCGCAGCCGGGCTGCTGCTGATCGCAGCCGCGCTGGTGACGCCGATCAGCGACGCGGCGGAGGAGCTCGTGACCGCGCACATGATCGAGCACCTGATGATCGGCGACATCGCCTCGCTGCTGCTGGTGCTCGGGGTGACCGGGCCGCTGCTGCAGCCGATCCTCGCGATCCGCTTCTTCGACCGCCTGCGGGTCCTCACCCACCCGCTGGTCGCCTTCCCCCTCTGGGCGGTCAACTTCTACCTCTGGCACATCCCGGTCTTCTACGACGCAGCCTACGGGGGGGCGCCGGTGCACGCGCTCGAGCACGCCACCTTCATCTTCTTCGGCTGCCTGATGTGGATGCCGATCTTCGGGCCGCTGCCGAAGCCGAGCTGGTTCACCGCGGGCTGGAAGGTCGTCTACGTGATCGCGGTGCGGTTCGCGGGGGTGATCCTCGGCAACGTGCTGATGTGGTCCGGCACCGTCCTCTACACGATCTACCTCCCCGGCGAGCGCCGATGGGGGATCTCGCCGATCACCGACCAGAGCGTCGCCGGGGTGATCATGATGGTCGAGGGGACCTTCCTCGGCCTCGCCCTGCTCGCCTGGTTCTTCTTCGAGGCGGCGCGGGAGGGAATCGAGAAGCAGCGGCTGCTGGACCTGGCGCTGGAGCGGGGCGTCGAGCTCGACGAGCGGCGCGCCCAGCGGGCGGTCGCGGCCGGGCAGGGGAAGCGATTGGAGCAGCAGATCCTCGCCGGAGACGAGGGACATGGCGTCGCCGCTGGTTAGGGCGCGCGCCTGGCTGGTGACGGGGCCGGTGGGTCGCGGCCTCGCCTTCGGGATCGACTTCGGGGTCGCCCTGCGGACGATGCTCGCCAACCGCCGCGGGTAGTCAGGCGGGACGATTCGTCTAGGGTCCGGGCAGATGCAGACTGCGGTCAAAGAGCTGGAGAGCTCGCGCGCCCAGGTCGAGGTCGAGGTACCGGCTGCAGACGTGGAGCGCGCCACCTCGCGGGCGGCGCGGGCGATGGCGAAGGAGATGCGGATGCCCGGCTTCCGCGCCGGCAAGGCGCCGCCCTCGCTGGTGATCCAGCGGCTCGGTTTCGGCGCCGTCCTGCAGGAGGCGATCCGCGAGGCGCTGCCGGAGTGGTACGAACTGGCGCTGCTCGACTCCGGGGTCAGCCCGATCGGCGATCCCAGCATCGAGATGGTCTCCGCTCCCGAGGCCGAGGGCGAGCCGCTCAAGTTCAAGTTCGAGGTCGGGGTGCGACCGGCGGCCGAGCTCGGCGACTACAAGGGGCTCGAGGTCGGCAAAGAGGAGAAAGAGGTCCCCGACGAAATCGTCGACACCGAGGTCGAGCGGATCCGCGAGGGGTTCGCGCGGCTGGAGCCGGTCGAGCGCGCCGCCGCCGAGGGCGACTCGCTGCTGATCGACTTCGAGGGCTTCGTCGACGGCTCGGCCTTCCAGGGCGGGGCGGCCGAGGACTACCTGCTGGCCTTGGGCTCAGGGCAGCTGATCGAGGGCTTCGAGGAGCAGCTCGCCGGCGCCGGGGCGGGGGAGGAGCGTGAGGTGAAGGTGACCTTCCCCGTCGATTACCAGGCAGAGCATCTGGCCGGCAAGGCCGCGGTCTTCAAGGTCAAGGTCAAGGAGGTGCGGGAGAAGGTCCTGCCGGAGCTCGACGACGACTTCGCCTCCGACGCCTCCGAGTTCGACACCCTGGAGGAGCTGCGCGCCGACATCCGCGAGAAAGTCGGGGCGGCGCTGGGCAGCCGGGCCGAGGAAGACTTCCGCATCGCCGCGATCGACGCCGCCGTCGACGCCGCCACCGTCGAGGTCCCGGACGAGTTGGCGACGGCGCGGGCGACCGAACGCTGGGAGCGGATGGAACGCCAGCTCGCCGGCCGCGGCATGGACCCCGATGCGTTCCTGCAGATGCAGGGCAAAACCCGCGCCGAGCTGATCGAGGAAACCAAGCCCGACGCGGAAAAGGAGCTGAAGCGCGAGGCCGTCGTCACCGCGATCGCCGAGGCCGAGGGGATCGAGGTCTCCGACGAGGAGATGATCGAGGCGCTCGAGCACAGCGCCGAACACGAACGGACCACGCCGGAGAAGCTGCTGGAGCGGCTGCGCAAGAACGGCCGCGACGCGATGGTCCGCGAGGACCTGCGGGCACGCAAGGCGATCGAGCTGGTCGCCGAGGCGGCCAAGCCGATCCCCAAAGAAGAGGCCGACGCCCGTCGGGAAAAAGCAGAGGCACGGGAGAAACTGCTGGCACCGGACGCCGGCAAAGCGCAACCCGGCGAGCTCTGGACCCCGGGCGGCTGAGGGACGAAGCTCACCCGGTACAGGGGACCGGCCCTCCTCCTCCGGAATCGACCTCCCCTCCCTGCGGTCGGGGAGAACCTGGAGCGCGGGCTACGCCCGCGCAAGACACCAGATTGCATCTCGCCGAACATTCCTCCGCAGGAGTGCCGGTCCCCTCCAC
>JBQCDH010000010.1:0-64549 GCA_051961435.1 Solirubrobacterales bacterium
AGAACGCACCCTCGCCGAGGACATCAGCAGCGGCGACGCCTGGACGATCCTGGCCACGCCGAACCCGAGCGGAGCGAAGTTCAGCTCGCTGGGGGCGATCTCCTGCGCCTCGGCGACCGCCTGCTCGGCGGTGGGGAGCTCGAAACCACAGAGCGGCTGGGCGCCCAGGTCGTTGCTGGCCGAGCGCTACGAATAGTGCGGGGCTCCTGCTTGAAAACTACAACCCTTGCATTAAGAAACGCAATCCTCTAAAGTGCTGTCCAGCTCCAGGGAGGAGCAGGGACTGTCACCTATCGCTTGAGGCCGGGCCGACCCCAGTGGGGGCGGCAGGGCAGCAGAAGGAAGGAGAGACATCGTGGGATTCGACGCTTACGCATCTTCGGCTCCGGCAACGGCCGGGGCTTTTGCATGCTCGCGGCGACCCCGCGTTCTCCTTCGGTCAGCAGTCGCCACCACGGGGCAGCGCGCGGCGCTCCCCTCCAACTCGACCAAGGGAGAGAGCTAAAGCCATGCTCCAACGCATCCATCGCAAGCTGGGCACCGCCGGCTTCATCATCGCCGTCTGTGCCCTGATCGCCGCCCTCGGCGGCGCCGCCTTCGCCGCCGGCGGAGGTCTGACCGGCAAGCAGAAGAAGGAAGTCACCAAAATTGCGAAGAAGTTCGCCGGCAAACCCGGGGCGACGGGCCCTCAGGGGGCGCAAGGCAACCCCGGTGCCCCCGGCGCCCCTGGCAAAGACGGCGCCCCCGGCGCCAACGGCAAATCGGTCGCCGTCAAAGCGGTGAGCTGCGGCGGCCTCGGCGGCGCCGAAGTCAAGCAGGAAGGCGCCGCTTCCGGTGTCGAAGTCTGCAACGGGCAGACCGGATTCACCGAAACCCTGCCGTCGGGCAAGACCGAGACCGGGACCTTCGTCGTAAGCGGCACGACCCTGGGAAGAGGGCTCGGCGCGCTTCCGTTCACGATTCCGCTCGCCGAACCGCTGAAGGACGAACCCGGCTGCGGGGGAGAAGGGGAACCGTGCGCGATCCACGTGGTCAAGGTTGGCGAAACCACGCCTGAAGGCTGCCTCGGAAGCGCCGCCGAACCGGGAGCCGAACCGGGCAATTTCTGCCTGTACCTAAAGGCCGAAATCAACGCGGAATTCACCGGCGTCAGCAATCCCGCCGGAGGTGAATTCGCCTTGGGCGAAGTGGGCGTGGCAGGCGGCATGGTGTTCGTCTCTCCCCAGTTCGAAGAAGAAGAATTCGAAGAAGAAGGTGTAGTGAAGACGCGCTTCGTCGCGAAGCCCATCAAGGAGTTCGGGACCTGGGCGGTCACCGCCCCCTGACAGTCAGGCATCGCCCATGGCACCGGCCTTCCGGCCGGGGCCATGGGCGTATCGCAGTCAGGCAGTAAACCCACCGAATGCGTCAAAAGCGGAAGCAAACCGAGCGTAAGGCAAAGGACAGGGAGGCGATCGTGAACTCAGAGCCAGTGGCCGGCATCCGGCGTTTCATTACTCCAGCCAGGGTTTTCCTTGCCTTCATCCTTGTCTTGGGCGCCACCGCCGCACCCGCCTCAGCCGGGTCGGTCCACGACTTCCTTTACACGGTCCCGACGGCGGAAGTCCCTCGTGGTACCTACTACGCGGAAGACATGGCCGTCGACAACTCGTCCAGCTCCTCTTCCGGCGATGTCTACCTCGCCAGCGGGGTCGGTGACGGAAATCCGCCGGTGGTCGACAAGTTCGACCCCTCTTCTTCGACCGCCAGCTACCTCTGCCAGATCACGGGCGAAGGGGAAACCTCCGCTTCGACGACCGAGTGCGACACCAGCGCGGCGGGTCCGGGAAGGTTCGGAGATCCTCGCGGAGTCGCAGTCGATCCCTCGAGCGGGTTCGTGTATGTGGCGGTCACGGGGGCTGAAGGCGAACCCAACGGGGTCTACCAATTCGAACCGTCCGGCGCCTACACCGGACGCTCGCTCAACCTCGGCGGCGTCTCGGCGCCGCACCTCGACGTGTCCAACGCCACCGGCAACGTCCTCATTGCCGACGAAACGAACGACCGGATCATCGAATGGAATCCAGGCACCGAATCCGTGACCGTGTTGTCAACCGGAAGCGGTGCCCCCGGGGGCACCTTCGAAAGCCTTCGCGGCGTCGCCGTGGACAACGATCCGTCGAGTGCCAACTACGGTGACGTCTACGCCGTCGACGGAGGCAGGAACGTCATCGACCGCTTCAGCGAAGCTGGCGTCTACGAGTGCCAGATCACCGGAGCCGGCGAAGCCACGACCTCCGCCAGTGAGTGCGACAGCAGCGAACCGGGAATCGGCGAAGACCTCCATTTCGGCGCCAACGAATTCAAGGACCTCGCCGGCGCGATCGCCGTCGATCCGACCAACGGGCACATCTACGTCGGAGAAGGGGGAGGATTCTCCCGGGTCGACGAGTTCGCCCCGTCCGGCTCGTTCCTGGCCAAGATCGGCGAACCGCCGCCACGACTGAATCAGGGCTGGAGCGTCGCCGGAATCTCCATCAGCAAGGAAACCGGCGACATCTTCGTCGCCAGTGACCTCAACCCGAAGGAAGCTTACGTCTTCGGCCCCGACAAACCGATCGTCGCGTCGGCAAAGGCAACCGAAGCCGATGCCAGCGGAGCCGTCCTCCACGGCACCGTCAATCCGGCGGGCACGACGATCACGGCCTGCGAATTCGAATACGTGGAAGCCGCCGGTTGGGAACCGAGGGAAGAAGCGCCGTACGCGAGCGGGAGCACCGTTCCTTGCGAACCGGGACCGGCCGAAATCGGGACCGGGACCAATCCAGTCCCCGTCGAAGCCTCGATCAGCGGTCTCGAAGGCGGCAAGATCTACCACTTCCGCCTCGTCGCGAGCAACTCGGCCGGGACCTCGGTGAGCGGAGACGAATTCTTCGGCGCCCCGGAAGTCAACACGAGGTCCGTCACCCAGCCCGAGCAGCACACCGCCACCCTCAACGCAACGGTGAACCCCGACAACATCGCGACGACCTACAAGTTCGAATACGGCACCTCCACCTCATACGGGAAATCGGCGCCCGCTTCTCCGGTCGGGGTCGGTTCCGGGAAAACGCCAGTCACGGTGAGCCAGCCCATCAGCGGCCTCCAGCTCGGAACCACCTACCACTACCGGGTCGTCGCCACCAACGCCTCCGGCACCGTCCAGAGCCCCGACCGCACCTTCGAAACGCTGCCCGCGGCTCTGCTCGACCCGATCGCCGCCTCGCCGCAGTCCACCACGGCTGCGATCCTGCAGGCCTACGTCGACCCTCTCGGCGCCGCCACCTCCTACCACTTCGAGTACGGCGAAGCGAACGGTCCCGCCGGGACCTACGGGAATTCCACGCCGACCGTCTCGGCGGGCGAAGGGAACGCAGCGACGCTCGTCAGCGCTGAAATCACCGGGCTGCAGCCGGGAAGCACCTATCACTTCCGCACCGTCGTCGCGAACGCGAACGGAACGATCACCGGACCCGACGTCACGCTCGAAACCGAAGCGGCTTCGTGCCCCAACGAAGCCCGCCGCGAAGAACAGGGCAAGCCGGCGCTGATGCTCCCCGAATGCCGCGCCTTCGAGCAGGTCAGCCCGCAGGAAAAGGGCGGGGCGGACGCCTTCTCGTCGGCCCTCGGCACCACCGGCGAACACGTCTTCTACAAATCGCGCGGGTCCTTCGCCGGCAACGAGTGGTCCGCCGCGGCCGTGGCCGGGGCGGAGTACCTCGCGCACCGCACCGCGAGCGGCTGGGTTAGCGAAGCGATCCATCCCACCACCAAACAGGTGGGGCTCCTCAACGGCGGAAATCTCGTCGACCAGAACGGCGAACTGACCGAGTCCCTCTGGGGCGAACAGGGCGTGCGGCCGGATCCCTTCACCCGCGGGACCGGCGGGATGCTGGCCCTGCGCCAGCCAGACGGCACGTTCGTGCCGGCATCTCCACCGCTGCAGCCCCTCGATCCATCGCCCACCTGGGAAGCCGGTGACCACGTGCTCGAAGGCAGCAGCGCCGATTTCACCCACTTCGTCTACCGGAGCGACAACCCCTTCATCCCCGACAACCTGCCGCCGGGGTCGCACCGGCTGTACGACATCGCGGCCGGCCCCTCGCCGTCGATCGCGCTGATCCAGGTCGACAGCGCCGGCAAACCGATTCCGCAGTGCGAAACGCCCCCCGGCTACGAAGGTGGAGAAGCCACTCTCGGCGGCAACGGGGGAGTCGGGCTCGCGGAGGCGAGCGACGGTGGCCAGAACGCGATCTCCGCCGACGGCTCGACGATCTTCTTCTCGCTCGTCCCCCAGGGAGACTGCTCCCACGAAGGCGCGCGGGCGAGCAATGTCCAGATCTACGCACGGCTGAACCAGAGCACCACCGTGCCCATCTCGGAACCGCCGCTGGGCGAAGAGTGCGAAAGCACCGGTTGCCGCGCCGCGCCTCCGCAGGACGCTGTCTTCGCCGGCGCCGCGGAAAACGGCAGCAAGGCGTTCCTGCTCGACACCCACATGCTGACCGACGAAGCCAGCGAGGACACTGAAGAAAACGATTCCGCCGAAGGCTGCATGGATTTCATCATGAAGGGCACGAGCGGCTGCAACCTCTACATGTATGACTTCGCCAGGCCGGAAGGTCGGCGGCTCGTCGACATCTCCGCGAGCGCGGTAAACGCCAGCGGGCCGGAAGTTCGAGGCGTCCTGCGGTCCTCCGAGGATGGCTCGCACGTCTACTTCGTCGCCCACGGGCTGCTGACGGAAGCCCCGAACAGCCTGGGGCAGCGGGCGCAGGCGGGTGCCGAAAACCTCTATGTCTACGACACCGAAACCGGCGGGTTGAGCTACATCGGCTTCCTCTGCTCCGGCGAAGAAAAATCGGGGTCGCTGACCGGGATCGAACAGTGCCAGGGGGATGACAAGGAAAACATCTGGACGGCGGGCAGCACCTTCAACAACCGGACCTTCTCGAGCCCCAATGGGGAAGTGTTCGTCTTCTCCACCTTTGCCCAGCTGACTCCCGACGACACCAACGCCAACACGGACGTCTACCGCTACGACGCGGCCACCGGCAGCCTCGAACGAGTTTCGATCGGGCACGACGGCACCGCAGACCAGAACGGGAACGGCCCCGGTGGCGCCGCCGCGATCCTCTGGACGTACGGCCAGCATTCCTCTCAGGACGAGCGGGCGGAAGACCAGCCGAACGCCGCCGGCAAATTCCGGCCGATGAGCAACGACGGCGCCAGCATCGTCTTCACCACCAAGCGCGCCCTCCAGGAAGGGGACGAAAACGGCAAGGTCGACTATTACCTCTGGCATGACGGCCAGGTGAGCTTGGTCTCGGGAGCGAAATCGAACGTCGACCTCCCCAGGACCGGCGAAATCTTCCTCATCAACTCGCAGGGGACGATGGTCTCGATCTCGCCCTCAGGACGCGATATCACCTTTGCCACCGACGCCGGCCTCGTCAACGGCGACAACGACGGCTTGGCCGACATCTACGACGCCAGGATCGGGGGCGGGTTCGCGCCGCCGCCGCCACCGCCGAGCCCGTGCGAAGGGAACGAATCATGCGGTGGCCCTCCGACCCAGCCCGGACCAGCCCCGACGCTCGGCAGCGAAACGCTCGTCGGCCCGCAGAATCCCCTGAGCTGCCACAAGGGGTTCGTCGAGAAACACAATCGGTGCGTGCATAAGAAGCACCGCCGCAAGGCCCACCGCCGCCACCATTCGCACAACAAGGGAGGCAAGTGATGACCCGCACCGCGCTGAAGGCACTCCTTCTCGCCGTCCTCGCCCTGGCGCTGGTCTCGGCGTCGGCCCAGGCGGCGACTTCCCCGCGCTGGCAGCTCCAGGTCTTCGGGCAACCGACCAACTTCGACCCGGCGAGCAACGAAGACACCTATACGATCATCGCCACCAACGCCGGGACGGGCGCGACGAAAGGCTTGGAAGAGCCGACCATCGTCGACACGCTGCCGGCCGGCGTCGAAGCCACCGGGATCGAATTCTTCGGCCCCAACGAACCGTCGGGCGGAAGCTCGTCGTGCACGATCAGCCCGGTGGTCAAATGCGAATACTCCGGTACCGTTCCAGCGGCCCTGGGCATGGAGATGGCCATTCACGTCAAGGTCCAGGAAGGCGCTCAGGGCCCTCTGGTCGACGTCGCCGCGATCAGCGGCGGCGGGGCCGGAACCGTGTCGGCGACCAGTCCCCCGAACCAGGTGTCGAGCTCGTTTCCCGCTTTCGGCTTCCAGGCGGTCGAAGCCGGCGCTCACAACACCGACAGCTCGCTCAACACCCAGGCCGGCGGCCACCCCTTCTCGTTCACCGTCAGCGGCTACTTCAACACCCGCCTCGACCCGCTTGCCGAAGAAGAGCGTCCGGGCCAACCGCTCTCCTTTCCGGTCGAAGAACCGAAGCTGATCAGCGTCCAGCTGCCGCCCGGCCTGATCGCCAATCCACATGCCATTCCGACCTGCGCGCTGGCCGATTTCTTCACCGGCCATTGCTCTCCCGACGACCAGATCGGGACGATCACGATCACGGAGGACGTGAACCGGGAGGGCAACATCAGCTACCCGTTCGATCGCGCCGACCTCTACAACCTCGACCCGGAGTTCGGCCACGCCGCCAACATCGGCTTCCTCGCGGTGGCAGGTGTGCCCTTCATCCTCACGTCGGGCATCAACACGGGCGGCGACTACAGCGTCGTCACCAACAACGAACCCCCCGGCGTCCTCCTCAGCTCCTTCTCGCTCGAACTCTGGGGTGTCCCGGCCGACCCGAGCCACAACGGGATGCGCGGAATGGAGTGCAGCAGGGTGGAACAGATTGCCTGCATCCAGCGCACGCCTCGCACCTCCAGCGCACCCCTGAAGCCGTTCCTGAGGCTGCCCACCTCCTGCCCGAGTGCGCAACTGCAGGCGCACGCACGGACGGAGTCCTGGGAAAACCCCGGCGTGTTCGCGGATGCCACCGCCCCGATGGCGGCGTCGGACGGTTGCAACGCGGTTCCCTTCGAACCCTCGATCCAGGCTCGACCGACGACCAACCTCCCCGACGCCCCCTCCGGCCTCGAAGCCGATGTCCACGTGGCGCAGAACGAAGCGCCCGAAGGCGTGGGCAGTGCCGACGTCCGCGACACCGTGGTGAGCCTGCCCGCCGGCATGCGGTTGAATCCCTCCGCCGCCAACGGCCGCCAGGGCTGCACCGAAGCCCAGATCGAACTCCACGGCCCGAACCTGCCGACCTGCCCGAATGCCTCCAAGCTCGGCACGGTCGAAGTCGACACGCCCTTGCAGGGTCACCCGCTGCCGGGCTCGGTTTACCTCGCGACGCCGCACCAGAATCCCTTCGGCTCCCTGCTCGCCCTCTACGCGGTGGTCGAAGACCCGGTCTCCGGGGTGATCGTGAAGTTGCCCGGCAAGGTCGAAGCGAACGGCCAGACCGGCCAGCTCACGACCAGTTTCGAAGAAAGCCCCCAGCTGCCCTTCGAAGACTTCCACCTGCGCCTCTTCGGCGGCGCTTTGGGCTCCCTCCGCACCCCCTCGGTCTGCGGCACCTATAAATCGACCTCGGTCCTGACCCCTTGGTCGGCTCCCGAATCGGGCCCGCCGGCCGAACCCAGCGACGAATTCGCGATCGGCGGCGCGTGCGCCCAGAGCGAAGCCGCCGAGCCGAACGCGCCGGCCTTCCACGCCGGCACCGAAGCCCCCCAGGCGGGGAAGTTCAGCCCCTTCGCCTTCAAGCTGACCCGCGAAGACGGAACCCAGGAACTCTCCAAGATCGAAACGACGATGCCCCCTGGCTTGACCGGCAAGCTCGCTGGCGTCCCCTACTGCCCCGAGGCTGCGATCGCCCAGGCCAAGAGCCGCGAACATGACGGGGGAGGCACCGAAGAGCTCGCCTCGCCCTCCTGCCCGCAGGCCTCGGAAGTGGGAGCGGTCTCCGTCGGCGCCGGCGCCGGTCCCGATCCCTATTACACCTCGGGCCATGCTTACCTCGCCGGGCCCTACGCGGGCGCTCCGGTCAGCCTGGTGACGATCGTCCCGGCGGTGGCCGGGCCCTTCGACCTCGGCACCGTGGTGACGAGGATCGCCCTGCACGTCGATCCCTTCACGACGCAGATCCACGCCATCTCGGATCCGCTGCCGCAGATCATCGACGGCATCCCCCTCGACGTGCGCAGTATCACCCTGAAGCTCGACCGGCCGAGCTTCACGCTCAATCCGACCAGCTGCAACCCGATGGCGATCGGTGGCTCGGCCACCTCGGTCTTCGGCCAGGCGACCTCACTCGCCCAGCGCTTCCAGGTCGGCGGCTGCAACGCGCTTGCCTTCAAGCCGAAGCTGGCGATCTCCCTCAAGGGCAAGATCAAGCGCTCGGGCTTCCCGGCGCTGAGGGCGACCCTGAAGATGAAGCCTGGAGAAGCCAACGTCGCTGCAGCCCAGGTGACGCTGCCCCACGCGGCCTTCCTCGCCAACGCCCACATCGACAAGACCTGCGGGCATCCCGAACTCCTCGCCCACAGCTGTCCCGCCACCTCGATCTACGGCCACGCCAAAGCCTGGAGCCCGCTATTGGACAAGCCGCTGGAAGGCAACGTCTACCTCGTCACCGGCTTCGGCTACGAACTCCCAGCTCTCGTCGCCGACCTGCAGGGACAGATCGAGGTCGACCTGGTCGGCAAAGTCGACACCGGCCGCGAAGACGGGATCCGCAACACCTTCGAAATGGTCCCCGATGCCCCGGTCTCGAAATTCGTCCTCGAAATGGCCGGCGGCAAGAAAGGCCTGATCGAACTCTCCGAACCCCTCTGCGCGAAACACACGAAGCGCAAAGCCCTCGCCGAGTTCACGGCCCAGAACGGCAAGGTGCGGGACTTCGAACCGGTGGTCCAGGCGGCGTGTGGACATAGCAGGAAGGCGCACGGCGGCCACAAACACAAGAAGCGGACGGGCTGAGCCGGGGGTGGTCGCGACCCCGGCGCTGGCCTCACTGTTCGTTGGCCTGTTGCTGGCGCTCGGTGCGGCTCCCGCCTTCGCGGCAGGGCCCTACGAGCCCAACGACAGCATCGCCGCCGCTGCGGGACCGCTGGAAGCGGGGGAGAGCTACACGGCTGGCATAGAGGTCGCGGGCGACCGCGACTTCTACTATTTCTACGTCACCGCCCCGGGCTCCCTCGTCTCCCTGGCGGCGACGAACGAAGGGGCGGCGGCATCACGGCGACCCTCAACGCCAGGTTGGTGGATTCCCTGGGCAACTCCGTCGGCCAGGACGTCCTCTTCCTTCGCAAGGACGAAGCCCGCTCGGAGGCCGTCACCCTCGAACCTGGCAAGTACTTCGTCGAAGTGAGCGAGAACGACGGCTTCGGCGACGCATACCGCATCGCTCCTGAAGGGGCCGGGGGTGCTTTCGGACGCTACCTGGAAATTGCCGCCCGTTGCGCGGCCGCGAGCTCGAAGCTCGCCGCCGCGGAATCGTCCTTGCGCAGAGCAGAAGGGAAGCTGATCCGAGCCGACGGCAGCTATTGGCTCAGCCGCTACGGCTACGCGAGCACCCAACTCCGCAGAAGGGCACGCAGGCTGATGCTTGCAGCGAAGGCAAAGGTACGGATGCAAAGGGTTTATCGAAATGCCGCGCGCGCGACGGAGTCGCCGTGGTGCGAGATCCCAAGCTAGGACCGCGTGGTTCCGACGGCCTGCTCGGCTCAGCGGACGGCGCAGCTCCGAACCAGGGTGCTGGTCAGCGTGCGCCCGTCGGCAAACCACATCGAGACCTTTGCGAGCGGAAACAAGGCGGCGTCGAAGCCGGGTGGCGCGGCGCAGCTGGCGCTCAGGTAGGAGCGCATCCGGCCGCGGTAGAGGTAGCGACGACGCAATTGGAGATAGAGCGAGGTGAGGTAGCCGTTGCGGTTCACGGCCGGCGGCACCCTGGCGGTGATCGACTCGCCGTAAGGCGGGGCCGCTCGATGGATGTGAAATGCGACGACGCGGCTGAAGTCGACCGGGTAGCTCTGGTTGACGTAGCCGAGCACTCCCGGGCCGCCGCCGGTTCTGCTGTTGAAGAGGAGGATCTCTCCCCTCACGGGGGCAAGGGCCTGTTCGGGAAACGAGGCCATTCCGCCGAAGCCTCCGGTGCCGACGAGCGCGGGGCCGCAGGCCTCGAGCGCCTGCGCGAGGGTCGCCCCCGTGACCTGGGGGCGCGTGCAGGTCGGCAGTCCCGCCACGTCGACGCGTCCGCCGCGGTTGAGCTCGATGCGGATGCCGCGCAACGGGGGTGGTTCCTGGCGCCGGGCGGTGCGGATGCTCCCTTCGATCCGGACCGCGACGGGGGCGGGCTCGGACCGGGGCAGCGCATGGGGGGAAATGCCACCGCCGAACCGGACGAAGAGATCCCCTTTGGCAGTCAGCTCGGCGTCGGCGGGGGGAATGAGGGCCAGCCATGCGACCAAGATTCCGACCAGAAGCGAAACGATGTTCGCCCTTCCCATCCGCGATCGACCCTTCGAGCACGCGCTGCCGTACACGAGCCTTGAGTTTAGAGACGTAATCCTCTAACCTCAGTGCGAGCCGCCAGGGAGGCGGGGAGACGTGACGTTTCTTGTCGGGGGGCAAGGGGCCCGCATGGCAGGACAGCATCCGGAAGGAGTTCGAGCAGGGCCAATGCGAGTTGCGTGGTTCAGAGTTCTTTGGGGGGTCTGCGGCCCGGCGCTGCTCACCGCGCTTGCGTGTCTGCTTAGCGCCAGCCCCGCCCGCGCCGCCGCTCCGAGCATCCGCGCCACCTGGTCGACCGGGGTGACCGCAAGCTCGGCAAACCTGCGGGCGGAAGTCAACCCCGGCGGCCTCAGCACCAACTACCACTTCCAGTACCTGACCCGTTCCGCCTACCTCGCCGGCGGGGAAAGCTTCTCCGGGGCGGTTTCCACGCCGGAAACGTTCCTCGGCTTCGGCAACAGCTATGAACTCGCCCTTGCCCACGTCGGCGGCCTCACGCCTTCGACCGCCTACGAGTACCGGGTGGTGGCGACCAACTCCGCCAGCCCGCCGGGCGGGACCCCGGGTAAACCCCGCTCCCTCACCACCCAGGAATCCTCACCTGCTTTCGGGCTCCCGGACGCCCGCGGCTGGGAGATGGTCTCGCCCGCCGAAAAGAACGGCGGCGCGATCCAGGGCTTCGGCCAGAACCGCGGTGGCGGCGTGCTGCAGGCGGCGGCGCAGGGCGGCGCGATCACCTACAGCTCGGCCTCGTCGTTCGCAGAAGGGCCGGAAGGGGCACCGCCGGCCTCCCAGTACGTTTCTCGCCGCACCTCGTCCGGCTGGACGACCGAGAACGTCACCGCCCCGACCCTCTCCGGCGTCTATGGGACCGAACCGATCGGCGTCCCCTACCGGATCTTCTCCGAAGACCTCGCCCGCGGCCTGATGCTGAACGGAGTCCATTGCCGCGGCGAAGGCACCGGCTGCCCGGTCGACGCCCCGGTCCTCACCGGATCGGGCGCCCTCGCCGGCTACCAGGACTACTACCTGCGCGACTCGGCCAATGGCAGCTTCACGGCGCTGCTCTCGGAAAGCGACGATGAATTCCTCCGCCTCGAACCCGAACAGCTCTACCTCGGCTTCGCCGGCGCCAGCCCCGATCTCGCGCACGTCGTCCTCTCGACCTGCGCCAAGCTGACGGCAAACGCCTCGGAAGCGCCCGGGGGCGAAGGCTGCGACCCGACCAAGCCGAACCTGTACGAGTGGAGCGGGGGAGGGCTGAGCCTCGTCAACGTCGCTCCCGGTGCCGCCCTGGCCGCGCCTTCCGGCGCGATCTCCGCCGACGGCGCCCGCGTCTACTTCGTCGAAGCCGGAAAGCTCTATCTGCGGGAAGGGGCAAACGCACCTCAGCTTCTGGCGGAAGGCGGCGAATTCCAGACCGCCACCCCGAGCGGCTCCATGGCCTTCTACACGAAGGCGGGCCACCTCTACCGCTACGACGCCGTCAGCCACAGCTCCAGCGACCTCACCCCGGCGGGGGGCGTAGCGGGGGTCCTCGGCGCCTCGGCCGACGGATCCGTCGTCTACTTCCAGAACTCCTCGGGCATCGAGCGTTGGGAGTCCCCCGGCACGCTCACGCCGGTCGCCGTGGCCGCGGCAGCGTCGCAGAAAGGCGACTGGCCGCCCGCCACCGGCGCCGCCCGCGTCTCCAGTGACGGGGAAGAGCTCCTGTTCGTGTCCAAGGCGTCGCTGACCGGGTTCGACAACACCGACCAGACGACGGGGGGAGCCGACGCGGAGGTCTTCCTTTGGCAGAACAGCGGCGCCGGCCTTCTCTGCGTTTCCTGCAACCCGACCGAAGAGCGGCCCCTGGGGGCCTCGGCGATCCCGGGGGCAGTCGCGAACGGGGAAGTCGGTGCGTTCGCCTCCGGCGAACTGCCCACCGATTCTTACAAGCCGCGGGTCCTCTCCGCCAACGGCCGACGGCTCTTCTTCGACTCCGGGGATTCACTCGTCCCGGGCGACACGAACAATCGCCCTGACGTCTATCAGTGGGAGGCGCAGGGAGAAGGAAGCTGCACGCGAGCCGCCGGCTGCTTGGCGCTGATCTCCTCTGGCCGGGGCGCGGACGGGGCGAGCTTCGTGGACGCCTCGGCCGACGGCTCGGATGCCTTTTTCCTGACGGGCGAGTCCCTGGTGCCGGCCGACCCGGGGTCCGCCGACGTCTATGACGCGCGGGTCGGCGGTGGCTTCCCCGAACCGCCGCCGCCGCTGGAATGCGTCGGTGACGCCTGTCAGCCGCTGCCGCAGGCGCCCGAAGACCCGACCGTGGGCACGACCGTCTCGGGTCCCGGCAACCCGCCGCTGCCCACCAACAAGCGCTGCCCGAAAGGAAAGCGGCTTGTCGTTCGCCACGGCAAGGTCAGCTGCATGAAGGTGAAGCACCAAAAGCACGAGCGCCGCAAGCACGGGGGGCGGAAATGAGGCGCTGGGGCCGAAGCGGAGCCGCAATCGCTGCCATCGCCGTCTCGCTCTGCCTGCCGACGGCAGCCCAGGCTGCCGAATTCGGCTTCCCGCCGGGAGCCGAAGGGTTCGACGTGACCACGACCACGCTCGACGGCAGCCCTGTCACCCAGGCCGGATCCCATCCCTACGAGCTGACCACCCACATCGGCTTCGCGCCGGCGCCGGAATCGCCGGGGCAGCCCGCGGTTCCCTTTCCCGCCGGAGACGTGAAGGATCTGCGGGTCGAATTGCCCGGGGGCCTGGTGGGCAATCCGACCGTGACCTCGGAATGCACGCTGGCCGAGTTCAACACGCCGCGGGAATCGCCATGGGAAGAAAGCCTCTCCGGCGAGAGCTGCCCCGACTCGAGCCAGGTCGGGGTGGTTGCGGTCAAGACCTCGCTCGGGGGCGGCGAGGTGAGGCATTTCGGTGTCTTCAACCTCACGCCTCCCCCCGGTTATGCGGTCGAGCTGGGCTTTGCGCCGTTCGGCTCGCCCGTGACCTTCGGAGCGCACGTCCGCAACGAGAGCTCCGAATATGGCCTCACCGCGGAAATCCAAAACTTTCCGCAGGCCCTGTCGATCGACAGCGTCACGCTGACCTTGTGGGGAACCCCATGGGCGATCTCGCACGATCCCGAACGCGGCAACTGCCTGAATGAGGCCGATCCCGCCGAAGCCTGGGGAAAGTGCTCGGTCGGCCCACCGCGCAGCGATCACCCGGAAGCTTTCCTGACGATGCCGACTTCCTGCACCGGCCCGCTCATCTACAACCTCGAAGCCGACAGCTGGCAGGAAAAGGGTGTCTGGATCGACGACTCCGTCCGCAGCCACGACGCCGAAGGCGACCCGCAGGGGCTCGAAGGCTGCCAGCGCCTCAGCCTCGAATCGTTCTCCTGGGGTCAGCCGACGACGACCCGCGCGGCCTCGGCCTCGGGCTTCGAATTCAACCTCGAAGTGAAACAGGAAGGGCTGCGCGAACCCGCGGGGCTGGCGGGATCGCAGATACGCGACGCCGTGGTCTCGCTGCCGGAAGGGATGACGATCAACCCCTCGGTGGGCGCCGGGCTCGGCGTCTGCGCGCCCGCCCAGTACGCGGCCGAGACCGCCAGCTCGCCGCCGGGAGCCGGTTGCCCCAACGAATCGAAGATCGGCGACTTCCGGATCGAAACGCCACTCGTGCACGAAGCCGTCACTGGCTCGATCTACCTGGCGAAGCCGTTCGACAACCCGGAGCAGGCACTGATCGGCATCTACCTCGTGGCGAAGTCGATCCCCCGCGGCATCCTCGTCAAGGTGGCGGGGGAGCTCGTTCCCGACCAGACCAGCGGCAGGCTCACCGCGATCTTCCGTCAGCTGCCGGAGATCCCCTACAGCCATCTGCGCATCTTCTTCCGGGAAGGACAGCGGGCGCCGCTCGCGAGTCCGGCGAGCTGCGGCTCCTACAAAGTCCAGATGGAACTGACCCCCTGGCTCAACCCGGAAGCTCTGCTCCATCATGACTCGGAATTCACGCTCAACCAGGGCCCCGGCGGCGGCGCCTGTCCGGGCGCGGGCCCGCCGCCGTTCTCGCCGGGGGCGCTGGACGGCTCCGTCAACCCCAATGCGGGCTCCTACTCGCCGTACTACCTGCACCTGACCCGCAACGACACCGAACAGGAGATCACCTCATACTCGGCCGTCCTGCCGCCCGGCCTCCTCGGAAAGCTGGCCGGGGTCGCCACCTGCTCGGACGCCGCGATCGCTGCCGCGAAATCCCAGAGCGGGCTAGGTGAGATCGAACACCCCTCCTGCCCGGCGAGCTCCGAAATCGGCCATACGGTCGCCGGCTACGGCCTCGGCGGCGTGCTCGACTACTCGCCCGGCAAGCTCTACCTCGCCGGCCCCTACCGGGGGGCGCCGCTATCGATCGTGGCGATCGACTCGGCTCTGGTCGGACCGTTCGACCTCGGCGTGATCGTGGTCCGCTCGGCGATCCGGGTCGATCCCTTCAGCGCCCAGGTCTCGATCGACACGTCGGGCGAAAACCCGTTCCCCCACATCATCGACGGCATCCCGCTGCACCTGCGCGATGTCCGCGTCTACATCTCACGGCCGCAGTTCATGCTCAACCCCACCAGCTGTGAGCCGTTCCAGGCGACCTCGATCCTCGCCGGCTCGAGCCCGCCGTTCACCAACCCCAATGCCGCCAGCGCCTCGCCGAGCAACCTCTACCAGGCGACCAATTGCTCGTCCCTGCATTTTGAACCGAAGTTCAGCCTGAGCCTGATCGGCCCCGGGCATCGCCACGCCTTCCCGTCCTTGCGGGCGGTGGTTCGAGAGCGTCCCGGCGATGCCAACATCGCCACTGCGACTGTCAGTCTGCCGCATTCGGAGTACCTCGCCCAATCGCACATCGTCACGACCTGTAGCGAACGCCACTTCGCCGACCGGACCTGCCCCGGGGGCTCGATCTACGGCCATGCGCGAGCCTTCACGCCGCTGCTCGAAAAACCGCTCGAAGGCCCCGTCTACCTCGCCTTCCTGCATCAGTCGAAAGCCCATCCGCTTCCCGATCTCGTGGCCCTGCTCCGCGGCAACGGCGGCATTGAAGTCGTCCTTGATGGCACGATCTCGACCAGTGTCAGCGGCGGCATGCGGGCTAGCTTCACCGCGCTCCCGGATGCGCCGGCGTCGAAGTTCGTGCTGACGCTCTTCGGCGCCCGCCGAGGCCTGCTGGAAAACTCAGCCGATCTCTGCGCCGCCCCGCCTTACGCCAGCGGCCGCCTGACCGGCCAGAACAACGGCGCCGAGCCGCTCGACGTTCGGATCGGCGTCAGGTGCCCGAAGCACGGCAAGCACGGGAGGGGAGGGAAGTGAGGCGCCTCTCACTCATCGCCCTCGTCGCTGTGTCGCTGCTGGCTACCGCGGTGCCAGTTGCCGCGGCGGCGGGCACCGGGAGCCACCCCTTCATCGAAAAAATCACCGGCGGGCTCGAAGACAAAGGCGTGCGTCATCCACAACTCCCGTTCGAAGACGCCTGCGGAGCGGTAGAAGATTTGAACGGAATCCGCTACGTCTCGGACTACTACCACGACGCGATCGACATCTTTTCCCACGGATTCGGGGTCGAATTCATAACCACGATCGGGGAAGTCGACCCGGGGAACGGACCGTGCGGACTGGCGGTGGACTCGGCGGGGAACCTGTACGTGAACACCTGGCACGAAGACGTGGTGAAACTGACGCCGTCGTCGTACCCTCCGGATCAGCTGACGAAATACACCGAGACCACCGTCGATGCGAGCGGCACGGCCACCGGCCTTGCCCTCGACGAAGCCACCGGCCGCCTCTACGTCGATGACGGCACTCATATCTCCGCCTACGAAACGTCCGGCGAAGCGGTCGAATCGGGCGGCGAACCGCTGCGGATCGGTGTCGATCCGTCCGGCGAATACTTCGGCCTCGCCGTGAGCGAAGCCAGCGGCGCCCTCTACGTCGCCGACGCGGCGAGCGGCACCGTGAAGGTCTTCGAACCGACCGCGATGACGCCACCCATCGCCGAAATCGACGGCGCGGGCACGCCGCAGAGAGGCTTCGCATACCTGGGGGACGCTTCGCTGGCGATCGACAACAGCGAAGCTTCGCCTTCCTTCGGACACCTCTTCGTGGTCGACGACATCCAGCACGGGAAGAGCGAAAATCCGGAAGCCGTCGTCGACGAGTTCAACGCGCGGGGCGACTACCGGACCCAGATCTCGCACTGGATCGTGCTGGAAGGCGAACCGAAGCACCCGGTCGAATACTGGCTTACCGATGCGGAGCCGAGCGGGCTCGCGCTCAACAGGGAAGGCGAAGTCCTCGTCACCAACGGCAACACCGAAGGCTCGGTCCTGGACATCTTCGGGCCGACGGCGCCGGGCGAGCTGTTGAGCGTGAACCTGACCGGGACCGGGACCGGCGCGGTGAAGAGCAAACAGCCCGGCATCGCCTGCCCCGGCGCATGCGTCGCCGAATACGACGAAGGCTCCGAAGTCGTCCTCACCGCGACCCCCGACGCCCACTCGGCCTTCGCCGGCTGGAGCGGAGCCTGCAGCGGAAGCTCGACCACCTGCCGGGTGACGATGAGCGCGGTGCGGGAAGTCAGCGCCGATTTCGAAGCGCTGCCGCAGCAGAACCTCACGGTGAGCGTCGAAGGCTCCGGGGAAGGAAAGGTGACGAGCGAACCGGCGGGAATCGAATGCTCCGTCGGCAGCACGGGAACGTGCGTCGAACATTTCAACGAAGGCTCGGTGGTGACCCTCACCGCGACCCCCGCCCCGCACACCCGCTTCCTCGAATGGCTCGGCGTGGCCTGCGACGAATCGACCTCGCCCGCCTGCCAGGTGACGATGAGCCATGCCGAAGCGATCGGGGCGCGCTTCGAAGCGATCCCGCCGCAGCCCCTGCACGTGTTGGTGAGCGGCGAAGGGTCGGTCTCCAGCGAACCCGCGGGGATCGCTTGCCCCGGGACCTGCGCCGGCGAATTCGACGAGGGCTCGACGGTCACCCTCGTCGCCGCTCCCGCCGCCCATCAGGAACTGGTGAGCTGGAGCGGGTGCAGCGGTGCACCGGCGCCGGGAGACTGCGAAGTAATGATGGCCGAAGCCGAGGCGGTGGAAGCCGTCTTCGGACCGATCCACCGGACCGTCAGCGTCACGGTGGTCGGCCAGGGCAGGGTGACCGCCGATCACGGCCAGATATCCACCTGCACGACGAGCTGCTCCGGTACCTACCTCGACGGAGAAGGACTGAAGCTCGAAGCGGCGCCGGAGCCGGGGTACCAGTTCGCCGGCTGGTCGGGAGCGTGCGGCGGCAGCGGTCCCTGCCATCTGACGATCGAAGGCGCGCTCGCCGTCGCCGCCAACTTCACGCCGATCCCGCAACCGCCGCCACCACCGCCGTCGGGCGCCTTGAAGCTGAAGAAGGTTCGGGTGAAGGGGGCGCGGGCGATCCTCAAGCTCGAAATCTCCGGGCCGGGGCTCGTCGCCATCCACGGAACCCACGTGCGCCGGGCGCACCTGCACGCCGGCCGCGGCGGCACGGTGACCCTGCGCCTCGGGCTAGACGCCCATGCGAAGCGGACGCTCGCCGTCGGGAAGGCACCGCTGCTGAAGGCCCGGGTGACGATCGCCTTCACGCCTGCCGACGGAGGCGCTGTGGCGCGAATCCAAAAAGCCATCGAGTTCAGGAGGAGACGATGAGACCACGCTTGGCCGGGCTCCTGCTGCTGGGGGCGCTTCTTGCCGGCGCCGCCCTGGCGCATGCGGCCGAAGTTACTCGGAAGGGGAACCTGGAAGTGTCGGTCGACGGAAGGCTGAGCCCGAAGAGGCTGCCACGCCACGGGACGGCCCCGGTCTCCGTCTCCGTTTCCGGCGCTGTCTCGACCACGGACGGAACCGCTCCGCCGCAGCTGCGGACGATGCAGATCGAAGTCAACGCGCACGGCCGTTTCGACACTGCTGGCCTCCCCGTTTGCCGCTATACCGACATCCAGCCCGCTTCCGACTCCAGGGCCCTGTCCGCCTGCCGCTCGGCCCTCGTCGGCGAAGGTCACTTCGCCGGGACGATCGCCCTGCCGGGCAGCGCCGAGCCGTTTCCGATGCAGGGCCGGTTGCTCCTCTTCAACGGCCGTCAGCACGGCAAGCCGGTGCTCTTCGGCCACATCTACAGCCCAAAGCCGTTCGCAAGCTCCTTCGTGATGGTCTTCGAAATGCGAACCGCCACCCACGGCACCTACGGAACGACCCTGACCGCGAACCTGGCCAAGGCTCTGGGCGCGAAGCGCAACCTCGAAAGCATCGAAATGACCCTCTCGCGGCGCTATCGCTACCGCGGCGCCAGGCACAGCTACATCTCCGCCGGGTGCCCCGCCCCGAAGGGCTTCCCCGGCATCCCCACGTTCCCCCTCGCCCGCACCAGCTTCAGCTTTGCGGGAGGGAAGAAGATCACCAGCGTCCTCAACAAGTCCTGCCAGGCAAAGGGATGACGCCTAGCCGCCTTCCCGTCGCTCTCGCTCTGGGGGCTCTGGCGCTGACGCTCGCCTCCTGCGGTGGCAGCGGCTCCAGCTCCTCGACCGATGCTGCCCCGACGTCCCCGACCGGCACCGCGCAGGAAGCCTCCCCATCGCCCGCTTCCAAGCAGGGCGGCGCGAAGGCGGCATCGCCCGCCGGCAAGGGCGCGCCTGAAGCCGCCCAGCACGGGCCGCACCCCCCTCCCCGCGAGGTTCGGAGGGCCGGGCGCGCTGCCGGTTTCCTCGTCCCCCGGGGGGACAACAGCATCCCGACCTACGGATCGGAAGGGAGCGCGTCCGAGCGTCGGGCGGCCGAAGCCGCGCTCGCCGCCTACCTCGACGCCCGCGCCGGCAGGGACTGGTCGAGCGCCTGCCGGTATCTCGCCGCTTCCACCCGCGGCCACCTCGAAGAATTGTCGGGCACCGGGCCCAAGGGTTGCCCGTCGGCGCTGCAGGCGCTCCTGGGCTCCGGCTCGAGCGCGAGCCTCGCGAACCCGCTCACCCGGGGCCTGGCCTCGCTTCGGATCGAAGGCGAAAACGCCTTCGCCCTCTGGATTGGCCCGCAGCGGCAGAAGTACGCGATGCCGATGGCACGGGAGGGGGACGGCTGGCGCGTCACCCAGGTGGCGCCGCTGCCCTATCCGCCCGGCAGCGCACCCTGACGAGATTCGACAACAGCCGAGAGGAAAAAGAAATGAAGATACGAATGGGAAGCATCGGCGCGGCGGCGTTTGCCACGGCGCTGATCCTGGCCGTGACCGCTTCGCTTGCGCTGGCGGCCGAAGTCAGTCGCACCGAATACAAGGAAGCGGTCGAACCGATCTGCCATGCCAACGCCAAGGCCAACGAACGGATCCTCTCGAGCGTGCGCACGGAGGTGAAACAGGGCAAGCTGAAGCTCGCGGCAAGTCACTTCGCCAAGGCGGCGAGCGCGCTTGGCAAGACCTACAAGCAGTTGAAGGCGGTGCCGCAGCCGAGCGCCGACGAAACTGAGCTCGGAAAGTGGCTATCCGACGTCAACGGCGAGGTCGAACTGCTGCAGAAGATCTCCAAGGCCCTCAAGCAGGGCAAGCGGGCCAAGGCCGAGCGCTACGTGGCTGCGCTGACCCGCAACGCCGAGCGCGCGAACGCCACCGTCCTCGACTTCGAATTCCGCTACTGCAGGTTCCAACCGTCGAAGTACACGTGAGAGCGAGCGTCCGCGGCGGCCGATCCTCTATCGACCGCCGCGGACGATCACCCGACCGCCGCGGGCCGGGATCATGGTGACGTTGCGGTGTTTCGGCCGCTCCGGCGCCCGGTCGTCGAGATCGAGGTCGAGACGGGCGGCCATCGTTCGCAGAACGACCCGCTGCTCGGCCATCGCAAGCGCCATTCCCAGGCAGCGGCGGGTGCCGCCCCCGAAGGGGATCCACTCGTAGGTCCCGGGTTTGTGGCCGAGCCAGCGCTCGGGGCGGAAGCCGAAGGGATCCGGGTAGAGGTCCTCGCGGTGGTGGAGGAGGAGGATGCTGATGGCAATCGGGGTTCCAGCCGGTACGCCGAACCGGCCCAAGCGCCATGGGACAGCCACCCGACGGCCGATCATCGGCACGACGGGACGCACCCGCATCGACTCCAGGATCGCCGCCTCGATCTCCTCGTCGGCGCCTTCGTCACCCCGGACGGCTGCCAGAAGGCGCTCGTGCGCAGCCGGAGAACGGAGCAGGCGCTCCCAGGTCCAGGCGAGCTGATTCGCCGTGGTCTCGTGGCCGGCGAGGACCAGCGTCATCAGCTCATCGCGCAGCTCGCGGTCGGTCAGCGGCGCCCCCTGCTCGTCGCGAGCGCACATGAGCAGCGAGAGGATGTCGCGACGCTGGCCGAGGTCGGCGGCGCGGCGGCGCGCCTCGATCAGGGCGTAGATCAGCCGGTCGGGACCGAACAGACCGATCTGGGTGAGGGCCGTGGGTTCGGTCCGCCCCAGGTTGGTGAGCTCGGCCACCTTCGCGATCGGCAGCGTCGAGGTCCAGAGCATGCTTCTGATCGCAACGCGCAGAGAATGCTCGAGCGTCCCTGGCTTCGACCTTCCTTCGATCCCGAAGATCCCACCCATGATCACGTCGAGCGTGATCGCCTGCATCCGCGGCGCCAGGGCCAGCGGCCGTCCCAGCTTCCAGGTCGCGATCTCCCGCTCCGCCGCGGCGGCAATCAGTCGCTCGTAGTGCGCGATCGCCTCGCCGTGAAACGGCGGCAGCAGGAACCGCCGCTGACGGAGGTGCTTGGGCCCATTCGCGGTCAGCACCGAGTTAGGACCCAGGACCGGTCGCAGCGGGGACTCGGCGGCGAGGCTAGGCACCAGCTCGGGGGGAGCCGTGAAGAGCGAGCGAACGTGCTCGGGATGACAGGTCACGGCAGGGCGGCCCCTGACATATCCGCGGCCGCTCCAGACGTCGCCGAACCTGCGGTGCTGCCGGAAGACGAAGTCGCTCTGGCGAAGGCTGAACCACAGCACCTGCCGCCAGGCTGCGATGCCCGTAGAGGGCGGCGCCGGCAGAAGGTCCAGATCTCCGGGCTCGAGCGCACCGGCCGGCGAGGAGGGAGCCTCGCCGATCAGGGCAAGTCGAGCCGGGCTGGTCCTGGACTGCGTCGAAGGGGACGAAGTCACGCGCCGCCGCCCTCCTGCGCGGCTGCCGCGGCCGCGGCCGAGGGGACACCAAGGAGGGTCATTCGAAGCAGGACGAGGACCTGGTGGCGATCGAGGCCCCCATGGGCGAGCCAGCGGAGCACGACCCCCTCGCAGAAGAAGAGCCAGCCCTGGAGTGCGGCTTCGAGCGCGGGCGCAGGCGTTCGATCCACCCCTGCGTCCCCGAGCGGCGCAAGCGCGTCGAGCAGCATTCGAAGCTGCTGCTCGCGGCCGGCGCTGAGGGTGGCTGCGACCTCCGGGTGGGCGCCGCCCCGCTCGAAGATCGCCGTGTAGGCGGCGGTGTTCTCCTCGACCGAGTCCAGGAACGCGTTGAGGCTCGCGTCGAGGCGGTCCATCGGCTCGAGATCGGGATCCGGCCGCAGCCGGTCGGCCAACTCCGCCTGCCCCAATTCGAGCGCCGCCACGATGAACGACTGCTTGGTCGGGAAATAGTGGTAGAGCAACCCTTTCGAGACTCCCGCCGCTGCGGCGATCTCTTCGGTCGAGACGTCCTCGGGGCGGCGATGGCTGAGCAGCTCGACCCCCGCCCGGAGGAGGTGCTGGCGGCGGGCGTCGATGGTCATGCGCGTACGGGGGCCTGCGTTCACGACCCGGTCAGGATACACACGTTGTTGACCAGTGCTTCAATATGCAAGACATAGGTCTGTTCTTTAGAAACGCTATCCTCTAAACCGTTCGGGACCGAGCGCCGGGGGAAGCGTCGGGACTCCGTTGGGAGAGCAGGGAGACGTTGCTATGCGGAAACTCGTTTTGATCTCGGTTCTGATCCTCCTGGTGTCGGCTGGGACCACGCTTGCAGTGCAGCGGATCAGGGCGGGGGATCTGATCCTCGAAGCCGAAGGCGGCTTCACGCCGACGGCGCTGCCGAAGCACGAAGACGCGCCAATTTCGCTGCAGGGGGGCGGGAAGCTTTCGACCGTCTCGGGCGAACTCCCCCCGATCGTGAAGACGATCGACATCGAATTCGACCGCCACGGCCATGTGGACACGACCGGCCTCGCGGTGTGCCACGCCGCGCAACTGCAGAGCACCGATGTCGCCCAGGCGCGCCGCGCCTGCCCCAAGGCGATCGTCGGCAAGGGCTCGGGCCGCGCGATCGTGACCTTTCCCGAACAGAAGCCGATTCCGGTCTCCTCGCCGATCACCCTCTTCAACGGCCCGAAGGAGCACGGCGACCCCACGGTCCTTGCCCACGCCTACACGACCGTCCCCGCGCCCACCACCTTCATCGTCCCGATCGTGATCGAACGGATCCACCACGGCGTCTACGGCTACCGCACGATCGCGAAGATCCCGAAAATCGCGGGCGGCGCCGGGCATCCGGTCGCCGGCCACCTCGAGGTCTTCCGCGAGTGGACCTACAAGGGCAAGCGCCACAGCTACGTCAACGCCCGCTGCGAAACCGGTCACCTGCAGGCCAAGGCCGGGGTCACCTTCGGCGACGGAACCGTCCTCACCGGCACCTTCGTCAAGAAGTGCACGGTGAGAAGGTGAGGCTATTGCGGCACCCGAAGCGGGTGCTGCTCCTCGCGGCGGTGCCGATCGTCGTGCTCGCCGCCCTCGGCCTCGGCCTCGATTCCCGCCTCAGCCCCAGCTCGCTCGACATTCCCGGCACCTCGGCCGATCGGGCCAACGCGATGCTGCGCGAATACTTCGGGCCGAGCCAGCCGTTCCCGATCCTGCTGCAGGGGCCGCCGGCCGCGCTCGAACGCCAGGGCCCGGAGCTGGTGCGGGCGCTGCGGCGGGATCCCACCGTCACCACCCTCTCGCCCTGGGACCGGGGCTCGGTCCAGCGTCTGCGGCCGAGCCCGCGGCGGGCGCTGATCATCGCCGACTTCCACGTCGAAACCGAGACCGCCGTGAAGCAGAAGGTGCCGGAGCTGAACCGCATCCTCGAAGAAACGGTCCACCCGCCGGTGCAGGGCACGGAGACCGGCTACGCGACGATCTCGCGGGCGATCCAGGACGAGTCGATCTCCTCCAGCGAGCGCAGCGAGCTGATCGCCCTGCCGATCCTCCTGCTCGTCCTCCTGCTCGTCTTCCGCTCGCCGGTGGCGGCCGCGGTCCCGCTCGGCCTGGGGACGGTCACCGTCCTCACCTCACGAGGGCTGCTCTGGCTGCTGACCCATTGGTTCACCGTCGACGCGCTCTCGCTCACCGTCTGCACGATGATGGGTCTGGCGCTCGGCGTCGACTACGCGCTGCTGATGGTCTCGCGCTTCCGCGAAGAGCTGCGGCGGGGAGGGACCCCGGCCGAGGCGGCGCTGCGCACCCGCCGCACCGCCGGCCGCACCACCGCCTTCGCCGGCTCGACGCTGGTCCTCTCGATGATCGTCGCCTTCTTCGTGGTGCCGGGGGCGCTGCTCGCCTCGCTGGCCGCCACCCTGGCGCTGGTCGTCGTTCTCAGCGTCGTCGTCGCGACCGTGGTCGTGCCGGCGGTCTTGACTCTGCTGGGGCCCAACATCGACCGCTGGCACTTCAGCCGCAGCCCGGGCGAGAGCTCGCGCCTGATGGTGTTCGTCGGCGCCGCGCTGCGGCGCCCGCTGCCGGTGGCGATCGCGATCGGCGCCATCGTGCTGGTGCTCGCGACGCCGGCGCTGGCACTGAAGACCGGCCCGCTCAGCCCCGGCCAGCTGCCGAGCAACGACCCGGTCCGGCGGGACTACGAACGGATCACCCACGCGGCGGGGAGCGGCTTCGAAGCTCCCTTTCAGATCGTGGTGGCGGCGCGGCGGGGGACGATCACCGAACCCGAGCGGCTCGCGACGCTGCTGCGCTGGCAGCGCCGGATCGCCAGCCTGCCCGGGGTCGAAGCCGTCGCGGGGCCCGGCCAGATCGCGAAGGCGGTGGCGCCGCTGCGGGAAGGGGGGAAGAGACTGCTCGCATCCGATCGCTCGAAGAGCCCGCTCGCGAACCTGGCGAAGCTCGGCAGCGGCCTTCACCGCGCCGCCGCGGGGGTGGCGGCCCTGCGGGCGGGCCTGGCGAGCGCGAGCGATGGAGCCGGCCTGCTCGCCGACGGGAGCGGGCGGGCCAGCGACGGCGCCGGCCTGCTCGCCCGCGGGCTGCGGCGGGCGAAGGTAGGGACCGAACGGGCCCTAGCCGGCCTCGGCAGCTTCGCTGCGGCCTCGAAGCGGCTGATGAAGGCCCAGTACACCGCCGCCTTCGGAGCCAAGCGACTGCGGATCGGGATCGCCGACCTGCCTCCGAACCTCCGCCGCGCCGCCGTGCCGGCCGGCCGCAGGGCGCAGAAATCGCTGAACGAAGCGATCGGGGGATTGCCGGGCCTGGAAGGGTCCGCGAAGCTCGCCGAAGAACGCCTGGCCGCGGCGCTGGCGGGCCTGGAAGCGATGACCGTCGGGCGCACCGACGCCCACTACGCCGAAGTCCTGCAGGCGGTGCGCGAAGCCGGCGCAGCGGCTTCCGGGAGCGGCGGCCTCTCCACCCAGCTTGCGGCCCTGCGCGAAGAGCTCGAAAAGGACGTCGAAGAAGTGCGGCAAGAGACCTTCTGGGTGACTTCGACGATCGAAGACCTGCATCCGCTGATCGAGGGCAGCACCGAACTGCGCGAAGGCCTCTACAAGCTGGCACGCGGTACGAAGCAAAAGCTCGGCCGAGCCGCCCCCGAAATCGAACGCAAGGCGGCCACCCTGACAAAGGGCCTGGCCCGTCTTGGCGGCGGCGCCGAACGGCTCGCGGGTGGGATCGTTCGCCTCGAACACGGGGCGAGCGCGCTGAAATCGGGCCTCGCCGAAGGCTTCCACCGCGCCTACCCGCTGCAGCGCGGCCTCGGCCGCGCCACGGTCCGGGTGATCTCCAGCGACAACCATCTCGAAGACCAGCGCCGACGCCTGCGGCGCAACTCGCCCGGGCTCTTCGACTCCGGCTACTTCGTCCTCTCGGCGCTGCAGGGGGCGCCGCCCAAGCGGCGCGAACAGGCAGAAGCCGCGGTCGACCTCGAGCATGGCGGGGAGGCCGCCTCGATTCTCGTCTTCTCGCGCTTCGACCTCAACTCGCCGGGCTCGATCGCGCTCAACCACAAGCTCGACGAAGACGCCGCGACGATCGGCAGGGCGACCGGCGCATCGGCCGGTGTGGCCGGGGGGCCGCCGACCCTCGACACCTACAGCAGCGTCGCCCGCGCCCGGATCCCGATCGTCGTCGCGGCGATCACCTTCGCCACCTTCCTGGTCCTGGTCCTGGTCCTCCGGGCGCTGCCGCTGGCGGCGATCGCCGTGCTCCTCAACCTCGCCACGGTCGGCGTCGCCTTCGGGCTCCTCACCCTGCTCACCTACGTGCCCCAGAGCTGGCCCCTGGGCGGCCACCACTACATCGACGCGATCGGGGCGACGCTGATCTTCGGCGTCGTCTTCGGCCTCTCGATCGACTACGCCGTCTTCCTGCTGCTGCGGATGCGCGAGCACCGCGACGGGGGTGCCGGCCACGCCGAGGCGATCAGGTTCGGCCTCGACAAGACGGCTGGGGTCATCACCGGCGCGGCGGCGATCATGATGGCGGTCTTCGTCGCCTTCGCCGGCTCCTCGATCGCCACCGTCAGCCAGCTCGGGGTGGGCCTCACCGTCGCGGTACTGCTCGACGCGACCGTGGTCAGGATCGTCCTCCTGCCGGCGCTGATGCTGCTGCTGGGGGAGAGGGTCTGGTGGCTGCCGCGCCCGCTCGCCCGCCTGCTGCCGGAGATCGACCTGCACGGGGAGGCCCAGGTTGGCGAGGCTGGCTGAGCCCCAAAGCGCGCGGGCGCGCTTCGCCGATCCCGAGGCCACCATCCGGACGTTCCTGACGGCGCTCAGACGCCGCAAGCTGGGGATGGCGATGGAATGCTTCTCGGAGCGGGCGTGCTTCGTGACCCCCGATGCCACCGCCATGAGCGGCCGTGGCGCGATCGGAGGGGTCCTCGCGCAGCTGATCGACCAGCGTGCCGAGATCGCCGCCGATCCCGCCGGCGTCCTGGTGGGGGACGACGTCGCCTTCGCCAGTCAGCGCTGGCGGCTGAGCGTGGGCAGCGCCCCGGCCCGCCACAGCCAGGAGGTGATTCCGGTCCTGGTGCTCCGCCGCGTCGGCCGCGAGTGGAAACTGGCTGTCGTCGCCCCGTGGGGGCAGCCGTGAGCGAACGTTCCCTCGCGGCCTTCAAGCTCCCCTCCGGCCGCCATGGCCTCTCTCGCAAGCACGTCGCCGAAAACCAGCGCTGGCGCTTGTTGAGCGCGACGGCAGAGGCGTTCGCGGAGGAGGGGTATCTGAGGATGACCTCGCACGGGGTGGCGAAGCGGGCCGCGGTCTCCTCCAGCACCCTCTACGAGCAGTTCCGCGGCCGCGACGGCTGCCTCCTTGCGGCGTTCGAAGCCTGCGCCGAGGAGATCAGCATCTGTTTCACGACCGTGGAGGAGACGCCGGGCGATCGGGGAGCGCTCAGGCGGCTGGTGCACCTGTTCGAGCGCGAGCCGGCCTTCGCTCGCTTGCTCGGGCTGGAGCTGCGGGCTGCCGTGCCTGCGACTGCCGAGCCGTTCAGGCGGCTCGTCGATGCGCTGACCTCCGCGCTCCTGGAGCGAGCAGCGAGCGACGGTGCTCCCCCCGCCGCGATGAGGCTTCGCCTGCAGCTCTGGGTCGTGGGCGGGCTGACCTTCCTGGGAATGGCCGATTGGGGCGGATTTGACGTCGAGGACCTCGCGGTGCAACTGGAGCGGCTACTTCCCCGCGGCGACCGTCGGTGATCGACTCAGGCCCAGCCCAGATTGACCAGGTGCCACTCCATCCAGCGGCAGATCGCCGGTGTCGATACCCATCTGCCGAAGTGGTTTTCCTCGTGCGCTACCCGGTGGATCCGGTGAGGCCCCGAGAGGCGGGCGGCTGCCGCCCTGGCCGCTTCGAGTTCCAGCGGATCCTCGGCATCGGCCAGGAGAAGCGTGGGAGTCCGCACCTCGGCGATCGCCTCGCCGGCCAGGTCGGGCCTGCCGCCGTGGGAGGCGATAGCGCGAACTCTCGGTACGAGCGCTGCTGCCGCCGACAGCGCGGCGGCCGAGCCGAGGTCGGAGCCGACGTAACCCAACGGCAACCCGCTGACGCCCCACTGCTTCCTGCTCCAGCCGGTGGCGCCGATCAGCCGCCCGGCGAGGATGCCGACGTTGCACCCGACCTCGGCGGGGTCGGTCGTTTCCACCAGGTCGAAGAGGAGCGTTCCAAGGCCGCGCTCGTTCAAGGCCTCGCTCAGGGCGATTTGGCGGCGGTCGATCCGCGTCAGGTCGCGGCTCGAGGCGAAGATGACAATACCCTTGGGCTCTGGAGGGAGGTTGAGCGAGCCGGCCAGCCTGGCGCTGGCGGCTTCCACGCAGACCCCCCGCTGAATTGCAGTCGCGGGCATACCGATAATGGATCGTTGGACGGACTTCTCCTATCTATACCCGCCGCCTTCCTGGCCGGATGCAGCCGAACTGCACAACGTTCCCATATCGGACCTCCGTGAAGGCAAAGAGAGTGTCCATCTAGGCTTCCGGGGCATGTCTCATGGCTGAGCGGCCAGTCCTCATCCTCACCGGGGCGCCGGGGAGCGGCAAGACGACGGTCGCGCGCATCCTCGCCGAGCGGGCGCCGGCTGCCGTCCATGTCGAAGCCGACACCTTCTTCCGCTTCATCCGCAGCGGTTACATCGAGCCGTGGAAGCCGGAGTCGCAGGCGCAGAACCAGGTCGCGATGGGGATCGCCGGCGAGGCCGCGGCCGCCTACGCGGTGGCCGGCTACTTCACCGTGGTCGAGGGCATCGTCCTGCCGCGCTGGTTCCTCACGCCCCTGCGCGACGCGCTCCGCAGGGCGGGCTTCGCCCAGGTCGCCTACGCGGTGCTGCGGGCGCCGCTGCCGCAATGCCTGGGGCGGCTCGAGAATCGCGACGAGGCGGTGGACTCGGAGGCCGTGGCGAAGATCTGGAGCGAATTCGAGGACCTCGGCGAGTTCGAGCCGAACGCCCTCGGCGTCGGCGAGCTGAGGCCCGAGGAAATCGCCAACACAATCGAGCAGAAGCTCGCGGCCGGCTCTCACTTGGTTTGAGCTCCGCCTCTGTGGTCTACTTGAGCGCGTGAGCGGCGGGGACGGGACCAACGGCGGCGACGGCGCCAGGCACGACCGTCACCTGCTGCGCGTCCCCTGCGACGTCGAGGCCGACGACGAGCGCCGTCTCAAACGCATCCACGACGAGATCGACGGCGCCTTCCACGCCCTCCGCGACATCGAGGACGGTGTCTCGATCTTCGGCTCGGCGCGGGTGCGGGAGGACCATCCCTGGTACGAGCTCTGCCGCGAGACGGCCGCCTGCCTGACCGATCACGGCTTCACGGTGATCACCGGCGGCGGCCCGGGCCTGATGGAGGCCGCCAACCGCGGCGCCGCCGAAGCCGGCGGCGAATCGGTCGGGCTCAACATCGAGCTGCCCCACGAGCAGCACACCAATCCCTATGTCAACCGCTCGCTCCAGTTCCACTACTTCTTCGCCCGCAAGCTGATGTTCGTCCGCTACGCCCGTGCCTTCGTGATCATGCCCGGCGGCTTCGGCACCCTCGACGAGCTGTTCGAGTCCCTCACCCTGATCCAGACCCACCGCATCCAGCACTTCCCCACGATCCTCGTCGACTCCGAGTTCTGGAGCCCGCTGCTGGAGTGGATCGACCGCGGCCTCGAGGACCACGGCCTGATCTCCCCCGGCGACAAAGAGCTCCTCGTCGTCTGCGACGAGCCGATACGGGTCTGCGAGCACGTGATGCGGGCGAGCGAGCGTCAGAAGGCGCTGGCGTAACTCATCGCCGCGGCCACCACGGCCCGGGTCGCGCTTCCATCTCCCAGCACATCGGTGACCGTCTCGGCAAGCAGCCGTTCGGCTTTGGACCCCAGGTAGGGATTCGTGAAGTTGGCCAAGCGCCGCCCCAGCCCGACGCAGTCGCAATCGGCAGCGGACATCGCCAGCTCGTGCTGGATCGCGGAGATGTAGAAGAAGCTGAACCAGGCGGGGTCCTCAGACGTCGGGACCCAACGCTTCGAGCCGATCGAGATGATCGGCGGTTGAATCGTGTCCCAGTACTCGTGGAATAGTTCCCGGCTGGCGGTGTAGTAGGAGATGGGAAGGGGGAAGAATCCGGGATGCTCCACCCGGAGCCTCATCGCTCGCTGGGTGAGGATCGAGAGATAGCGCAGGCGCGAAAGAGGGTCGATTGGACGCCAGCCCCGCTCCTCGTCGAGGATCTCGTAGATGCTCTCGGGGATCGCCATCGCGTCTAGGCCCGCGAAGAGTTTCAGGGTCAGTTCGCCCATCTGCAACGGAGTCAGTACCTCCGCTTTCGAGGCGATCTGGTCGTAGATGGCCACTGCAAACTCGTCTGCCCAGTCGACGTGGGTGGCTTCGCTGTCGGGCAGAGGGATCGCGTCCAGGTCGAGGTTCTTGACCAGCCAAGCGAAGAAGGGCCCTGGGAGGAGAGTCGGGTTTTCGCCGAGCACGGTCCCCAGCGGGAGGACAGGGGGGAGAGGGCAGTTCAACGCCCAGTCGACGAGCACGCATATCGCCATCTCGTCCTCGACCTGGCGGGTCCGACCGGTCATCTCGAAGTAGAGGTCCCTGGCGGTGGAGTAAGGGGGGAAGAGATAGGCATCGGCATCGATTTCATGCCCGTCCCCCTTTGCCTCGATCCCCTCCGAGAGCCGGAAAATCTCGTTCAGGCGAGCTCCGCACTCCATCAGATGGGCCGCGCCGAAGGCGCCGTCTTCCCGTCGTAGGAGAGCAGTCTTCGTTCCCTGGCGCTGCGCGGAGGAGACATTGCCCTGATATGAGGCGTAGCTGGCGTCTCCCTCGAGGAGCTGCGAGCCAAGATCTTGCAGCTGATGCCCTAGCTCGAGAATGCCGAGGCCCTTGCTGTTGGCCTGGAGTTGGTCGAAGTAGGTCTGGGGAGCCCCAAAGATGCTCGCGTATACCCGCTCGCACGAGTACCAGAGCTCTCGCCTCGTCTCCGTGACCTTCGAATTGCCCAAGAGGGGCAGATCTTCCGCCGAGAGCGGCGGCCCGTCTTTGACGTCGTAGAGCAGTAGGCCCGACTGTATGGTCGACAACCAGGCGGAAAACCGACCGGCAGCGGTACCGACGAACTGGAGCCAGTGGGTACGCTCATGGAGCAGCGCTCCCATGGCCGCGATGCGGTTCTCGTAGGGTTGATCCTCGCTGTCCTCCCAGTGGAGAGAGAGGTGCAGGCCAGTGGGATCGAAGCGGCCGAGGATCACCCCGAGGATGCCGGCGTGTCGAGCCTTGCTAAGACTTTCGATCGAAGGAGGCTGCACTGAGGATCTTCTCCAGCTCCTCTAGGCTCAGATTTCCGTCGACCTCGAGTGAGCTGCCGTCGGGCGCGGACAGCCGCAACTTCGTCCGGCGAGACCTCAGGTACTCGCGGATCACGCTGGAAGCGGCGTGAATAGCTACGGGCGAACCTGCGACCGCCATCAACTCACCGACCGGTACCGAGGTATGCAGGGCCCGCTCGAGCCGTAAGGGCCCCGTCGCCCCGACCAGCTCCGCCGAGTCGACGGTCTCGAAGCCGATCGCTCGAAGCTTGTCGACGAGTTCCTCGGGCGCGGAGCCGGCCTGCAGCATCAAGACTTGACTTGCCTCCATGGTCACGCGCTGACCATATAAGAAGCTCTCTCCAATGAACGCTAGTGCCTGAAATGCCGGTGCTTGGTGAAGACCATCGCCACGCCGGCCTGCTCGCAGGCCTCGATCACCTCGGCGTCGCGTTTGGAGCCGCCGGGCTGGATCACGGCGGTGGCGCCGGCCTGGATCGCCAGCTCGGGGCCGTCGGCGAAGGGGAAGAAGGCGTCGGAGGCCAGGGCCGAGCCGGCTAGGAGTGCGTCCGCGTCGGCGCCGCGCGCCTCGCGGCACTTCTCGACCGCGAGGCGGACCGAGTCGACGCGGCTCATCTGGCCGGCGCCGATGCCGAGGGTGGCGCCGTCCTTGGCGATCACGATCGCGTTGGAGCGGACGCGGCGGCAGACGGTCCAGGCGAAGAGCATGTCCTGCCACTGCCCCTCGCTCGGCTCGTCGCCCGTGACCGCCTCCATGATCTCCCGCGGCTCGGGGTCGCCGTCGCGGTCCTGGATCAGGAGGCCGCCCGCGACCCGCTTGACGTCGCGTTCGCGCGGGTCCTGCTGGCGACGCTCCTCCTCGCAGAGGATGCGGATCGCCTCCTTCTGCTGCAGCACCTCCAGCGCCCCGTCCTCGTAGCCGGGCGCGCTCAGCACCTCGACGAAGTTCTTATGGAGCTCCTCGGCCAGCTCGCGCCCGATCGGCCGGTTGACCGCGATCACGCCCCCATAGGCGGAGAGCGGGTCGCAGGCGAGCGCCTTCAGGTAGGCCTCGAGCACGTCGGCGCCGACCGCCACCCCGCAGGGGTTGTTGTGCTTGACGATCACGCAGGCCGGCTGCTCGAAGTCGGCGGCCAGCGCCCGCGCCGAGTCGAGGTCGAGGACGTTGTTGAAGGAGAGGGCGCGCCCATGCAGCTTCGAGGTCCGCGAGAGGATGTGGCTGCGCAGCCCCACCTCCGAGTAGAGCGCCGCCCGCTGGTGCGGGTTCTCCCCGTAGGAGAGGTCGAGCACCTTCTCGTAAGCGAGCGCCAGGTGTTCGGGGAAGTCCTCGTACTCCATCGAGAACCAGCGGCTGATCGCGGCGTCGTAGCGGGCGGTCTGGGCGAAGGCCTCGTTCGCCAGCCAGTGCCGGGTGCTGAGGGAGATCTCGCCGCCGCTCTCTTCCAGCTCGGCGCAGACGGCGTCGTAGGACTCCGGTTTGACGATCACCGCGACGCTCTCGTGGTTCTTCGCCGCGGCGCGGATCATCGTCGGCCCGCCGATGTCGATGTTCTCGATCGCCACCTCCGGCGCCACGTCGCGGCCGGAGACGGTCCTCTCGAAGGGGTAGAGGTTGACGCAGACGAGGTCGATCGGCTCGATCCCCTCGCGCTCCAGCGTCGCCATGTGTTCGGGGTCCTCGCGCCGCGCCAGCAGCGCCGCGTGCAGCCGCGGGTGCAGCGTCTTCACCCGGCCGCCGAGGATCTCCTCCTGGCCGGTGAACTCGGAGACGTCGGTCACCTCGATCCCCGCCTCGCGCAGCGCCGCCGCGGTGCCGCCGGTGGAGAGGATCTCGACCCCGAGCGCAGCCAGCCCCTTCGCGAAGTCGGCGACCCCGGTCTTGTCGGAGACCGAGATCAGCGCCCGGCGCACCCGGACCTGGCCGTTGCCGAGGGCCTCCTGCTGGGTTTCGGTGGCGGGATCAGTCATCGATCGCGACCGTCCGCGGGTCGCTCCGGTCGATCCTAACCCGGCCCCGGGCGATCATGCGGATCGCCTCCGGGTAGAGCTCGTGCTCGACCGCGTGGACCGCCGCCTCCAGCTCGGCGCGGCCGACCCCGGCGGGCACCGGCAGCTCGCGCTGGACGATCACCGGGCCGGTGTCGACTCCCTCGTCGACGAAGTGGACGGTGACGCCGGTGGTCTCGACCCCGGCGGCGAGCGCCTGGCCGACCGCGTCGAGCCCGGGGAAGGCCGGCAGCAGGGCGGGATGGATGTTGACGACGCGGTCGCGGAAGCGGGCGACGAAGTCGGCGCTGAGCAGCTGCATGTAGCCGGCGAGGACGACGAGGTCGGCGCGCCGGGACTCGATCCAGTCGCCGATCGCCGCGTCGCGCGCCTTGCGATCCGGGTACTCGGCGGCAGGGAAGACGGCCGTCTCGACACCGGCTCGCCGTCCCCGCTCCAGGGCCCCCGCCGCCGGCTTGTCGGAGCCGACCCCGACGACCTCGATCCCCTCGCGCCCGTGCAGCCCGTCGATGATCGCCTGCAGGTTGGTGCCGCTGCCGGAGGCGAGGACGACGAGGCGAAACGAGCTCACCCCGGCATCTTCGCAGTAGGCTGATCCGCGTGAGCGACCACGACCTCTGGCAGGGGGTCCTCTACCTGCACCTGCTGGCGATGGCGTTCTTCGTCGGCGGCCAGCTCGTCTTCGGGATCGCGGTGGTCCCGATCCTCCGCGGCGATCCCGACGGTGAGCGGATGCGCGCGGTCGCCCGCCGTTTCGGCTACGGGTCGCTGGCGGCCCTCGGCGTCCTCGTCGCCACCGGCTGGGCGATGGCCTCCCACTACCACCTCTTCGGCAGCTCGACCCTGCAATGGAAGCTCGCCCTCGTCGCCCTCGTCGTCGGCCTCGCCCTGCTGCACCTGCGCTGGCCGAAACTGCACGCGCTGCAGGGCGCGATCCTGCTCGTCTCTCTGGTGATCGTCTGGCTCGGCCTGGAACTGGTCACCGGGTAGTCATTTTTGAGTCAAAAGTCCTTGACTAGCTCAAGAATCCCTGTTTAGGTATCGACGGGACGACTCGTCCCGTACCTAACAAATCCCGGCGCGGAACGCCGGGAAAAAGGGAGAACCATGAAGCAACTCAAGATCCTCGGCCTGGCCGTCATCGCGGCGACGGCGCTGATGGCGTTCGCCGCCGGCACGGCTTCGGCCACACCCACGTCGCTCTGCAAAGCGCCGACAACAACCGAAGCGGGGCTGCCCGTCTGCGAAGGAGTCCACCTCTATCCGGCGGGAACGAACATCCACGCCGTGCTGGAGGCGGGGACGAGGCTCAGCATCCCGACGCCCAACGGCGTCGTCGAATGCAACACGGCGACACTCAACGCCTTCACCGAGCAGCAGACAGCGATGCCGCTGGGCTCGGTCGTCAACGCGCTCACCTTCAACGGATGCGAAGACGCAGGCGAACCGGTCGACGTGGAAACCGTCAAGAACGGCACACTGGACACCGAAATCATCGATCTCCCGGTCTGGACCCACAACGGCACACTGACGTTGACAGGGACCGAAATAAGGGTGCTCTGGACACTCACCGGCGCCGAATGCTTCTACGACGCCGCCCACGCCGGAGTGCTCACAGGCGGCGCGATGGCGACAATCGACTGGTCGGGCCCCTTGACCTGGACAAGAGGGAACCTCCTCTGTCCGCCGGGGAACGGCAGCTGGAACGGCGCCTTCACAGTCACAAGCCCAGAACCGCTCTGGGTCTCCATGTGATTTGGATCTGTGAAGCGGGGCGCGGTCGCCTTTGGCGGCCGCGCCGCTTCAGCCCGAGGCCGGCGCGGCGATCGTCTCGAGGGCGAATTTGCCGTTCGCGTCGTCGGGGTCGCCGAGCGGGTAGTTGCCGGTGAAGCAGGCGTCGCAGTGCTCGCCGGGATCGGCGCCGATCGCCTCGTAGACACCGGCCATCGAGAGGTAGGCGAGGCTGTCGGCCTCGAGCTCGTCGGCGATCTCCTCGATCGAGCGGTCGTGGGCGATCATCTCCTCACGGGTGGACATGTCGACGCCGTAGTGGCAGGGGTTGCGGATCGGCGGGGCAGAGATCCGCAGGTGGACCTCGCTGGCGCCGGCGTCGCGCAGCATGCCGACGATCTGGCGGGTGGTGTTGCCGCGCACGATCGAGTCGTCGACGACGACGATCCGCTGACCGGCGACGATCTCCGGCAGCGGGTTGAACTTGAGGCGCAGCCCGTGCTTGCGCAGCTCCTGCCCCGGCTGGATGAAGGTCCGCGCCACGTAGCGGTTCTTGATCAGGCCGTCGTCGCGCGGCAGGCCCGAGGCGCGGGCGAAGCCGGCGGCGGCGGGGTTGCCGGAGTCGGGCACCGAGATCACCAGGTCGGCCTCGACCGGCGCCTCGCGCCAGAGGATCTCGCCCATCCGCCCGCGCACCTGCTGCAGGACCTTGCCCTCGAGGCGGCTGTCGGGACGGGAGAAGTAGATGTGCTCGAAGACGCAGGAGGCGCGGCGCTCGGTCTTCACCACCTGGCGCGTCTCCAGCCCGCGCTCGGTCAGCGAGACCATCTCGCCCGGGTGCACCTCGCGCATCAGCTTGGCGCCGATGATGTCGAAGGCGCAGCTCTCGGAGGCGACGACGAAGCGGTCGTCGAGCTTGCCGAGGCTGAGCGGCCGGATCCCGTGCGGGTCGCGGAAGGCGACGATCGCGCGCTTGGTCATCACCACGGTCGAGTAGGCGCCCTGCAGCCGCGGCATCACGTCGGCGACGGCGTCCTCGATCATCTTCCCCTCGTGCGAGGAGAGCAGGGCGGCGATGATCTCCGAGTCGGAGGTGCCGCGGAAATCGATCCCCTTCTCCTTCAGCTCTCCCCACAGCTCGACCGCGTTGGTGAGGTTGCCGTTGTGGGCGAGGGCGACCTCGCGGCCGTCGTCGCGCCAGATCGGCTGCGCGTTCTCCCAGGAGCCGCCGCCGGTGGTCGAGTAGCGGACGTGGCCGATCGCCATGTCGCCCTCCAGCGCCCGCAGCTTCTCCTCGTCGAAGACCTGGGAGACGAGGCCGGAGTCGCGCAGCGTCGTGATCATCCCGCCCTCGCAGGTGGCGATCCCCGCCGACTCCTGGCCGCGGTGCTGCAGCGCGTAGAGGCCGAAGTAGGCCAAGCGGGACACGTCGTGCCCCGGTGCGTATACGCCGAAGACGCCGCATTCCTCCCGCGGCCCCTGACGGTCGAAGCTGAACCCCTGGTCGGGCAAAAGCGCGTATTCCTCGCTGCAATTGAAGACGGACGCGCAGGCACCTTGCCTACCCCGGCAGGGTAGCAGCGCGGTGCGACTGCGCAGCCCGTCTCCGACTGCCGCTATTTGCGGTTAGGCGAGCACGCGCGGCGCCACCTCGTCCCGCTCTCCGATCCGCAGCCCGAAGCGCTCCAACAGCCCGGGGACGGTCTCCGGTTTCATCTCCTGGCCGTAGCGCGCGCTGAGCCTCGCCAGCTCTTCGGGGTCGGCGTTGAGGGCACCGCCAAGGGCATCCAGCTCCCTGAAGAAGTGCTCGAAGCCGGCCGGGGCGATGATCTCGAGAATCCGGCAGGGTTCCTCGCCGGCGTTCCAGAAGGTGTGCCACTGCTCGCGCGGCTTGAAGACGAGGTCGCCCGGACCAGCCTCCACCACCTCGTCGCCGAGCAGGCCGCCCATCCGCCCCTCGAGCACGTAGCTGTACTCGTCCTCGCGGTGGTGCAGGTGCAGCGGCGCCGCCAGCGCCCGCGGGGGCAGCGGGTGTTCGACCAGGGAGAAATCGCCCCCCGCGTCCTCGCCGTCGATCATCCACCGCACCCCGATGCTGCCGAGGAAGCCGACCTTGCCGTCGCCGGGGCCAATCACAGTTGCCATCGATCCATTCCTTTCGTGAGACAATAATGTTGCGCGAAAACTATAGACACAATCCGCGGCATCTGTCAAGATTGGTGCTACATCGATGTCCGATCAAAAGCGAAAGTACGAGAAGAAGCGACGCGCCGAAGCCGAGGCGCAGACCCGCCGGCGGATCACCGAAAGCGCGGTCGAGCTGCACGGGAGCCTCGGGCCCGCCCGCACCTCGATGAGCGCCGTCGCCGAGCACGCGGGGGTGCCGCGCTCCACGGTCTACCGCCACTTCCCCGACGAGCGGGCGCTGTTCGGCGCCTGCTCGGCCCACTGGAAAGAGGAAAACCCGCGGCCAGACGTCGCGAGCTGGGGGAAGATCGGGGACCCGGACGAGCGGCTCGAGGTCGCACTCGACGAGCTCTATTCCTATTACCGCCGCGGCGGCGGCATGCTCGACAAGCTCCTGCGCGACGAGCAGACGGTGCCGATGGTCGCCGAGCTGTTCGCAACGTTCCACCAGTTCATGGCGGCCGTCACCGAAATCCTCATGCGTGGAAGAGGACTTCGCGGCAAGGCCCGCGACCGTGTCCGCGCCGCGATCGGCCACGCCGTCTCCTTCCGCACCTGGCAGCAACTGACCGGCGAAGAGGGACTTGACGACGAACGAGCGGCCGAGCTGATGCTGCGCCTGGTCGGCGCGGCCGCGGGGAGTTAACCGACCGCGTCGCGGTCGGCGTCGAAGGCGGGCAGGCCGTCGATGCTGCTCGCGTTCTTCCTGGCGACGTAGGCCTCGATCTCGGCCGCGCCGCCGACCCGCATCTTCTTCTCCGCCCAGGCCTCCATGTGGGGGCGTTCGCCCTCGTAGCTCATCAGCGGCACGCCGTAGCCGCAGGAGTCGGCGACGCGGGTGACGTCGACGAGGACGATCGCCCGCCGCGCCTCCTCGACCTCGTGCGGCGCCTCGAAGCCGGCGCGCTCGAACAGCTCCGCGAAGCGCGCGTCGTCAGCCGGGATCACCTCGCCCCGCCCGTGCAGGCGCAGGATCCGCGGCGGTCCCTCGAAGGCGCAGAGCATCACCACGATCCGCCCGTTCTCGCGCACGTGCGCCACCGTCTCGGCGCCGCTGCCGACCATGTCCAAGTAGGCGACCGTGTGGTCGTCCAGCACGCGCAGCGTTCCGATCGGCCCCTTCGGCGAGACGTTGACGTGCCCCTCCGCGTCCAGCGGCGCCGAGCCGACGAAGAACAGCTCGCGCCTAGCTATCCACTCACGCAGGTGCTCGTCGATGCCGTCGTAGACCTTGCCCACGCGACGAAGGTATCAGCGGTGCGCCTTATCCCTGTAATACGAGGAAAAGGCGCACCGCTGTGAAGGCCCGCTAGCCCTGGCCCTTCAGCCTCGCCTTCAGCTTCTTCGTCGTCACCTGACCAGCGAGGCTGGTACCGGTGACGGTCACCCTCAGCGTCAGGGACCTTTTGTGGCTCAGCTGGGCGAGTTTCGCCTTCAGCTTCTTGGTGAATTTGAGCTTGAACTTGCCGAAGGCGCCGGGAGCCAGGTTCTTGGTGCCGCCATTGAGCGTGACTTTGCTTCCTTTGCCCAGCTTGACCAGGCCTTTGACCGTGACCGGCGCGGGGGTGTTGGTGGTGGCGAGGACGATCACCGAGCCCTTCTTGACCTGGGTGCTGGTCGAGAGGGTGACCGCCGGGCAGGGAGCCTGGGTGGCGGCGCTCTGCGGGCACGCGTCCTGGGTTTCGTCGCCGAAGCCGTCATGGTCGGCGTCGGGCTCGAGGACGGCGACGGCGGGGATGCGAATTTCGCTGACTTCTTCGAAGGGGCCGCTGGCGCCAGGCGCGACGCTGCCTTTGATCGCGCCGACCAGGTCACCGCCCGATCCTTCGCAGAGCAGCGTCCCCACTTCGCTGGTGCTGCCTTTGTAGGTGATGGGGCCGTGGCCGTAGACAGCGAGACGATCACCGGCTTCAACCGGGATGCGGGCGGGAATGGTGTTGACGCCCGAGCCGACCAGTCCGCTCGCTTCGCCCACGACCTGGGCGGTGTGGGTAGCGCTGTTGACCCGCATCACCTTCAGCGTCTGCGGGATGATCGCCGGGATCGGCCCTTCCGGCGGCGTGACCAGGGTGAGCTTCCAGCTGGTGATCACGCCCGCCGATGGTGCGGCAAGGGGCAGCGGGCTGGAGGGGGAGGCAAGCCCGAAGACGGTGTATTCGGTGGAGCTCGTCCCGGTCGTGGCGGTGCAGGGGTCGCCGAATTCCGTCGCCGCCGAGGCGGACGCCGCTCCGAAGCTCGCCAGGGCCGCCATGACTCCGATCGTGGTTATCGCCAGTCGCTTTCTCATGCCAATCTCCCAGTTGAAGTTCTGTGACGCCGGAAGGATATTTCCGCAGCGCTCAGGAAAGCCGCTCGCCCAGGGAGCTCCACGCCCGCTCGGCCTCGGCGAGGCTGACCGAGAGGCTGCGGTCGCCGGCGCCGATCGCGATCTCCTCGCCGCCGACCTCGCCGAGGAAGACGGCGCCCAGCTCCTCCAGGGTCTGGCGGTCGCCGCTGACCAGGAAGCCGCCGGGGGCCTCGCCGAAGAGGGCCTCCTCGGGGGTGCAGCCGCGCTCGCGCAGGTGCTCCAGGTTGGCCTCGCAGCCGACGCCGCCGGCGATCGCCGACTCGGCGAGGGCGCAGGCGAGGCCGCCGTCGGAGACGTCGTGGACCGAAGAGAGCTTGCCGGCGCGGACGGCGTCGCGGACGACAGCGCAGGCGGCGGCGACCGAGGTGACGTCGGAGCGGGGGAGGCCCATCCGCAGCTCGCCGCGCTGCTTGGCCAGCTCCGAGCCCGCCAGGTTCGGTTCGAAGGGGCCGATCAGGCCGATCGCGTCTCCCGCGCGGACGAAGGCGCTGCCGGCGACGCGCTCCGGGTCGGGCAGCTCGCCGACCATCCCCACCACCGGCGTCGGGTAGATCGGGCCGTCGGGCCCCTCGTTGTAGAGGGAGACGTTGCCGCCGACCACCGGCACGCCGAGCGCCGTGCAGGCGTCGGCGAGGCCGCTGACGGCGCGGTCGAGCTGCCAGGCGCCGGCCGGCTTCTCCGGGTTGCCGAAGTTGAGGCAGTTGGTGAGGCCGAGCGGCTCGGCACCGACGCAGGCGAGGTTCTGCGCGCACTCGAGCACCGCGTCGATCGTCCCCTCGTAGGGGTCGCAGGCGACACGCCGCCCGTTGCCGTCGATCGAGACCGCGATCGCGTTGCCGGCCTCCGGCAGCTGCAGCACCGCCGCGTCGGCCTGCTCGGGCCGGCGCACCGTGCGCGAGCCGACCAGCCAGTCGTACTGCTCGAAGGCCCAGCGCTTGGAGGCGATGTTGGGGGAGCCGAGCAGGGCCAGCAGCTCCTCCTCGGGCGCCGCCCCCACCGCCAGCGTCGCCCGGTTGCCGTAGGTCCAGCCCTCCGGCTCGGCCGGCTCGAGGTCGTACAGCGGGCAGCCGTCGACCAGCGCCTCTACCGGCATCTCGCCGACGACCTCCCCGCCGCGCAGAATCCGGATCGCGCCGCTGTCGGTGACGACGCCGATCTCGGCCGACCCGGTCTGCCACTTCTCGCAGATCGCCCGCACCTCGGCCACCCGCTCCGGCTCGACCACCGCCAGCATCCGCTCCTGGCTCTCCGAGACCATGATCTCGAACGGCTCCATGTCGGCCTCGCGCAGCGGCACCGCGGCGACGTCGATGTCGATCCCGACCCCGCCGGCGCTCGCCATCTCCCCCGCCGAGGAGGTCAGCCCCGCGGCGCCGAGGTCCTGCAGCGAGACCAGCAACCCCTTCCCCAGCAGCTCCAGGCAGCACTCGAGCAGCTTCGACTCCTCGAAGGGGTCGCCGATCTGCACCGTCGGCCGCTTCGCCTCGTCGCCCTCGCCGAGCTCGGCCGAGGCCAGCACCGAGGCGCCGCCGATCCCGTCACGGCCGGTCGAGGCGCCCATCAGCACCACCGCGTTGCCGGCCCCCGCCGCCGCGGCGCGGACCATCTCCGACGTCTTGGCCAGCCCCAGGCACATCGCGTTGACCAGGCAGTTGTGCTCGTAGGGCTCCTCGAAGTAGATCTCGCCGCCGACCGTCGCCACCCCGATCGAGTTGCCGTAGTGGCCGATCCCGCGCACCGCGCCGTCGAGCAGGTGGCGCGAGCGGACCGAGTCGAGCTCGCCGAAGCGGAGGCTGTCGAGGATCGCGATCGGTCGCGCCCCGATCGCGAAGACGTCGCGGAGGATGCCGCCGACCCCCGTCGCCGCCCCCTGGAACGGTTCGACCGCGCTCGGGTGGTTGTGGGACTCGACCTTGAATGCGACCGCATAGCCATTGCCGACGTCGACCGCGCCGGCGTTCTCGCCCGGCCCCATCACCACCCGCTCGCCCTCGGTCGGCAGCCGCCGCAGCAGCTTGCGCGAGTGCTTGTAGGCGCAGTGCTCGGACCAGAGCAGGCTGAACATCGCCAGCTCGACGTCGTTGGGCTCACGCCCCAGCTTCCGGACGATCAGCTCGTACTCGGAGTCGGTCAGCCCCAGCTCGCGGTGCTTCGACGCCTCTACGGTCACGCCGCCGCCTTCGCCATCGAGCGGAAGACCTTCAGCCCGTCGGTCGACCCGGTCAGCGGATCGACCGCGTGCTCGGGATGGGGCATCAGGCCGAGCACGTTGCCCGCCTCGTTGCGCACCCCGGCGATGTCGCGCGCCGAGCCATTCGAGTTGTGGCCGTCGGCGTAGCGGTAGGCGACCTGTCCGCTGTGCTCCAGCCGGTCGAGCATCTCCGCCGGCGCGTAGTAGCGGCCTTCGCCGTGCTTGGCCGGGATCGAGAGCCGCTCTCCCGTCCCCTCCTCGATCAGCTCGACCTGGTGGCAGCGGAAGCGCAACTCGACGTTGCGCAGCAGAGCCCCCGGCAGCAGCCCCGCCTCGCAGAGAACCTGGAAGCCGTTGCAGATGCCGATCACCGGCGCCCCGCCCGCGGCCGCCTCGGCGACCGCCTCCATCGCCGGCGAGAAGCGGGCGATCGCCCCCGCCCGCAGGTAGTCGCCGTAGGAGAAGCCGCCGGGGACGACGATCCCGTCCACCCCCTCCAGGTCGCGGCTCTCGTGCCAGATCAGCCGCGCGCCGTCGCCGGCGAGCTCGCAGGCGTGCAGCGCATCGCGCTCGTCGCACGATCCCGGGAACTGGAGGACGCCCCAGATCACAGGGTCTGGATCTCGTAGTCCTCGATCAGGGTGTTGGCGAGCAGCTTCTCGCAGAGCTCGCCGAGCCGCTCGGGGTCCTCGGCCTCGAGCTCGACCATGCGGCCGACGTGGACGTGCCCGATCCCCTCGAAGCCGAGCGCCGGCAGCGCCCGCTCGACCGCCTTGCCCTGCGGATCGAGGATGCCCTCCTTGGGGCGGATCAGGACGCGAGCCCTCACCACGTCCCCAGGCCCCGCACTAGAAGCTCTGCTCCGTGATCCGCTCGTAGGCCTCGACGTATTTGGCGCGGGTCTGCTCGACCACGTCGGCCGGCAGCTCCGGCGCCGGCGGCTTCTTGTCCCAGCCGCTCTCGGTGGCCCAGTCGCGGACGAACTGCTTGTCGAAGGAGGGTGGCGTGATTCCGGGTTGGTAGCTGGCGGCCGGCCAGAAGCGCGAGGAGTCGGGGGTGAGGACCTCGTCGCCGAGGACGATCTCGGCGCCGGCGTGGCGGCCGAACTCGAACTTGGTGTCGGCGAGGATGATCCCGCGCTGGGCGGCGTGCTGGGAGCCGCGCTTGTAGACCTCGATCGAGATCCGCCGCAGCTCTTCCATCAGCGCCCGGTCGCCGACGATCTCGGCGGCGCGGTCGAAGTCGACGTTCTCGTCGTGCTCGCCGATCTCGGCCTTGGTCGCGGGGGTGAAGATCGGCTCCGGCAGCTGGTCGGACTCGACCAGGCCGGAGGGCAGCTCGATTCCGCAGACGGCGCCGCTTTCGCGGTATTCCTTCCAGCCCGAGCCGGAGAGGTAGCCGCGGACCACGCACTCGACCGGGTACATCTCCAGCCGCCGCACCCGCATCGCCCGTTCGGCGACCTCCTCGGGCACGTCCTCGGAGATGAAGTGGTTGGGGACGATGTCCTCGGTCAGCCCGAACCAGAAGACCGACATCCGGTTCAGCACCTTGCCCTTGTCGGGGATCGGCGTCGGCATCACCACGTCGTAGGTGGAGATGCGGTCGGAGGCGACCATAAGCAGGTCGTCGTCCCACTCGTAGATCTCACGCACCTTCCCCGAGGAGAGGAGGTTCAGCTCCGCGACGCTCGCCATCAAGGCGATGCTAACTGGCGCGGACGCGGTGCTGCGTTGCCGTTGCTCTGCGATGCTTGTCAGCCGTGGCGCTCCCCCCCGAGCCGAAGAGCAGCCCCCTGGTGCAGACGCTGCGCTGGGCCTTCCGCCCGATCCCGTTCCTGGAGGATTGCCGCCGGCGCCACGGCGACACCTTCAGCGTCCGCTTCCTCGGCTTCCAGCAGCCGATGGTGTTGATCTCCGACCCGGAGGCGATCAAAGCGCTCTACCGCGAGCGCGAGCACGGCCTGCCGCCGGGGCGGAACATCGTGCTGGAGCCGATCGTCGGCTCCAAATCGCTGCTGATCCAGGAGGGCTCCGAACACCTCAGCCGGCGGCGGCTGATGCTGCCGCCGTTCCACGGCGAGCGGATGCGCTCCTACGAGGCGACGATGACCGAGATCGTCACCTCGGAGATCGACTCCTGGCCGCTGCAGCGGGAGTTCCCGATCCACGCGCGGATGCAGGCGGTGACGCTCGAGGTCATCTTGCGGGTCGTCTTCGGCGTCTCCACCGGGCCGCGGCTGGACCGGCTGCGGGGGATGCTCTCGACGGTGCTGGAAGAGACGACCTCGCCGGGCCGGCAGGTTCTGGGGCTGGCGTTGCGGCGCTTCGGCGGCAAGGGGCCCCTCGCCCGCTTCGAGGGGCCGCTGCGCGAAGTCGACGAGCTGCTCTTCGCCGAGATCGCCGAGCACCGCCGGCGCCCGGACCTGGAGGAGCGCGAGGACATCCTCTCGATGCTGATGACGGCCGAGTTCGAGGACGGGTCGCGGATGGAGGACCGGGAGCTGCGCGACCAGCTGATGACGCTGCTCCTGGCCGGGCACGAGACGACCGCAACCGCGCTCGCCTGGACCTTCGACCTGCTGCTGCGCCACCCGGCGGCGCTGGCGAGGCTGCGGGAATCGCTTGCGGCGGGCGAGGAGGACTACCTGCGGGCGACGCTGTCCGAGTCGCTGCGGCTGCGGCCGGTGATCCCGCTGGCCGGCCGGCGGCTGGCGAGGGAGCTGGTGGCGGACGGGATGACGCTGCCCCCGGGGACCGACGTGACGCCGGCGATCTGGCTCACCCACACCCGCCCGGACGTCTATCCCGAGCCCTTCGCCTTCAAGCCGGAGCGCTTCCTCGACGAGGGACCGGACACCTACTCCTGGATCCCCTTCGGCGGCGGCGTCCGCCGCTGCATCGGCGCCACCTTCGCCGAGTTCGAGATGCGGATCGTTTTGCGCGAGGTGCTGGGGCGGTGCGAGTTGCGCAAGGCGAAACCGGGTCCGGAGCGGATCGGCCGCCGCAACATCACCCTCTCGCCCAGGGACGGCACGCCGGTCGTGGTGACCGCGCGGCGGTCAGCACGCGAGCCGGTTGCGGTCTGACAACACATTTCAGAGCTTTTGGCGAACGAGATCCCGGTTTAGGATCGATGCGTGGGCGACGACGTCCCCGCAGAGCGACTGACGTTCTGGCAGCGCGCGGCGCAGCGGCGCGTCCGCAGGGCGGCGCGCAGGGCGAAGGACGAGCCGCTCACCCCCGACGACTGGGCCGCCTACTTCGCGATGGCCTCCGATCCCGCCCCGCGCATGGTCGGCCGGATGCTGCGGGCGCTGCCCTCGAGCCCCCGTTGCGGCATCTGCGGCGCCCCGTTCTCCGGCTTCGGCGCCCGCCTGGTCGGGCCTCTCGGCTACCGCCCCTCGCGCAAGAGCCCGAACCTCTGCGCGACCTGCGTCGAGGCCGCGCCTCCCGGCGGGATGACGACCGAGGCCGGCGTCCTCTTCGCCGACATCCGCGGCTTCACCAGGCTCTCGGAGGAGCGCGACCCGGAGGAGGTCAGCGCCCTGCTGCGCCGCTTCTACGCCAGCGCCGAGCACGTGCTCTTCCCAGACGCGGTGATCGACAAGCTGATCGGCGACGAGGTGATGGCGCTCTACCTGCCGATGTACGGGCGCTTCGAGGAGGCGGCGCCGGTGATGCTCGACCACGCCCGCGGGCTGCTGCGGGCCGTCGGCTACGGGGGCGAGGAGCCGCCCTTCGCCGAGGTCGGGGTCGGCCTCGACTACGGCGAGGCCTTCGTCGGCAAGGTCGGCCAGAGCGCGCTAAACGACTTCACCGCGATCGGCGACGTGGTCAACGTCGCGGCGCGGCTGCAGGGAGAGGCCAGGGGCGGCGAGATCGTGGCTTCGGCCCGTCTCGTGGAGCGCCTCGAGGGCGAGCCGCCGGGCGAGCGGCTGGAGCTGGAGCTGAAGGGCAAGGCCGAGCCGGTGGTTGCCTACCGGATCGCAGGCTGACAACAAGTTTCGAAGTGTTTCGTCTACACTCCCTCCCATGGAGGCACTTCTGGAGAAGGAGGGGAAGGTGGAGAACTGGAACGACGACCGGCTCGACGAACTGAGCCGCCGGATGGACGCCGGGTTCAACGAAATGCGGGAAGGGTTCGCTCGGGTGGATGCGCAGTTCGCTCGGGTGGACGAGAAGTTCGACCGGGTGGACGAGAAGTTCGACCGGCTCGGAGTGCGCATCGACAAGCTGATGTTCACCATGTGGGTCGTCGGTGGCGGGGTTGCCGCGACGGCCATCGCCAGCCTCGTCAAGCTCGCGTTCTTCTAGTCGCGATCAGCCGCCGGACTTCGCCGGCGAGTGAGGATGCTCCTTCGCCCACCTGGCGATCGCGCCAGAGCCGGAGATCACTTCGCCGTTGTCGAGGACGAGGATCGGCACCTCGTTGGTGCCGCTGAGGCGCTTGACCTCGGCCCGGTCGGCGTTGCGGCTGCCCCAGGTCCAAAGCGCCATCCGATAGCCGCCGACCGTCCTCAGCTCGTACTCGTAGCCGGCCGCGTCGAGCGCCTTCCCCGCTTTCGCACAAGGGTGCAGCAGCCCGGGCCCGAGTTTCTTCTGCCCGCAGGTGTAGAGGACCATGCCGCGACCTTACCTCTAGTCGCGCAGCGCTTCCAGGCGCTCGAAGACCTCGGGCACGTGGGTGAGGTAGGCGCTGTAGTCGAAGACGGCGTCGAGGTCCAGCTGCGGGGCCGCCTCGGCGAGGAGGTCGCGGAACTCGGTGCGGGTGTCCCAGGCGCGCTGGGCGTTCTCCTGGACGACGCGGTAGGCGTCGTCGCGGCTCATGCCCGACTCGACCAGGGCGGTGAGGGCACGCTGGCTGAACAGGGCACCATGGGTGAGGCCGAGGTTCTCGCGCATCCGCTCCTCGTTCACCTTCATCCCGGCGGCGACCTTGGTCGCCAGGTCCTGCATGTAGTCGAGCAGGATCGTCGCGTCGGGGAGGACGACCCGCTCGGCGCCGGAGTGGGAGATGTCGCGCTCGTGCCAGAGGGCGACGTTCTCGATCCCGGTCTGCGCGTAGCCGCGCAGGACGCGGGCGAGGCCGGTGATCCGCTCGGTGCGGATCGGGTTGCGCTTGTGGGGCATCGCCGAGGAGCCCTTCTGGCCGGCGGCGAACGGCTCTTCGACCTCGCGCACCTCCGTTTTCTGCAGGTTGCGCACCTCGGTGGCGAACCGCTCGAGGCCGGCGCCGGCGACCGCGATCGCAGACAGCAGGGCCGCGTGGCGGTCGCGGGGGACGACCTGCGTCGCCACGTCCTCCCGCTCGAGCCCGAGCTTCTCCATCACCCGCGCCTCGACCGCCGGCGGCACCGAGGCGTAGGTGCCGACCGCGCCGGAGAGCTTGCCGATCTCCACCTGCGCGAAGGCCTCCTCCAGCCGCCGGACGTTGCGGTCGGCCTCGAAGGCGAAGCCGGCGAGGCGCAGGCCGAAGGTGGTCGGCTCGGCGTGGACGCCGTGGGTGCGGCCGACGCAGAGCGTGTCGCGGTGCTCCAGCGCCCGCTCGACCAGCGCCTCGCGGTAGCCGCGAGCGCTCGCCAGCACGATCTCGCCGGCGCGGCGCAGCTGCAGCGCCAGCGCCGTGTCGAGCACGTCGGAGGAGGTGAGGCCGTAGTGGATCCAGCGCCCGCCCTCCCCTACGGACTGAGCCACGACGTCGACGAAGGCGGCGACGTCGTGGTCGGTCACCTTCTCGCGCTCTTCGACTGCCTCGACCGTGAACGCCGCCTTCGCCCGCGCCTCGGCGGCGGCCTCGGCCGGCACCACGCCCTCCGCCGCCCAGGCCTCCGTCGCCGCCAGCTCGACTTCGAGCCAGCTCTGCAGCTTCGCTTCCGGCATCCAGACCGCCCCGATCTCGGGACGGGTGTAGCGGGGGATCACGCGTTGATTATCCGCGCGGCGAGGACGCCGGCGTTTTTCGCCCCGTCGATCGCCACGCAGGCGACCGGGATCCCGGGCGGCATCTGCACCGCCGAGAGCAGCGCGTCGAGACCGCCGAGGCTCTTGCCGAGGATCGGCACCCCGATCACCGGCAGGTCGGTGTGGGCGGCCGCCACCCCCGGTAGCGCCGCCGACATCCCGGCGCCGGCGATGATCACCTTCAGCCCCCGCATGCGGGCGTTCTGGCAGTACTCGCGGACCAGCTCCGGGTCGCGGTGGGCGCTCATCACCCGCACCTCGTAGCGGATGCCCGCTTCCTCCAGGGCTTTGCCCGCCGGTTCCATCTTCGGCTTGTCGTTCTTCGAGCCCATGATGATCCCGACGTGCGGCTCGTCGACTTCGATTTCGGTGAAGGCTTCCTCGACGGTGGCCATCGTCGCCGTCTCGGCGGGGTCGGCAGGGCCCGCCCCCGCGGGCTCGGCGGCGCCGGTCGGCTGGGGCTCCTCTGAGATCTCGCTCATCTCGCTCCTTCTTGGGTTGGTCAGCTGGGGACGCGCTCGACGGCGCGGGCGGCTATGTCGGTGCGGATCTGCATTCCCTCGAAAGAGATCCGGCCGGCGGCATCGTATGCACGATCGCGCGCCTCGGCGGGACTGTTACCCAGCCCCGTCACGTTCAGCACCCGCCCGCCGGCGGTGACGATCTCGCCGTCGCGCTCGGCCGTGCCCGCGTGGGTCACCTCGGCGAGCTCGGCCGCCTCGGCGAGGCCGTGGATCGCGTCGCCCTTCGAGGAGGACTCGGGGTAACCCGCGGAGGCGAGGACCACGGTCACCGCCCAGTTCTCGGCGAACTCGGCCGCGACGCCGGCGAGGCCGCCGGGCTCGCGCGCGGCGAGGAAGAGCTCGGCGAGGTCGGAGCGCAGCCGCGGCAGCACCGCCTGCGTCTCGGGGTCGCCGAAGCGGGCGTTGAACTCGAGCACCTGCGGCCCTTCGGGCGTGATCATCAGGCCGGCGTAGAGGACGCCGTGGAAGGGGACGCCGCGGGCGGCCATCGCCGCGACCACGGGACGGTGGACCCGCTCGACGATCTCCTCGACCTCGGCGGCGCCGAAGCCGGGGACCGGCGAGTAGCTGCCCATGCCGCCGGTGTTCGGTCCCCGGTCGCCGTCGAAGATCCGCTTGTAGTCCTGGGCGGGGGCGAGCGGGACGACGTTCTCGCCGTCGCAGAGCGCCAGCAGCGAGAGCTCCTCGCCGGCGAGGAACTGCTCGAGGACGACGGTCGTCTCGCCGAAGCGCCGCTCGGTGAAGAAGACGTCGATCGCCTCGCGCGCCTCGGCCTCGCTCTGGCAGATGATCACGCCCTTGCCCGCGGCGAGGCCGTCGGCCTTGAGCACGGTGGGATAGGCGGTGGCGGCGAGCTGCTCGAGCGCTTCGGTGCGGCTGCGGAGGAGGACGTGCGCCGCGGTCGGCACCCCCGCCTCCTGCATCAGCTCCTTGGCGAAGGCCTTCGAGCCCTCGAGCTCGGCAGCGGCTCTGCTCGGCCCGAAAGCGGGGATGCCGGCTTCCTCGAGCGCATCGACGGCGCCGGCGACGAGGCCCGCCTCGGGACCGATTGCGACCAGGTCGACGGCCTCCTCTCGGGCGGCGGCGACGATCGCCGCGGCATCGTCCGCGCCGACCTGCGGCAGGCACTCCGCGTCCGCGGCGATGCCGGCGTTGCCGGGCGCGCAGAGGACGTCGGTGATCCGCGGCGAGCGCCGCAGCGCCCGCACGATCGCGTGCTCGCGACCGCCCCCTCCGACTACGAGAGCCTTCAACGAGCGCCTAGAGCGCGCCGGCCAGGTCCTCGGCCGGCATCGCCGCCAGGGTCTGGCTGGTCATCGTCCCGCGCGAGCCGAGCTCGACCGAGATCTTGGCCATCGTCTTCTCGTCGGGGGCTTCGACCACGGTGACGAAGTCGTACTGGCCCAGCGTCGCGTACTGCGCGATCACCTTCGCCCCGATCTGTTCGACCTCGCGGTTGACCTCGGCGACGCGGCCGGGGTTGTTCTTCAGCGTCCGCACGCCCTCGGCGGTCAGGTTCGTCAGCATCAGATAAGTCGGCATCTCCGCCCCCTTCAGGTCTAGATCGGGCCTCCGGGCTCAAACTTACTGCTTTGGTGGGGTTAAGGGGACCGGGTGGCCCTCTGCCGGACCGTATGTCCTTGCAGGGACAATCCGGACTATCAGCTTGACCCAAAGCCTCCGTCAGAGGGCCACCCGGTCCCCCTCGACACGCACCGGCAGGACGGCGCAGGGTTCAACATCTGCTCAAAGCAGGGGCCATCGAGCCTCCCCTCGAACGGCTTTCGGAGGCGCTGTCTGAGGGGGCTGGCCCGATAGGGCCGCGACAAATTCACGCGGAGGATGACCGGACCCTCTACTGGATGCCCTCTGCCTAGCTAGTAGCCGGGCGGATGCCGGACTACGAAGCCTTCGGGGTAGGGAGGCTCGGTGTGCCAGCGCGGCCCGGTTCCTTCGGCATCCCCCACCGTGTCCCAGCGCAGACCGGCGACCTCCATGTAGGTGTGGGTCGCGTTCGCGTAGATCGTGATCCACCTGCCCGGGCCCGGTTCGCCGTAGCTCTCCAGGGAGCCGGAGGTGAGTGGGGTGTCGAGCAGGCCGCCGCCGTAGAGGGCGAAGCTGACGGCGCCGGAGCAGTCGTAGCCGTAGGAGTACCAGGAGCCGTGGCCGCCCCCCCAGACGTAGGGGGTGTGGGCGATCGAGTTGGCGGCGGCGATCACGGCCTTGATCGCCGGCGGGGCGCTGCGCGGGGCGCTGGCGAGGCCTTCGGGGCCGATCACCGCTTTGGCGCCGGGGGTCTCGAAGCCCGTCGCCAGCGGCGCGATCCGCCAGTCGATGTAGTGGACCTTGCAGCCGCTGCCGATTTCGCCGGCCTCCTGCATCACCTCCTCGACGTACCACTGCGCCTGGTTGTGGGTGAAGACGCCGGCTTCGATGCTGCCGCGCGACCAGATCATCCGCGCCAGCGTCGCCGCCGCGTCGGCGATGTCGCCGTGGCGGACGCGGCCGTCGTTGTCGCCGTCGACCGCGTAGCGCTTCCACTCCATCGGGTCGAGCCCGAGCGCGCTTTCGGTCCGCAGCTCGTGCTTGGTCATGCCGCGGCCGAAGTTCGACTCGAGGTGGGCGATCGCCGCCAGCGTCCAGACCCCGCGCTTGCCGAGTTCGTAGCGGGCGGCGGCATCCTCGAAGGCGCTCATGTACGCGGCCGGGATCTGGTTTTTCCAGTCCGGCGCGGCTTCGCACTGCAGGACCGGGATCTGCGGACCGAGCCCGACGGCGCTGAAGGAGTTGCTGCCGACTTCGTTGGCGTAGCAGCCGGCGTTGGCGAGCACCTCTTCGACGTACCAGTCGGCGTGGTTGTAGGCGAAGATCGCGCCGTAGGTGTCGGCCGGCATCCCCGCGGCTTTGAGGTAGCTGGCGGCGGCGAAGATCGCGTCTTCGGGGTTGTTCGGGTCCGCGACCCCGTCGCCGTTGGCATCGACCCCGTAGGTTTCCCAGGTCGATGGCATGAACTGCATCCAGCCGACCGCCCCGGCCGAGGAGGGGCCGAGGTTGGTGCCGAAGGCGGTCTCGACCGCGTTGATCCCGGCCAGCACCGCCGGCCCCTGCGGTCCCAGTTCGTAGCGGGCCGAGGCGCGCTGGTAGATCGGGATCAGGACCGGCGGCACGCCGCTGATCGCGCAGCTCGAGGCCGGCAGCGAGGGGATCGCGAAGGTGGTCGGGCCGGGAGTGACGGTGGCGCCGGTTTCGGTTTCCGTTTCGGAGCTTTCCGATCCGCCGGCTTCGTCGCCGCCGGCGTTGACCCCGCCGGTGGGCGGCGGCGTGTGGGTGGCGGGCGGCGGGGGCGGCACCAGGGTGGCGCCGTGCTTGAGCGGCTCCTTCTTTTCGGCGGGCGGGGCGGCGGGCGTTTCGGCAGGGGTCGAGGGAGCTTCCAGGGTCGCGCCCTGGACCGGCGCCGCCGTGCTCGCCGCCTCGGCGCGGGCGACGGCGACCGGCACCGCCAGCGCCGCCGTGGCCGCCGCGGTCGCGACGACCGCTTTTATCTTGCGCGCCCGCTCCATCAGCCGAGAACGTTGGTGACGCGCCACCGTTTGTTTTTCAGCTGTTCCATCTCCAGCCGCAGCTCGCTGGTCACCCCGACCCGCAGCAGCGAGACGCTGAGCGGGTAGACGCTGCCGTGCGAGGGGGCGGGGACCACGTTGAGGACCTTCGCCTTCGGGACCTCGACCCCGGCCGGCTGCCGCGGCGGCCGGCGCAGCAGCGCCTTGGTCAGCTCCGGGCTCGCCGTCGTGGTGAACGCCTTGCGGACGGTGCCCTTGTCGCCGCCGGTCTCGTAGACGACGAAGCCCTCGGCGAATTTGCGGGCGACCGCGACGGCCTCTGGGCCGGCGGGCGGCCCGTCGAGGGCGGCGGTCGAGGTGGAGGCGGAAGCTTCGCCAGCGGAATGCGCCGCCGGCGTCGAGGAGATCGTGTCGGTGGCGGCGTTGCCGGTGTTGCTCGCGGCCGCCGCCGCGGCTTCCCGTTCGACTTCCTTGGAGCCGGCGACGGGGGCGTCGTTCTTCTGCGGCGGCTTGAAGACCGGCGTCGCGCCGTGCAGGGTCGGCGCGGGCTTTGGAGCCGGGGAGGACGGAGCGGCGTGCGGGGCGGCCTTGGGGACAACGGCGACCGGGGCCGCGCTCGGCGCCTGCGAGCCGCCGGAGCCGAGCGCCGAGAAGCCGAGGACCCCGATCCCCAGCGCGAGGGCCGCGGCGCCGCCGGCAACCGCCGCGCGGCCACGGTCGCTGAGGCCGAGTAAGCCGTCCTGGAGCGGCCAGAGCAGGTGCTCGCGCAGGGCCAGCGAGGCGTCTTCGACGGCCGCGGGCGGCTGCCGCCGCGGGCGGGCGTTGATCGGAGTCTGGTCGTCGTTCATCGGGTCCGTCGGTTCTCTCCCTGGGCCACAGGTTGGACAAGCAAATTAAAGAGCACCTTTGCCGTAGGGATGTTTCGGCAGGAACCGGTCGGAAGATGAGGCCCAAAGCGCCCGCTGGGCCGGGCTTTGCGAGTGACTGGCCGGACTACTACTAGCTAGGCGGCCGCGGCAGCGGGCGCCTCGGCGCGCTCGAAGACGATTCCGCCTTCGGCGGCGTCGACCCGCACCGTGTCGCCTTCGGTGAACTCGCCCTCGAGGATCTTCAGCGCCAGCTTGTCGACCAGCTGCTTCTGGACCACCCGCTTCAGCGGCCGGGCCCCGTAGGTGGGGTCGTAGCCGAGGTTGCCGAGCAGCGTCCGCGCGTCGTCGGTCAGCTCGATCTCGATCCCGCGCTCGCGCACGCGCCCGACCAGCTGGGCGACCTGCAGCTCGACGATGCGGCCGATGTCCTGCTTCGAGAGCCGGTGGAAGATCACCGTGTCGTCGATCCGGTTGAGGAACTCGGGCTTGAAGGTCGCGGCCAGCACCTCTTCGATCTGCTCGCGGATCTTCTCGTCGACCGACTCGCCGACGATCCGCTCGGAGCCGACGTTGGAGGTCATGATCAGGACCGTGTTGGTGAAGCTCACCGTGCGGCCCTGGCCGTCGGTCAGCCGCCCGTCGTCCATCAGCTGCAGCAGCGTGTTGAAGACGTCGGGGTGGGCCTTCTCGATCTCGTCCAGCAGCACCACCGCATACGGCCGGCGGCGCACCGCCTCGGTCAGCTGCCCGCCCTCCTCGTAGCCGACGTAGCCGGGGGGCGCGCCGATCAGCCGCGCCACCGTGTGCTTCTCCATGTACTCGGACATGTCAAGGCGGACGATCGCCTGCTCGGAGTCGAACATGAACTCCGCCAGCGCCTTCGCCAGCTCGGTCTTGCCGACCCCGGTCGGGCCGAGGAAGAGGAAGCTGCCGATCGGCCGGTTCGGGTCCGAGAGGCCGGCGCGCGAGCGGCGCAGCGCATTGGAGACGGCGGCGATCGCCTCGTCCTGGCCGATCACCCGCTCGTGCAGCCGCTCCTCCATGTGGATCAGCTTCTCGACCTCGCCCTCCATCAGGCGGCTGACCGGGATCCCGGTCCATTTGGCCACGACCTCGGCGACGTCCTCCTCGGTGACTTCGTCGGCGAGCATCGTGCCGCCCCCCGCGTGCAGCTCCTCCAGCCGCGCCTCCTGCTCTTCGACCTTCGCCTCCAGCTCGGGGATCTGACCGAATTTGAGTTCGGCCGCCCGCTGCAGGTCGGTCTCGCGTTCGGCCCGCTCGACCTCGAGTCGCGCCTCCTCCAGGCGCTCCTTCGCGACTCTGATCTCCTCCAGCGGCTCTTTCTCGTTCTGCCAGCGCGTCCGCAGCGCTTCGGCCTCCTCGCGCAGGTTGGCGAGGTCCCCTTCGAGTGCCTCCAGCCGCGCCTTCGAGGCCTCGTCGGTCTCTTTCTTCAGCGCCTCGCGCTCGATCTCCAGCTGCTGGATGCGGCGCTCGACCTCGTCGATCTCGGTCGGCACCGAGTCGATCTCGATCTTCAGCCGCGAGGCGGCCTCGTCGATCAGGTCGATCGCCTTGTCGGGGAGGAAGCGGTCGGCGATGTAGCGCTCCGAGAGGGTCGCGGCGGCGACCACGGCGGAGTCGGAGATGCGGACGCCATGGTGCTGTTCGTAGCGCGGTTTCAGCCCGCGGAGGATCGCGATCGTGTCGTTCAGGTCGGGCTCGCCGACCAGCACAGGCTGGAAGCGCCGCTCCAGCGCCGCGTCTTTCTCGATGTGCTTGCGGTACTCGTCGAGCGTGGTGGCGCCGACCGCGCGCAGCTGCCCGCGCGCCAGCATCGGCTTCAGCAGGTTGGCGGCGTCGACCGCGCCCTCGGCGGCGCCGGCGCCGACGATCGTGTGCAGCTCGTCGAGGAAGAGGACGATCTGCCCCTCGGCCTCCTGCACCTCCTGCAGCACCGCTTTCAGCCGCTCCTCGAATTCGCCCCTGTATTTGGAGCCGGCGAGCAGCGAGCCGATGTCGAGCGCGATCACGCGCCGGTCGCGCAGGCTCTCCGGCACGTCGCCGGCGACGATCCGCTGCGCCAGGCCCTCGACGATCGCGGTCTTGCCGACGCCGGGGTCGCCGATCAGCACCGGGTTGTTCTTGGTCCGGCGGGAGAGGACCTGGATCACGCGGCGGATCTCCTCGTCGCGCCCGATCACCGGGTCGAGCTTGCCCTCGCGCGCCTCCGCGGTGAGGTCGCGGCCGAATTTCTCCAGCGCCTGGGCGGTCGTCTCGGGGTTGGGGGAGGTGACTTTCTGCGGCCGCACCTCGGCGATCGCCCCCTCCAGCGCGTCGCGGCCGGGGAGGACGTCGCGGACGCTCGCGCTCTCGGTCAGCGCCAGCAGCAGGTGGTCGGTCGAGATGTACTCGTCGCCCTTGCTCGCCATCTCTTTCTCGGCCGCGCGGATCACCTGCGCCAAGGCCGAGGAGAAGCGCGGCTCCTCGCCCTCGCCGCTCAGCTTCGGCAGCGCCGCCACCGCCTCGTTGGCGCGGGCGGCGAGCGCGGCGGTGTCGGCGCCGAGCCGCTGCAGGATCGGCACGACCAGGCCGTCGTCCTGCTCGAGCAAGGCGACGAGGAGGTGCGGCGGCGCCACCTCGGGGTTACGCCGGTTGGCGGCCAGCGACTGCGCCGCCGCCACCGCTTCCTGCGACTTGATCGTGAACCGGTCCGCCTGCATCAGCTCTTGTCTCCGTTCTCATCTTTCTCGCCTTCGAGCTCGGCGATCCGGTTGCGCAGCCGCGAAACGTCGGCGCGCAGCTTCTGCACCTGCGCTTCCAGCGCCAGCACCGTTTCCACTCCTGCCAGGTTCAGCCCTTCGTGGGTCATCTGCTGGATCCGCCGCAGCCGTTCGACGTCGCGCTGCGAGTAGAGGCGGGTGTTCTTCGGCGAGCGTTTCGGCGCGATCAGCCCCCGCTGCTCGTACATCCGCAGCGTCTGCGGGTGCATCTCGGCCAGCTCGGCGGCGACCGAGATCATGAACACGCCCTGCTCCTCGTCGAAGGTCGCTTTCACGGTCCTGCGCCGGAAGGTCGCCATCAGCCCCTCGCCTTCCGCAGCAGCTCGGCTCGGGGGTCGCCGCCGTTGAGGGTCTCGGCGAGCTTGTCCACGGCCTCGCGCTGCTCGTCGCTGAGCTCGTCCGGGACGGCGATCTCGAGCCGGTAGCGGATGTCGCCGCGGCCGCCGCCCTTCTTCGGCGGGCCCTCGCCGCGCAGGCGCTGGACGCTGCCGTGCTTGGTCCCGGCGGGGACTTTGATCTTCTTCGTCCCCTCCAGCGTCGGCACCTCGATCGTGCCGCCGCGCAGCGCCTCGGGGATCGAGATCGGCACGCTCACCTCGAGGTTGCCGTCGTCGAGCCGCTCGAAGACCGGGGATGGTTTGACGCGGGTGGTGACGTAGAGGTCGCCGGGCGGGCCGCCGCGAGGGCCGTCCTCGCCCTTGCCGGCGAGGCGGATGCGGGTGCCGTTCCTGACCCCGGCGGGGACGTTGACTTTGTACCGCTTGCTCTGCTGGGTGAGGCCTGAGCCGCCGCAGGTGGGGCAGGGGTCCTCGATGACCTGGCCGGCACCGCCGCACTGCGGGCAGGGCTGGCTGATCGAGAAGAAGCCCTGGCCCTGCGCCTCGATGCCGCGGCCTTCGCAGCGCGGGCAGGTTTTCGGCACGGTGCCGGGTTTGGCGCCGGACCCGTGGCAGGTCGGGCAGCGGCTCTCCTTGGGGACGGTGACGCTGATCTGGGCACCGCCTATCGCCTGGTCGAAGCTGAGCGCGACCTCGGTCTCGAGGTCGCGGCCGCGCACCTGCTGCGGCTGCGCCCGCCGGCCGCCGCCGCGGTTGAAGACCCCGCCGAGGATGTCGCCGAGGTCGATGCCGCCGAAGCCGCCGGCTCCGCCCGCGCCGCCGAACGGGCCCTGGCCGCCGCCGAACCCGCCGAACGCCGGCCCCGCGTCGTACTCCTTGCGCTTCTCGGGGTCGGAGAGGACGTCGTAGGCGGCGGAGATCTCCTTGAACCTGTCCTCCGCCTCCTTGTCGCCCGGGTTGCGGTCAGGGTGGTATTTCCGGGCCAGCTTCCGGTAGGCCTTCTTGATCTCGTCCTGGGAGGCGTTCTTCGCAACCCCCAGCGCCTTGTAAAGCTCGTCCGCCATGTCCTCCTAGCTGCTCACCACGACCCGCGCCGGCCGGATCAACTGGTCGCCCAGCGTGTAGCCCTTCTGCACGACCTCGACGACGATTCCACCCTCGGTCCCTTCCACCGGCTGGGTGGAAAGCGCCTCGTGCCGGTTCGGATCGAACTTCTCGCCCTCGGGATCGACAGCCTCGATCCCGTTCCGCTTCAACGTCTCCCGCAGCCCCCCGAGCACCATCTCGACACCCGCGACGAGACCCTCGTCGCTATCCGCTGCTTCCAGAGCTCGCTCCAGGTTGTCGACGGCATCGACGACTTCCCGAGCCACCTCAGCTTTCCCGCGAACCTGCGCCGCCTGAACCTCAGCGCTCATCCGCTTCCGATAGTTCTCGAAATCGGCCTTCGTCCTCTGCGCAAGTTCGAGGTACTCGTCCCGCTCGCGGTGAGCGTCCTTCAGCAGCGTCTCGAAGTCCTCTTCAACCGCTTGAGCCCCGGACTCATCCGCATCTCCCGCGGGTGGCGCGGTAGGGGGGACCCCCTCCTGCCGCTCAGGAGGGGGTGGGTCCCCTGCCGTGACAGGACCCGCGGGCCGGCGCTCCTCAGTCCCTTGCTCGTCCCGCTGCTCCGAAGAAGGACTCATTTGCCCTCCTCATCGACCACCTCAGCGTCAACGACCTCCTCCTCATCGGCAGTAGAACCGTTCTCGGAGGTAGTCCCAGCCGCTTCCTGTTCAGCCGAGGCCGCCGCGTAGATCTGCTCCGACACCTTGGTCATCGCGGTGTTCAGCCCCTCGACCTTGGAATCGAGCTCCTCTTTCGACCCGGTCTCGAGCGCGTCGCGCACCTCTTTGACCGCGGAGCGCACGTCCTCCTTCGCCGAGTCGTCGACTTTGTCGCCGGCCTCGTCGATCGCCTTCTCCGCCTGGTAGGCCGCGTTCTCGGCGAGGTTCCTCGCCTCGGCCAACTCGCGCTGCTTGCGGTCCTCCTCGGCGTGGGACTCGGCGTCGGAGACCATGCTCTGGATTTCCTCGTCGGAGAGGCCGGAGCCGGATTTGATCTCGATCTTCTGCTCTTTGCCGGTGCCTTTGTCGAGCGCGGTGACGTTGATGATGCCGTTGGCGTCGATGTCGAAGGTGACCTCGATCTGCGGGATGCCGCGCGGCGCCGGCGGGATGCCGGTGAGCTGGAATTTGCCCAGGCTCTTGTTGCCCGCGGCCATCTCGCGCTCGCCTTGGAGGACGTGGATCTCGACCGAGGGCTGGTTGTCCTCGGCGGTCGAGAAGACCTCCGACTTCTTCGTCGGGATCGTCGTGTTGCGCTCGATCAGCTTCGTCATCACGCCGCCTTTGGTCTCGATCCCCAGCGTCAGCGGGGTCACGTCCAGCAGCAGCACGTCCTTGACGTCGCCGGCCAGCACGCCCGCCTGGATCGCGGCGCCGACGGCGACGACCTCGTCCGGGTTGACGCCCTGGTGGGGCTCCTTGCCGGTCAGCTCCTTGACCTTGTCGCGCACGGCCGGCATCCGGGTCATGCCGCCGACGAGGACGACGTGGTCGACCTCGGTGTCGGCGTCTTTCAGCGCCTGTTTCACCGGCCCGACCACGCGGTCGAGCAGCTCGCCGGTCAGCTCGTTCAGCTTCGAGCGGGTCAGCTTCAGGTCGAGGTGCTTCGGCTGCCCCTCGACCGCGGTGATGAAGGGCAGGTTGATCTGCGTCTCCTGGGTCGAGGAGAGCTCGATCTTCGCCTTCTCCGCAGCCTCGTAGAGGCGCTGCAGCGAGTTTTTGTCCTGCGAGAGATCGACGCCCTGGTCGCGTTTGAACTCGGCGACCAGCCACTCGACGATCGCTTTGTCCCAGTTGTCGCCGCCGAGGTGGTTGTCGCCGGCGGTCGCTTTCACCTCGAAGACGCCGTCGCCGATTTCCAGCACCGAGACGTCGAAGGTGCCGCCGCCGAGGTCGAAGACGAGGATCGCGTGGTCGGACTCCTCTTTGTCGAGCCCGTAGGCGAGCGAGGCGGCGGTCGGCTCGTTGATGATCCGCTTGACGTCGAGCCCGGCGATCTTGCCGGCGTCCTTGGTCGCCTGGCGCTGGTCGTCGTTGAAGTAGGCCGGGACGGTGATGACGGCGCTGTCGACCGTTTCGCCGAGCTTCGCTTCGGCGTCGGCTTTCAGCTTCTGGAGGATCATCGCGCTGATCTCCGGTGGGCTGTATTGCTTGCCGCGCGCCTCGACGCGCACGTCGCCGTTGGGGCCGGGGACGACCTGGTACGGGACGATCGTCTCCTCCTCTTTGACTTCCGACTCCTTGCGGCCCATGAACCGCTTGATCGAGAAGATCGTGTTCTCCGGGTTCATCACCGCCTGCCGTTTGGCGACGGTGCCGACGAGGCGCTCGCCGCTCTCGGTGAACGCCACTACCGACGGGGTCGTGCGCCCGCCCTCCGCGTTCTCCAGGACGGTGGGCTCGCCGCCCTCCATCACCGCGACACACGAGTTGGTCGTGCCGAGGTCTATGCCGATCGTCTTTGCCACTTTTCCGCCTACCTCCGGGAGTTTCGTTGTCTGAGCCTAAGAAATCTAAGTGGCAGTATGGCAGATGTTTGGTGCCGTCGCAACGCTCACTTTCGATTCCCCACACGGACGAGAGGGCGCCGGTGGGCGCCCTCTCTCGACGTACCCCGTCGGGCGCGGTTCTAGCGGAGGACGTTCAGCGTGCTGAACAGCCCGGCGTGGTCGGAATCCCAGTAGCCGTGCTGCTTCTGGCGCCCGGTCACCTTGGAGGCGAGCAGCTTCACCTGCTTGGGGGCGTCGGTCATGATGTGGTCGACCTTGTGGTCGAACTCGGCGGCCGAGCCGGTCCGCAGGTCGTAGGAGCTGTCGATGCAGCAGCCCAGCGGCTTGTAGGTCGAGCGTTCGCGGAAGCCGGCCTTGGTCAGCACCCGGTAGGCCTGGCCGTCGCCGGGCTTCACTTCCGTCTTCACGTCGGAGTTGAGGTCGCCGACCAGGATCACCGGCAGCTTGCTCGTCGCCGGGCCGCCGGGGCCGACCAGCTCGGAGGCCTGCTGGGCGCGGATGCTGGGGTATTCGGCCTGGTTGTCGAACGACTCCAGGTGGGTGTCGACGAAGCGGAACTCGCGGCTGCCGCGCACGGTCGCGTCGACGCTGGCCCAGCCCCGGGTCACGGTCACTTCTTTGGCGCCGGCGACTTTCTCGACCAGCAGGTGGGCGAAGTGGCCGCTCTTCGGGTTGGTCGTCTTGACGCCTGAGTGCAGCCGCTTGAGGATGACGTCGCGCATCGTCAGCCGCGCGTTGGTCTCGGCGTTGGCGAGGACGCCCTGACCGCCACCGGGCCCGTCGCCGGGTTGGCCGTTGGCGTCGGCCGGCGCCTCGAAGTCGAACTCGTCCTGGACGACGACCGGCTTGTAGAGGGCCTTCTTCTTGTTCAGCTGCGCCAGCAGCAGCTTGAGGAAGTCGTACTTGACCGTGGTCGCTTCCGGCTTGCCGGAGAAGACGGGGCCGAGCGAGGGCGGGGCGGTGCGCCAGAGCGCCACCTCCTGCAGCCCGACCAGGTCGGGTTCGTTTTCGAGGATCTCCTTCGCCAGTCCCTTGGCCCGGACGGGGAAGTTGGTCGCTTCGACCTGGCGGAGGATCGCGCCGTTGGCCTCGATGAATTCGGAGGTCGATTTCGATTCGATCGCCGGCGTCAGGTCGGCGCCGAGGTAGAGGTTGCGGGTCATCACGTTGACGGGCGTGCCTTTGCCCTTGGCCTGGGCGATGCCCGTCAGCGCCGTGAGGGCGACGGCGAGGGCGGCCAGCGCCAGCATGGCCCGGCGGGCCGGTGCGGATAGGTGGATCACGTAGAGAGGCTCCTTCTGTCCCTGCCTGGTTCTCCTTTTCCTGAGAGAACCCGGGTGGAGCCGGTTCGAAGCGGTGCCGCGCCGGGCGCGCCCCGCCGGCGTGTCAGCCCTCGCCCGCGGTGCGGGCGACGAATTCGGCCACTTCCTTGGCCTGGGCTTCGTTGAGGATGCCGGCCGGCATCCGGCCCGGGGTGGAGCTGTTGACCCCGTTTTCGACCGCGTTGAGGACGCGGCCTTCGATCCCTTCGATCGCTCCGCCTTCGGCCGGGCCGGTGGGTGCCAGCAGTTCGTCGAGGTCGGGGGCGTAGTTGCCGTCGGTCCCCGCCGAATAGAGCGTGTGGCAGGTGCCGCAGTTGGTCTGGAACAGCGACTGGCCGCTCTTCAGGCTGGCGGCGACTTCCTGGTCGCCGGTTTCCGCGTCGCCCTTGGAGCGGAAGGCCAGCCAGGGGATGACCACCGCGAGGACGACGACGAGGATTCCGAACCAGATGAGGGTGCGCTTGCTCATTGGGCGGCGCGCATACTACCTTCGGCTGCCGCGGCGCGGTTCTCCCGATACCAGGGGCAGAGGCGGCGCAGCGCGCACTCGCCGCAGCGCGGTTTCGGCCGGCAGACGGCGCGGCCGTGCCGGATCAGGTTCATGTGCAGCTCGTAGGCGTCCTCCGGCGGCACGATCGCCAGCATCTCGTCGTGGGCGCGCTCGAAGGAGGCCTTCGCCGGGAAGAGGCCGAGCCGGCCGCCGACCCGGTGGACGTGGACGTCGACCGGGATCTCGGGGATGCCCCAGGTGAAGATCAGCACGCAGGCGGCGGTTTTGCGCCCGACGCCGGGCAGCCCGAGCAGGAACTCGAGCGACTCCTCGCGCGCTGCGGTCTCGGTCCAGTCGAGGTCGGGCGGGTCGCCGAGCTGCTCGAGGATCGCCTGGATCCGCGGCGCCTTCTGCTTGGCGAGCCCGCCGGGCCGGATCGCCTCCTCGATCTCGCTCACCGGCGCGTCGCGGACCTCCTCCCAGGTAGGGAAGCTCTGCCGCAGCGCGGCGAAGGCCTTGTCGCGGTTGCGGTCGTTGGTGTGCTGGGAGAGCACCGTCTTCACCAGCTCGGCGATCGGGTGCCCGTGCGGCTCGTTCTCGGGAACGCCGTACATCTCCCGCAGTCGGTCCCGAATCGCCCGCACCCTGCGCTTGTTCGGTCGTTTCCAGGCGATCCGCGCACCCTAATGACCTCAACCCCCGGGCTACAATTGGCTGCTCCGTGTCTCGCGCAATCGCTCGCATCGGATCGAAGCTGCCCAAGGGCTGGGGCGACGCCGGACGCCAGATCGGCATCCTCGTCGGCGTCGACGTCATCTACGAGCTCGGGCGCGGGATCGCCGACTCCAACCGCGCCGATGCGCTCGCCCACGGCGCTCAGGTGATCAGCTTCGAGCAGTCGACGCACACCTTCTTCGAGCCCAGCCTGCAGGAAGCCTTCCTGCCCGCGCACTGGCTGATCGACGTCGCCAACCAGCTCTACCTCAACGCCCAGTTCTCGATCGCGCTCGGCTTCCTGGTCTGGCTCTACCTCTTCCGCAACCAGTCCTATTACTTCGTGCGCAACATGTTCGTGGTCTCGATGTGCCTGGCGATGATCGGCTACGTCGGCTTCCCGACGGCGCCCCCGCGGATGTTCCCCGACCACGGCTTCGTCGACACGATCACCGACTTCTCCAACGTCAACCACGACTCGACGCTGGCGAAGATCTTCATCAACCCCTACGCGGCGGTGCCGAGCATGCACTGCGCCTTCGCGATGATGATCGGCGCCACCGGCTTCATGGTCTGCCGCAACTGGTGGGCGAAAGCCTGGTGGGCCTTCTGGCCGCTCCTGATCACCTGGGTCGTGATCGTCACCGCCAACCACTACTGGGTCGACGCGGCGCTGGGCTGGCTCGTCGCCGTCAGCGCCTTCGCGATCGCCCAGGGCGCCCTCGCCCGCATCCGGCCCGAGGCCTGGTCCTGGCGCGACCCGAGCGCGCAAGAGCTCGAGGCCTAGGTTCCAATAGCCTCAGCTGGGATGGATCCTTCTTCGGCGCCCCCCCGGGCACCACGCGGCCGGCGCGAAGGTCGCGCTTCCGCCCGCAACGGGCAGGAGCTGCGGGCCTACGCGCGCGAACGGCTGATCGAGTCCCGCCTCACCCCGAACGCGATCTCGATGGTCGGCCTGCTCGGCAACCTGATCGCCGCCGCGCTGGTCACCCAGCGCCTCTTCTTCCTCGCCGGCGTCGCCTTCGTCCTCGGCTCGGTCTGCGACACGCTCGACGGCCGCTACTCGCGGATGTCGGGCAAGGGGACGCTGTTCGGCGCCTTCCTCGACTCGACCCTGGACCGGATCGAGGAGGGGATCGTCCTCGCCGCCGTCGCCGGCTACTTCGCCGTCCGCGGCGAAGACTTCGCGGCGGCGATGTGCGTGGTCGCCGTGCTCGGCTCGCTGATGGTCTCCTACACCCGCGCGCGGGCCGAGGCGCTGGGAGTCGAATGCAAGGTCGGTTTGGCCACCCGGCCGGTGCGCGTGGTGATACTTTCGGTCGGCCTGATCTTCGCCAAGGGGGCCGGCATCGGCGATTTCGAACTGCTGGCGCCGGCGGTCTACGCGATCGCCGCCTTGACGATATTCACGACGTTCCAGCGGGTATGGCATGTGCGAAACGAGCTTTCCGGCGAGGTCTCCGGCGTCAAGGACGACGGCGGCGACGCGGGGGACGTGTAACCAGCGAAGCCGCCGGGTGTGTCAAGCCACCTAGCGCAATCCCAGGAGGACTTCGAATCAATGAGTGAGAGCAACGGAGCGAACGGCCACGCCAACGGCGCCGGCCGCACGGACGAGAAGGTCCGCGTCGCGATCGTCGGCGTCGGCAACTGCGCCAACAGCTTCATCCAGGGCGTCCAGTACTACAAGGACGCCGACCCGGCCGACGAAGTGCCGGGCCTGATGCACGTCGACCTCGGCGGCTACCACGTGCGCGACGTCGAGTTCGTCGCCGCCTTCGACATCGACGCCGAGAAGGTCGGCAAGGACCTCTCCGAGGCGATCTGGTCGGGGCAGAACGACACGATCAAGTTCGCCGACGTGCCGAACCTGGGCGTCACCGTCCAGCGCGGCATGACCCACGACGGCCTCGGCAAGTACCTGAAAGAGAAGATCACCAAAGCCCCGGGCGAAACCGCGGACGTGGTCGGCATCCTCGAGGAGAGCAAGGCCGACGTGCTGGTCTGCTACCTGCCGGTCGGCTCCGAGGAGGCGACCAAGTGGTACGTCGAGCAGGCGCTGAAGGCGGGCGTCGGCTTCGTCAACTGCCTGCCGGTCTTCATCGCCCGCGAGGACTACTGGGACAAGCGCTTCCAGGAGGCCGGGCTGCCGATCATCGGCGACGACATCAAGAGCCAGGTCGGGGCGACGATCGTCCACCGGGCGCTGGCGCGGCTCTTCCACGACCGCGGCGTGCGGCTGGAGCGGACCAGCCAGCTCAACGTCGGCGGCAACATGGACTTCTACAACATGCTCGAGCGCGAGCGGCTGGACTCGAAGAAGATCTCGAAGACCAACGCCGTCACCTCGATCATGGGGCACGAGCTGCCCAAGGAGGACGTCCACGTCGGCCCGTCGGATTACGTCGCCTGGCTGACCGACCGCAAGTGGGCCCACATCCGCCTCGAGGGCAAGGCCTTCGGCGACGTGCCGCTGACCGCCGAGCTGACGCTCGAGGTCTGGGAGTCGCCGAACTCGGCCGGCGTCGTCATCGACGCGGTGCGGCTGATCAAGCTGGCGCTCAACAACGGCATCGCCGGCCAGCTCGACGGCCCCTCCAGCTACCTGATGAAGAGCCCGCACACCCAGCGCCCCGACGACGAGGCGCGGGAGCAGACCGAGCAGTTCATCGTCGAGAACGCTCGCGGCAAGGGCCTGCCCGGCGGCGCCGCCCCGGCAGAGACGCCGAGCACGGCGCAGGCCTAAGCGCCCTCGCCAGTTCCGTGGGTGCGCACCGGCGCCCGGGCCCCTCACGCTCGACGGGTGCTGCTGCAGGTTCCTGCCGTCCGGCTGCTTCGCGGAAGTCTGCGGGGCTTCGCCGGCCGGTGACT